>NZ_JBMDWL010000001.1:0-2719 GCF_048594625.1 Sphingobium sp.
TCGCCAAGCTGCTGCCCATGCAGCGCAGCGATTTTGAAGGCATCTTCCGCGCCATGGCGGGCCTGCCGGTCACCATCCGCCTGCTGGACCCGCCGCTGCACGAATTCCTGCCCCATGGCGAAGCGGAGTTCGAGGAAGTGGCGAAGGCCGCCGGCGTTGGCGTCGAAGCGCTCAAGCGCCGGGCCGCCGAACTGCATGAATTCAACCCGATGCTGGGGCATCGTGGCTGCCGTCTTGGCGTGACCTATCCCGAAATCTACGAGATGCAGGCCCGCGCCATCTTCGAAGCGGCGCTGATCGTCAAGCAGCGCAGCGGAGACGCGCCGATCCCTGAAGTCATGATCCCGCTGGTCGCTACCAAGAAGGAACTGGAGCTGATGAAGGCGATCGTCGATCGCGTCGCGGCCGAAGTGTTCGAAGAACAGGGCGGCAGCGTCGAGTATCTGGTTGGTACCATGATCGAGCTGCCGCGTGCCGCGCTGAAGGCCGGTGAAATCGCCGAAGTCGGCGAATTCTTCTCCTTCGGCACGAACGACCTGACGCAGACGACGATCGGCATCAGCCGCGATGATGCGGGCCGGTTCCTGACGCAATATGTGGACAAGGGCATTTTCGCCCGCGATCCTTTCGTCAGCATCGATGTGGAGGGCGTGGGCCAGCTGATCGAACTGGCCGCCGAGCGTGGCCGCGCGACCCGCAGCGGCATTAAGCTCGGCATTTGCGGCGAACATGGCGGCGACCCGGCCTCGATCGCCTTCTGCGAACAGACCGGCCTCGATTATGTATCGGCGTCGCCCTACCGCGTGCCGATCGCCCGACTGGCGGCGGCGCAGGCCGCGCTGGCGAAGAAATAAGGGTAAGCAAAAGGGCGGGGCATTAACCCCGCCCTTTTTCATTATGGCTGACGTCTGCCCACGATGGAGTGGCCCAGCGCTGTTAGAACGGCTCTAACCGGTCAGGCGGCTGAACAGGCCCGGCTTCTCGCCACGGTCCAGCTCGACGGCCTGTCCGCGCCAGTCTTCCCGACCGATTGTGCCCGGCGCAAGGCCCAGCCGAGCCTCCAGCGTCGCTTCCTGTTCGGCGTTGATCGCGGCGATCTGGCCGAAACGGTGATAGCCCGCCTCGTTCAGCGCGAGTTCCTGCGCCTGACTGATGCCCTTGATTCGGCTGAGATCATCGCGTCCATGCACCGCGCCGGATACCGCGGTCGCCGTGCCCGCGCCGATGGGCGCTGCCTGCTGCCGCTCCAGTTCCGCGATGCGGACATTGGCCGCCTCGATCCGCGCGTCCCTGTCCTTGACGGCGGCGCGGTGCACGGCCTGTTCGTCCTGCCACAGGCGACGATATTTGCCGCGCCCGCTCATCATCAGGCCCAGTATCCAGCCGATCGCCAGCATGACAAGCAGCAGCGCAAGCATATTGAGATTGAAGCTCATCGTCGCATCCTCCTGCCGGTCTGAACGTGGAAAGGGCAATAAAAGTTGCCAGGCCATAAAAGTGCAAAAAAGGGGCTTGCCCAATCGTTCGACCGCTTCTATCAGCGCGTCTCCAACGCACCCGTAGCTCAGCTGGATAGAGCATCAGACTACGAATCTGAGGGTCGGACGTTCGAATCGTTCCGGGTGCGCCATTTCCCCCTGTTTCAGCTTGTTTTCCTTATCGTGATCATCAGCCGCTTCGCCTGTCATGACGGGCCATTTCGCTTTCGCGCACCTGCTCTTCTATGAAGTTCAGCAGCACGCCGATGCGTTGCGGCACGGATCGCCCATGGGCGTGATAGGCCCGAAGCGGCAGAGAACGCATCCTGACGTCCGGCAGCAGCTGCACCAGCCGTCCTGCCCCCAGATCGTCACGGATCGCCCAGTGCATCATGCGGGCGATGCCCAGCCCGTTGCGCGCCGCGATCAGGAGCGTGCCCCAGTCATGGGCGCTGAACCCCGCCCGTGGCAGCTGCAGGCGCGAACCGTCGGCCAGATCGATCGCCTGCGGCAGGTCGCAGCCGCCATGGGACAGATGATCATGGGCCTGCAGGTCATCAGGCGTCGCCGGACGACCCATCCGATCCAGATAGGCAGGGGCGGCCACCATGATCGGCGTCATCTGACCCAGGTCATGTTCATGCAGCCCTGCGGATTCGACGGGACCGGCGCGGATCGCCAGATCGACATTGTGATCGCCATGGCCATGGCGGTCGTTGATGCTGACCTCCAATTGCAATTGCGGGAATAGCGGCACGAATGCGGTCGTGATCCTGTCGAGCAACGGCGGGGCGATTTCGCACGGCAGGGACAATCGCACCCGGCCCCGCATCGTCCTGATACACCCTATTTCCGCATCGGCGGCCTCGATTTCCCGCAATACCGGGCTGATGCGTTCGAAATAGGCCTCGCCCGCATGGGTCAGGTCGATTGACCGCGTGGATCGTTGGAACAGCCGCGTGGACAGGCGCTTTTCCAGTCGCGCGATGCTGCGGGAAATGGCCGATGGCGTGATGTTCAGTAGCCGTGCAGCGTTGCTGAACGATCCGGTTTCCACCACGCGGACGAACACGGTCAGCCCCTCTATGCGGTCATGGGGCATGGTTTCCTCCTGTCGCAATATGAAAATGGGGCCGCACGCGGCGATTTTGCGCCGCGTTCGGCCCCGGTTGGCCCGTTGGGGTTTTCGGTGGATGGAGCGCGCCTATCAGGGGCGGTAGCATATCGCGCTCCATCCGTTA
>NZ_JBMDWL010000010.1:0-17058 GCF_048594625.1 Sphingobium sp.
GTCGGCGGACGACCGCAAAGCATTGTCGGTCATGGGCCTGCCCGTGGATGCCGACCGCAAGGCGCTGCGCAGTCGTTACACCGAATTGCTGCGCCGTTATCACCCCGACCATAATGGCGGCGACCGCAGCCATGAAGGCGCGTTGCAGGAGGTGATCGAAGCCTATGCCCATTTGCGCAAGGCGGCGGTTTTCGCCTGAATATCCTGTCAAACATCGCTAACTTCTCGCCAATGGCGCATGAAAGTTTTCTGGAAATGCCGCAGTTGAGAAAGAACCGATGCGAGAATAGCGGCGTCAGCGCCTGTAGGACAGCCCTGCCCCCTTGCCCCGGCAGGGTCAGGCTGTCATAGCGCCCGGCCTTCCACGGAGCGGCTATCCGATCGTATCGGATTTCTGTCCCCGATATTTTACTTTACGTCCTTTTCCAGCGCGGCAGGGTGATGTGCCCGCCGTGACAAGATACGACATTCCGGAGATATTGCATGCAAGCGACGCCACGCGCGCTGGGCCTAGATTTCGGCACGACCAACAGCGTCGTCGCACTGGCAAGCGACGGGGAATCGCGGCTGGTGGACTTTGCAGGCGAACAGGCGACCGGCGCGGTGTTCCGGTCCGCCCTGTGTTTCTGGCATGACGACGCGGTCAAGGGCGGCATGGCGCATGAAGCGGGGCCATGGGCGATCGCGGAATATATGGAATATCCCGAAGACAGCCGGTTCCTGCAAAGTTTCAAGTCGGTGGCGGCCAGCCCGATTTTCGAAAGCGCCAATGTGTTCGAAAAGCGGTTCCGGTTCGAGGAACTGGGGCAGATGTTCCTTAACCGCATGATCGGCCATGCGGGCGGCGCGCTGAACCAACGGCCCGAACGGATCGTCGTCGGGCGGCCGGTGGAATATGCCGGATCGCGCCCGGACGAAGCACTGGCTCGCAAACGATACGACGCGATGTTCGACGGGTTCGGGACGGAAGTCCATTATGTCTATGAACCATTGGGCGCGGCGTTCAGCTATGCCAGCCGGATCGACCATGCCGCCACCATTCTGGTCGCCGACTTTGGCGGCGGCACCAGCGACTTTTCGCTGGTGCGGGTGGAGGCGCCGGGGGCGGCGCGGCGCGCGACGCCGCTGGGATCGGCGGGCATCGGCCTGGCCGGCGACCGGTTCGATTATCGCATCCTCGACAATCTGGTGCTGCCGATGCTGGGCAAGGGGGGCGGCTATCAGAGTTTCGGCAAGACGCTGGAAATACCGCGCAGTTATTTCGCGGATTTCGCAGACTGGTCGCGCCTTGCGCTGATGCGCTACCGGCGCACGATGGAGGAACTGGCGCGGTTGCAGAAGACGGCGGCCGATCCGGCAGCGATCGGGCGGATGATCACCGTGATCGAGAAGGAACTGGGCTATCCGCTTTATGATGCTGTGGGAGCGTTGAAGCGCGCCCTGTCGGATCAGGAAAGCGCGACATTCCGTTTTTCGGGCGGCGGGCTGGAGATCGAGCAGAGCGTGTCGCGCGCCGATTTCGAAGGATGGATCGCGCCCGACATCGCCCAGATCGAAGCGACCGTGGACAAGGCGCTGGCCAAGGCCAATGTGACGCCTGATACCATCGACCGGGTATTCCTGACCGGTGGATCGTCGCTGATCCCGGCCATTCGCAACATTTTCCGCGCGCGTTTCGGCGACGACAGACTGGCCACCGGGGGCGAGCTGACATCCATCGCCCATGGGCTGGCGCTGATCGGCGAAGAAGCCAATTTGGCCGAATGGGCCGCTTGATCGGCGGCGGTTAAGACCCCACTGTATCGACACGCGCTTTGAATCTGGGTTAGGGCGCGAATGACTCGCAGAAAGATGACGAACCCGATGACCGATATTTCCAACGTCCAGCCCGATGCCCGCGCCGAAACGCTGCTGGAAGCGCCCGACCGCGAAGTGGATGCGCGCGAAATCTTCGGCATCGACGTCGACATGAAGGTGCCTGCCTTTTCGCAGGCCGATGAGCGCGTGCCCGACCTCGACCCCGCCTATGTGTTCGACCCGGACACCACCTTGGCGATCCTGGCGGGCTTTGCGCATAACCGCCGCGTCATGGTGCAGGGCTATCACGGCACCGGCAAGTCGAGCCATATCGAACAGATTGCCGCGCGCCTGAAATGGCCGTGCATCCGCATCAACCTCGACGCGCATATCAGCCGTATCGACCTGGTCGGTCGCGACGCGATCGTGTTGCAGGACGGGCAGCAGGTGACGCAGTTCAAGGAAGGCCTGTTGCCATGGGCGTTGCAGCGCCCGGTCGCTCTGGTGTTCGACGAATATGATGCCGGTCGCCCCGACGTGATGTTCGTGATCCAGCGCGTGCTGGAAACGGACGGCAAGATGACGCTGCTCGACCAGAATCGCGTGATCCGGCCCAACCCCTATTTCCGCCTGTTCGCGACCGCCAATACCGTGGGCCTGGGCGACACGACGGGGCTTTATCACGGCACGCAGCAGATCAATCAGGGCCAGATGGACCGGTGGAATCTGGTCGTGGCGCTGAATTACCTGCCTGCCGCGACCGAGGCGCAGGTGGTGCTGGCGAAGTCGGGCGAATATGACAGCGAAGGCGGCCGCAAGGAAGTCGAGAATATGATCAAGGTCGCCGAACTGACGCGGCAGGGCTTCATCAACGGCGATATTTCGACCGTAATGTCGCCCCGCACCGTGATCAGCTGGGCGCAGAATGCGCTGATCTTCAAGAATGTCGGCTTCGCCTTCCGCCTGTCCTTCCTCAACAAATGCGATGAGGCGGAACGGGCGCTGGTCGCCGAATATTATCAGCGCGTCTTCGGCAAGGATTTGCCGGAAAGCGTGGCGAGCCGGGCGAACTGACAGGTTCGCCCCGGCCCCTGAAGGTCGGGAGTTTCCATTTATGATCGTCGTCGAACGGATCGACCCAGCAAATGGCATTGGGGGCGGAACCGCGCACCGGATCAGCATTCGCGGGCATGAAATCGTTGCGGACATGTCCGCGCCCGATGGCCATGATGCCGGTCCCGACCCGCACGACCTGTATGATGCGGCATTGGGCGCGTGCAAGGCGATGACCATGTTGTGGTATGCGCAGCGCAACGATATTCCGGTCGAGGATATTCGCGTGGGCGTGGTGCGCGACGCAAGCGAGGAGCGCAAGGGCGTCTACAAGCTCACCACCCGCATCGCGCTGACCGGGCCGATGAGCGACGAGCAGCATGACCGGCTGATCGCGGTGGCGGCCAAATGCCCGGTGCACAAGCTGATGGCGGAAGTGGAAACGCAGATCGAGACGATCGCCGTGCCCCGGCTGCGCGAACCGGAGTAGGCATGAGCGAACGGTCCCCCATCGACGCCTTCAAGGATGTGCTGTCCGGCACCGCGCGCGCGATCACCCGCGATGCGGAGGTGGAGGTGAACTTCACCGCCGACACGCCCCATGCCATCGGCAAGGCGATCAAGGTGCCGACACCCGGCCGCGCCCTGCCCGCCGATCAGGTGGCGCTGGCGCGCGGCTTTGCCGACGCCCATGCGCTGAAGATGCGGCATCATGATCCGAAGGTGCATGCGACGTCCGCCCCCGGTGAGGCGGTCGCGCGCGCGGTGTTCGACGCGGTCGAAACGGCGCGGGTGGAAGCCATCGGCGCACGGGCGATGGAGGGCGTGCGCGCCAACCTGAACCACGCGCTGGAACTGCGGCTGAAATCGGACGCGATCCGCCGGGCGCGGTCTGCGGACGAAGTGCCGCTGTCCACCGCACTGGCGCTGAAGGTGCGCGAGCGGTTGACCGGGCAGGCCATCCCCAAGGATGCGGCGCCCGGCGTCGCCATGGTCGACCAGTGGATCGAGGACAAGGCGGGCACGGACCTGGACGCGCTGTCCATGGCGATCGACGACCAGCGCGCTTTCCAGAAGCTGACGACGGCGATGCTGGAGCATCTGCACCTGATCGACGCCGATGTCCCGCCCGATACGGAAGAGCCTGAATCGCAGGATGAAGGCGAGGACGAAGAGGACGAGCAGGAAGAAGGCGAAAGCGGTCAGGAGGAATCCGGCGACAGCGACATGAACGCCGAAGCCCGCGCCGAGGACAAGGGTGGCGAGACCGAAGAGGGCGACACCGACTATAGCGACGAATTCGACGCCGACAGCGACGAAGGCGCCGACGATATGGGCGAGGACGGCATGATGCCGGTGCGGCCCAACCGGCCGATGTCCGACCTGCCGCCGGGGTTCGATTACAAGGCCTATAGCACCAAGTTCGACGAGGTGGTGGCGCCGGAGGAATTGTGCGACGAGGATGAACTGGTGCGGCTGCGCGGGTTCCTCGACCAGCAGCTGGTGAGTTTGCAGGGCGCGGTGACGAAGCTGGCCAACCGGCTGCAACGGCGATTGATGGCGCAGCAGTCGCGGTCGTGGGACTTCGACCAGGAAGAAGGCATGCTGGACGCGGCACGGCTGGCGCGGATCGTGATCGATCCCACCCGGTCGCTGTCCTACAAGATCGAGCGCGATACCGAATTTCGCGATACCGTCGTCACGCTGCTGATCGACAATTCAGGCTCCATGCGCGGGCGGCCGATCAGCATCGCGGCGATCAGCGCCGACATCATGGCGCGGACGCTGGAACGGTGCGGGGTCAAGACCGAGATTTTGGGCTTTACCACGCGGGCGTGGAAGGGCGGACAGGCACGTGAGGAATGGCTGGCCGCCGGGCGTCCGCCGATGCCGGGGCGTTTGAACGACCTGCGCCATATCGTCTACAAGAAGGCGGACGATCCGTGGCGGCGCGCGCGCAAGAATCTGGGCCTGATGATGCGCGAAGGGCTGCTCAAGGAAAATATCGACGGCGAGGCGCTGCTGTGGGCGCATAGCCGGTTGATCGCGCGGCATGAGGAACGGCGCATCCTGATGGTGATTTCCGATGGTGCGCCGGTGGACGACAGCACATTGTCGGTCAACAGCGGCACCTATCTGGAGCGGCATTTGCGGCAGGTGATCGACTGGATCGAGAACCGGTCGCCGGTGCAGCTGGTCGCGATCGGCATCGGCCATGACGTGACCCGCTATTATCGCCGCGCCGTGACGATCATGGATGCAGAGCAGCTGGGCGGAACCATGGTCGAGCAGCTGGCAGGCCTGTTCGACGAGGATTGATCCCGACATAAGGGGATGACGGAACAGCGTCCGGTCTGAACCCGGACGGATAATCCGCTATTTTCAAAGGAGAGTGATGTGAGTGTCGCCTTTCGTCGCGAGAGCGATGATGAGCATATGGAGCCGAAGTTCGAGCTGCCGATACCGCCCGGACCGAACTGGGTGACAGCGCGCGGATTGCGGCTGACGCGGGAGAGGGTCGAGGCGCTGGAAGCCGTCGATGCCGCCGCCATGGAGGAAGAAGAGGCCAAGAAGCATAAGCGCGTGCTGCGTTACTGGCGCACGCGGCTGGCGACGGCGGAGTTGCGGCCGGTACCGGACGGGGATACCGTCGCGTTCGGGACGCAGGTGACCTATCGCCTCAATCGGCAGGAAAAGAGCGTGGCGCTAGTCGGCGATGACGAGGCCGATCCGCATGACGGGCGCATCAGCTTTTCATCCCCCCTCGCCCGTGCGATGATGGACGCGGAAGTCGGTGAGAAGGTCGATTTCGCCGGGAAGACGGAAGCGTTGAAGATCGTGGCGATTACGGTGATCCGCCAGGACTGACATGCTTTGCCACGCGCCGCTCGATCGAAACCGACGGACGGTTCCATCATAAGAAAAGCCCGCAGGTTTGCGCCAGCGGGCTTTTTCATGACCTGTAAAGCGAATCAAACGCCGCGAGCGGCTTCAAACAGGAACCAGGCGCGCTGTTCGGCCTGATCGGTCCAGTCGTCTACAATGCCTTCGGTCGCATTGTCGCCCGCTTCGGTAGCGGCGGCCTTCACGGCGCGGAAGGTTTCGACCAGTGCCAGATTGTCGTCGCGCAGTTCCTTCAGCATGTCGGCGGGCGACACGAAATCGGCGTCATTGTCCTTGACCGTCTGGTGCCGGGCGATGTCGCCGATCGAACGCAGCGTGACATTGCCGGTCTTGCGCACGCGTTCGGCGATCAGGTCGGTCACGCCCAGAATTTCGGTCGCCTGTTCGTCGAACATCAGATGATAGTCGCGGAAATGCGGGCCGGACACATGCCAGTGGAAATTCTTGGTCTTGAGGTACAGCGCATAGCTGTCCGCCAGCGCGCCGTTGAGTGCTTCGGCCACGGATTTGGTCGCGTTGCTTTTGAGGTCGGTCGGCGTTTTGAGGTCGGGAGCGGTCATTGCATGTCCTCCTGTTGCGTTCGGCAAAATTGATTTCGGACATATAATGATCGGCGGAGCAGATGGTGCCATTTTTTGCGGTGCAAAATCCCGATCAGGCTGATGCACGGGATCGATCTATAAACGGCCCATCGCAGACAGAGCGAGGCAGGCGCCGATGATCAGCAACAGCGCGCCACCTGTCCGGCGGATGGCGCGGACGGGGAGCATGGCCATGATCTGGCCGCGCAGCAACACGACCGGTACGAGCGCTGCGATGATTCCCAGCGCCCCGCCCGCGCCCGCCAGTACCGGATCGGCCGTCCGGGTCG
This sequence comes from Sphingobium sp., assembly GCF_048594625.1. Classification (GTDB taxonomy): domain Bacteria; phylum Pseudomonadota; class Alphaproteobacteria; order Sphingomonadales; family Sphingomonadaceae; genus Sphingobium. The sequence goes on from NZ_JBMDWL010000010.1 coordinate 6,626, forward strand.
CGATGCCGAGGATCAGAAATTGCGGGCCGTCGCCAAGGAAGAGAATGAAGAGACCAATGGCGCTGGTCAGGAACGCACCGAGCGGCCAGCGCGCCAGCGGATCGGGTGGCCTGACCGGCCAGAACAGGCCCGCCCCCAGAAACAGCACCGACAGTGCCATGAACAAAAGGCGCGCATCCGCCCCCAGCATCGGGCCGATCCAGCCGCCCGCAAAAGCAGATATGGCGGCATTGGCGACCGCCGCGACAATGATGCCGGCGATGATCGCGCCGTTGCGGTCATATCGGGTGGCGAGCGCCAGGACGAGCCATTGCCCCTTGTCCCCGATTTCGCCCAGCAGGCAACCGATCAGAGCAAGCAGCAGCGCGTCCATATGTGGTGCGAATCAGGCGCGCAGCGGGAAAGACGCGACGGGCGCGGCGCGCGGAGCCATGGGGATGATCGTCGCCATCGGCATTTCCGCCACGATGGCGTCGCGCATCAGGTCGAGATAGGTGAGCATGATCGGCCCAAGGCCATGCAGCGACAGGGCCGAATCGAGCATCGCGGCCAGCCCTTCCACCGCGTCCAGATGAAAGGCGCGGGCGATGTGGCGAATCTGGTCCAGTTCGTCCTGAATGCGGGGCGCGGACAGATGCCCGCGCTGATTGGCCAGGCCGTCGACACGGCGCATCAGGTCCGTCAAAATGGCCGGTAATGGATCATGTCGCATCGGAAAATCCCCCGTCTGTCGCCCCATGACGGATCATGCGCCCGATTGGTTAAAGCCATGTAAAGCGTGGATGCGCCGCCATGGACTATGCCGCCAGCCTTGACAGCCGACCGAATCTGCCCCATGGGGCACCGCTGAAACGGGGCGGTCCGCTGTGGGCCGCTTTTCTTTTTACGCTATTTAAGACCAGGGAATAGGGCCATGGCCAAGCCGGCAACCGTCAAGATCCGTCTCGTCAGCTCGGCTGACACTGGCTTCTTCTACGTCACCAAGAAGAATCCGCGCACCAAGACCGAGAAGCTGAGCTTCCGCAAATATGACCCGGTCGCGCGCAAGCATGTCGAATTCAAGGAAGCCAAGATCAAGTAAGCCGCATGCGGGTGCAATGCCCGCGCGCATGATCTTTCGCTGACCGCGAACAGGAAAAGGCCCGTCCCATATGGGAGCGGGCCTTTTCCTGTTGCTGCGCGTGGCGGCGGCGCACGAAAAAGGGGGATGGGCCTTGCGGACCATCATCCCCCTTTTCTCCCCTCCCGACACCGGGAGGGGATGGCGACAAGGATCAGTTGCCGACGGGCTGGCCGTCGGTGCGGCGCACCACGATGGTCGAGGAACGCGGCTGTTGCCCGGCGACCGGCCAGTTGCCCGTCGGATGCTGGATGTTGATGAAGAAGCTCTTGAGATCGGGCGTATAGGCGATGCCGGTGATTTCGCAGCCCAGCGGCCCGACTAGAAAGCGTTTCGACTGCTTGGTCGTCTGGTCGATATAATACATCGAATTATTGCCGAACGCCTGAACCATGTTGGCGGCCGCGCCGTTCAGCGTGCCCGCGTTGCCGGTCAGATTATGGTCGGTCTGCACCCACAGGCGGCCCTGCGGATCGATGCGGATACCGTCGGGGCTGGAGAAATAATCCCCGCTGATATTGCCCTTCAGATTGGCTTCGGCCAGCGTCGGGTTGCCCGCCTGAAGGAAGATTTCCCAGGTGAAGCGGGTCGCGAGCGGCGAATCGCCGGTTTCGCGGAACTTGATGATGTGGCCATGCAGGTTGGTGACGCGCGGATTGGCGGCGTCGGTGACGCGGCGGCCGCTATTGTTGGTCAGCGTCACGAAGATCGCCTGCTTGTTCGGCGCGACCGTGATCCATTCCGGACGGTCCATGATCGTACCGCCAGCGACGCGGGCGGCCGACTGACAGTTGATGAGCACGTCGGACTGGGTGTTGAAATTGACCGTCGTGGGCGCGGCGGGCGTGGTCGACTGGCTGACATTGCCCGGATCGGCGGCACCGGCGACAAGCCCGTTCTGCCCCTGAACCAGCGCGCGCCATTCGCCCGTGCCATCCGCATTGAAACGGGCGACATAGAGCGTGCCATAGTCGAGCAGATTGGTGTTCGCGGCGCGATTGGTCAGGCTGTAGCGGTCGGCCGCCACGAATTTGTAGATGCAGCCCGGCGTCGAATCATCGCCCATGTAGAAAGCGACGCGATTGTCCGAATCGGTCAGATAGGCGACGTTTTCATGGCTGAAGCGGCCCATGGCGGTACGCTTCGTGGCGGGGGCCAGTTCCTGATAGGGATCGATTTCGACCACCCACCCATAGCTGTTGTTGGGTTGGCTCGGATCGAGATAATTGTTCGTCGTTTCTTCGCAGGTGAGGTAGGTGCCCCACGGCGTACGACCGCTGGAACAATTGTTCAGCATGCCGCGAATGGTGGAGGGCAGCGCACCGGCAGCAGGGCCGCCGACACGATAATCAGTGTTGCCGCTATAGCGTTTGTTGAAGCGCGAACCGGCCTTTACCGCGAACTTGCCGTCCGAACCCCTGGCGACTTCGACCACCGCGATGCCGACGGCCGACAGCGCGATCTGCTTCTGTGCGGCGGTGGCGGTGGCGGCGTTATAGCTGCCGCTGGCGAAGAGGATATTATAGTCGGGCAGTTCGAAGTTGATCGCGAGCAGACCGCCATTGTTGGCGTCCGTACCCGACAGTTCGAAATATTCCATGCCGTCATGATTGCCGCCGGCCCATGCCGCCGTCTGGCTGACGCTGGTGGGGAAGGTGCCGTTGACGAAGGCGGTGCCCGCTTCGACCAGATCGCCCGCCTTGAGCAGGACATCGACGGTGTAGCCGGTCGGCACGGTCACGGTGTCGTTGGTGTTGATGGCAACCGACGCGAAGTTGATGGCGTAGCTGGGTGCGGGCGCGGGGGTCGGCGTGGGCGCAGGAGTCGGCGTGGAGCCGCCATTATCGTCACCATCGTCGTCGCACGCGGCCAGCGTGCCCAGCATCGGCAGGATCGACAGGCCCAGCAGGCCGTTCTTGAGTACGCTGCGGCGGCCCGGATTGGCGGCAACGATCGCTTCCAGACTATTGTCGCCAAGTTCGATGGTCGGCTGCGCGTCGCGATAGGGTGCGCGCGCCTCGTCGGTCAGATGAGACATGATATTTCTACCCCTGTGATCAGGCTGTCGGCGGCAGGCCGCGCCTTGGCGCAGGGAGGTGACAGAGTGACATGACGCCAATCCTTCGGAATGGCGGCTTTGCCGTGAAAGAAAAATGACAGGAAAATTAATATTCGGGGGGGGCGCGGTTACAGAAGCGCGTTCACCTGTTCAACGAAGCGCAACACGGAAATGGGTTTGGACACATAGGCCTGCGCCCCGGCAGCGCGGATGCGTTCTTCATCCCCCTGCCCCGCATAGGCGGTAACCGCCATGATCGGCACCGGCGACAGGCGATCGTCGGCTTTCAGCGAAATGATGAGGTCGAGACCGCTCACGTGGGGCAGATGGATGTCGGTGATGACGAGGTCGGGCAGGAAATCCTGCGCCTGCGCCAATACGTCGCGCCCGTCGCGGCAGGCCAGCACGTCATGGCCGTGCGCGCGCAGCAGGTCGCAAAAAAGTTTGAGATTGAGTTCGTTGTCCTCGACAACGAGTACGCGCTTTGCCACCAGTCACCCGCGGTCCGAAATATATGTCCGGAGCGCATCGTCAGCCACCCCGCCCCGAAAGCCGATCATGCGACCCGAACCAGCATATGGCAAGCCAGATAGCGATGCAGACCCCGCCACATTGGCGCTGATGGCGTTGGGATGGGTACTGGGCGACGGACAGCGGGCCGACCGGTTGCTGGCGCTGACGGGGCTGGACGCCGATGCGCTGCGCGCGGGGATCGACAAGCCCGCCATCCTGTGCGCCGTGCTGGGATTTCTGGCCGACCATGAGCCTGACCTGATCGCCTGCGCCGAGGCGATCGGCAGCGACCCAGCCGCGCTGATCGCGGCGCAGGAGCAGTTGAACCGATGACCCGCCCCCTGATCATTACCGATTGCGACGAAGTGCTGCTGCACATGGTCGTACCGTTCCGCCAGTGGCTGGACGAAACCCATGACGTGCATTTCGACATGCGCGAACGCGGCTTTGCCGAAGCGCTGCGCCACAAGGACAGCGGCGTCGTGCTGGAACGCGAACTGGTGTGGGAATTGCTGCTGGCGTTTTTCGAAACGGAAATGCACCGGCAGATGCCGATCGCAGGCGCGATCGAGGCGCTGCACCGGCTGTCCGCCATGGCCGACATCGTCGTGCTGACCAACATTACGGAGCGGCACCAGCAGGCGCGGACAGAGCAGTTGCAGTCCCACGGCATCACCCTGCCCGTCCAGTGGAATCAGGGCGGCAAGGGGCGACCGCTGGCGAAGATCGTGGCGGAACGGCAACCCAGCGTCGCGCTGTTCATCGACGATCTGGCCGAACATCATCATTCGGTCGCCATCCATGCACCCGATGTCTGGCGGCTGCATCTGGTGGGCGAGCCGGAAATCGCGGAATATGTCGACGATGCGGACCACGCCCATGCCCGGATCGACAATTGGGCGGCGGCCGAGACATGGATCGTCGAAAAGCTGGCGCAAGGGCCGGTCCCCATTCCCACACCCATGAACAACGGAGTCCTTTCATGAGCATCGAAGCCCGCCTGACCGAACTGGGCATCACCCTGCCTGTCGCCGCCGCGCCCGTCGCCGCCTATGTCGCAGCGGTGGAGGCCAATGGCCTGCTGCATGTTTCCGGGCAGATCGCGCTGGCGCCCGACGGCCTTATGACCGGCCGCCTGGGGGAAGACCGCGACCTCGACTATGGCGTTGCGGCGGCGCGCGTATGCGGCCTGAACCTGATCGCGCAGATGAAGGCGGCGCTGGGGTCGCTGGACCGGGTCGAACGGATCGTGAAACTGGGCGCGTTCATCAGCAGCGCGCCGGGCTTTACCGACCAGCCAAAGGTCGCCAATGGCGCGTCCGAACTGATGGTGGAAGTGTTCGGCGACGCGGGCAAGCATGCGCGCAGCGCCGTGGGCGTGCCGGTGTTGCCGCTGGGCGCGGTGGTCGAAATCGACGCGGTGGTGCTTGTCAAAGCAGCGGCCTGAAGGTTTGACGGTCTCTGGCCGCTGGCCTGACTGGCTGACCGCCCGGCCCTTTGCCCATCGCGGATTGCATGGGGCCGGGATCAGCGAAAACGGGATGGCGGCGTTCGACGCCGCCATCGCCGCCGGTCATGGCATAGAATGCGATGTCCGGGCGAGCCGGGACGGTGTCGCCTTCGTCTTTCACGACGCGACGCTGAGACGGATGACGGGACGGGATGCGGCGATCGCCGATCTGGATGCCGCGCACATCGATGCCATCACCCTGCCCGATGGCGGCGCGATCCCGCGCCTGTCCACCCTGCTGGCGCGGTGCGATGGCCATGTGCCGTTGCTGGTAGAGATCAAGGCGGAGCAGGCATTTACGCCCATATGTGAAGCGGTGGCCCGCGATCTGGCCGACTGGCCCGGTGCGCCGGTGGCGATCATGTCCTTTCATCCGCGGGTCGTGCGATGGTTTGCGAAACGGCGGCATGAACGGGTGCGCGGGATTGTCCTGACACAGCAGGGCAAGGGGTGGCTGCGCGGGCGGATCGAACGCGCCCTTGCACTTTGGCTGTCGAAACCCGATTTTCTGGCCTGTGATATTCGCGACCTGCCATCCAACCTGTCCCGCAATGCCCGAAAAAGGGGCATGGCCGTGCTGACATGGACCGTGCGCAGCGAAAGCGATCGGGCGCGCGCCGCCGCCCATGCCGACCGCCCCATTTACGAGCGCGCCGATGACTGATGTGACGGTGCGGATCGGGTCGGGCGTGGCCGATTTCGATAGGGCGCAATGGGACGCCTGCGCAGGCGACGCCAATCCTTTCATCAGTTGGGACTTTCTGGCCGCGCTGGAACGATCCGGCAGCGTGGGCGAAGGGACGGGATGGCAACCGTTGCCCATCGTGATCGACGGGCCGGACGGACGGATCGCCGCCGCCGCCCCCGCCTATGGCAAGAGCCACAGCCAGGGCGAATATGTGTTCGACCATAGCTGGGCCGATGCGTGGGAACGGGCGGGCGGCCGCTATTATCCCAAGATCCAGATTGCCGCGCCCTTTTCCCCCGTGCCGGGGCCAAGGCTGTTGCTGCGCGATCCCGCACAGGCGCCCGCACTGATCGCGGGGATCGAGATGCTGGTCGATCGCAACCGGTTATCGTCCGCCCATGCGACCTTCATCGATCCCGATCAGGTGGCGATGTTCGAAGCGGCAGGGTGGCTGATCCGCGAAGACAGCCAGTTTCACTGGACCAATCGCGGCTATGGCGGCTTTGCCGATTTTCTGGCCGACCTGTCGAGCGAGAAGCGCAAGAATATCCGCAAGGAACGCGCGCGCGCGGTCGAGGGGCTGGACATCGTCCACCTGACCGGCGGCGATATCAGCGAAGCGCATTGGGACATATTCTGGGATTTCTATCAGGATACCGGCGCGCGCAAATGGGGGCAGCCCTATCTGACCCGCGACTTCTTCTCCATTTTGGGGGAGACTATGGCGGATCGGGTGCTGTTGATCCTGGCGCTGCGCGACGGGCAGCCGATTGCGGGCGCGCTGAACCTGATCGGCGGCGACACGCTCTATGGCCGTTATTGGGGGTGCACGCAGGACGTCCCCAACCTGCATTTCGAACTTTGCTATTATCAGGCGATCGATGCCGCCATCGCGCGCGGCCTGCACAAGGTGGAGGCAGGCGCGCAGGGCGGGCACAAACTGGCGCGGGGCTATGCCCCCGAACCGACCTATTCGGCCCATTATCTGCCCAATGCGGGTTTCCGCCGCGCCGTCGCCGATTTTCTGGCGGCGGAACGCGAAGGGGTGCAGCAGGACAGGCTGTGGCTGAAGTCGCGGACGCCCTTCAGGAAGGGCGGCGAGGGATCAGGCGGCGCGCAGCTGCCCTGAAACCATGGCGGACGCGATGATGGCGCGGGCCTGACGCTGAGCTTCGGCGATTTCGCGCGCAGTCATTTCTTCGGCGATTTCGGCGCGCATCGACTGGCCCATTTCGCTGCCCCGCGATGCGGCGAGATTGAACCATTTATGGGCTTCGATGAGGTCGATCGGCAGATCGCCCGTGCCACAACTATAGGCCATGCCTAGATCGAAACAGTCTTCCGCCGAACCGTAAGTCGCCCGCGACCGGCGGGCTTCCATGAGAAATTGTGCGCTCTTGATGCTGTTGCCCATGTGATGTTCCCCCTTATTCCAAAACTAGCTCAATGGATTTCGACCCCTTTTTTCACGAAGATCAGACTGGACCGGGAAGCGATAAAAAATGGTTAACGTCATCTTCGCCATGGTTGCAGTTGGTTGGGCGCGATCCCGGGCGGGGTTGCAAACTTCTTTGGCGCAGGTGACGGATTGGCACTGGCGCCCATGCGCGGTTGTCCGCATAGCCGGGGCATGACCCAAACGCCCCCTGCTTCGCCGGACCCAGCGCGCAAGGACATCCAGTTCCGCGAATTCGTGCTGATGTGTGCCTGTCTGATGGCGACCAATGCGCTGTCGATCGACCCGATGCTGCCCGCGCTGCCCGAAATCGGGCGTGATCTGGCAATCCCGCATCCCAATGACCGGCAGCTGATCATCAGCACCTATTTTCTGGGACTGGGCATCGGGTCGTTGCTGTTCGGCGTCCTGTCGGACCGGTTCGGACGCAAGATCGTGCTGGGCAGCGCGCTGGCGCTGTTCGCGCTGTCCACGATGATCTGCGCCACGTCCCAGAATTTCGCGATGATGCTGATCGGCCGAACCAGCGCCGGCTTCTTTGCCGGGTCGAGCCGCGTCATCACCGTTAGCATCGTGCGCGACCGCTTTCATGGCGACGCGATGGCGCGGGTGATGTCGCTGATTTTTGCCGTGTTCATGCTGATCCCCGTCGTCGCGCCCAGTTTCGGGCAGGCGATATTGTGGGTCGCGCCATGGCGCTGGATTTTCTGGGTGCTGGTCATATTAGCATCCCTGTTCCTGATCTGGATGGCGTTGCGCCTGCCCGAAACGCTGGCGCCCGAAAATCGCGTGCCGATCAGCCTGCGCAACATGGCGCAGACCGTAGGGCTGGTGCTGCGCACGCGCAGTTCCATCGGCTATATGCTGGCGAGCGGCGTGGTGATGGGGGGCCTGATCGGCTTCATCCTGTCGGTGCAGCAGATATTCTTCGACGTGTTCGACGCGCAGGATATTTTCCCGATCGGCTTTGCGATGATCGCAGGCTGCATGGGGCTGGGCAGTCTGATCAACAGCCGCCTGGTGTCGCGTTTCGGCGCGCGGCGGATGAGTCAGGGTGCGCTGATCGCCTTCATCGCCATCGCCGCCGTGCATATGGCAGTGATCTGGGCCGGTCTGGAAACGCTGGTGACGTTCATGGCGCTTCAGTCGATGACGATGCTGACCGTCGCCTTCACCGCGTCCAATTTCAGCGCCATTTCGATGGAGCCATTCCACAAGGGCGCGGGGGTGGCGTCATCCTTTCAGGCATTTCTGACCACCGCATTGTCGGCGGCGCTGGGCAGCATGGTCGGGCGCGCTTTCGATGGCACCACCATGCCCTTCACCACCGGATTGCTGGTGTTTGGCACATTGTCGTTCCTGATCGTGATCTGGGCCGAACGAGGCAGGCTGTTCACCCGGCCCAACAACGCCGCGCTGCGCAAACCGGACGGCGATTTTCATTGAAGCGATGCACGCGGAACTAAAAAAAACGGGGCGGAAAACCGCCCCGTTTTTTTGAGCATTCTGCCGTCATCTGAGAGCAGATGACGGCTGGCACAATAGGATCAGGCGTCCCGACCGCCCGGCGTGGGTGCGCCCGGCAGCGGGGGCACGGGCTGGGGCGGGACGTCGCCGTCACCTTCCGCCACGTCCACCACGCCGCGGCCGACATGGCTACGGCTGCGGCTATAGGCGAAATAGACGATCAGGCCGACGGTGGCCCAGCCGACGAACATCAGCTTGGTTTCGACGCCCAGGCTCCAGAAGAGATAGGCGCAACCGGCAATCGCGATCGGCGCGGTAACGTAGATGGCAGGCGTGCGGAAAGGCCGCTTGCGATCCGCGTCGGTCTTGCGCAGGCGCATCACCGCGATCGACACGGCGGCAAAGGCGAACAGCGTGCCGGAGTTGGAGATGTCCGCCAGAATGCCGACCGGGAAGAAGGCGGCGAACAGAGCCACGAAGATGCCGGTCAGAATGGTGATGACATGGGGCGTCTTGTAGGTCGGATGCACCTTCGAGAACATGGCGGGCAGCAGACCGTCGCGGCTCATGACGAAGAAGATGCGGGTCTGGCCGAACATCATCATCAGGATGACCGAAGGCAGGGCAAGACCGGCGGCGAGGCCGAGCAGGTTGCCGATCTGGGGCCAGCCAATTTCGCGCAGGGTCCAGGCAAGCGCTTCCTTCGAACAGGTGACCGCTTCGGTGCCTGCGGCGGCCAGCGCCGCGCACTGTTGCGACAGGGCGGTGGAACCGGGAGCAAGGGCGACGCCGCCCTGTGCGATGGCGATGCCGCCTTCCGTCACGGGCTGCGCACCGACGGTGCCGATGACGCCCGCGGCAACCAGCATGTAGAAAATGGTGCAGATGGCGAGCGAACCGATCAGACCGATCGGCATATTGCGTTGCGGATTCTTGGTTTCTTCAGCGGCGGTCGAAACGGCGTCGAAGCCGACATAGGCGAAGAAGATCGAAGCGGCGGCCGCCGAAATGCCGGAGAAGCCGAGCGGTGCGAATGGCGTGAACTTGTCCATGTTGATGACCGGAAGGGCCAGGACGATGAAGAGGGTCAGGGCCGATACCTTGATCGCCACCAGCACCGCGTTGACCGTCGCGCTTTCCTTCGTTCCGATCACGAGCAGCCAGGTGACCAGCGAGGCGATCAGCATCGCGGGCAGGTTGACCATGCCGCCGTCGAACGGCCCGCGCGTCAGCAGATCGGGTATGTCCAAGTGGAATGTATGTTCGATAAGCCCGACCACATAACCGGACCAGCCGACCGACACGGCACCCGCCGCGACGGCATATTCCAGAATCAGCGCCCAGCCGACCATCCATGCGATGAGTTCGCCCATGACGGCATAGCTGTAGGTGTAGGCGGAACCGGAAACCGGCACCATGGCCGCCATTTCGGCGTAGCAGAGCGCAGCCACGGCGCAGACGAAACCGGCGATGACGAAGGAAAGCATCATGCCCGGCCCGGCCTTTTGCGCGGCCTCCGCCGTCAGGACGAAGATGCCGGTGCCGATGACCGCACCGATGCCCAGCATGGTCAGCTGGAACGCGCCCAGCGACCGGTGCAGCGATTTCTTCTCCGCCGTC
>NZ_JBMDWL010000100.1:0-21667 GCF_048594625.1 Sphingobium sp.
CAGGAACTGGCGGCTGGTGCGGACCAGCTTGTTGATCGTTTCGATCATGTGGACCGGGATGCGGATGGTCCGCGCCTGATCCGCGATCGAACGGGTGATCGCCTGCCTGATCCACCAGGTGGCATAGGTGCTGAACTTGTAACCGCGGCGATATTCGAACTTATCCACCGCCTTCATCAGGCCGATATTGCCTTCCTGAATAAGGTCGAGGAATTGCAGGCCGCGATTGGTATATTTCTTGGCGATGGAGATGACGAGGCGCAGGTTCGCCTCCACCATTTCCTTCTTGGCGATGCGCGCTTCACGCTCGCCCTTCTGCACCATGTTCACGATGCGGCGGAATTCGGACAGCGACATGCCGGTCGCCTGCGCGATTTCGCTGACTTCGTTGCGGATGCGGTCGACGGCGCGCCCTTCGGCAGCGGCGAAGGCGGACCATTTCTTGTCCAGCCCCTGCACCTTGTCCATCCAGCCATCGTCCAGTTCATGGCCGACATAACGGTCGAGGAAATCTTTGCGGCTGACCTTGTGCCGTTCGGCCAGACGCAGCATCTGACCGCCCAGCGCGGTGAGGCGCCGGTTATAGGCATAGAGCTGATCGACCAGATATTCGATCTTCTGCTGGTGAAACTGGACGCTTTCGACTTCCGCCGTCAGCTGTTCGCGCAGTTCGTGATAGGCGTCTTCGGCCTTCTGGCTCAGCGTATCGCCATTGGCCATGGCGACCATGCGCTGTTCCTGCGCCTTGGAAAAGGCGCGGAAGATTTCGGTGATGGTCGCGAACTTCTCAAGCGCCATGGGCTTAAGCGTTTCTTCCATCTGGGCGAGGGACAGGGTGTTGTCCTCTTCCTCATCCTCTTCACGGCGGGCGCGGGGCGCACCGTCCTCATCCTCATCGCCGTCGGCGGATTCCTCCTCCGGCTCTTCTTCTTCCTTGAAGCTGGGACCGGCGGTCTTTTCGCTGATTTCGCCATCGTCATCCTCGGCCCCGTCCTCCATATTTTCAGGAGCCGGGTCTTTGGAGAGCATGGCGTCGAGATCGAGAATCTCGCGCAGCTGCATTTCGCCGTTGTTGAGCGCGGTCGACCATTCGATGATCGCATTGAAGGTGGTCGGGCTTTCGCACAGACCCAGGATCATCGTGTCGCGACCGGCCTCGATCCGCTTGGCGATAGCGATTTCGCCTTCGCGGCTGAGCAGTTCCACCGCGCCCATTTCGCGCAGGTACATGCGAACAGGATCGTCGGTGCGATCGACCGTTTCCTTCTTCTTTTCGGTGACCAGCTTGGGGCCGTCGTCTTCGCCGCCCTCATCGCCCGAATCATCGTCATTATCGTCGCGCTGATCTTCGCCGTCTTCGCCGGCTTCCTCATTTTCGACGATGTTCACGCCCATTTCGTTGAGCGCGGCCATGATGTCTTCGATCTGTTCCGAAGACATCTGGTCCTGAGGCAGGGCGTCGTTCAGTTCGTCATAGGTGATGTAGCCGCGCTTTTTCGCGCGGGCGATCAGCTTCTTGACAGACGCTTCGTTCAGATCGAGCAGCGGTGCATCGCCGCCTTCCTCTCCATCACCTGCCCCGCCATTCTTGCTGTTCGCCTTGGTCGCCATGTATTCGCCTTGCCTTCGCCGCCCTTCGAAAAAGGGCTAACCTCAATCAAACAATGTCTTCGGACTGCGCCAGTTCCGCCAGACGTCGATCATGATCGGCCTTCAGCGTACGAATACGCTGTTGTTCAGCGAAATTTACTTCGCTGACGTCATGTTCGAACCGTCTTGTAGCTTCCACCAATGCCGTTTCCAGCTCCGGTCCCTGCGCCATCACCCGAATGGCCTCCTCCAGATCGCGCGCAAGGCGATCAGGGTCGGCGGCCATCCTGTCGGGAGTGAGTGTAAATGCGTCGGCCCGGAGCATCCCCTTAGCCATATTATACAACTCACCTTGCCCCAATATGGTAAGGAGGGCCTGTGTTTCAACTGTTTCTTTGCGGAAAGATAAGGAGACCATCGCCGCGAGCAGTTGCGCCAGCAAAGGATCGGCAATTTGCAGGGCCGACAGCATCTCCCGATGGGGGGCGATCTGTTCGGGATGGCGCAGGAGCGCGGCCAGTACCGCGCGCAACAGGCGCTGTTCCATGCCGCTGCCGCCGATGGCGCGAGCTTCGGTGCCTGCGGGGGGAATGGGGGCTTTCCAGTTGCCGCGTTTGTCGCGTTGCCAGCGCGGCGCGCTGTTCCCGCCGCCGCCCTGAAAGCGTTGCTGCGTCGGCGTCGAATCGCGGCGGGCGAAGAAGAGCGCATCATAGCGTTCGCGAAATTCATGGGCGTAATGGGCGCGCACATCGGGATGGGCAATCGCATCCGATATGGCGCGAAGTCGCTGTTTGAGCGCCGCCTTCTGTTCCGGGGTGTCGAGCGGGGCGACCGAAAGCTCATGTTTCCAGAGGCGTTCGATCAGCGGCTCGGCCGTGTCGAGGACGCGTTCCATGGCGGCGGGGCCACTGGCGCGGATCAGGTCGTCGGGGTCTTGTCCGGTCGGCAGCGTGGCGAAACAAAGGCTATGGCCGGGGCGCAGCAGGGGCAGGGCGCGCGTCGCGGCGCGGATCGCGGCCTTTTGACCCGCCGAATCGCCATCGAAGCAGAGGACGGGCACCTCCACCATCTTCCACAGCCGTTCGATCTGATGTTCGGTCAGCGCGGTGCCGAGCGGGGCGACAGCCTCGCCAAAACCCGCCTGAGCGAGGGCGATCACGTCCATATAGCCTTCGACCACGATGACGCGGCCGGACGAGCGGCTGGCCGGGGACGCCTTGTCGATATTGTAGAGGGTGCGGCCCTTGTCGAAGAGCGGCGTGTCGGGCGAGTTCAGATATTTGGGTTCGCCCGTCCCAAGGATGCGGCCGCCAAAGGCGATGACCCGGCCGCGAATGTCGCGGATGGGCAGCATGAGGCGGCCACGGAAACGGTCGTAGCTGTCGCGTTTCCTGCCGCTGTCCTTGCCCTGCTCCAGCGCTTCGGGATCGATCAGCAGGCCCGCTTCCACCAGCATCGGATCGCCGAAATCCTTGAGCGCGGTCTTGAGCCGGCCGCGCCCGTCCGGGGAATAGCCGAAACCGAAGGCGCGCCGGGTGGCGTCGGTTATGCCGCGTTTTTGCAGATAGGCACGGGCTTCGCCGCCGTCGATGCCGCCCAGCTGCTCCTCGAAGAAACCCTGCGCGGCGGTCATCGCGTCGTGCAGGCCCTTCGCCTGCTGCTGGCGCCTGGCGGCGCGGGGATCGGCGGCGGGGACGTCCATGCCTGCGGTCGCGGCCAGTTCCTTTACCTCCTCCATGAAGGGCAGACCGCGATTTTCCGTCATCCAGCGGATCGCATCGCCATGCGCGCCGCAACCGAAGCAATGATAGAAGCCCTTTTCATCGTTGATCGTGAAGCTGGGCGTCTTTTCATTATGGAAGGGGCAGCAGGCCTTATATTCGCGGCCCGCCTTCGTGACCTTCACGCTCTTGCCGATGAGGGTCGAGAGCGACGTGCGCGCGCGCAGTTCGTCCAGCCATTGGGGGGTGAGGGTCATGCGTCTTCCTCCCCCTCCCGCTTGCGGGAGGGGGGCAGGGGGGTGGGCTCAACCGGGCCACCCAAAGCTGCCCTGACGATAGTTTCCAACACGCCCTCTAGATTCTCTGTGAGATCGTTATTCCAGAAGCGGATCAGCCGGTAGCCCTGAGCTTCGATCTTTTTGGTCCGCATGGCGTCATAATGTGCCGCATCGACATGCTGGCTGCCGTCGAGTTCTATGACCAGCTTATGGGAGCGGCAGACGAAATCGCAGATGAAGCCAGCAATGGGCATTTGACGGCTGAATTTAAGCCCAGCCAATTGCGCGCCTTTAAGGTGGCGCCACAACCGACGCTCGGCTTGCGTGGCGTTGTTGCGCAGATTGCGCGCATCACCGGTTGGCCGCGCAAGCCGATATGAGGAGCCCACCCCCCGGCCCCCTCCCGCAGGCGGGAGGGAGAGATCGGGTGCCGCTCCCCCGTTTTCACTCACACAAGCGCCGCCTTCACCAGCCCGCTGGCCTTGCTCATGTCGATTACGCTGCCGTGGCGTTCCTTCAGCACGGCCATCACCTTGCCCATGTCCTTCACGCTTTGCGCACCGACTTCGGCCTTGATGTCTTCGATCCTGGCCTTGGTTTCTTCTTCGGTCAGCTGCTGGGGCAGGAAGCTGGCGATGACGTCCAGTTCGGCCTGTTCCTTCGCCGCCAGTTCATCGCGGCCGCCGCTCTTGAACATGTCGATCGATTCGCGGCGCTGCTTCACCATTTTTTGCAGCACTTCGACCACGACGGCGTCGTCGTCCGGCACGTTGGACGCGGTGCGCAGTTCGATGTCGCGATCCTTCAGCTTCGCCAGGATCAGGCGCACGGCGGCCAGCCGTTCCTTGTCGCCTGCCTTCATGGATTCAATTTGGGCGCTCTTTACCTGCTCGCGAATCATGGCGATCGAATCCTGTCTCTTTCCGGAAAGGATCAGATATAGCGGCAAAAGAGATTTTTAACAGACGTTGACCTCAAGCCCGCACAGGCATAGGTGACCGGCCGTTTAACCCGCACCAGACGGGTTCCCGCAAAAGCATAAAGGACCGCAGACCATGGCAGACGCCAAGACCCTCATTGTGCCCAAAGGAGCGACAGGGGTCGTGGTTTTTGCCGATGGCAGTGCGGTGTTCGGCCGCGGCTTTGGCGCGGTGGGCGATGCGGTGGGCGAACTCTGCTTCAATACGTCGATCACCGGCTATCAGGAGATCATGACCGATCCGTCCTATGCCGGGCAGATCATCAATTTCACCTTCCCGCACATCGGGAATGTCGGCACCAATCTGGACGACGTGGAAGCCATGGCGCCCCATGCGCTGGGCTGCATCGTGAGGCAGGATGTCACCGCGCCCAGCAATTTCCGCAATGTCGAACCGTTCGATCAGTGGATGCGCGAAAATGGCCGCATCGGGCTTGCCGGGGTCGATACCCGCGCGCTCACGCGCCTCATCCGCATCAAGGGCGCGCCCAATGTCGTGATCGCCCATGATCCCGACGGCGCGTTCGACATTGCGGCGCTGGCGGCGAAGGCGGCCAGCTGGCCCGGCCTTGAGGGCATGGACCTCGCCATCGAAGTCACGGGCAAGGAAAGCCGCTTGTGGAAGGACGGCGTGTGGAAGCTGGGCCATGGTTATGGTCTGGATGAAGCAGGCGAAGATCGCCCCCATGTCGTCGCGATCGATTATGGCGCGAAGAACAATATCTTCCGCAATCTGGTACAGGCCGGCGCGCGCGTGACCGTGCTGCCCGCCACCGCCACTTATGAACAGGTGATGGAACAGAAGCCCGACGGCGTGTTCCTGTCCAATGGTCCCGGTGATCCGGCGGCGACCGGCGCCTATGCCGTGCCCGTCATCGCGGCGCTGCTGACCGAGAATATGCCGATCTTCGGCATCTGCCTTGGCCACCAGCTGCTGGGTCTGGCGGTGGGCGCGAAGACCATCAAGATGCATCAGGGCCATCGCGGCGCAAACCATCCGGTCAAGCGCCTGTCGGACGGTCTGGTTGAGATCACGTCGATGAACCATGGTTTCGCGGTCGATGACGCCAGCCTGCCCGCCAACGCGCGATCGACCCATGTGTCGCTGTTCGACGGCAGCAATTGCGGCATCGAACTGACCGACAAAAATGCTTTCTCGGTGCAATATCATCCCGAAGCGTCGCCGGGGCCGCAGGACAGCTTCTATCTGTTCAAGCGGTTCGTGGACGGCATCAAGGGCGCGGTCGCGGCGTGAGCCAGAAGCTGCCCCCCGTTGACGAAGCGCGCCTTGCCGCCGAGTGGGAGGCGGACCGTGAGGTTCTCGCCAACCTGAAGCGCAATGGCGACGTCGCGCGCATCGCGCGGCCCGTGGACGTCAGCTTCCGGGGCAGCGAGCAGGATTTCGAGCGCGTCCTCACCATCGCCAGCCAGTTCGGCTTTGTCGAACTCGACCGGGAGGAAGATGAGGAAGGCGACCTGTTCCTGTTTCTGGAGTGCGTGCAGCCGGTCGATGAAGCGTCGATCCGCGCGCTGACCAAGAAATGCCTCCAGATCGAAATCCTCTGCGGCGTCGAATATGACGGCTGGGGATGCGAAGCGCAGGCGGGGGGCGTGCATTGATGGCACATCTTGGAAGGGATTGAGCAATGGCGACGGTGCGCGACTTTAAGGTTGAACATCTAGACAATGCCCGACCTCATGAAGAGGTCGAAACCATCGTTCGGCTCGTAGATTGCGGCCGAGAGAAGCTGATCCAGATCGATACCTATGGCCGACCCGGCCGAGAAATACCTGGGAAAGTTTCGCAAACAATTCGCTTAGATAAAACCGCTTTTGAAAAGCTGGTGCAGATCGGGAAAAGCCACTTCTGATGCCTAAAAGAACCGACATCTCCTCCATCCTCATCATCGGCGCTGGTCCGATCATCATCGGTCAGGCGTGCGAGTTCGATTACTCCGGCACGCAGGCGGTGAAGGCGCTCAAGGAAGAGGGCTATCGCATCATCCTGGTCAATTCCAACCCGGCCACGATCATGACCGACCCGGAATTTGCCGACGCCACCTATGTCGAGCCGATCACGCCCGAAATCGTGGCGAAGATCATTGAGAAGGAACGGCCGGACGCGGTTCTGCCGACGATGGGCGGGCAGACGGCGCTGAACACGGCGCTGGCGCTGTTCAACGACGGGACGCTCGCCAAATATGGCGTGCAGATGATCGGCGCGGACGCCGAAGCCATCGACAAGGCCGAAGACCGCATCAAGTTCCGCGACGCGATGGACAAGATCGGGCTGGAATCGGCCCGTTCGCGCATCGCGCACACGATGGAAGAGGCGATGGAGGCGCTGGAGTTCACCGGCCTGCCGTCGATCATCCGTCCCAGCTTCACCATGGGCGGCACCGGCGGCGGCATCGCCTATAATCGCGACGAGTTCATGAACATCGTGCGCGGGGGCCTCGACGCGTCGCCGACCACCGAAGTGCTGATCGAGGAATCGCTGCTCGGCTGGAAGGAATATGAGATGGAGGTCGTGCGCGACAAGCACGACAACTGCATCATCATCTGTTCCATCGAAAATGTCGATCCGATGGGCGTCCATACCGGCGACAGCATCACCGTCGCCCCCGCGCTGACGCTGACGGACAAGGAATATCAGATCATGCGCAACGCATCCATTGCGGTGCTGCGCGAGATCGGCGTGGAAACCGGCGGGTCGAACGTGCAGTTCGCGGTCAACCCGAAGGATGGCCGACTGGTCGTCATCGAAATGAACCCACGCGTGTCGCGTTCGTCCGCGCTGGCGTCGAAGGCGACCGGCTTCCCGATCGCGAAGGTCGCAGCGAAGCTGGCCGTGGGCTACACGCTGGACGAAATCGACAATGACATCACCGGGGCGACCCCGGCGTCGTTCGAGCCGACCATCGACTATGTCGTGACGAAGATCCCGCGCTTCGCCTTTGAAAAGTTCAAGGGCGCAGAGCCGCTGCTGGGCACGGCGATGAAGTCGGTCGGCGAAGTCATGGCGATCGGCCGCAACATCCATGAATCGATGCAGAAGGCGCTGCGCGGTCTGGAAACGGGCCTGTCCGGCTTCAACACGGTCGATCATCTGGTCGGCGCGCCCAAGGACGATATCATTGCGGCGCTGGCCGCACCGACGCCCGACCGGCTGCTGGTCGCCGCGCAGGCTCTGCGTGAAGGGCTGAGCGTTCAGGAAATCCACAATATCGCGAAGTTCGATCCCTGGTTCCTGGAGCGGATCAAGGAAATCGTCGATGCCGAAGCCGAGGTTCTGGATAACGGGCTGCCGCAGGATGCCGACGCCATGCGTCGCCTGAAATCCATGGGCTTTTCCGACAAGCGCCTTGCCTATCTCGCGCTCAAGTCCGCCAATCTGCGCGGCATGGAGCGGGGCATCGCCCGCGGATCGGGCCTGATCCACGAAGCGGTCAAGGCGATGACCGGCGGCGTGACCGAGGATGAGGTGCGCAAGCTGCGCCACAAGCTGGGCGTGCGCCCGGTGTTCAAGCGCATCGACACCTGCGCCGCCGAGTTCGAGGCGAAGACGCCCTATATGTATTCCACCTATGAAGCGCCGATTTTCGGCGAGGCGGAAAATGAGGCGCAGCCCAGCGAAGCGAAGAAGGTCGTGATCCTGGGCGGCGGTCCCAACCGGATCGGGCAGGGGATCGAGTTCGACTATTGCTGCGTCCATGCCTGCTTCGCGCTGAGCGAGGCTGGCTCTGAAACGATCATGGTCAACTGCAACCCGGAAACCGTGTCGACCGATTATGACACGTCCGACCGCCTCTATTTCGAGCCGCTGACGGCCGAAGACGTGCTGGAAATCCTGCATGTCGAAATGTCGAAGGGGACGCTGGCGGGCGTACTGGTGCAGTTTGGCGGGCAGACGCCACTGAAGCTCGCGCAGGCGCTGGAGGATGCAGGCATCCCGATTTTGGGTACGTCGCCCGACGCCATCGACCTGGCCGAAGATCGCGAGCGTTTCGCTGCGCTGATCGACAAGCTGAAGCTGCGCCAACCCGCGAACGGCATTGCGCGCAGCCGGGAAGAAGCGATCGCGGTCGCCAATCGCATCGGCTATCCGGTGCTGATGCGTCCGTCCTACGTGCTGGGCGGCCGGGCGATGGAAATCGTCGATGGGCAGGCGCAGCTGGAGGAATATATCGCCACCGCCGTGCAGGTGTCGGGCGAATCCCCGGTGCTGATCGACCAGTATCTGCGCGACGCCATTGAAGTGGACGTCGATGCGCTGTGCGACGGCGACGATGTGGTCGTGGCGGGCGTGTTGCAGCATATCGAGGAAGCGGGCGTGCATAGCGGGGACAGCGCATGTTCGCTGCCGCCCTACAGCCTGTCGGACGAGATCATCGCGGAAATCGAGCGGCAGACCGATGTGCTGGCCCGTGCGCTGTCCGTGCGCGGCCTGATGAACATCCAGTTCGCGGTGAAGGATGGCGTCGTCTACCTGATCGAGGTCAACCCGCGCGCCAGCCGCACGGTGCCCTTCGTCGCCAAGGCGATCGGCACGCCGATCGCCAAGATCGCCAGCCGCGTGATGGCGGGCGAGAAGATCAAGGATCTGCCCAGGATCGACCGTAACGCGATCGACCATGTGGCGGTGAAGGAAGCGGTGTTCCCGTTCAATCGCTTCCCCGGCGTCGATCCGGTGTTGTCACCGGAAATGAAGAGCACCGGCGAAGTCATGGGGATCGACAGCAATTTCGCCATCGCCTTTGCCAAGGCGCAGATCGGCGCGGGCACCGTGTTGCCGACCAGCGGCACCGTGTTCATATCGCTGAAGGACACCGACAAGCCGGTCATCCTGCCGGCAGCGGCCAAGCTGGTGGCGATGGGCTTCAAGCTGATCGCGACGGGCGGCACCGCCGATTATCTGGCGGATAACGGCATCGCGGTGGAAAAGGTGAATAAGGTCGCCGAAGGTCGCCCGCATATCGTGGACAAGATCACCGACGGCGACGTGCAGCTGATCTTCAACACGACAGAGGGCTGGCAGTCGCTGAAAGACAGCAAGGCGATCCGCACCAGCGCCCTGCGTCAGAAGGTGGCGAGCTTCACCACGGCGGCGGCCAGCGTCGCCGCGGCGGACGCGATCGAGGCTTTGCGGGGCCATGCCCTTGAAGTGCGGTCGCTCCAGTCCTATTATCCTCTGTCGCACGCTTGATCCCCTGCACAGGAATGACGCTGCGGGGCGGCCCTGAGGGATGGGCCGTCGGAGGGAAGTTTTGACGAAGGATTTATAGGGAATGGCGACCGTCGAAAAGATGCCGATGCTGCAACAGGGCTATGACAAGCTCAATGCGCAGCTCCGCGAACTGAAGGCCGAGCGGCCTTTGATCGTGGACGCCATCGAAGAAGCGCGCGCGCATGGCGACCTGTCCGAAAACGCGGAATATCACGCGGCCAAGGAACGGCAGGGGCAGGTCGAAGCGACGATCAACGATCTGGAAGACAAGCTGTCGCGCGCGCAGGTGATCGATCCGACGACGCTGTCGGGCGACAAGATCATTTTCGGCGCGACCGTGACGCTGCTTGACGAAGACGACAAGCCGGTGAAGTACCAGATTGTCGGTCAGGCCGAAGCCGATGCGAAGCTGGGCATGATCAGCTATAACAGCCCGCTGGGGCGTGCGCTGATCGGCCGTCAGGTCGGTGAAGAGGTCGAAGTGTCGGTCCCTGCGGGCGACAAATTCTATCTGGTCGACAAGATCGACTTCATCTGATCGTGCGGCTGCCTGCGGGACGATTGACCAACGGGATTGCGGCGATCACCTTCGCCGCATTTCTGCTGCTGTTTCTGACGGGGCAGGTCGATCAGGCGGCGTTGATAGGCGGGTTCATCCCGGCGCGTCTGGGCGATCCGGCGCTGCTGGAGGGGATGGCCGCCGTGCCCGCTTTCCTGACGCCGCTCAGCTGCACTTTCATCCATGCCAACTGGCTGCATATCGGCTTCAACATGCTGATGCTGCTGTTCTGCGGGCGGCAGGTGGAACATGTGCTGGGATGGGGCGGGACGCTGACGCTCTATATCGTCGGGGCCTATGGCGCGTGCCTTGCGCAATGGGCGATCGATCCCGCGTCGACCAATCCGATGGTGGGCGCAAGCGGCGCCATTTCCGCGATCATCGCCCCCTATGCGCTGCTCTATAGCCAGCAACAGGTACGCGCGATCGGGCCACTGTCCGCCAATCTGGTGCGGGTGCTGTGGCTGGCGGGCGCGTGGATTGCGGTGCAGCTGATGATCGGTGTCGCCAGCGGCGCGGGAATGGGCGAACTGGGGCAGATCGCCATAGCCGCGCATATCGGCGGCTTCCTGATCGGGCTGCTATTGACCCGGCCCTTGCTGCGCTGGCGTTTCAGGAAGAAACCGCGCGCGGTCCACTGACAGGCTGTCGTTCGTGTCGGGCTAGATCGGGATCGCCTTCCCGACTTCGCTCGAAGCGAATGGAAATTTTTAGAGCATGATCTGAGTGGATTAAATCGGATCATGCTCCAAATATCTTATATTTACCGCATTCTGCGAGCCGTCATCTGTGCCAGATGGCGTCACCATGCCTTATGCGCCGGGCAGTTCCGGTTCCAGCAGGCGGTGCAGGTGCACGATCACATAGCGCATTTCGGCGTCGTCGACTGTCCGCTGCGCCGCGCCGCGCCAGGCCTTTTCGGCCGAAGCATAGTCGGGATAGACGCCGACCAGATCGACGGCGGACAGGTCCTGAAATTCCAGCGTCTGCGGATTGGTTACGCGGCCGCCCATCACCAGATGCATTTTGCTCATGGCTTTTTCTATTCTCCTTTGACTGTGCCGACGCCTTAGCATCGTCGCCAGCATCAGCCAAGGATACGACGGGATAGGGCGATTGCGTATCGGGCAATCGCGATTAGGTTTTCGGCAATCGGGCCTTGATCGCCTCGCTGATCGCGTCGACCTTTGCCGCGACGAGCGTGGCGACGTCGTCGGCCAGTTTCGACGCCTTGGCCGGAATGTCGGCCGCGACCACGGTTTCGCGCGCATCGGCCGCGGCATCGCCTGCCGCGTGCAAGGCGTTGGACGCGCCCTGCTTCACGCTTTCGGCGCCGTCGGCCGCGGCGGCACGCGCGGCAACGGCAGCCTCCAGCACGCGCGATCCTGCCGTAACGGCAAGGCCGGGTAGCGCCTTCATGACGCGGCGGCTCTTGGGAAACATCCATGCGACAACCGCGCCGACGGCCACAGCGCCAGCGACCGCGGCAATAGGATGTTCCTGCACGATTTCATTGGCGCGGGTCGCGACACGCTGGGTACGGTCCCTGGCATCGCCATAGGCCTCGCTGGCCTTGTCCCGGCCGGTCTGGATCAGGTCGCCCGCGCTTTCGCGGGCCTTGTCTGTCGTATCCTTGATCCTGTCGGACGCACTGGTGGCCGCATCATTGGCGGCTTCGCGAACGCGGGTGATCTGTGCGCGGATGTCAGCCATTATTCCGTCTCCGATAATTCGGGGTTATGCGTGAATCGAACGTATAACCGTCCGAAAAGTGCCGCCAGCGGGCGGCGGAAGAGAAATAGGCCAAAGGCGGTGGCCGCTGCCCCGGTTGCGACGGGGCGTTGCAGCGCCTTGGCCTTCATGTTGGACAGGCTGTTAGATACGGCGTTGCCGAGGCCGTCCTTTGCATCCTGCTTCAACCGAGCAGGGGTTATGCGTGCCTTTGCATCGTCCGCCGTCAGGCGCAGGCGTCCCCTGGCAACGTCCGCCCGGTCGCAGGCGGCGCGGTAGCGGCTTTCGAGATTCATGGCGCGATCGCCTTCTTCATGCGGCTGATGCAGCCCTTTGCGCCGAGCAGCAACAGAAGGGTGAGGAGCAGCCCGCCGCCCACGACGATCAGCGTGGCCCAGATTGGCGCGACGAGTTGCGACAGCGCGATGATCAGCCCGACGAGCAGCGCGATGATGCTGGCAAAGGCGAGCATCAGGGCGATGACCGCAAAGATCGCCGCATTGCGCACGCCGATGCCGATGATGGTGGCGCGCAGCTTCTGCTTTTCCGCCTCGGCAGCGGCATAGGCGCGGCCGTCTGCGTAGAGGCGCGAGAGCACCTCCTTCACGCTTTCCTCCTGCGCGCCATCGTCCTGCACACCATATCCGGGCGCAGCTGTATCGGGCGCGCCGTCGGGCTGCCCATCGGTCGGCGGTGTGACCGCCGTGTCCGCTGGTTCGTCAATCAATTGGCCCTCCGCCCCGCATAGCGGGCCTGCGCGTCGGTGAAAATCTGGGCGTCGGTCGGTTCGGGCTGATGCGCGATCAGGCCTTGTCGTCCGATCCCTTGGCAAGGCGCATCAACACATAGCCGACCACGGCCGCCGCGCCGATGGCAACTGCCGGGCTTTTGCGCACGAAATCGCGCGCTTCGCCCAGCAGCTGGTCGACATCCTTGCTGTCCAGGGTATCGGCGGCCCCAGCCACCGATTCCGCCGCCTGGCGGGCATAGTCGCCATATTGGGGGCCAAGCTTTGCATCGACGGTGCCGGCCGTATCGGAGATCAGCTTCGCCAGGCTCTGCATCGCGGTGCCGGTCTTGTCCTTCGCCACGCCAGCGGCCGACAGGGCGGTCTTGCCCGCCTGTTCCTTGATTGGATCGATATGCGCCTTCCAGTCGACGGCGTTGATCTTGTCCGCTGCCGCCTTCGCGGCCTTTTCGGCCTGTTCCTTGATCGGTGCGATCTGTGCGGTCCAGCTGGGCGACGCGGCGACATTGCCCGGGTTCTCCTCAGGCGCGGCGGCCTTACGCGTGGCGGCTTTCTTGACCGGCGCGGTCTTTACCGCCGGGGAAGAGGGGCTGGCGATGGCGGGCTTTGCCGCCTTCGTCTTCGCAGGCTTGGCGACGGGCGTCTTCTTCACGCGCTTGACGGGCGGGGTTTCCGGTGTGTCGGCCATCGTCCTGTTCACTCCCTCGATAAATTCAGCATGGTTCCGGCCCGGCATCGATTCTGCGTAGCCAAGGCGGCATCGACAGGTCCAATGCTTCGCGGCGGCCTACAGTTCCGTAGCCGTTACATTTTCGAACATCGGCATTTTTTGCACAGGCGCAACCCCTTTGCTGAGCCGCCAAGGCCATTGCCAATATAGAAGGCTCTGGTTAAGCGAGGCGCGCATCTATGGCCGCAAGGCCGCCGTAACGACCGCAAATGCAGGAGCGTTCATGACCGCCATTCTCGATATTCACGCCCGCCAGATCCTCGACAGCCGTGGCAATCCCACCGTCGAAGTCGACGTCATGCTGGAAGATGGCAGCTTCGGCCGCGCCGCCGTGCCTTCGGGCGCGTCCACCGGCGCCTATGAAGCGGTGGAAAAGCGCGACGGGGACAAGAGCAAATATCTGGGCAAGGGCGTGCTGGCGGCGGTTGCCGCCGTGAATGACGAGATTGCCGGCGAACTGGTCGGGCTGGACGCGGAGGATCAGGGCGAAGTCGACGCCGCGATGATCGCGCTGGACGGCACCGAAAACAAGTCGCGTCTGGGCGCCAACGCGATACTGGGCGTGTCGCTCGCCACGGCAAAGGCTGCGGCCGATGCGCGCGGCCTGCCGCTCTATCGCTATGTCGGCGGCGTGTCCGCCCATGTCCTGCCGGTGCCGATGATGAACATCATCAATGGCGGCGAACATGCCGACAACCCGATCGATTTCCAGGAATTCATGATCATGCCGGTCGGTGCCGAAAGCATCGCCGACGCGGTGCGCATCGGTTCGGAAATCTTCCACACGCTCAAGAAGGGCCTGCACGACAAGGGGCTGGCGACGTCGGTCGGCGATGAAGGCGGTTTCGCGCCCAACATCGCATCGACCCGCGATGCGCTCGACTTCATCATGCTGTCGGTGGAAAAGGCCGGGTACAAGCCGGGCGACGACGTCGTGCTGGCGCTGGACTGCGCCGCGACCGAATTTTTCAAGAACGGCAAATATGAGATTTCGGGCGAAGGCCTGTCGCTCAGCCCGGTCGAAATGGCCGATTACCTCGCCGCGCTGGCCGCCGACTATCCGATCAAGTCGATCGAAGACGGCATGAGCGAAGATGATTTCGAAGGCTGGAAGGCGCTGACCGACAAGATCGGCGACAAGGTCCAGCTGGTGGGCGACGACCTGTTCGTCACCAACCCGGCGCGTCTGGCCATGGGCATCGGCAAGGGGCTGGCCAATTCGCTGCTGGTGAAGGTCAACCAGATCGGCACGCTGACCGAAACGCTGGCCGCCGTCGACCTGGCGCACCGGTCGCGTTACAGCGCGGTCATGTCGCACCGTTCGGGCGAAACCGAGGATGCGACCATCGCCGACCTCGCCGTTGCCACCAATTGCGGGCAGATCAAGACCGGGTCGCTCGCCCGTTCCGACCGGCTTGCCAAATATAATCAGCTGATCCGTATCGAGGAAGAGCTGGGCGACATGGCGGTGTTTGCAGGACGCTCCATCTTCCGCTGATTTTTCGTAAAAAGACTCGGCCGACCGCAATTGTGATTTTTTCACTTGCGGTCGGCCGTTTGCTGTGATTCTTCTGTTATATGGCGCACATCGCTAAACTTCGTCTTCTCCTGTTTTCGGCCCTTGGCCCTGCGATCGCGCTGCTGTTGCTGCTGTTCTTCGCGGGCTATGTCGTGCTGGGATCGAACGGGGTGCTGGCATGGGGCGATTATTCGCGTCAGCTGCATGTCGCGCAGACCGAATTGAAGCAGACGCAGGCCGCCCGCGCCGAATTGCGCAACCGGGTCGAGGCGCTGGACCCGCGCCGCGTGGACCCGGATCTGGCCGACGAACTGATCCGTCGGCAGCTGGGCGTGATTCACCATGACGAAGTGGTCGTTCCGCTGAACTGACGTTACGGCCATGGAATGTTCGCGAAAGGATTTTGCGCGGACATCGCCGTATTTGCAATATTGCTGCTGGCCTTCTTTGCCGCTGTGTAAACGGGCTATCAGTTTTCGGTAAAAGCGATGGATTCTGCCCGAATTGCGCGGTGAGTGCCGTTGCAATTTATGCAACTCTATCGCTATATCAGCCCTCCTTCCATCCTACCCCCACGCAAAAGGACAACAGCCTTGGCGAAACCAACCACGCCGCGCGCTCCGAGCGCAAAGGCAAAGGCCGCAGCGCCGGCCGGTGCGGACCATAACCGGCCGCGCCCGCAAACGCCGACCGATTACAAGGCCAGCAAGGAAGAGCTGCTGGAATTCTATCGGCAGATGGTTCTTATTCGCCGCTTCGAGGAAAAGGCGGGTCAGCTTTATGGCCTGGGCTTCATCGGCGGTTTCTGTCACCTCTATATCGGTCAGGAAGCGGTTGCCGTTGGCATCCAGTCGGCACTGAAGCCCGGCAAGGACAGCGTCATCACCGGTTACCGCGACCATGGCCACATGCTGGCCTATGGCATCGATCCCAAGGTCATCATGGCCGAACTGACCGGCCGCGAAGCGGGCATTTCGCGCGGCAAGGGCGGTTCGATGCACATGTTCAGCGTCGAACATAAATTCTACGGCGGCCACGGCATCGTCGGTGCGCAGGTGTCGCTGGGCGCGGGGCTGGGCTTCGCGCACAAGTACAACAATGATGGCGGCGTGTGCGTCGCCTATTTCGGTGACGGCGCGGCCAATCAGGGCCAGGTCTATGAATCGTTCAACATGGCCGAACTGTGGAAGTTGCCGATCATCTTCGTGATCGAAAACAACCAATATGCCATGGGCACCAGCGTCAACCGCGCCTCGTCGGAAGACCAGCTGTATCGCCGCGGTGAAAGCTTCCGCATCCCCGGCATTCAGGTCGACGGCATGGACGTCCTCGCCGTGCGCGGCGCGACCGAAGAAGCGCTGAAGTGGGTGCAGGAAGGCAATGGCCCGATCCTGCTGGAAATGAAGACCTACCGCTATCGCGGTCACTCCATGTCCGACCCGGCAAAGTACCGCTCACGCGAAGAAGTGCAGGCGATGCGCGACAAGTCCGACCCGATCGAGGGCGTGAAGAAATATCTGATCGACGCGGGCGTCAGCGAAGACGACATCAAGGTCATCGATCAGGACATTCGCAAGATCGTCGCGGAAGCGGCCGATTTTGCCGAAACCTCGCCCGAACCGGAACTGGCTGAACTCTATACCGACGTGCTGGTGGAGCAATATTAATGGGTATCGAAATCAAGATGCCGGCGCTCTCGCCGACGATGGAAGAGGGCACGCTGGCCAAGTGGCTGGTGAAGGAAGGCGACGAAGTGAAGTCCGGCGACATCCTCGCCGAAATCGAAACCGACAAGGCGACGATGGAATTCGAAGCCGTGGATGAAGGCAAGATCGGCCAGATACTGATCGCCGAAGGCAGCGAAGGCGTGAAGGTCGGCACCGTCATCGCGACGATGGCCGGTGAAGGCGGCGAAGCGGCCCCTGCGCCTGCTGCCGCTCCGGCTGCCGCAGCGCCCAAAACCGACGAAGCCCCCAAGAAGGCGGAGAGCGGCACGTCGAAGCTGGCGTCGGAAGCGCGGGCGACCGTGGCCGACCCGGACCTTCCCGAAGGCACCGAGTTCGTCAAGACGACCGTCCGCGAAGCATTGCGCGACGCGATGGCCGAAGAAATGCGCAAGGACGAGCGCGTTTTCGTGATGGGCGAGGAAGTCGCCGAATATCAGGGCGCGTACAAGGTGACGCAGGGCCTGCTGGACGAATTTGGCGACAAGCGCGTCATCGACACGCCGATCACCGAATATGGCTTTGCCGGCATCGGCGCGGGCGCGGCCATGGGCGGCCTGCGTCCGGTCATCGAGTTCATGACGTTCAACTTCGCCATGCAGGCGATCGACCACATCATCAACTCGGCGGCCAAGACCAACTACATGTCCGGCGGCCAGATGCGTTGCCCGATCGTGTTCCGTGGTCCCAACGGCGCGGCCAGCCGCGTCGGCGCGCAGCACAGCCAGAACTACGGTCCCTGGTATGCCGCCGTTCCCGGGCTGATCGTCATCGCGCCTTATGACGCGGCGGACGCCAAGGGCCTGCTGAAGGCTGCGATCCGTTCGACCGATCCGGTCGTGTTCCTGGAGAATGAACTTCTCTACGGTCGCAGCTTCGACGTGCCGAAGGTGGACGAGTATGTCCTGCCGATCGGCAAGGCGCGCATC
This sequence comes from Sphingobium sp., assembly GCF_048594625.1. GTDB lineage: Bacteria > Pseudomonadota > Alphaproteobacteria > Sphingomonadales > Sphingomonadaceae > Sphingobium. Next base: position 17,736 of record NZ_JBMDWL010000100.1, read on the forward strand.
ATGCGTCCGGGCAAGGACGTGACGCTGGTCAGCTATTCGATCGGCGTGGGACTTGCGCTCGACGCGGCGGAAACGCTGGCGGCCGAAGGGATCGACGCGGAAGTGATCGACCTGCGCACGCTGCGCCCGCTCGATACCGCGACGGTGCTGGAAAGCCTGAAAAAGACCAACCGCCTCGTGGTGGTGGAAGAAGGCTGGCCGACCTGTTCGATTGCGTCGGAAATCGCCGCCGTGGTCATGGAGCAGGGCTTCGACGATCTCGATGCGCCGGTTCTGCGCGTGACGAATGAAGACGTGCCGCTGCCTTACGCCGCCAACCTCGAAAAGCTGGCGCTGATCGATGCGGCCCGCGTGGTCGAAGCGGCCAAGAAGGTCTGCTACAAATAAGGATAGGCGCCGCGCCGGTGACGGTGCGGCGTATCCCTGAACGACAAAAGGCGCCACCGGCAATCGGCGGCGCCTTTTTCGTACCATGCGCTTTTGCTGATCAGGGGCTGTAGGTGGTGCAGGGCGAGTTGGTGCCGCCCGATCCGATGTCGTTGTTCGATCGTTCACGCACACTGATCGCGGCGATGGCCGACATTTGCGGCGTGCCCAGAAACGCGTCGGATATGAGCGGTTTATAGGTGTAATAGACTTCGACGAAGATCATTTCATTGTCTTTGGACGCAGCGATCTTGCGGCTGCTGGACACGACGATGCCGTTGGCGCCGAGCATTGTGCCCTCCGTCGTGGCATAGGCCGACGATTTGACGAGCGCGCCGGTGCAGCGTTGCCAGCGAAGCCGCTGATTGCTGAGGTTGCCGGAACTGTCGGTCACCGGTTCGATGCTGGATACGATGATGCGGCCGCGATTGCGCAGGTCGATCTTGTCGCTGAGCGTCTTCATCGCCCCGAATATGTCGGTAACGGTGCCGTTGTTGATCGATTCCTTGACCCGGCCCACGCTGTCCGCGCTCATCGTGGCGATGTCGCCCAGCTGTTGCGAGGTATAGGCCATGTTGGCGGCTTCCGCCCCGCACATGGTGAGGGCGACCAGCACGGGCAGGCCGAGCGCGAATTCGACGGCAGCCACGCCGGACCGATCGGCGGCGACAGGGCGGATGCGGCGACGCAGCCATGCATGCGCGGGGGCCATCACAGCTTGCATTTGGGCACCACCGGATCCTGTTTTTCATAGGGCTGACGCTTGGTCAGGGTGTTGGCGGTCATCGACACCGTGTCGCTGACCCCGATCATGCGCCACACCGGCAATATGCGTTTGTAGGTGACCTTCGTTTCGTAACGGACGATGTCGTCCGCGCCGCCTATACTGTTCGCCTTGCCGCTGACCACCACGTTGCGGATGCCATTGTCGTCAATGTCTTCCCAGCAATCGCCGCTGTCGAGGACGTTGTTGCCGTTCACATCCTTGGTCAGGCGCTCCATCGTGTTGATGTTGCTGTAATTGTTGAAGCTGCCCTTGGTCGTGACGACGGTGGCGTAGGGGGCGATGCCCTTGACCGTGGATTCGATGTCGTTTTCCACGGCATCATTATCGACCGTCTGAAGCGTGGTCAGCCGCGTGGCGCGCTCCATCGCGCCCAGCAGCACGGACCGGACATAGATTTGATAACCCATGTCGAGCCCGCCCAGGATCAGCAGGAACAGCGGGATCATGATCAGCGCAAATTCAGGGATGGACGCACCGCGCCGGTCCCCGATCAGGCGATGACGAAAGGCGGAAAGACGGTTCATCGCGACAGCCTCAACGAACCGATATTTTCGCCGATGTTGCGAAACACGTCGTTCAGCTGGCTGCTGCTGTCGGCCTTATACGCAAATTCCGGGCTGGTCGAATTGGTGGAGGACGAGCAGTCGATCAGGTCGTCGCTGAGGTCGGAGCCGAGGCTGAAGGAGATGGTGTAGATCTTCACGCCCATATTTTTGATCGCGTTGCAGGTCAGCAGCATGCGGGCCGTGTGATTGGTATTGCTGGTGGTGGCGTTGCCGTTGGTGGTGACGCGTTTCCAGACGGATTCCCGGTTATAGGCACCATAGCCGCTGTTGCCGGTGTCCATATTCCCATCGGTCATGAAGATCAGATAACGGGTAACCGGGAAGGTGTTGAAGGATGCCGGGTTGTTGCTGGCCCAGTTGCCGGTGCGAGACAACAGGCGGGCAGCCCACAGGAGGCCAAGGTCCAGATAGGTGCCGCCATTGGCGACGAAGCCGCGTTCCGCCGTGAAGTAATTGTTGAAGTCGGTGGCGTTCATCTGTTTGAATTCGCTCATCGCCTTGGGGCAGGCATATTGCCCGGTCGCGGCATCGGGATCGGCCACGAGCCAACGGGTCGCTTCGGACGAGGGCACGGTATCGTAGAGCATGTCATAGGCGGTCGACGGGATCGTGCTGGACGTCGATGTGATGCTGTTGCTGGTCGATTGTTCCTCGACGCAACCATCCCATGTCTTGTTCATCCAGTTGGCGTTGTGATCCGTCGGGCTGGTGCAGCCTAACCAGCTGCAACTCTTGGGGGCGGAGTAATAGCCGCTGGTGTTGAACCATGTCGGCTGGCGGCTGTATAGGGTGGCGCCTGCCGCGTCGGTGCTGAAACCGGCATTGACCATCTGGGAAAAAGGCACGATCGACCAACGTACGCGCTTACGCTTGCTGGCTTCGCTCAGGTTCATCTGGCTTTCGATGGTCGCCATTTGCGATTGCAAGGTGGCGAGCGCGTTTCGCAAGCCCTGAATCCGTGAGCCGTCTTTATTCTCCAATATATATTCCAGCGTTTTGCCGACCAGAGGCAGATTGGCGGTAATCCTGTTTGCGTTGGCGTAGGTACTGCACTGGCTGGTGGTCATGCTGGGCGTGCAGGCCATCGAGCCGGTCGTGTCCAGCACCAGCATGATGTCGATATTGGTATAATCGTTCCGCGCGCTGCATACGGCGTTGATCGACATCGTGTCCTTGCCGAAAATCTTCATGACGGCGGTCGGCACGGTGGTGGTCAGGGTCAGGTCGATCTGGTCGTTTGCGCCCAGTGTCGGATTGATGTCCGTCGTTGCCAGATTGGTGCCCAGATAACCGACCGGGAAATTGAAGCTGGTATATTTGCGCACTTCGTCGCGCACGGTCGTGTCGACGACGCCCTTAGTCCCCATCACCTTTCGTCCGGCCAGGACGCCCGCGTCGCAGGCATTTTGCAGGCGCGTCTTGGCAAGATAACCGCGGCTCATGTCCAGACCGCCGCCGATCATCGCGGCCAGCGGGATCAGTGCCATCGCCATGATGGACAGCGTGTTCCCGGCCTGACTGCGCAGCAGCCGCGTCAGAAAGCCCAGTTGCCGATCCTTTAACTTGCCCATTTCCCTGCAATCACCCATGTCGCGTCCCGGATGCCGCCCGCATGCGGATCGGCTATCCTGCCCGCCTATGCAGGCCCACTCGTTAGAATGTGTATGAGGAAGATGGTTAAAGGACCGATAACCCGCGAGATCCGCTTGTTTGCGGGGCTTGGCCGATGAGCGTGGAGGATGATGCGCTGTCGCCGCTGGCGCAGATGCTGGCCGCCCATGCCGTGGCGGGGCAGGTGGCGCGGCACCGGGCGATCCGGGCGTTCGACGCGCGACTGGCGAAGGTCGCGCGCACGACCAGCGAGGCGATGATCGGCCAAATGCGGCTCGCCTGGTGGAATGATGTGATCGACGACAAGTCGGGCGTGAAGGGGCAGGGCGAACCGGTGGTCGACGCCATGCGGGCCAGCGGCGCGATGGGCGCGCCGGGCCTGTCGGCGATGATCGATGGCTGGGAAGTGTTGGTGGTCGAACCGGAAATCGACCTGCCGGGGCTGCGCGATTATGCCGTCGGGCGCGGCGGCGGGCTGTTCCGGGCGCTGGCCGGGGCGGAGGTTGCGCCGGACTGGCTGATCGTCGCGGGGCAGATATGGG
>NZ_JBMDWL010000101.1:0-29211 GCF_048594625.1 Sphingobium sp.
GCGCAGCCTGCAACTTGCCCCTCCCCCTCCTTTTCGCCGCCAGCTGGCTCGCGGCCGAATATCTGCGCGCGACCCTGTTCACCGGCTTTGCCTGGAACCCGCTCGGCGTCACGCTGCTGCCCACCGGCATCGGCATCGCGGCCACACTGGTCGGCACCTATGGCCTTGGCGCGCTCACCATTCTTGCCGCCGCCGCGCTCCTCCTCGGCCTTCAGCGCCAGTTCCGTGCCGCCGCCATCCTCGCCGCGCCGCTGGCGGCGCTCGCCCTCTGGGGCATTCTCTCTTCCGCACCCGCCACCCCGCCCGGCGCGCCGCGCATCCGCGTGGTTCAGCCCAATATCGGGCAGGACGAGAAATATTCGCTCGAACTCGAACAGGCGCATTTCCGCACCCTTGCCGCCTTGTCCGGCCCGGTCCGCCCGGCCCCGCGCCTCATCTTCTGGCCCGAAGCGGCGATCCCCGCCTATCTCGACATGGAACCGGACTGGCGGCTGCGCCTCGCCAATCTTCTCGACCCCGGCGACCTGCTGATGACCGGCGCGACAAAGGTCTATTTCGCGCCCCAGCCCGGCACCGGCGAAATGAAGCTGACCGGCGCGAACAACAGCCTGTTCATCGTCACCCCCGACGCCCGGCTGCTCGGCCGTTATGACAAGGCGCATCTGGTGCCCTATGGCGAATATCTGCCGATGCGCTCGATCCTCGCCCCGATCGGCCTGTCGCGGCTGGTGCCCGGAGACGCCGATTTCTGGCCCGGTCCCGGTCCGCAAAGCCTGACCCTGCCCGCCGCGCTCGGCCGCCCGGACCTGAAGATGGGGGTCCAGATCTGCTACGAAGTGATCTTCTCCGGCCATGTGGTGGACGCCGCCAATCGCCCGGCCTTCCTGTTCAACCCGTCCAACGACGAATGGTTCGGCAGCTGGGGCCCGGTCCAGCATCTGGCGCAGGCCCGCCTGCGCGCGCTGGAAGAAGGGCTTCCCATCATCCGCTCCACCCCCACCGGCGTATCCGCCATCGTGGATGCGCGCGGCCATGTCCTCCACGCGCTCGGCCTCAACCGCGCGGGTTTCCTCGATTCCGGCCTGCCCCCGGCGCTGCCCCCCACGCTCTTCGCGCGCCTTGGCAACTGGGCGCCCGGCATCCTGATGCTCTTGCTGCTCGGCGCGGCCCTTGCGCTGCGCAAGGGCAAAAGCTAATAGGCACATAAACATTTCTTTATATCGCAACCCGCTCAGGCAGTTTACGGGAGTCACATGCGTAATCAGTTCCTCTTCACCTCGGAATCCGTTTCCGAAGGCCATCCCGACAAGGTCGCCGACCAGATTTCCGACGCCATCGTCGATCTCTTCCTGTCCAAAGACCCCGAAGCCCGCATCGCCTGCGAAACGCTGACCACGACCCAGCTGGTCGTTCTGGCCGGTGAAATCCGTTGCAAGGGCGTCTATGAAAATGGCGCATGGGCGCCGGGCGCTCAGGAAGAAATCGAACGGACCGTCCGCGAAACGGTCAAGCGCATCGGTTACGAACAGGACGGCTTCCACTGGGAAAGCTTCCGCTTCGAAAACAACCTGCATGGCCAGTCGGCCCATATCGCGCAGGGTGTGGATGAAAGCGGCAACAAGGATGAAGGCGCCGGCGATCAGGGGATTATGTTCGGCTATGCGTCGGATGAAACCCCCGACCTGATGCCCGCCACCCTCTATTACAGCCACAAGATTCTGGAACGCATGGCGGCCGACCGCCATGGCAAGGTTGTCGACTTCCTCGAACCCGACGCCCAGAGCCAGGTGACGCTCGAATATATCGATGAAAAGCCCGTCCGCGCCACCGCGCTGGTCGTTTCGACCCAGCATGCCGCGGGCATGGACAATGACGACAGCCGCGCGAAACTGCGCGCTTACGTCAAGGGCGTGATGGCCGACATCCTGCCCGAAGGCTGGCTGCCCGGCGACGAAAGCATCTACGTCAACCCGACCGGCCTGTTCGAAATCGGCGGACCGGATGGTGACGCGGGCCTCACCGGTCGCAAGATCATCGTCGACACCTATGGCGGCGCTTCGCCTCATGGCGGCGGCGCGTTCTCCGGCAAAGACCCGACCAAGGTGGACCGATCGGCCGCCTACATCACCCGCTATCTGGCGAAGAACATCGTCGCCGCGGGTCTCGCCCGTCGCTGCACGATCCAGCTCAGCTACGCCATCGGCGTCGCCGAACCGCTCTCCCTCTATGTCGACCTGCACGGCACCGGCACGGTGGAAGCGTCGGCGATCGAAGCGGCCCTGCCGACCCTCGTCCGTCTGACGCCCAAGGGCATCCGCACGCATCTGGGCCTCAACAAGCCGATCTATCAGAAGACCGCCGCCTACGGCCATTTCGGCCGCACCCCCGACGGCGACTATTTCCCCTGGGAAAAGACCGATCTGGTGGACGCGCTCAAGGCTGCGCTGGCCTGATCAAAAGCCTTTCTCCTCTCGTAAACGGGAAGAAAAGGCCGAGGTCGCAGCAAGGTGGGCAATCGCCCACCGCCAGACGCCACCAACCATTGCAAGGCAGGCGCCGGGTCATCGATCCGGCGCCTCTTTTTTGCCCCCGCCGCGCGCCGCAACGCACTGGCAAAGCCCCCGCCGTCGGCGCATAGTGCGACCGTCGGGCCAAGCCGACTCTCTCCCGTCTAAGAGGCACAGGATGACAAAGACGCTCACCGCCACGCTGCTCGGCCTTGCCCTGATCGCGGGCACCGCCACGCCGGCCCTCGCCGCGCCGTGCAAGGATGCCAAGGGCAAGTTCGTGAAATGCCCGCCCAAGCCCCCGGTCAAGAAAGCCCCGTGCAAGGACGCCAAGGGCAGGTTCATCAAGTGCAAATAAGCTGACCGGTCGGGGAACGGTGTCCGTCGACTCGCTCCTTGATCGAGAACAGCGGACACGCCCCGCCTTCCCCTTGCCCCCGTCGCCCCGCCCCGCTATCGGCGCTGCCCATGACAGCGCATAAATCCGGCGATCCCACGACCCTCAACCGCCTTTATGGCCGCCAGTCGGGGCCAAAGCTCCGCAAGGGGCAGCAGGAACTGGTCGACACCCTCCTGCCCGCCATCTCCGTACCTGCGGAAGGCGAAGTGACCGCCGCAAACCTCTTCGGCTATGATCGCCCGCTCCATTTCGAAATCGGCTTCGGCGGCGGCGAACATATGGCCTATCGCGCCGACATGCTGCCCGACCATGGCTTTATCGGCTGCGAACCCTTCCTCAATGGCGTGGTCCAGGCGCTGGGCCATGTCCGCGACGGCGCGCTCGGCAATGTCCGCCTGCACATGGGCGATGCGCTCGACGTCCTGTCCCGCATACCCGACGGCGCGCTCAGCTTCGTCTACCTTCTCCATCCCGACCCATGGCCAAAGGCGCGCCATGCCAAGCGCCGCATGATGAACCCCGGCCCGGTCGCGATGATCGCGCACAAGCTCAAGCCCGGCGGCGAATTTCGTTTCGGCACCGACCATCCGGTCTATCTGCGCTGGGCGCTGATGGTGATGAACGGCCATCCCGATTTCGACTGGTTGGCGTCCGAACCCGCCGATTTCCAGAACCGCCCCGGCGGCTGGCCCGAAACCCGTTACGAAGCAAAAGCCCGCCGCATCGGCCATGAAGTCTGGTACTTTCGTTACAGGCGTAAATAGGTCAACGAAATGGGAATTCCCAACCCCTTGTGACCACCCAGCGGCATATTCTCCGCTTGGCAACCCTAGCCCAGCCTCGGCCGCCACGCCTTGCCAGTGACTTTTCTGTAGACCGCAGCGATCGACTTGGCTGGCAAGGGCGCTGGCGCCGTGGGAACCGCAAGGCTACGCACGGCCGGATGCCGATGATCGATCGGTCCGGGAATTCTGCCATCCGGCACCGACCCAAAATCGCTTACACGAGCCGGCGCCATCTCCTGAAATCGCCGCGGAAAGAAGCTGACAGCAAGGTGCGAGTGGCCAGACGCAACGCTTTTCCCTCTATCATGCAGCCCTTCATGTCGGGCGTGTTCGGATGAGCGCGTTCAGTGAAGCATGTTTCTCAGCGTGCGCGCGAGTTCGGTGGAAAGCGCCGACTTGAGGATCAGGGGCGAGGCGGGATGCCTGCGCATCAGCGCGAAGTCCGGGACGCCCGAACAGAAAACATAGGGAATGTCGTACAAATCAAGATCATCTGCCAGAAGGCCGACGTCGCCGTCCTGTAACCGAATGTCCAGGATGGCGGCGGATGGCATATTGTCAGCCAAGGCAGCGATACCGTCGGCGAGCGTGTCGTAAGGCCCATCGACCGCATAATCGGCGTCCTCCAATATGTCGGCAATGACGGCAGCGACGGCAGGGTCGTCCTCGACCAGCAAGATGCGGTTACTCATCTCTCAGGCCAATCCGAAATGAGCACGATATCGGTCGAAACAGCGCTCTCCGCATCGCAGGCGGATCAGCGCCCCCTCCGCCATAGCGGTGGCGCGACGGGGATCCTCCGCGACCAGCGGGTGAATCGCCTCATCATTCCAGTCACGGCTGTGCTTGATGTCGAGCACGGCATGTAGATCGAAATAGCGTCGTTCAGATCCGGACAGGCCGATACGCCTCAATCCTTTGGCGGTGTGCGCAGAACGATCTGGCGCGGTAAGTTCGATCACTCCCAGGGCGCCGACGCTGTGCCAGGCATAGGAACGTGACGTAGCCATGGCCGTCATGGCATTGGCGAGCGCCAGACTTTCCCACACAGTATTTTCGATACGCGTATCGAGTTCGAGAATATCGACCAGCTGGCCCAGCATCGGCCCATGCATGCCCTTCGCGTTACCGCGCCCCATCTCGTCCCAATAATTGCGCGCCAGTTCGAGCTTGGCGCGCGCCGGCAGCTTGACCTGCGTCATTGCGACCAGATCGTCGAACCCGGCTTCGCCTGCGGCTTCCTGCGATAGAAACCAGCGCATCTCATCTCGATCCGCCCGCTCGGCGAGCCATGGGAAAAGACGGTCATGCTGTCCAGGTCCACTCACCTTCAGATTTTCGAACCAGGCGATGAAGCCATCGGGATCGGTCGGCGCTTTGCGCGCCTCAGCCATGACTTCCTGTCGCAGTTCTTCGAGAAATCCGATCTCCAGCCGCAGCATGCGGCGTTCATCGTCAAAGCGTTCGGCAGAGATAGCCTCCGGAAAGGTCGGCGACAGCCGTTCCCGGTTCCAGCGGCTCAGCGCCTCCTGAAATGCCTGCTGCAGAAATTGCGATCCGTCAGCCTTGAGCTGCGTAGCCACATCCAGTCCTTTCCTGTGATATGGCGCAATAATCCCGAAGGGCTGACTCTCGTTCCTGAAAATCATATTGATGAGGATCAGTCGAAACCGGAAATCATGCTAATCCTGATCAATCGATAAATAAGAAGTCGATTGTTTCCATGACATTAGACAGGGAGCCCGTCCCGTGGCTCCAAAAGCGACGCAACCAGTTGCCGGTTGGTGACTTCTCCCGGCACCGCAGACGCTATTTATCGGTGTGCGGGGAGAGGATGATCCATGAAGATCGCGCAAATCGCTCCGCTCGCTGAAAGCGTCCCGCCCAAATTTTACGGCGGCACGGAGCGGATCGTGTCCTATCTGACCGAAGAGCTGGTACGGCAGGGGCACGACGTAACCTTGTTTGCCAGCGGCGACTCCCAGACTGCGGCAGAGCTGGTCCCCATCACCGGCATGGCACTGCGCCTAGATCCCCACGTCGTCGATCCTATACCCTATCATATGATCCTGCTCGAAGAGGTCCGCCGGCGCGCAGACGAGTTTGATGCGCTGCACTTCCACATCGACCTGCTGCACCTGCCGATGGTGCAGGACTTCATCGGACGGACGGTCACGACATTGCACGGGCGGCTCGACCTGCCCGACTTGCGCGCCTTCTATCGTGCCTTTCCGCATCACAGCTTGGTTTCCATCTCGGACCACCAGCGACTGCCCATGCCGCCCGTTAATTGGGCCGGCACCATCTATCACGGCTTGCCGGCGGATATCCTGCGCCCCAACCGCAGCGGCAACGAAGGTTATCTGGCCTTTCTGGGCCGCATCTCGCCCGAAAAGCGCCCCGACCGGGCCATCCGCATCGCCGCGCGTTCGGGCATGCCTCTTCGGATCGCCGCCAAGATCGATGCGGTTGACCGGCTATACTGGGAACAGGAGATCGCGCCGCTGGTCGATCACTATCCCAATGTCACTTATATCGGCGAGATCAACGAGCAGCAGAAGGCCGACTTTCTGGGCCGAGCGAGCGCCCTGATCTTCCCCATCGACTGGCCTGAACCGTTTGGCCTCGTCATGATCGAGGCAATGGCCTGCGCGACTCCCGTCGTCGCCTTCCGCTGCGGATCGGTGCCCGAAGTCATCGACCATGGCGTGTCCGGCTTCATCGTTGATAGCGAGGATCAGGCGGTGGAAGCGGTTGCACAATTGCCTGGCCTCGACCGCTCCGCCGTGCGAGGTGCATTCGACGCCCGCTTTACGGCAAGCCGCATGGCGCACGATTATGTCGAGCTCTACCGTTCGCTGCCGGGAGCGCGAACGGACGCTGCGCGTTTACGCCGCGAGCGCGGTGAGGAGGCCGAGCTCCAGATCGTCGCATAGGAGCAGTCATGTCGTCGACCCAGCCAGCAGCCGTGCCCAGCATCGAACCGGGCCAAAATCTGTTGCAGGCCCAGACCCAGTTCTTCATTCCCGCGACAGCATCGCTGCATGAGCGACGGCCCCGGACCCTGAAGCATGGCGACAGCTTCGGCGTCTTCGACCATAGCGGCGACGCGATTTCCGGTCCGGGCAGCCCGGAAGGGCTCTATCACCGCGACACGCGCCACGTGTCGCATCTCTACCTGACCGTCAACGGCATGCGGCCGATCCTGCTGAGCTCCGCGTTGCGCGACGATAACTCGATGCTCATCTGCGACCTCGCCAACCCTGACTTCATGGGTGACGACGGGCGCGTCGCCGTCGAGCATGACCTCATCCACCTGCGTCGGACACGGTTCTTGTGGGACGGCGCCATCTACGAGCGCGTGACCGTCCGCAATTTCGACAAGGAAGCCCGGCAGCTTTCCGTCGCCATCGCGTTTGCCGCGGATTTCGCCGATCTGTTCGAAATACGCGGCATGACCCGTCTACGCCGAGGCACGCAAAGCGATCCACAAGTGGGCGAGGCTGATGTCAGACTGCGCTATCGCGGCCGGGACGACCGGGAGCGGCAGAGCCATTTCCAGTTCGACCCGGTCCCGCAGGAATTGACCAATGCCAAGGCGCGCTTTGAGCTCAGCCTCGCACCCGGCGAGCGATGCGCGCTGTTCATGCGCGTCTGCTGCGAGGAAAGCGCGCCGGCTGATCCGCTGCGAAAAGCGTTCTTGAAAGCCCTCCGCGGCAAGCTGCACCATAGCCGCACCGCCTGCAGCCGAGGCGGTGCCCTCTCGTCCTCGAACCAACTGTTCAACGAGGTCACGCACCGCTCGATCGCGGACATCGCCATGCTTTCGACAAAGACCGAGCACGGTCCCTATCCCTACGCCGGCATCCCCTGGTTCAGCACGGTCTTCGGACGTGACGCGATCATAACTGCTCTACAGACGCTGTGGATCGACCCAGCTATCAGCCGCGGAGTGCTCGGCTATCTGGCCGCGCACCAGGCTACCGGCTTCGATGCGGCGTAGGATGCCGAGCCGGGCAAGATCCTGCATGAGGTGCGGCATGGCGAGATGGCGGAACTGGGCGAAGTCCCCTTCCGCCATTATTATGGCAGCATCGATTCAACGCCGCTCTTCCTGATGCTGGCCGGCGCTTATCTGCAACGGACCGGCGATATCGCGTTCCTTTCCCATATTCGACCGCATATCGAGGCGGCGCTGCGCTGGATCGACGACAGCGGCGACCGCGATGGGGACGGCTTCGTCGAATATGGCCGCTTCACCGATCAGGGTCTCGTCAATCAGGGGTGGAAGGACAGCCATGACAGCGTCTTCCATGCCGACGGTAGTATCGCCCATGGCCCGATCGCGCTCGTGGAAGTGCAGGCTTATGTCTATGGCGCGTGGAAGGCTGCGGAAGCCCTGTTCGCCGCATGGGGGGACGCAAACCGTGCCCGGCTGTTTGCGGGGAGGGCAGACGATCTGCGCGACCGCTTCGATGCAGCCTTCTTCGACGCAGAGCTCGGCACCTACATTCTTGCTCTTGATGGCGACAAGAAGCCCTGCCGCGTCCGGTCCTCCAATGCCGGGCATGTTCTGTTTGCCGGCCTTGCCTTGCCCGAACGCGCTGAAGCCGTGGTCAGGACCCTGATGGCGCCTACTTCCTTCTCCGGATGGGGCGTGCGAACGATCGCTTCCACCGAGGCGCGCTACAATCCGATGAGCTATCATAATGGCTCGATCTGGCCGCATGATAACGCGCTGATCGCGGCGGGCTTCGCGCGCTATGGCCACAAGCGCAAGGCGGGTCAGATTTTCGAAGGTCTGTTGGCCGCCGCCACTTACGTCGATCTTATGCGTTTGCCAGAGCTGTTTTGCGGCTTCCCACGTCGACGGGCGCAGGGTCCGACATTCTATCCTGTAGCGTGCAGTCCGCAGGCATGGGCGGCCGGGACACCGCTGCTGCTGCTGCAAGCCTGCCTGGGCCTCAACATCGATGCGACGGAGCGGCAAGTCACGCTGGATACGCCAGAACTGCCCGGCTTCCTCGACGATCTGATCCTTCAAGGCCTGCCGATCGGCGCAGACCGGATCGACCTCGCCTTGAAACGCATCGGATCGACTGTCACGGCCCGGCGCACAAGCAGACCGAACGGCATCCAGATCGCCATCAAGGGCTGATCCATGTTGGTCTGTTTTTTCTGAACGCGCCGCCGCGCTCTTGCTTGTTCTAGCTCTACAAGGAGACTGACCTATGCCGTTGAAGGAAGATCATCCGTAGCATCGGGACGATGCTCGTCCCGGATGGACAACTACTCGCTTACCAGATGCGCCGGGCCATGGCGCCGTTGATGGCAGAAAATTTCAATTGCATCCATTCGGCGATGCAAGGACGCAATATCCCGCCCTGTCATCTCTATTGGGCGTCTGGTCTCAAAGCGTGAAGACACAGGCTGGCACTATTGGAACGGAATATGTCGACGACCCGTTCACTTGATCCAAACTTGTGAAGGTGCCCATGATGACCTGTGATCCTGCCACCTTCGACCCACCCCCCGAAGCCAAGCAATTTTATGCCGACAGTCTGGCCGAACTGGTCGCATCGGGGATACCTTTCATGCTGTCTGGCACCTATGCGCTGGGATGTCATACCGGCATCGTGCGTCCGACCAAGGATCTCGACGTCTTCTGCAAAGCGGGCGACGCGCCGCGCATTCTCGCGCATTTCCGGCACCTCGATCACGAAGTTGAGTTCGAGGACGAGCGCTGGATCGGCAAAGTCTGGAAGGACGGCAACTTTTTCGACGTGATCTACAATATCTCGTCTGCCAGCCTGCCGGTGACAGAAGAATGGTTTCGCGATGCCTTTCACGCGGAAGTCTACGGCACGCGCGTCCGAATTACCCCGCCCACTGAGTTCATCCTCTCCAAGCTCTTCATCCAGGATCGCTATCGCTATGATGGCGCCGATGTCGCGCATATGATCCTCAAGCAGCATGAGGCAATCGACTGGCAGCGCTTGCTTGATGCAATGGAACTGCACTGGGAACTGCTACTCATTCATTTACTGAATTTCCGTTTCATCTACCCGACCGAACGGCATTGCATCCCGCTATGGCTGTTCGAGGAACTATTGGGACGGCTCGAAACCCGCGCCGAACTGCCGGTGCCCAAGGTTCGCGTCTGCCGGGGACGATTGCTCTCCCCGCGCGACTATCTGGTCGACATCACCGAATGGGGTTTTGCCGATGTCGTCGGCAAGGGGCTGGAGGAAAGCCATGACCGAAACAAGTGACACATCGCCGCCCGGTACGCTGACCGTCGCCGCGATCGGCGACCTGCATGTCAGCGACAGTTCGGAGCACCGGTATCGCGACATGTTCGCCGAGATATCGCAAAAAGCGGATGTCCTGGCACTGTGCGGCGACCTCACCAATTTTGGCAAGACCCGTGAGGCCGAGATTTTGGCAGAGGATCTCCATGCTTGCACGATCCCGACGGTCGCTGTGCTAGGCAATCATGATTATGAATGTGGTCAGCCTGAAGAAGTAACACGCATTCTCCATGGCGCCGGCGTAACTGTGCTTGACGAACAGGCGGTGGAAATTAAGGGCGTCGGTTTCGCAGGGGTGAAAGGCTTTGTTGGCGGTTTTGGACGTGGCGAACTGGGTGCGTTTGGTGAGGCGGCCATCAAAGGCTTTGTCGAGGAATCGATCAACGAGGCGCGCAAGCTCGAAAATGCGCTGCGATCGCTGCGGACCGACCGCACAGTGGCGGTGCTTCACTATGCCCCCATCGCAGACACTGTCGCTGGAGAGCCACCGGAAATTTTTCCTTTCCTCGGTTCTTCCCGTCTAGCTGACGCGATCGACCGGTTCGACAATGTCCGCTTTGCCGTCCACGGGCATGCCCATCGCGGTTCTTTCGAAGGCAAGACTGGACGCGGCATCCCTGTCTACAACTGTGCACAATTCGTGGTGTCCGAGCGGTTCGGGCGGCCCTATGCGCTGATCGCTGTGTAGCTGACAGTCAGCGGGAGGAGCGCAGAATCGCTTGGGCATCCGTCCCGTTTCAGGTTCTATCCCAATAGCCAAGGAGCGACCTGTTACCTTTGCTTTGCACATTTCAACATACTGAAGCCAACATCCGCGAATGTCCCGCAACGTGGCATTCGGCACTTGGCAAACCGACCCTTCCCAGACGTTCAACGGCCAGATTTGGACACTCAGGTGCCGCTTGACCGCTTTGGCGCCAACCGCGATTGTGAGGTGGCGCCGGAAATTCGGACAGGACGTTAAACTGGTCCCGACCTGATGGATTGGTACGGGAATGAAGACGACGAGGAAGCGCTCCAGCGTGGATTTCAAGGCCAGGGTAGCGCTGGAAGCGATCCGGGGTGACCTGACGCTGGCGGAGCTGGCGGCCAATCACGGCGCCCACGGCACCCGCAGCACCGGGTCTATCCATATCCGCTGCGCAAGTTGGTGATCGACCGGCCCAATCGGGTCTGGTGCGCCGATGTGACCTACAGATCAGTGAATGGCCGCTTTGCTGGTTCGGTTTCTCCGAAACCGAAATTCGGGATAGTCCCAACGTCGGCCTATCAAGCTCCCACCAAGTGCCGCGCGCGCATCAGCGCCTGTGGGTCGGGCGCACGGCCCAAGAAGGCGCGGAACGACTCCATAGGATCGCGACTGTCGCCAGCCGACAGTATTTCGTCGCGGAAACGCGCAGCGAGTTGCGGATCGAAAATGTCGCCCGTCTCGACAAATGCCTCGAACGCATCGGCGTCGAGCGCTTCGGACCAGGCATAGCTGTAGTAAGCAGCGGAATAGCCGCCGTCGAAAATATGGGTGAAGTAGGGAAAGTGATGGCGCATGCCGACTTCAGGCGGCATGCCCAGCCGGTCGAGTTCCGCTGCGACAAAGGTACGCGGATCCGTCTCCGCCGCTGCTTGCTGATGGACTGCGAGATCGACCAGCGAGCAGCCGATCAGTTCGACCGTGGCGAAACCCTGGCCATAAACCTCCGCCTGGCGAATCGCGACGATCAGATCGTCGGGCACGCCGAAGCCGGCCAGCACTTCCCGGCTGACGATCCAGTTTTCCATGAACTTGCTGGGAAATTCCACAAAATCGCGTGCGACCGCTGTCCCCGACTGGCTGGGATAGACGACGCGAGAGAGAAGGCCGTGCAGCGCATGGCCGAATTCGTGGAACAGGGTGCGCGCCTCATCGATCGACAGGCGGGTCGCACCGCGATCGGGCGGCGGCGCGGCGGCAAAATTGGCGACGAGATAGACAACCGGACGGACGTCGCCGTCCATCGCCTCCTGCACCCGCAGGCTGCCCATCCAGGCGCCGCCATGCTTCTCCGGCCGCGCCAGATAGTCGGTGAACAGCAGGCCCACCGCGTCGCCGGCCTTGTCCGTAACTTCCCAGGCCCAGACATCGGGATGATAGCCGGCAATGTCGGCCCGCCGGGTGAAGCTGAGGCCATATAGGCGCGCGGCGGTGTCGAACGCCGCCTGCCGCACTGCGTCCAGCCGCAGATGCGCCGCCACCGCCGCGCCGTCCAGCGCATAGCGGGCGCGCCGCACCTGCTCAGCGTAGAAGCGCCAGTCCCAGGGCGCGAGGGCAAAGCCACCGCCTTCCGCATCGATCAGCGCCTGAAGCTCCGCCGCTTCCTCCGCCGCGCGCCGCTTGCCCGGTTCCCAGAGCTTGCGCATCAGGTCGGTCGCCGCAGCGGGATCATGCGCCATGCTGTCTTCCAGCGCATAATGGGCATGGTCGGCATAGCCGAGCAACACCGCCCGCTCCCGCCGCAACGCCAGCGTTTCGGCGATGATCGGCCAATTGTCGTGCGGCCCGCCGTCGCAGCGCTCGGTGAAGGCGCGCCACAACTTTTCCCGCAGGTCGCGCCGCTGCGAGAAGGTCAAAAAGCCCTCAAAATCGGTGCGGTCGAGCGTGACATGATAGCGGCCCGCCTGCCCCTTGGCCGCTGCGCGCCCGGCGGCCGCCTCACACATGGCGGGCGGCAGTCCCGTGAGGTCCTCCGCCCCCAGATCGAGCACCCAGGCTGCCGTCGCCGCCAGTACATTCTGCCCGAATTGCACCGACAGGGCCGACAGCCGCGCATCGATGGCGGCGAAGCGTGCCTTGTCGGCGGGAGCGAGCGCCGCGCCGCCGCGCAGGAAACCGGCATGGCTGCTTTCGACCAGCCGGATCTGCTCCGGCGTCAGGCCGCTCTGATGCCGGGCGGCATGGACCGCGAAGATGCGCGCGGCCAGTGCCGCATTGTGACTGATCGCGACCGAATGAGCGCTCAGCCGCGCCGATATCTCCGCCTCGATCGCGCGGATACCCGGCGTGCCCTGCGCCGAGGACAAGGTCCAGAACAGGCGGCGGACCCGCGCCAGCGCCTCGCCCGAACGCTCCAGCGCGGCGATACAATTGTCGAAGGTCGCCGGCGCGTCCTGGCCGGCAATCGCTGCAATCTCCGCCTCATGCCAGCCGATCGCGGTCGTCAGCGCCGGCAGGAAATCCTCGTCCCGCACCTGCGCGAACGGCGGCGCGCCGAGCGGGCCGGTCCAGGGTTGCAGCAGCGGATTGGCGATCGGATCAGTCAAGGGAGGAAACCTCATCGGTATGGACCTGGAACCGCGCCAGATTTGCCGGGCCAAAGGCGGTCGTCAAGGCGACATCGGTGGCGTCGCGACCCCGCGCCATCAGGATGCGGCCGATCCGGGGGCGGTTGTGGCGAGCGTCATGGGTGTACCAGTCGCCGTTGATATAGACATCGAACCAAGCGCTGAAATCCATCGGCGCGTCCACCGGCGGCACGCCGATGTCACCCAGATAGCCGGTGCAATAGCGCGCCGGAATGTTCATGCAGCGGCACAGGGTGATGGCGAGATGGGCAAAGTCGCGGCACACGCCCTGCCGTTCCTGATAACCGTTCCAGGCGGTCTTGTCCGGCCGGGCGTAATGATAACCGAACTCGATATGGTTGTGGACGAAATCGACGATCGCATCGACCCGGTCGCGCCCGGCCGCGAGATGACCGAAATTAGCCCAGGCGACGTCCATCAGCCGGTCGGTTTCGCAATAGCGGCTGCCGAGCAGGAAGGGCATGACCGCATCGGGCAATTCCTCCACCGGCATTTGCGGGCCGTCGGGTGCGCGCCGGTCCGGCTCGCCGCTATCCTCGATCACGAAGTCGCAGGACAGGATGACATTGCCGGGCGGGATGGTCAGCCGGGTGGCGACATTTCCGAACCCATCCTCGAAATGATAGAGCGGGATGTCGGGGCTGGCCATCAGTCGTTGTGGCGTGCGCAAATCCTGATGGCGTGAAGGGTGCAAGCTCAGCATCGCCATCATCGCAATCTGTTTCTCGGTGGAAAATTCGATATCATAACCGCAGCGGATCAGCATGTCGGGGTCTTTCCTGAAGTGCCGGCGATGCGGCTGTTGATGGCGCCATGGCCGGTGGTGGGAAACTGGGCGGGATCGGCGCGATGGACGTCGACCGATATGTCCATGCCCAGAAAGCTGGCGGGCGGGCCGAACCAGGTGCCCGACAGCGGCAGCGCCTGATAGGGATCGCGCGCGATTGCGACGCGGATCAGGCCGCGATTGCCGATGATGCCGTTGGTCGGATCGAACTCGACCCAGCCCGATCCGGGCAGGAAGATGCGCACCCAGGCATGGGTATTGCCGCCACCGACCACGCCCTCGTGCCGGGAAGGATTGTAAACATAGCCGGAAACGAAGCGCGCGGCGAAGCCCAGCGCCCGCACCGCCTCGATCATCAATACCGCGAAATCGCGGCAGGTACCCTGACGCTTGCGCAGCGTCTCGATCGGCGACTGGGTGCCCTTCTCATGCCGGGGGACATAGGTGAAGTCGCGCTGGATGCCGGTGGCGATCCGGGTCAGCAGATCGACCGTGCCGGTATTGCCGTCATTGCGGACGAAGCTGCGCGCCCAATTGTCGACCACCCGTTCCGGGTCCAGATACTGCCGCTCGATGGACCGCAGCAGGTCGGGCATGTCCTCCGATGAGTAAGTGAACGGAAACAGGCGGGCATAGGGTTCGACATCAACTTGCTGCTGCGCCAGCGGCGCATGTTCCAGCGTCATTTCGCTGGTAACGACCAGATGCGAGGCGCGCTTTTTGAACAAGGCGATCGCGACGGAGTTTCCAAAGACATCATGCAGCCAGCGCAGTTCGCCAGGTTCGGGATCGATGTCGAGCCGGGCGGACAGCAATCGCTGGTCGAAGGCTTCCCGCGGCCGCATCATGATGCGATGCTCGCCCAGCGACACTGGCTGCTGATAGCGATAAGTCGTGACGTGATGGATCGTCAGCAACGGCATGAAGGGAATATCCAGATGGCCGGAGAGGCGGCGATACTATTGGGTCCGGACGATCCGGCGCCGTTCGTCATCGATAACGCGGGAGGTCGCTCACCGTTCCTGTTGATCGGAGACCATGCCGGGGCCGCCATTCCCGCAGTGCTGGGCGATCTGGGTCTGACAGCGGCGGACCGTGCGCGGCATATCGCTGTCGATATCGGCACGCGGGGGCTTGGCAGGGAATTGGCGCGCCTGCTAGACGCGCCTTTCATCCATCAGACCTATTCGCGCCTCGTGATCGACTGCAATCGCGATCCCGGGCATGAGGATGTAATAGCTATCCAATCCGACGGCACATCCATCATGGGCAATGGCGCGCTCGACGACGCAGCCAGGCAAGCCAGGATAGCGGCCATCCACACGCCCTATCATGTGGCCATATCGGCCATGCTCGACGCCCGGCAGGCGGCGGGTACTGAGACTATCCTGCTTTCGCTACACAGCTTCACTCCGAAGCTGAACGATTTTATCCGGCCTTGGCATGTAGGTGTTCTGCACTGGCTTGGACGCACGGATTTCGCCATAGCAATGGTTGCGCAATTACAGGCCGACAAAGCGATATGCGTGGGCGACAACGCACCCTATCGGATGGACGCCACCGATTACACGGCGCCTCTTCACGCTTTTCCCCGAAACCTTCGCTATGCAGAGATTGAGATCAGACAGGATCTCATCAGCGATCATGATGGCCAAGCTCACTGGGCCGGGAAAATCCAGAAGGCGGCGACGTCGGCATGGCGATAATTGCCATGAGGCGAAGTCAGTCACCCAAGCGCGAGGTCGCCGCAGAGGTCGGGCCTATACGCGCACCGCAACCCGAAGCGCTGCATAACCGGTCAAACCCGCAAGGGCCGAAGCGACGATGATTGCGAGCGACGCTATCTCCTGAACCCCGCTGTCGCTGAACGCCAATCCGGATATGAAGAGCGAGATCGTAAAGCCGATACCCGCTAGCGATCCTATCGCCGCGATCATCGGCCAGCGGACATTGTCGGGAAGGCGCGCCAGGCCCAGCCGGGTTGCGATCCAGCTAAAGCTCATAAAACCTAGCGGTTTGCCCAAGCACAGCCCTATCAGGATGGCGGGTGCAAGCGTCGAGCGCAAGCTATCTGCAATCAGATCGGGATTGATATGCACCCGGACGTTCGAGAGAGCAAAGAGCGGCAACACGAGATAGCTGATCCAGGGCGAAAGGAGCATTATCACCCGTTCTCCCGTGGCATGCGTGGCGCTGGTCATCTCGTGTAAATAGCCAAGGCGCTCCTGCGCCTTCTTTTCCGAGCGAGTAGTGTCGTCGCCCTCCCCTTCCCCTGGCGCGTGGCGGTGCGCCAGCTGAAATTCATCAATCTCATCCTGGACATTGTCAGCGAAATCCTCGCGGCCAAGCCTGGGATAGACCGGTACTAGAAAACCAAGGAGCACCCCGGCGATCGTCGTATGGATGCCCGATCGCAGGATACCGACCCAGAGCAAGATAGCCAGCAGCACATAGGGAATGCTCGCCCCCCAGCGCAGATGACGCAGAAGGTAGATGGCGGCAAAGCCAATGGCCGCAATCAACAGGCCGTCAAGATAGATCGCGTCGCTATAGGCCGCGGCGATGACCAGCAGCCCCCCAATGTCGTCGATCGCCGCAAATGCAAGGAACAGCGCGCGCACCCCATCTGGCAAGCGCGTGGCAAACAGGCCGATCAGCGCCAGGCCAAAGGCGGTATCCATGGTGATGACGGTGCCCCAGCCCGCGATCGCATCGCTGTCCCGTGCGATCAGCCAGAACAGGAAGACGGGAACCAGCATCCCGCCTATGGCGCCAGCGATCGGGAAGATAGCGGAGCGCAGCTGCGACAGGGCGCCACGCACAAGCTCGCGTTTCACATCTGCGCCTATGATGATGAAGAACAGCGGGAGCAGCGCGTGGTCGATCCATTCCGCAAGGCTATGACTAACCAGCTGGCGGCCAAACCCAAAGTGGAGCTGGGTATCCCAGAAGCGTTCATAGCTTTCGCGCAAGGGACTGTTCGTGAACAGGAGCGCCGCGATCGTCGCCAGCAGCAACGGTCCGCCAATGACGTCCTTGCCCGCAAAGAACGGCTCTATCCGATCTAGGAATTTTGCCCGGGCGGGCGCATGTTGCCGCCTTGCAGTTGTCGCGCCCTTCTGGCGGGGAGTGATGGCCATCTTAAGCAAGCGCCCGCGGACGGATAGAGTTCCAGCTTACCCCCCGCCTGACAGGTTGCAGCCTTTGACGCTGGCAATGCGTCGAAATTTCGAACCGAACGGTCTTGGCGAGTGTTTTTCGGGTCGCGATCGTTGGCGTTCGCTCAACCGTCTTTGAGATGTCAGGTTTAGCCGATTGCTTTCCCGGCAGTGAGCGGACTGCTCCGTCCCAGGCCAAATCACTTCCGATAACTAATGCTTGAGATAGCATGCGGACACGATTTCAAGGGCTGATATCCGGCCTCAGTCAGCCAACATCGGCGCCATCCCCTCTTTCCGGCCGCCCGAGCCATCAAAGTTGATCGTGATTGCTATGTGATTGCCAACAGCTCATTTCAGTTCAGCGCACATCTATAATATTGGCATATTTCAATATGTTATAAACAAATGATGCTTGGATTCCGGTTTTCCGCTACCGGCGGAAAGACGGCTGATCGCCTTCCTGCTCGGCTGCGCGCGCCATGGGGCATCATCATGATGTGATCCGGAACGGATGATGGATTGCAAAGGACGGCCAGCAAAAAACCTCTGAAGCATGTTCTGATCGAGGCCTGTCGGACCTGCTCCGTTGCCCTCCGTCTTGCGGCCCCCGCCTTCTTTCTCCCCGATCCATCGCGCATCTGCGGCAACGGCCAGCTATCCTGCGATGCGCTTGATAGCGCTATCCCGGCCATTCATTTCCGCCACCCGCCGATGGCCCCTCCACCCTCGCCGCATGCCACGATCGCAACCGGGCATTGACTGGCGCATGAACTCATGCCTTATTGTCCCCGACCAATAGCATAATTGGAGAGGTTGATGACCGCAGGGTATTCGTGCGCGCAATGTAAATGCGCAAAAATGATAGCGCTAACTTGCGCTGACGCCGATAGTCCGGCCCTCTCCTTTTATTCCGCCGGAAACCCCAATCGGGGTGCATGCTGATGGATCGCAGAACCGCCCTTGCGTCCGTCGTCGGCCTGTTCGGCGCGAACCTGTTCGCTCCGCTGGCACGCGCTGTCGCCTATCAACCCAACCCCGTCATCAACACCGGCGCACCCGCCAGCGTGTTCACCCCCGCGCAACGGGCGCTGGTGACGGCGCTCAGCGAACGCATCCTGCCCACATCGGACACGCCGGGCGCGATCGCCGCGGGCGTGCCGGACTATATCGAACATATGCTGGGCGACTGGGCCATTACTGATGAACGCGCGACCATCTTCGACGGCCTTGCCGCCATCGACGCGCGCAGCATGACCGATTATAAAAAGGCAGCGGTCAAGGCGTCCGCCGCGCAGCAGGATGCCCTGTTGACGCTGGCGATGAACGGCGATCTGCCAAGCGGCGCGCCCTTCTTTCAGGCGTTCCGCCAGCTGGTCATTACCGGCTATTACACATCCGAAATCGGTATCACGCAGGAACGGCATTATCTGCCCGTCCCCGGCGATTATGACGGGGCCTACCCCATAGCGAAGGTCGACCGGATCTTTTCGTCCTGAAGGCGCAGGATCGCACGCGATCTTCACCTATCCATTTTCCGCATTTTCATCGGGCAGGCATCACCATGGCAGCAACGGATCGTTTTGACGCAATCGTTATCGGATCGGGCATCAGCGGCGGCTGGGCCGCCAAGGAACTGACGGAAAAGGGGCTGCGCGTCCTGATGGTCGACCGTGGCCGCATGGTCGAACATGGGGAGGATTATCCCTTCGACGGCAAATCGGCCTATGACATTCCGGCGCGCGGCAAAATGCCCGCCGCCCTTGCGAAACGCGATTATTTCGCGCTGAACGGCTGGGTTTCGCCCGCCACGCAGCCCTTCTTCATCAACGACCGGCTCAACCCCTATGATTACGATGCGCCCAACAAGTTCAACTGGGTCCGTCCATCGGTGGTCGGCGGCAAGTCGCTGACATGGGGCCGGTGGAGCTTCCGCTGGAGCGAAGCGGATTTTGCCGCCAACAAACGCGAAGGCGTGGGGACGGACTGGCCCATCCGCTATGACGATGTCGCGCCATGGTACAGCTATGTCGAAAATTATATCGGCGTGTCGGGTGGCCGGGAAAATCTGCCCTATCTGCCCGACAGTGAATTCATGCCGCCTTTCCCGATGAACGTCGCGGAAAAATGGCTGAAGGACCGGCTGGAAACGGAATTTCCCGGCCGCAAGCTGATCAACGCCCGTCTCAGCAATATTACGGAAGACAAGCCCGAACAGGGGCGCACCCGCTGCCAGAAACGCGCCCAGTGCGATCGCGGATGCAGCTTCGGCGCCTATTTCTCGACGCAGGCGGTGACGCTGCCCGCCGCGCGCGCGACCGGGCGGCTGACGCTGCGGTCGGACGCATGGGTCACCAACCTTGAATATGATCCGGCGGCAAAGCGGGTCACGGGCGTGCGCATGGTGGACGCCAACACCGGACAGGCCGAAGTGGTTCAGGCGCGCATGGTATTCCTGTGCGCTTCCGCGATGAGCTCGCTCCACGTCCTGCTCAACAGCCGCCCCGAAGGCAGCGAGCGCAGCTATTTCCATTCCAGCGGCGCATTGGGCAGCGCGGTCATGGATCATATCTTCCGCGTCGGCGTGTCCGGCGACATTCCGGGGATGAACGAATTTGTGGAATATGGGCGGCGTCCCGGCGGCGTCTACGTCCCGCGCTTCCGCAATCTGGATGCGGAAGACCTGCCCTTCAAACGCGGATATGGTTTTCAGGGCGGCGCCGGGCGTCAGGCCTCCGCACCCGAAGGCTTCGGCTTGTCGATGAAGCATGGCATGCGCAAATATGGCCCATGGCGTTTTTCGATGGGCGCGTTCGGCGAATGCCTGCCCTATGAGGATAATCGCGTCATGCTCAACCACAGCAAGACCGACCGTTTCGGCACGCCGCTGCTGCGGTTCGACGTCCGGTTCCGCGACAATGAAATCAAGATGATGGACGATGCGCTGGAACAGGGCGTGCTGATGCTGCGCAAGGCGGGGCTGACCAATGTCACCGGCAGCCGGGGTCAGCATGTTCCGGGTGAGGCCATCCATGAAATGGGCGGCGCGCGCATGGGGAATGATCCGACGACGTCGGTCCTCAACAAATGGAATCAGGCACATGACGCCCCCAATCTGTTCGTGACCGACGGTGCGCAGATGGCGTCGGTATCCTGCGTCAATCCCTCGCTCACCTTCATGGCGATGACCGCGCGCGCCGCCGATCAGGCGGTGAAGCAGATGAAGGCGGGCATGATCTAACCGGGGCGAACGATCGCCGGAGCGCCCCTACGACCACAACCCTCTTGAAATTGCGCGACATCCGGCCATGCACCGGGGCGAATGCGCGAAAGGACGCATGATGCACAGATTTCTGGCGACGATCGCGCTGCTGGCGATGGGACAGGCCACGCCCAACCCGCATCTGCCGCCCCCCACCTATGATCGGGTCGCGCCGGTTCTGCCCAAGAAGCTCGATGATGCGGTGCTGATCCTGTCCAAGACCAACGGGTGGCGGCATATCGAACATATCCCCCATTCCAACATGGTGTTGGCCGACATCGCCGCCAATCTCGGCCATGCCAGCTACACGACGGAAAATGCCGCCATCTTCAACGACGCGCAGTTGCGCCATTTTTCGGTGGTTGTCCTCAACAGCGCGAGCGGTGATTTCCTGACGAAGGATCAGCGCGCGGCCTTCGCCCGTTTCGTCGCGCGCGGCGGCGGCGTGGTCGCGCTGCATGCGGCCGGGGACAACAGCCACAAGGCGCCATGGTATGTGGACACGATCATCGGCACCACCTTCACCGGGCATCCGGGCGGTCAGGATCAGTTCCAGTCGGCGCAGGTCATGGTCGATCAGCCGCAGCATCCCGTCATGGCCGGGGTGACGCTGCCGTGGAAGCCGGTCGACGAATGGTATTCCTTCGACGTGAACCCGCAGACGCGCGGCATGTCGATCCTCGCGCGGATCGATGAGGGCAGCTATCGCCCCGGCGCAAAGCTGACGATGGGCACCCATCCGGTCATCTGGACCAATCCCGCCGCAAAGGGGCGCGTGGTGTATTCGGCGCTGGGTCACAATCCGCAAAATTACGACGATCCCAATTATCGCCGCATCCTGACGAACGCGATCCGCTGGGCCGGTCACTTCGGTCACTAGACCATGTTGAGCCATCGGGATCAGGTGACGGCGCGAAAAATGCAGTAATCGGGGTCGGCTCAACAGCCGTCCCCAACATGGGAAAAACAAAGGCATAGCCGACAGGCCAAGGGCATCGCATGCACGGCCCGCGCGCGGGGCTGGCGCCATCGCACGACGCCCCTCCCCGCCCGCCGCACGATGCCATTGGGACGGCGAGGGAAACCGGCTCCGTCGCTGCCCGCACAAGCGGCTTGCGGCATGCGCCATCAGATGTTAACGTTATCATAATTCATAAGGGCGGGTTCGTGGCAGGAAAAATCAGGTGGACCATCATCGGCGTCTTCGTGGGCGCGATGGTGATCAATTATCTCTCGCGCTCGGTCCTTGGGGTCGCCGCGCCGGTCATCCTCGACGAACAGTCCATCAACAGCGTCGAATATGGCTGGATCACCAGCGCCTTTCAGTTCGGCGTGATGCTGCAACCGGCCGCTGGCTATTTCCTCGACAGCGTGGGCCTGCGCATCGGGTTCGGCCTGTGCGTGGCGGCATGGTCGCTGGTCACGATGGCGCATGGTTTCGTCAACGGCTGGATGGGATTTGCCGCGCTGCGCGGACTGCTCGGCCTTGCCGAAGGATCGGCGCAGCCCGCCGGGCAGAAAATGGTCGCGGAATGGTTCCCGTCCAGGGAACGTGGCCTTGCGGGCGGCATCTACAATATCGGCGCATCCTTCGGCGCAGTCTTCGCGCCGCCGCTGGTGGCATGGGCCGTGATGATGCACAGCTGGCGCCTCGCCTTCATCGTCGCGGGCGCGATCGGCCTGTGCTGGGCGATCCTGTGGCTGTTCTATTATAACAGCCCGTCGAAACATCCCCGGCTCACCGCCAAGGAACATGACTATATCACCAGCGGACAGGAAAGCCGCCTCGCGCCCCAGTCCGACCGCGTGCCCATCAAATCGCTGCTGCGCCGCCGCGACCTGTGGGGCATCGCCCTGCCCCGCATGCTGGCCGATCCGGTATGGGGCATGCTGTCGTTCTGGATGCCGCTCTATCTGGCGCGGGTGCGCGGTTTCGATCTGGCGCAGATCGCGCTGTTCGCCTGGCTTCCCTTTCTGGCCGCCGATCTTGGCTGCCTGTTCGGTCCCGCCGTCGTCGCCTATCTTCAGCGCCGCAATGTCGACCTGATCGACGCGCGCCGATGGGCCTTCACGCTGGGCGCGGTGATGATGACCGCCATGGCCTTTGTCGGCATGGCGTCCAACCCCTATGTCGCGATCGCGCTCCTGTGCCTTGGCGGGTTCGCGCATCAGACGCTGTCGGTCACCGTCATCACCATGGCGTCGGACCTTTTCCCCCGCAATGCCGTGGCCACCGCCGCCGGTTTCGCGGGCCTTGCCGGCAATCTCGGCGTCCTCATCTTCACCCTGCTGCTGGGCCAGATGGTGGACAGCGTGGGTTACGGCCCCTTCTTCGTCATATTGGGCGTTCTGGATCTTCTGGGCGCCGCGATCCTATGGACATTGGTACGCAAGCCTGCATGAACCAGATTTCAAACCCGATCCTGCCGGGCTTCAATCCCGACCCTTCGATCGTGCGGGTGGGGGATGATTTCTACATCGCCACCTCCACCTTCGAATGGTATCCGGGCGTTCAGATCCACCACAGCCGCGACCTGAAACACTGGCGTCTGGCGGCCCGCCCGCTGGCCCGCGCGTCACAGCTCGACATGCGCGGCGCGCCCGATTCGTGCGGCGTGTGGGCGCCCGACCTCAGCTATGCCGATGGTCGCTTCTGGCTCGTCTACACCGATGTGAAGCGCTATGGCGTCACCACCGTCAACGGCGCGAAGGGCGCGTCGCTGCGCGACTTTCCCAATTATGTCGTCAGCTGCGACCGCATCGACGGCACATGGTCGGACGCCAGCCACCTCAACAGCAGTGGCTTCGATCCCGCCCTGTTCCATGACGATGACGGGCGCAGCTGGATGCTGAACATGTTGTGGGATCATCGTCCGGGCAAAGGCCGCTTTGCAGGCATCCAGATTCAGGAATTTGATCGCGACGCCCTGACGCTGCGGGGCGATCCCCACCTGATCTTCCGGGGCACGCAACTGGGCTTTACCGAAGGACCGCATATCTACAAGCGCGACGGCTATTACCACCTGCTGGTCGCCGAAGGCGGCACCGGCTGGAACCATGCCGTCGTCATGGCCCGGTCGCGCAGCCTGCTTGGTCCCTATGAAGCGCATCCCGATGGCCCGGTGCTGACGGCGTCGGGTCGCCGCGACGGTCCCCTGACGCGGACGGGCCATGGCGACCTGGTGGAACTGGCGGATGGCACGACATGGATGGCCTATCTGTGCGGCCGCCCGGTCGCAGGCCGCGAACGCTGCATTTTCGGTCGTGAAACCGCCATTCAGCCGATGGAGTGGGGGGATGATGGATGGCTGCGCACGCCCGATCGCGATGCGCAACCGGTCGTCAATCCCGCCACGCCCGACCTGCCGTCCGCACCATGGCCCGATCAGCACTGGAACGGCGATTTCGACCGGGACACGCTACCCCCCGAATTTCAGTGGCTGCGCAGCCCCGATCCCGAAAGGCTGTTCACCCTGTCGCAACGCCCCGGCCATCTGCGCCTGCACGGCCGCGAAACCGTGGGCAGCCATTTCGAACAGGCGCTCGTCGCCCGCCGGTTGCAGCACAGGCGCTTCACCGCGACGACCAGCGTCGATGCCTCACCCCGCTCGTTCCAGCAGGCCGCCGGGCTGATCCTCTATTATAACAGCAGCAAATATTATTATCTCAACATCAGCGCGGATGAAGGCAGGCGCGAACTGCAATTGATGGTCGCTTCCCCGGAACTGGCGGAAAATATCGCGATCGACGTCATTACCGCCCTGCCGGATGGCCCCATGGAATTGAGGGCCGATGGCGATGGCGACCGGCTGTCGTTCTTCTGGCGACCGGCCGGTGCCGCCGACTGGCAATCCGTGCCCCGCACGCTCGACCTCTCCATCCTGTCGGACGAAGTGACCTTTCCCGGCTTCCCCAATTTCACCGGCAGCTTCATCGGCATGGCCTGTCAGGATCAGTCGGGTATGGCCATGCCCGCCGATTTCGCCTTCTTCCGTTATGAAGGGGCGGATAATCCGATCGCGCTGGTGGACTGACGTTCGATGATCTGGTGATCCAATATGGTTTCGCCCGGCACTTTCGACCTGCCGCCTCTGGCGCCGATTTCGGCCATCAACAGGCTCAGCGCCTGCGCCGCCAGATCGCGCACGGGCTGATGCACGGTCGTCAGCGGCGGCCATAATGTGCTGGCCGCTATGGTATCGTCGAACCCCACCACCGTCAGTTCGCCCGGCACGTCCAGATGCTGGCGGTGCGCCACCGATACGACGGCCGCCGCCATGTCGTCATTGCTGGCGAAGATGGCGGTCGGCCGGTCGGGCATCGCCAGCAACTGTTCGGCGGCGGCCAGTCCCGAAACATAGGTGAAATCGCCCTGCGCCACCTGCACGCTGACCCCGCCGGTTTCGCGGACGGCGGCATAGAATCCCGCCATGCGTTCCGCACTCGCCGCCTGATCGGGATTGCCCAATATGAAACCGATCCGCCTGTGCCCCAGATCCAGCAGCAACCGGGTCATCTGACAGGCCGCCGCACGATCGTCGATCCGTACGCAGATCGTCCCGCCCGACGGATAGGCGCCCACGGCCGCCATCGGGCATCCCGCTTCCTTCAACATGCGCACGACCTCCGGCGCTTCGCCCAGCGGCGGGGCCAGCAATGCGCCGCTCAGCCCCATGTCCAGCGCATCCTGCAACGCCGCCCGGTCCGGCGGTCGCCCCCCTTCTCCTTTCAGCAAGACCAGCCGCGCGCCGCGTGCGGACGCTTCCTCGAACACGCCGGTCAGGAACTCGCTCATGAACGCCGCGCTGACGTTGGAATAGAGGATGCCGATCCGCAATTCGCTCGACGTCACCAGACTGCGCGCCGCGACATTGGGGGTATAGGCCAGCGCCTTGATCGCTTCTTCCACGATGCGGCGGGTGTCTTCGCTCACGCCCGGCCGATGGTTGATGACGCGCGAAACCGTCATGGAGGAAACCCCGGCCCGCAATGCCACATCCACGATGGTCGCCCCCCGCGCCGGACGCTCGGACTTCGACATATTCTGACTGGCTCCCCCGGATGACTTGCGCTGGATTAGGGCATCTGCCCGCGATGGAAAAGCGGCAATATGGATAGCCCCCTCCCCGCCAGAAGACAGCGCAAAAGGAGAGCGAGGCAACGGACGCCATTGCGCCGAAAATCAACAGCCACCGATGTTATCTATAATAAGAACGAGAAGAAAATGATCTTGCAGCAAAGGCCAGGGCGGCGGGCAGCCATTGCCTGCGCATCATTGTCACTTTCGCTGTCTGCGTCCGCCGTTCCCGCCGCCGCGCCGCTACCTGCCCGGTTCGGGCGGTTCAGCCATCAGGGGCGGTCGATCGAAAAAGGGCGCGCTCAAACCCGGCGTCGACGCCGCTCTCAACACGCAGAAAGCGGGGTGGCTTCGTCGGGACTGCCTTCGCCTCTCATCACTACAGTCCGACGGGCCGAACGCAGATCGCTCAAAGGAAAAAGGGCGACGCCCGGTCCCGCGTCGGCCCCTTCCCATGGTGGCAAGTTACCTCTGCCGGATCACCAGCGATTTGCCATAATAGCGCGCCGGGCTGACATTGGGGATGGTCTGGATTTTGCGCCCTTCCCGGCTCATCCAGGTCACTTCCACCTTCACCGCGTCCATCGACTTCAGGCCGAAATGCAGCGGCGCGGCATTTTCCGAATTATATCCGTCGCCGGTCGACAATTGCCGCGTGGCAAGGATCTTGCCCGCCTTGTCATACAGCCGCACTTCCGCTCCCATGCGGGTAAAGCGCCCCTTCGCATCCAGCAGCGTGACCGACAGGCTCCGCTTGCTGGCCTTCGCGTCCAGATTGTTGTGGAACAGGAAATGCCCGCCCTGGCTGGTGTAACCACGCATCACCGACAGGTCGAGCGCCCCGTCGCGATCATAATCCACCCACTGGACGCCATGGTCACCTACGTTCAGCTTCGATGTTTCGGTCAGGATCTGGCGGAAACCCTTGCCCCCTTCATTGTGGAACAGGCTGTCCTTGGGCTGCTGCTGGTCGCGCGGTCCGTGATAGGATGTGACGTAAAGATCGAGATAGCCGTCATTGTCATAATCGCCCCACACCGCGCCGACGGCATGGTTGTCGATCGCGACGCCCATATCTTTGGCCACGTTGGTGAAGGTGCCGTCGCCATTATTATGGTACAGCGTGTTCACGCCATAATTGGGCACGAACAGGTCTAGATGGCCGTCATTGTCATAATCGCCCACGGCGCAGCCCACGCCGCCTTCTTCCTTGGTCCGGCCGGGATTGTCCATGCCCAGCTGCGGCGCGACGTCGGTGAAGGTGCCGTCGCCATTGTTGCGCCACAGGGAATCGGTCGCCCCCGACTGGTTGGCCAGGAACACGTCCAGAAATCCGTCGCGATTATAATCGAACCAGCATGCGCCGACCGTGGGCCGCGGATCGGATACGCCGCCATCAACCGACACTTGAACGAACGTGCCGCCATCATTGCGGTACAGGCTGTTGGGACCGATGCGATTGGCGGCATAGACGTCCAGATCGCCGTCATTGTCATAATCGACCCAGCTGGTCTGGCGGGCGGAACGATTGGGAATGGTCAGGCCCAGTTCGGGCGCGACATTGGTAAATTTCTTGCCGCCTTCGTTGCGAAAGACCAGACTCAGTTCCTTGGGCATGGTCGCCCCGCCCAGCAGGTCGATCCAGCCATCGCCATCATAATCGCCCCATGCCACGCCGCGCATTTCCGGGCCGGACGTCGGCAGGCCCATCTGCGGGCCGACATTGACGAACTTGCCCTTGTCGTTGCGATACAGGCGGATGTCCCCGCCCTTCAGCGACACGACGAGGTCGAGGTCGCCGTCATTGTCGAAATCGGCCCAGCTGTTGGACAGCGATCCTGGAATGGCGAAATCGCCGGGCTGTACGGATGTGAAGGGCGGTTCGGCGGGCGCCGGTGCGTCCTGCGCCAGCGCGGGCTGGCACAGCAGCATCATGGGCAGGATATGGCAAAGCGTGCGGGTCACAGATGGCATGGGCTTCTTCCCCTTTTTGTCAGATTTGGCTGGTTTTGCGCGTGTCGGGCATGCGCAGATAGACGATCAGAGACACCGCGATCATGGCGGTGACATACCAGTAGAAGCCGCCTTCCATCCCGGCATGCTTCATCCACAGCGCCGCATATTCGGCGGTCCCGCCGAACAGGGTATTGGCCAGCGCATAGGGCAGCGCGACGCCCAGCGCGCGGATATTGGCGGGGAACAGCTCCGCCTTCACGATGGCGTTGATGGACGTATATCCGGTGACGATCACCAGTCCCGCCAGCACCAGCAGGAACGCGCCGAAGGATGAAGTGACGCTTTCTAGCGCGGTAAAGATCGCCGTGGTGCACAGCACGCCGCTGACGCCAAAGCCGATCAGCAGCGGCTTGCGCCCGATCCGGTCGGACAGCCACCCCGCCATCGGCTGCAACAACATGTAGATGAAAAGGGCCGACGCCATGATCGCGGTCGCGGTCTGGCGGCCGAACCCGGCGCTGTTGACCAGGAATTTCTGCATATATGTGCTAAAGGCGTAGAAGGCGAGCGTGCCCCCAGCCGTCAATGCCATGACCAGCAGCACTTCGCGCGGGTGGCGACGGATCAGGTTCAGGCCGCTCGACCGGGGATGCTCCTTTACCGCCGCGCTTTCCTCGAACGCCTCGGTTTCCTTCAGCCCCCGGCGCAGGCGGTACACGCCCACCGCCATCAGGCCGCCGATGACGAACGGCACACGCCATCCCCAGCTTTCCAGCTGATGCTCCGTCAGGAACAGCTGGAGCAGAAGCAGCACGCACAATGCCAGCAACTGCCCCGCGATCAGAGTCACATATTGAAAGCTGGAGAAAAATCCGCGCTGGTCGTGCTGCGCCATTTCCGACAGATAGGTGGCGCTCGCGCCATATTCGCCGCCGATCGACAGCCCCTGCATCAGCCGGGCGAGCAGCAGCAGCGCGGGCGCTGCGACGCCGATGGTGGCATAGCCCGGAATGGCGGCGATCATCAGCGATCCGCCCGCCATCAGCATGACCGACAGGGTCAGGCCCGCCTTGCGTCCTTTGCGATCGGCATAGATGCCCATCGCCCAGGCACCGATCGGGCGCATCAGGAAACCGACGGCGAAAATCGCCGCCGCGTTCAGCAGCTGCGCGGTGCTGTCATCCGACGGGAAAAAGATCGGCGCGAAATAGAGGGTGAAGGCCGAATAGACATACCAGTCATACCATTCGATCAGGTTGCCGATCGATCCGCCCAGGATCGATCGCAGGCGGTCCTGCCGGGATATGGTGGCGGGCGATAGGGATGACACATGTTCCATCCCCGTTGATACGGACGGCCTCGCCTGTTCTGCTAATCGTCCTGTGCGGAAACCAATATTATCGAATTGTCGCTGCCCGGTACGGCGCGCACACCAAAGCCGCTTTGCAGCGCATCGACGAAATCCTGCGACCGGTCGAGTCGGAAGGCGCCCCCCACCCGCAGGCTGGCGATGGCAGGATCGCCGATGACCAGCGGGGTCGCGCGATAACGGTTGAACTCCTCCACCGCCTGCGCCAGCGTGTCGCCTTCGAACTCGACCATGCCTTCCTGCCAGGCGATGCGCTGCTTGAT
>NZ_JBMDWL010000102.1:0-19358 GCF_048594625.1 Sphingobium sp.
CGCCGCCCATCCCCGCCATGTCGAATTGCGCATGGCCCTTTACCGGCGGCTGATGGCGGTGAAGGCGCATGACGCGGCCAAGGCCGTCATCGATGCGGCGAGGCGCGAACTGCCATCGCCGCTGTTCGATGCGGCGGCGGCAGCGTGGGAAGCGGAACATGGCGACCGGGCACAGGCCCATGCCGCCTTTTGCGCGATGCCCACGGCCGCGCGCGATCAGATGGCATTGCCCCATGTCCGCCTGTTGTTGCGGATGCAGCGGTTCGATGAGGCCGAGCGGGTCGCCATCACGGCATTGGCGACGGCCCAGCGCGATGCCATCTGGCCCTATCTGTCGACAATCTGGCGCCTGACCGGCAACTCCAATGCCGCGTGGCTGGATGGCGATCCGCCTTATATCCGGACGTTCGATCTGGGATTGAGCGATGCCGAACGGGACGCGTTGGCGACGGTGCTGCGTGGATTGCATGCGCGTGCGGCGAACTTTCCCGGCCAGTCGGTCCGGGGGGGAACACAGACGGACCAGCCCCTGTTCTTCCGCGCCGAACCGGAGATCAGGCGGGCGAAGGCAGCGGCACTGGATGCCGTGCGCCGTTATATCGCCATGTTGCCGCCACCGCAGACCGGCCACCCTCTATTGGGCGTGCCGCGCAACCATCTGCTGTTCGAAGGCAGCTGGTCGGTATTGTTGCAGGCTGCTGGATTCCATGCGACGCACACGCATCCGCGCGGCTGGATCAGCGCCGTCTGCTATATCTCGCGGCCTGCGCAGGACGCATTGGGACCGGCCCCGGCAGGCTGGCTGGAACTGGGCACGCCGCCGCCGGAACTGGGCCTGTCGCTGCCCCCGCTGAGGCAGGTCGAACCGATCGCAGGACGCATCGCCCTGTTCCCGTCGACCATGTGGCACCACACGATCGGCTTTTCTGCGGGCGAGCGGCTGACCATCGCCTTCGATGTCCGGCCGCCCCGTCGCTAGAGCATGGTGAGGTCGTCCGGCGCAGATGACGGCGGGCAAAATGCGGTAAGCCGAAATCGTTCAAGGCATGATCCGATCCCATCTGACCGGATCATGCCATAGAGCATCATCCGATCAGAGCGGATTGACCGCGAGTTTGAGCGCGCCGTCGCCATCCTCCACCCGGACGGTCGAACCGTCGGGCACTTCGCCGCGCAGGATCAGGTCGGCCAGCGGATCCTGCAGATAGCGCTGGACCGCCCGTTTAAGGGGGCGCGCGCCATAGACGGGATCATAGCCGACCCGGCCGAGCCATGCCCGCGCGCCGTCCGTCAGGTCGAGCGCGATCTTGCGATCCTTCAGCAGCTTGCCGATGCGGGCGACCTGAATGTCGACGATCGGCGCCATATGCGCCGCGCCAAGACGGTGGAACAGGATCACTTCGTCCAGCCGGTTGAGGAATTCCGGGCGGAAATGGCTCCGCACGATGTCCATCACCTGATCCTCGACCTTTTCCACAGGTTCGTCGTCGGCCAGCGCCGTCAGATACTGGCTGCCAAGGTTAGACGTCAGCACGATGATCGTGTTGGTGAAATCGACCGTGCGCCCCTGCCCATCGGTCAGGCGACCATCGTCCAGCACCTGGAGCAGGATGTTGAACACGTCGCCATGCGCCTTTTCCACCTCATCGAACAGGACGACCTGATAGGGGCGTCGGCGGACGGCTTCGGTCAGGACGCCGCCTTCCTCATAACCGACATAGCCCGGAGGGGCGCCGATCAGCCGGGCGACCGAGTGCTTCTCCATGAACTCGCTCATGTCGATGCGCACCATCGCACTGTCGTCATCGAACAGGAATCCGGCCAGCGCCTTGGTCAGCTCCGTCTTGCCGACGCCCGTGGGGCCAAGGAAGAGGAAGGAGCCGAGCGGGCGATTGGGATCCTGCAGACCGGCGCGGGAGCGGCGGACGGCGGTGGAGACGGCGCGCACCGCATCCGCCTGCCCGATGACGCGTTTGCCCAGCGTTTCTTCCATCGCCAGCAGCTTTTCCCGTTCGCCCTCCAGCATGCGATCGACCGGAATGCCGGTCCAGCGGGAGACGACGGCGGCGATGTCCTCGCTTGTCACTTCTTCGCGCAGCATCGCCCCGGCCGACGCGCTCTGCGCCTCGGTCAGCTGCTTTTCGAGCGCGGGGATGGTGCCATATTGCAGTTCGCCCGCCTTGCCATATTCGCCCGAACGCTGCGCCTGTTCCAGCTGGATGCGTGCGGCGTCCAGTTGTTCCTTGAGCTTCGCTTCCCCGGCGATCTTGTCCTTTTCCGCCTGCCAGCGGGTGGTGAGCGCCGCGGACTGTTCCTCCAGATTGGCGAGGTCGGATTCGAGTGTTGCGAGCCGGTCCTTCGACGCGCTGTCGCTTTCCTTCTTCAGCGCCTCCCGCTCTATCTGAAGCTGCATGATGCGGCGGTCGAGATTTTCGATTTCCTCAGGCTTGCTTTCCACCTCCATCCGGATGCGGGACGCGGCCTCGTCCATCAGGTCGATCGCCTTGTCGGGCAGGAAACGGTCGGTGATGTAGCGGTTGGACAGGGTCGCGGCCGACACGATCGCGGCGTCGGCGATGCGCACGCCGTGATGCGCCTCATATTTTTCCTTGATGCCGCGCAGGATGGAGATGGTGTCCTCCACCGTCGGTTCGCCCACGAAGACGGGCTGGAACCGCCGCTGAAGCGCGGGGTCTTTTTCCACATATTTGCGATATTCGTCGAGCGTGGTCGCGCCGATGCAATGGAGTTCGCCACGCGCCAGAGCGGGCTTGAGCAGATTGCCCGCGTCCATCGCCCCTTCCGATTTGCCCGCACCGATCAGCGTGTGCATTTCATCGATGAAGAGGATGATCTGGCCATCCGCGCCTTTTACCTCGTCCAGCACGCCCTTCAGCCGTTCCTCGAACTCGCCGCGATATTTGGCCCCGGCGATGAGCGACCCCATGTCGAGCGCCATCAGCGTGCGGTCTTTGAGCGTATCGGGCACGTCGCCATTGGCGATGCGCAGGGCAAGCCCTTCGGCGATCGCGGTCTTGCCCACGCCCGGTTCGCCGATCAGCACAGGATTATTCTTGGTCCGGCGGGCGAGAATCTGGATCGTGCGGCGGATTTCCTCGTCCCGGCCGATGACCGGATCGAGCTTGCCCGCGCGCGCCGCTTCGGTGAGGTCGCGGGCGAATTTCTTCAAGGCGTCATAACGATCCTCCGCGCCCGCGGTGTCGGCGGTGCGGCCGCCGCGCAATGCATTGATCGCAGCGTTGAGCGCTTCGGGCTTCACACCGGCGGCGGCGAGCGCTTTGCCCGCCGTCGTGGTGGTGGCGAGGGTGAGCGCGAGCAGCAGCCGTTCGACCGTAACGAAGCTGTCGCCCGCCTTTGCCGCGACCTGTTCCGCGCTGTCGAGAACGCGCACGGCGTCATTGTCGAGGCCGGGGGTCTGCTGCGCACCGCTGCCGGAGACGGACGGTACTTTGGCGAGGGCGGCATCGATGTCGCGCAGCGCGACTTGCGCCGAACCGCCCGCCGCCTGGATCAGGCCGGACGCCATGCCCTGGCTGTCCTCCAGCAGGGCTTTCAAAAGATGGTCCGGGCCGATCCGCTGATGGCTCATGCGGATCGCCACGGTTTGCGCCGACTGGAGAAACCCCTTGGCGCGGTCAGTGAATTTTTCGAGGTTCATATCACACCCTTAATCTATGAACGGGATGTAATGTTGCTCAAATGCCACACAAGGGGCGAAGTGCGACTTATTTGGCGGCCTTCTCCGCGTCGGCCGCGAAAGTGTCGCCGAAAAAGTCGCCCTTGTACCAGAGCGGCGCGGTATCGCCGTCCGCCATGACGCGGGTGATGCGATAGTTCGCCTCGGCAAAGCGTGCGCCTGCATCCCAGTCGATCTTCTGGCTCATGTCGTCACCGGGATGGTGATAGGCGCCGCCCAGAAATTCGCCCCACGCCTTTTCACCGCCATTGGCATAGCCGGTAGCGAGGAAGACCGCGGGCACGCCCTGCTTCACGAACATATAATGGTCGGAGCGCACGAAGATGCCTTCCTGCGGCATG
Organism: Sphingobium sp.; assembly: GCF_048594625.1. Taxonomy (GTDB): domain Bacteria; phylum Pseudomonadota; class Alphaproteobacteria; order Sphingomonadales; family Sphingomonadaceae; genus Sphingobium. The sequence goes on from NZ_JBMDWL010000102.1 coordinate 4,060, forward strand.
GGATCGGGCGACAGTTTGATGTTCATCGGCGCGACGGCCTTTGCCACGATGGGGCCGAGGGTCGAATGGTTTGCGCCAAAGGCGATGACATCGGTGAAGGGATAGAGCAGCAGCGGCATGTCGAGATCGACATTGCCGACGATCTGCTTCACCGGCACGGCGGGGTGGCGGGCGAAATAGTCGGCGCCGAGCAGACCCTTTTCTTCGCCGGTGGAGGCGAGGAAGATGATCGAGCGGCGGGGCTTTTCGGGCGACTGCGCCATGGCGCGGGCGACCTCCAGCATGGTGGCGATCCCGGCGGCGTTGTCGAGCGCGCCATTGTTGATGCGGTCGGTGTCGGGTTTGTCGCCGGGCTTGGCTTCGCTGATGCCGATATGGTCGAGATGGGCCGACAGGACGACATATTCATTTTTCAGCACCGGGTCGCTGCCGGGCAGGATGGCGACGACATTGGGGCTGGAAACGCGCTTGCCCACGCTTTCCACCTGAATGCGGGCGGTGCCTTTGAGCGCAAAGCCCTTGGGCTTGCCGCCCGCCTTGTCGGTGAGTTTGCGGATCGTGGCGATCGACTGGGGCGCGCCCGCGAACAGCGCATCGACCGCCGGTTCGTTCAGCGATGCGCTGGCGCGGATGCCGGGAGCCTCGTCGAAGGGCTTGCCGTCGGGACCGACCCAGCCGAAATCGGGATCATTGGCGAAATGCACCATGCGCGACCATGGCCGCGCCTTCATCGATTGCAGCGTGCCGACCGACAGCATGCCGACCGCGCCATGGGCCTGCGCCGCCTGCGCCTTTGTCGCGGAAAGGTGCGCGCCCTCCTCGCTCGGCAGACCCTTGGGATAGCCGCGCAGCGTGACGACGATCTTTCCCTTCACGTCGAGGCCCGCATAATCGTTGATGCCCATCCGGGCGTTTTCGATGCCATAGCCCACGAACACCAGCGGAGCGCTGAGGTCGACATTCGGATCGTCGGCATTCATGCCGATCAGGACGTCGGTGCCGTGGGTCCAGTTTTTCGCGCCCTTGGGACCGGTCAGCGTCAGGGTGCCGGGCGTCGTGGCGCGTTCGGTCTGCTGGAAGGCGATACGCTGGAGCCAGCCGCCGTCATCGCCTGCGGGTTTGAGGCCGAGGCCATCGAACTGGCTGGCGACATAGCGGGCGGCGATTTCATGGCCTTCGCTGCCGGTGTCGCGCCCCTGAAGCAGGTCGTCGGCCAGAAATTCGACATGGGCGCGCATGGCCGCGGCGGTGAAGACCGGATCGGCGGCAGTCTGCGCCGGAAGCGCGGCGGGCAGGAGCAAAGCGGTGATTGCAGCAAGAGGGGCTGCAAGGGCGATGGTGGTTTTCATGGGAATAGCGGTCCACTCAATTGCGGTATGGTTTGACGATTGCCGCCCCGCCCCCGCGCTGTCCAGCGATAAGAGCTGGGGAGCGGGCCGGCGCCGTAACCGAGCAACAAGCGTGTTGCGCCGCTAAAACGGTCCGCTATGCTGCGCCATCCATCGCGCCGGTGGTCCTGCCGGTGCGGCCAAGTCCCTATTCATGAGGCTCTCATGACCCTTTCCCCCCTGATCCTTTCCCGGATGTCGCGCCGCCTGTCCCTGATGCTGGGTCTGTCGGCGCTTGCGCTTTCGCCCGCTTTCGCGCCGATGGCGCAGGCCGCCCCCGCGACCGCCGCCCCCGCGCCGGTCGCCAGCCTCGTGTCGCAGGTCGACATTCCCTATGAGGAATTCAGGCTGGCGAACGGGCTGCGCGTCATCGTCCATACCGACCGGAAGGCGCCGGTGGTGGGCGTGTCGATCTGGTATCATGTGGGGTCGCGTTTCGAACCGGCGGGCAAGACCGGTTTTGCCCATCTGTTCGAACATCTGATGTTCTATGGCTCCGAAAATGCCGACGGGCCGTTCTTCGGCCGTCTGGAAGACATCGGTGCGACCGACTGGAACGGGACGACATGGTTCGACCGGACCAATTATTTCGAAACGGTGCCGACCGGCGCGCTGGACCGGGCGCTGTTCCTGGAATCCGACCGCATGGGCCATCTGCTGGGCGCGGTGACGCAGGTGAAACTGGATACGCAGCGCGGCGTCGTGCAGAATGAAAAGCGCATGGGGGAAAATGAACCCTATGGGCTGGTCGAATATGCGCAGCTCGACGCGCTGCTGCCCGAAGGCCATCCCTATCGCCACAGCACCATCGGGTCGATGGCCGACCTGAATGCCGCGAGCCTGGCCGACGTCCAGATGTGGTTCAAGACCCATTATGGCCCGAACAATGCCGTGCTGGTGCTGGCGGGCGACATCGATGTCGCGACGGCCAAGGCCAAGGTCGAAAAATGGTTCGGCAACATCCCCTCCGGTCCCGCGCCCAAGGATGTGGACGCGACCGTGCCGACGCTGAGCGGCGACGTTGAGAAGGTGATGCACGACAATGTCGCGGCGACGCGCCTGTATCGCAACTGGATCGTCCCCGGCGTCAATAGCGACGAATTGCAGCAGCTGGATCTGGCCATGACGGTGTTCGGTGGCCTCAAATCATCGCGCCTCGACAATGTGCTGGTGCGCGATGAAAAGGTCGCGGTGGCGGTGAAGGCCAGCATCCAGCCGTTCGAGAAGCTGAGCATCGCGGAAATCACCGTGGACGTGAAGCCGGGCGCCGATCCGGTGGCGGTCGGCAAGCGGCTGGACCAGTTGCTGGCCGATTACCTTGCCAAGGGGCCGAGTGCGGACGAAGTGATGCGCGCCGCCACCGGGCAGGCTGCAGGCACCATCGGCGGGCTGGAAAAGGTCGGCGGCTTTTCGGGCAAGGCGGTGACGCTGGCCGAAGGCGCGGTCTATTCCGATGATCCGGGCAAATATAAGAAGGATCTGGCGGTCTATGCCGCCGCGACGCCGCAGAGCGTGAGCGCCGCCGCGCGCAAATGGCTGGGCCGCCCGGTGCTGCGCCTGACCGTCGCGCCAGGTGAGCGGAGCGCCGCCGACAATGCGCTGGCGGGCAATGCGAAGGAAGAGGGAGGGGCGAAGGAGGAAGGAGGAGCCGGGCACAAGCCCGCCTATTTCCGTGATCCCGCCAAGGCCGCGCCCGCCGCCGCGACGCCGCCTGCGCCCACGAAGATCGCCGAGCCGCCGATCGAGCCGGTCAAGGATCTGGATTTCCCCGACATCGAACGGGCGAAGCTGAAGAACGGCATGAATGTCGTGCTGGCGCATCGCAGCACCGTGCCGACGGTGCGCGTGTCCGTCGCGTTCGACGCGGGGAACGCCGCCGATGACAAGGCGAAGCCGGGCACCGCGGGTCTGGCCGTCGCGCTGCTGGACGAAGGGACCAAAACGCGGACGTCGGTGCAGATCGCCGAGGAGCAGGAACGGCTGGGCGCGTCGATCAGCGCGGCCAACAGCATGGACCGGACCAATGTGGGCCTGTTTGCGCTCAAGCCCAATCTGGATGCGTCGCTGGGCCTGCTGGCCGATGTGATCCGCAACCCCGCCTTTGCCCCGGCAGAGGTCGAACGGCTGCGCGGACAGGTGCTGACCCGGATTCAGGCGGAAAAGACGACGCCGATGGCGATCGCGCAGCGCATGCTGCCGCCGCTGATCTATGGACAGGCGCATCCCTATGGCATCCCCTTTACCGGGTCCGGCACAGAAACGGGCGTGAAGGCGGTGACGCGGGCGGACCTGACCGCTTTCCACGACACATGGATGCGGCCCGACAATGCGACCATCTTCGTCGCGGGCGACACCAGCATGGCGGAACTGATGCCGATGCTGGAAAAGCAGTTCGGCGGCTGGAAGGCGCCCAAGGCCGCCAAGGGCGTCAAGACGTTCCGCATGGACAGGATGATGCGCCCGGCCAAGATCGTGCTGATCGACAAGCCGCAAAGCCCGCAGTCGATGATCCTGGCGGGCCTGTTGACCAACAAGGCGGGCACCGACAATCCGGTGACGTTGCAGACCGCCAATGAAGTGCTGGGCGGGGCGACGTCTTCGCGGCTGTGGATGGACCTGCGCGAAACCAAGGGGTGGGCCTATGGCGTGGGCACCGCGCTGTCGGGGGTCAGGGAAACCATTCCCCTGCTGGTCTATGCCCCGGTGCAGACCGACAAGACGGGCGAATCGATTCAGGCGATCCGCAAGGATATGAGCGAGTTCCTGACGACCAAGGGCGTAACCGAAACCGAACGGAACCAGACGATCAACAGCCAGATCCTGTCGCTGCCCGGCAGTTTCGAAACATCGTCCGACCTGCTGGGCGCGATGATGCGCAACGCCCTGATCGGGCGGGCCGACGATTATTATGAAACGCTGCCCAAGACATATCGCGCCATGACCCCGGCGGACATGGACAAGGCCGCGCGCGAGGCGATCAACCCCGACCGGCTGATCTGGGTCGTGGTGGGCGACGCGAAACTGGTGCGGCCACAGCTTGACGCGGTGGGGCTGCCGGTGGAAATGGGGACACTCGCAGATTGACGGAAACGTAAAGGACAGGAGACAGGATATGGCAGCAGTAGATGGCGCCTATGATTGCGTGGCGAAGACCCCGATGGGCGACCAGAAGGGGGTGTTCACCGTCATCAGCAGCGGCGACCGGTTCAACGGCACCTTTGCAGGCATGATGGGATCGCTGGACGTCGTGGACGGTACGATCGACGGCAACAAACTGACCTGGAAAATGGAAATGACCATGCCGATGCCGATGACGCTGGAATGCGACGCGGAAGTGACGGGCGACGCCATCACCGGCACGATGCAGCTGGGCACGTTCGGCGCGTCGGCCTTTTCGGGTACGCGCCGGGCGTAAAGGCCCCTGCTCTCCCGCCCCGATGACATGGGGATGGGGCAGCATCGAAAACATCAAGAAAGGCCCGGATCTCATGATTCGGGCCTTTTCCTTTGCGCATTTTCGACGCGATGCGTGCGGCCCGTTTTCAGGCGTTCGGTGCAATGGATTGAAGCGTAAAGGAATTCCCCGCATTCGTGAGACAGGGAAAGAGACAGACATAATCTATTGACAAATTTAGTTAGTTAGCTATCTAATCATTATGCCTCTTTCCGATCCCAAACGTGCGCTTGCGCACAAGATGGCGCCTGTCGCCCGCGCGTGGCGCCAGCTGGCCGACAGCGTGCTGGCCGAATTCGGCGTGTCAAACAGCACCGCATGGTGCCTGATCCATATCGACCGGCTGGGCGGCGAGGTGCGGCAGAATGATCTGGCCGAATCGCTGGACATCGCGCAGCCTTCGCTGGTCCGCACGCTGGATCAGGTTCAGTCCGCCGGACTGGTGCAGCGTACGCAGCATCCCGACGACAAAAGATCCAACATCATCAGCCTGACCGATGCCGGACAGGAACTGGTCGGCCGGATCGAGGCGAAGCTGGACACGCTGCGCGCGGAATTGCTGAAGGATGTGCCGGATCAGGCCGTGACGGTCACCGTGTGGCTGCTGGACCTGCTGAGCGTGAGGATCGCTGAACAGCGCGCGGTGCAATGAAAGACCGGTTGGGCGTGCCCGCCGCGCTATTTTCCATCAAATGCCTGATCGCCGGGATGCTGGCGCTGTTCTTTGCGTTCAGCATCGGCATGGAGCGCCCCTATTGGGCGTTCCTGACCAGCTATATCGTCGCCCAGCCGCTGGCTGGCGCGGTGATTTCCAAGGGCATATTCCGCGCCATCGGCACGCTGATCGGCGCGACATTTGCGGTCGCCATCGTGCCGCCGCTGGTCAACGCGCCCGAATTGCTGGTGCTGGCCATGGCTTCCTGGCTGGGGCTGTGCGTGTTCGTGTCGCTGCTCGACCGGACGCCGCGATCCTATATGTTCGTGCTGGCAGGCTATACCGCCTGCCTGATCGTTTTCCCCGACGTCGATTCGCCCCAGACCATCTTCACGGTGGCGGCTCTGCGCGTGCAGGAGATATTGATCGGCATCGCGTGCGGCAGCCTGATCCACGGCGTCGTCCTGCCCGGATCGGTCACCGGCACGCTGCTGGCGCGGGTGGGCACGATGTTGCGCGACGCCGAACGATGGTCGCGCGACGCCATCGCGGTGGAGCCGGTGGCGGGGCTGGACGCCGAACGCCGCCGACTGGCGCAGGACGTCACCGAACTGCACCAGATGTCGGTGCACCTGCCGTTCGACATCAGCCGTCTGGCCCCGCGCGTGCGCACGGTGCGGGCGTTGCAGGACCAGCTGTCGCTGCTGTTGCCGCTGGGCGCGGCGGTGGAGGACCGGCTGGCGGTATTGCGCGAAGCCCATGGCGGGCAGGTGCCCGAAGCGGTCGCATTGCTGATCGCCGACGTGCGGATATGGCTGGATACACCCGCGCCCGACAATGCGACGCGCGCGGCGCTGACCCAGCATCTGATCGACCGATGCGCCGCGATGGAGCCGCCCGCGACGCCCGACATGGGGTGGAGCGACATGATGCGCCTGAGCCTTTACGCCCGTCTCGCGACGCTGATCGCGGCGCATCGCGACTGTCGCGACCTGTATGACCAGATGGCGACGCACAGCCGCGCCGCCGTGACCCCGCGCGTGGCGCAATTGCTGGAGGGCCGCCGCAGCCGCGAGATGCACCGCGATTATGCGAGCGCGGCGCGTGGCGCATTCGGCGCGTTCATGACGATCGTGCTGGGATGCGCGATCTGGATTTTGAGCGGATGGCGCGACGGCGGCAGCGCCGTCATGCTGGCGGGCGTGTTCCTGGCGCTGTTTTCGGCGGTCGACAATCCGCTGGCGCCGCTGAAAGGATTCATGATCGGCACCATCGTCGCGTCCGCACTGGGCGCCGTCTATGGCTATGCCATCATGCCCCGGCTGGACGGATTTGCGATGCTGGCCATGGCCTATGCGCCGCCGCTGCTGTTGCTGGGATCGATGATGGCGTCGCCGCGATGGATGGGCATCGCCCTGCCCACATTATTGGGGCTGGGCAGCCCGGTGCTGTTGTCCGACCACTATATCAATGCCTTTGCCAGCTATGCCAATGGTGCGGTTGCGCAGATCGTGGGTATATGGTTCGCGATCCTGATGGCAGGTCTGATGCAGTCGGCAGGCGTCGAGCGCGCGATACGCCGCACCATCCGCGCGGGATGGGGCGACATGGCCAGCCGCGCCACCCGCATGACCCCGCCGGACGTGCGCGGATGGATCAACCGCATGCTGGACCGGATCGCCCTGCTGGCCCCGCGGCTGGCCGCGACCCGCGCCGATAGCGGCAAACCGCTGTACGACGCGCTGCGCGACCTGCGCACCGGCGTCGCCATCGGCGAACTGCGCCAGATGCGGATCGACCTGCCCCCACAGGACGGCGCGCCGCTGGCCACCGTATTGGGGGGCATCAGCCGCCATTATCGCGATCTGGACCCCGATGCGCCGGATGCCGCCGACCCCGCTCTGTTGCACGACATAGACAGCGCCATCGCGCAGATCAGCGCCAATGCGCGCATGCCGGTGCGGCGGGACGGCGTGCTGGCGCTGGTCAGCCTGCGCCGCAACCTGTTCCCCGACGCGCAGGATTACAGGAGCGCCGCGGCATGACCGGCGAGATCGCAATCGGCGGCATATATATGCCCACATTGCTGTTGCTGGCGCTGGTCGCGCTGCTGCTGAACTGGGCGCTGACGCGGCTGATCGCGGCGTTCGGCCTGTACCGGTTCCTGGCCTATCGCGCGGCCGTCGACCTGTCGCTCTTCATCCTCATTCTGGGCGGCCTCGCCCTGATCGTCCCCACCCTTGGAATCCGACTATGAACCGCCTGACCCATGTGCTGATCCGCAGCGCCGCCACCATCATTCTGGTCATCGCCGCCGCACTGGCCGCGATATGGATGTGGAACCATTATGAGCGCAGCCCCTGGACCCGCGACGGCCGGGTGCGCGCCGATGTGGTGCGGGTGACCCCCGACATCAGCGGGCTGGTGACGTCGGTCGCGGTGCGCGACAACCAGACGGTGAAGGCGGGCGACCTGCTGTTCGTCATCGACACGCCCCGTTATTCGATGGCGCTGGAGGAAGCGAACGCCCGGATCGCCAGCGCGCAGGCGACATTGGCGCAGGCCCGGCGCGAAGCGCGGCGCGACACAGCGCTGGGCGATCTGGTCGCGGCCGAAACCCATGAACAGAATCTGGCGCGGGTCGAAACCGCGCAGGCGGCGCTGACCGAGGCGCTGAGCGGGCGCGATGCCGCCGCGCTGAACCTGCACCGGACCAAGGTGCTGGCGTCGGTCAATGGCGTGGTCACCAACCTTGACCTGCATCCGGGCGATTATGTCGGCGCGGGCAGCCAGGCGCTGGCCCTGATCGACAGCGATTCGCTGCGGGTCGAAGGCTATTTCGAGGAAACCAAGCTGGGGCTGATCTGCATCGGCGCGCCAGTGACGGTGCGGCTGATGGGCGAGGAACAGGATGTGCACGGGCGGGTGGAAAGCATCGCCTATGGCATTGACGACGACAGCCGCAGCAACAGCGGCAACCTGTTGCCTGCGGTCGAGCCGACGTTCAGCTGGGTCCGGCTGGCGCAGCGAATCCCGGTGCGGGTGAAGATCGAGAAGGTGCCCGCGGGCATGCGGCTGATTTCCGGGCGGACGGCGACGGTGACGGTGCAGCCCGCCGCGCAGGGCAAGAATGGCAAGCCCGCCGCCAGCGCCGGGACGTGCCGTCATGCGTAAATCTGGAGCAGGCGCGCGCGGTGTCGGGGCGGCGTTGTCCCTGTTGGCGCTTTCCGCATGCGCCACGGCCGGGCCGGACTATCACCCGCCCGAACAGTCCGCCGCGACCATGCCCGGCGCCACCGGCGCGTTCCATTCGGCGCAGGGCGCCCCATTCACGCAGGCCGATCTGCCCGACCGGTGGTGGCGGCTTTATGCCGATCCGCAGCTCGACACGCTGATCGAACAGGCGCTGGCCGCCAATACCGACCTGCGGCAGGCGGAGGCCAATCTGACGCTGGCGCAGGGCGTGTTGCGCGAAGCGGAGGCCGGGCGCAAGATCAGCACGACGATCAGCGGCGGCGAAACGCTGGCGCGGCCATCGGGCGTGACGCAGCATCTGCCGGGCGCGGTCAGCTATGATCTGGGGCTGGCGGCGGCCTATCCGCTGGACCTGAACGGGCGCATCCGGCGCGCGATCGAGGGCAGCGCCGCCGACGTCGAGGCAAGCGCGGCGGCCCGCGACTATGTGCGGGTGAGCGTGGCGGCGGCCACCGCCAGAGCCTATGCACAGGTATGCGCGGCCAATTACAACCTGACCATCAACCGGCAGGTCGTCGCCCTGCAACGCGATACGGCGGATGCGACGCGGCGGCTGGCCAGGGGTGGTCGCGGCACCGCATTTGACGTCAGCCGGGCGCAGGCGGCCGTGGACAGCAGCGCTGCCGCCCTGCCCGCATTCGAGGCGGAACGGCAGAACGGCCTGTACCTGCTGGCGACATTGATGGGCCGCGCGCCCGCCGATTACCCGCGCGCGGTGGAAAGTTGCGCGGCGCTACCCACGCTGGCCCAGCCGATACCGGTGGGCGACGGCACCGCGCTGATCCGGCGGCGGCCCGACATCCGGCAGGCCGAACGCGCCATTGCGGGCGATACGGCGCGGCTGGGCGTGGCGATGGCGGCGCTGTACCCGCAGGTGAGCATCGGCGGATCGGTCGGGCTGTCGGGACCGCTGAAGGATTTCGGGTCCGGATCGGCCTTTGGCTTCAGTCTGGGGCCGCTGATCAGCTGGAGCTTTCCCAACCGGCCGGTGGTGAAGGCGCAGATTGCGCAGGCGGAGGCGCGGATACAGGGCGATCTGGCCGGGTTCGACGGGACGGTGCTGGAAGCGTTGCGCCAGACGGAAACGGCGCTGGAACGCTATCGCCGCGATACCGAACAGGCCGCCGCGCTCGACCGGGCGCGGGACAGCGCGAAACTGTCGGCGGGTCAGGCGGGCAAGCTGTTCCGTTTTGGCCGGGGCGATTTCCTGTCGCTGCTGGATGCGCAGCGCAGCCTGGCCAATGCGGAGGTGGCGGCGGCAGCGGCGCGCGCGCAGCTGGTGCAGGATCAGATCGCGTTGTTCATGGCGCTGGGCGGCGGGTGGCGGCAGGAGTAAGGAGCCTGGCCGGGAACGGCCACGCCCCATCATCCCGGCGAAAGCCGGGATCGTGATGGGATTGGCGCGTCATGGCCTTAAGATCACGGCCTGCGCCGGGATGACGGTCAAGATGCGGGGTGGATAGGGACTATCCTTTCCTACCCTTTAGAGCGCGCTGCGTTGAATGGGACGCAGGTCGCGCGCTCTCAGTTTTTGTTGTCGCATCCTTTTAAGCGGAAAACCGGTTCCCACTTTTCCGCACGATGCTCTAGCTGCCGTTGGGGCCGCCGCCACCGCCATTGGGACCGGCGCCGCCGCCCATGCCCGCCGCGCCGACCGCGCCGATATTGCCGAAGATTTCGTCGAACAGACTGCGATGGCGGCCCAGCGTCGGCGTCTTGTCACCCGAAGGCGAGATATTGGCGACCTGTTCCAGACCCACGCGGTCCACCGCCGTCACATTGCCCGCGGGATCGAAGCGGACGCGCAGCACCGTCTGTTCCACCGCGCGCGGATTGGCGAAGGCCAGCTGGCGCATTTCGCGCGAGACATAATACCAGTCCTTTTCGCCGAACTGCGATTCGAAACTGGGACGGCCCAGCGTGCCTTCCACCGACGCGCGGTTGTCGACGCCCGCCTGAACGGAATCGACCAGCAGCTTGTCCACCGAATAGCCCTGATGCGTGCGGATGCGCGAGCAACCCGACGCGCCCAGCACCAGCGCACCAAGGCCGGCAGCGAGCAGAATGCGCCCGCCGGGCGAACGAGGGCTGAACTGACGCATGAACTTCTCCTGCGGGGGCGACCCGCGAACCTTCAAGAAACCGTATGTCGCCATTGCATTGGCGGACGCAGCGATCAATATGGAAATGCGCAGGCCCCGGCAAGGGGCGCTTATTATCGGACAGCGCACCGCCGCCCGATCCGTCATGAAAAAGCTGTTCCTATGTCCGCTTCGCCATCCTTTCTTCAGCGCCTGTTCGGCCGGACCGACCCGAAAGAGGGGTTGCGGCCGCTCTATAATGCCGTGATCGGCGAAGGGCGGCAGCCGCACTGGTATCTGGACGGCGCGGTGCCCGACACGCTGGACGGGCGGTTCGACATGATCGTCGCCATCCTGGCGCAGGCGCTGATCCGGCTGGAGCAGCAGGGCGGCGCGCAGGAAAGCGTGTGGCTGACCGAATTGTTCGTCGATGATATGGACGGGCAGTTGCGACAGGAAGGCGTGGGCGATGTCGTGGTCGGCAAGCATGTCGGCCGGATGATGAGCGCGCTGGGCGGGCGGATCAGCGCCTATCGCGCCGCGCTGACGGGTGAAGGCGACCTTGCAGAGGCGCTGCGCCGCAACCTTTATCGCGGCGCGCCGGTGGGCGACGACGCATTGACCCATGTCGAAGGCGCGCTGCGGGCGCGCTGGACGCGGATGGGGTGCCGGTCGCACGACGCGCTGCTGACCGGAGACATTGGATGAGCACGACCCCCACCCCCGAATTTTCCCGCACCTACAAGGCCGACCAGATCGTGCGGCTGCCCGAAACGCTGAACATCGTGGCGGACGAGGCGGAACGCGCCGCGCTGACGAAGCGGTTCGGGCTGGTGTCGATCGACCGGCTGGAGGCGGATTATGCGCTGAGCATCGAGGACGAGGCCATCGTCGCGCGCGGGCGGGTGCGCGCCGCCATCGCCCAGCCATGCGTCGCGACCGGCGCGCCGGTGCCCGAAACCATCGATAGCGATTTCCTGTTGCGGTTCGTGGTGGAGGGCGATGAGGCGCCCGAAGGCGAGGAGCTGGAGCTGGATGCGGAGGATTGCGACATCATCGGTTATGATGGCCATGTGATCGACATGGGCGAGGCTGTCGCCGAAACCATGGCTCTGGCGATGACGCCATTCCCCCGCTCGCCCGACGCCGACGCCTATCTGAAAGAGGCAGGCGTGCTGAGCGAGGAACAGGCCAGCCCCTTTGCCGCGTTGCTGGGGCTGAAGGACGGGAAGAAGTAGGCGCATGATCGCCATCGCCCTGATGCTGGCCGGAGCCATTCCGCCCAAAGCCATGATCGGCGAGGATGTGGCGCGGGCGCAATGGGACATGGCCGAAAACCGGGCGCAATGCGCGCCGCTGGCGCTGTTGTACGACGGCGGCATGAAGGGCAAGGCGCGGCGCGCGGAATTTGGCGGCGGATGGGCGGTGGCGTTCGACCTGCCGGACCTGCGCAGCGCCTATGGCTTTGCCGGGCCGGGCATCATCGGCATGGATGGGGAAGCCGACGCGGCGCAGCGGGCGCGGCTGAAAAAGCAATGGCCCCATATGCGCGACCTGCCCGCACTGCGCGGCTTTGCAGGCTATGGGCTGGTGGGGGCAGAGCCCTATCCCGCCGCCGATCCGCAAGGCAAGGGGCAGGAATCGCTGGCCTATATGCGGGTGGCGGGGCAGCGTTGCACCTATAATGTGTGGAGCCGGGTGAGCCGCAGGCATCTGGAAACGCTGCTCGACAATCTGCGCTTGCAGGATTGACGGCGCGGAGTCTGTTTCCCTTTCGTTCCCGGTTGTGGCATAGCGACCGGCATGGACGCGCCGCCGACCGCCGACCGCAAGATCATCCATGTCGACATGGACGCGTTTTACGCGTCGGTGGAACAGCGCGACGATCCCGCCCTGCGCGGGCTGCCCATTGCGGTGGGCGGCGGCGGACCGCGCGGGGTGGTGGCGACATGCAGTTATGAAGCGCGCGCATTCGGCGTGCGGTCCGCCATGCCGGGCGCGCGGGCGCGGCGGCTGTGCCCCGGCCTGATCTTCGTCCCGCCCCGCTTCGACGTCTATCGCGCGGTATCGGGACAGGTGCGGGAGATTTTCAGCCGTTTCACCGACATGATCCAGCCGCTGTCGCTGGACGAAGCCTATCTGGACGTGACGGTGAACAAGCGCGGCATCGCATCAGCGACGAAGATCGCGCAGGAAATCCGGCAGATGATCCGCGCGGAAACGGGGCTGACCGCATCGGCGGGCGTTTCCTACAACAAGCTGATCGCCAAGCTGGCGTCGGACCAGAACAAGCCCGATGGCCTGTGCGTCGTGCGGCCGAGCGAGGGAGCTGCCTTTATCGCCGCCATGCCGGTGCGCCGCATCCATGGCGTGGGTCCGGTGACGGCGCGGCGGATGAAGGAGCTGGGAATCGAAACCGGCGCGGACCTGCGCGACCGGGACATGCCGTTTCTGGCCGGCCATTTCGGCAGCGCGGCCGACTATTATTACCGCGCGTCGCGGGGGCAGGACGACCGACCGGTGCGCGAACGGCAGGAACGCAAGTCGGTGAGCGTGGAGGACACGTTTTTCGACGACCTGACGCAACAGGACGCGCTGGTGGCGGAGATCGACCGGATCGCGGCGTCGCTATGGACCCGGATCGAAAAAGCCGGGGCGTGGGGCCGGACCGTGGTGCTGAAGGTGAAGTTTGCCGATTTCCGCATCATCACCCGGTCGCGCAGCTTTGCCACGCCGGTGCGGTCGCAGCAATTGCTGGCGCAGGCGGGGCGGGAACTGTTGATCGCGCAACTGCCGCTGCGCATGGGCGCCCGGCTGCTGGGCCTTGGCGTGCATAATCTGGAAGGGGATGAGGCGGAAGCGGACGCGGGCGACCAGCTGGCGCTGGGATTATGAGGGGCGGGATGGTTGGTTTCCGACTTCAAACTTGACCGTCATCCCAGCGACCCGAAGGGCGGCGAAGCCAACGCTGGGATCTCAGGCCATGACGCGCCAGACCCATAAAGACCCCCAGCCTTCGCTGGGGTGACGGTAAACGGCAAAAACCGGCCGCCCTCAGAAGGGCAGCCAGTTCCGCTTTTCGGTGAACTTCATGTAGCCCGCATTGACGCCGAGCCGATAGCCCACACCCAAGCGGATCGGGATCAGCACCACATTCCCCCAGCGCAGATAGCTGGCGGTGAAGCCGCCCACCAGATAGGCGGTGCCCTCCGCCGCGGGGAAGCGGTGATAGAGATCCTGCGTGTCGTAGAGATTATAGACGAGGACGAAGGTATTGGCCGCGTTGCCGCCGACGTCGAAGCCGATCGACGGGCCGGTCCAATAGACTTCGCGCTTGCCCTCCACCTTGTGATTGAGGGTGCCCGATCCGTAACGCAGGCCCACGACGAACGCGCCCGATGCTTCCCGCCCGGCGATATAGCCATTGGGGCGGCCCTGATCCTTCAGGATTTTTTCGATCATGCCGGCCAGGCCTTCGGCGCCCTTGCCGAACACGCCTTCGGCCGCGCCGATCAGATCGTCCTGCTGATAGCTGTCGCCCGGCGAAATGGCGGCAGGCGGCGAGGCGGCGGTGACGGGCGCGCCGGTGGCGGTGTTACCGCCGGATGCGGGCGGCGGCGCCATGTCGGGTTCATAGGGGGCGACGCCGGGGCTGGCAGGCTGACCCACGCCGGGATCGACGCCCGGATCGGTGGGGTTGCTGTTGGCGGGCGGCGGCGGGGCGAGATCGGAATCGATCGCGCTGTTGGGATCGATCGTGCGGACCTGCGCCGATGCGGCGAGCGGCGTCAGCGCCATGCCCGCCAGCGCAGCGACCAGCGCGGTGGCGCGTGCCATGCGGGCGCTCATCTGCCCCTTGATGCCGATCATCCCCGATACTCCCCGAAAAACGCGCGTCATAACCATATATAGGCTGTGCGACCAGCAAGCTGAAACGACAATGAACGAACGGTGACCTGAGTCGATTCCGCGCCGGAACGAAAAGCGCGTTACAGCAAGAAAATCGTGATCGGCCCCGTTGCCATGGTGCAAAGCGCTCGCTATAGCCCCTCCCCAGCCACTGCTCGCCTCCTGGAGGTGGGCAAATTCGTGCGGAGACGTGGGTGAGTGGCTGAAACCAGCGGTTTGCTAAACCGTCGTAGCCTTAAGGGGCTACCGAGGGTTCGAATCCCTCCGTCTCCGCCATTTTTTCCGACAGGTGCCGTGCGATGATCAGATCCCGCTTCGGCACCTTTCGCGGGCTGGTTCGGCTGGCCCTGTCCTATCCGCAACTGATGCTGGGCCGATCGGTGCAGAAAGCCCCCGATGCCGCGCAGGTACGGCGACTGGTGTTCGTGTGTCAGGGCAATATCTGTCGCAGCGCCTTTGCCGACGTCGTGGCGCGGCGCGCGGGGATGCGGACCGCGTCCTTCGGCCTGTCCACCACTACCGGGCGCCCGGCGCATGAACCGGCCATCATGGCGGCG
>NZ_JBMDWL010000103.1:0-49288 GCF_048594625.1 Sphingobium sp.
ATTGACCAATGATAGCCCGACAGCAGCGAACACGATCGCAACTGGAGAAAGAAATTACTTCAGCCTCAGGGCGTTTGGGCGTCAGCCAAGATAACCCAGCGTGTAGCCGCCATCGACCAAAAGCGTCTGGCCGGTCATCCATCGTGCTTCGGGTGATGACAGAAAGGCGATGACATGGGCAATATCATCCGGCGTGCCATAACGGCCAAAAGGCGTACGCGCGGCGACATAGCGGCGGCGTTCTTCCGTGCCTCTGACGAGAGCCATTTTTGTCTGGGTCGGTCCGGGCGCTACGGCGTTGATGGACACGTTCTTTTCCGCCAGTTCAAGCGCCAGCCCCATAGTCATCGCGGCAGCAGCTGCGCGAGAAGCGCCATAAATGACGGTACCTGGCGTGGGATCGATCGCCAGATTGGATACGACATTGACTACTGCGCCCCAATCACCCGCAAAATGGGGCAAAGCAAGCTGGATCAGGTTGAACGTCGCAATGGCGCTGACCTCGAATTGGCGGCGGACATCATCCAATGACGTCTGTCCCGGGGGGGGGTAATGTCATTCGCCCGCATTGTTGATCAATATGTCGATACGACCAAGGGACTGGATTGTTGTTTCGACCAAGTCGCGCGCAACATTTGGGTCCGCAACATCGCCGCCGAATATGATGGCGCGAACGCCCAGACCGCGTGCCGCCTGCGCCACGCATTCTGCCGACGCGCGATTATTATGATAATGGACGACGACGTTGCATCCGCGTTCCACCAGTTTCAGCAAGCTGGCTTAGCCTATGTTGCTGGAAGACCGGGTGACCAGCGCGGCACGCCCGGTAAGGGATGATGTCGTCATGCAGCATCTCTCCGCGCGAACGTTTCTGACAGGAATGTCGACATCTCGGCCCATGATCGCCGATGGGCGTGCGCGTCATATCGGGCATAGTCGGGCTTGCCATAGGAATCCGCGTCCGGATTGATGAAGCTGTGCCAGACGTTGTCGTAGAGCGAAATTCGCCGGTCCGCCACGCCACCGTCGCGCATCTCCTGTTTGAAGGCTGCACGATCCTCGACGGTGGCTTCCCGATCCTTCGATCCGGTGCAGATCAGGATGGCGGCCTTGATGTTCCGGGCATCGTCTGGTCTCGTCGTACGCAGCGGGATATGAAAGCCGACCAGCGCGACAATATCCGCGCCGTCGCGCGCCAGTTCCAGTGACGATACGCCGCCAAAGCAATAGCCGATGGCTGCGATCCGCTTCGGATCGACCACCGGCTGGGCTGCCAGTGCATGGAAGGCGCCACGCGAACGGACGCGAATGCCATCGACCCGCTGACGCAACGCTGCAAGCAGCGGCACAGCCTGATCAATATCGCGTAAAAGGCGCCATCGCCATAAAGGTCGCAGGCCAGAGCTGCATAGCCCTGCGCCGTCAGCTGCTCTGCCGCTGTGGCCATTGTGGGACCATCGGTTCCCTTGTGGCTGCTGGTGACCGGTGCGTCGGACCGGGCACTGGCGGCGGATCTGATGCCATCGGACCAGATCGACCTGCTGACACCGTGCCGTGTGCCAGTGCCGCAACAGATTGCGCAGGCGGTTCGGGCTGCATTGCCCTCGGAAAGAAACAAACGGATCGGCATCGTCGGGCTGGACGGACGGGAAGGGCGATGCAAACGCCTTTTCCGTACGGCTTGGTGTCTGAAACTCTTGGCGAATGCATGGTTTTGGAAGGGCAGCGTTGGCTTTGTTTGCCCTGCGGATGAATTGATGAGAGCATCTGTTCAGGACCGGCCGATTCCCATCCTGTGATTGCGTCAAGCGGCGGTGCCCCGTCGTTCAAGGTGGAGCGTGGGATGAGCAACATCCATCTCAACGAAAATAACGTCAACGATCTGGGGGCATGGTGGTGGGCCTGCTGTCCGAACTGTGGGTCATGCGCGACCGTATCGCCGTGCTGGAAGAATTGCTGGTAAAGAGCGGCACGTTGGGCGCGGACGCCATCGAAAGCTTCGAATGGCCCCAGTCGCAGGCGGAAGAAATGGAAGCGCTGCGCGATCGGATCGTCGCCGCCGTCATCGGTGCGCCGATCGCGGCCAAGGAACGCAGCGTCGACAAGATCCTGGCCCGTGCCGGATATGAACGGCCGGTTGCGGCCTGACGCGCTTGGCAGGAATGGGGCGCTTTTCATGACGCCCCATTCCACGAAGCTCCAGCTCCATTCGATCGCTTGCATCGTCTGAAGATTAAAGGCCGATATCAGAAATGGGTGGCGAGTGACATTTCGAAACTGCGCGGTGCGCCGATATAGATGTCGGTGACGTTGTACCCCGAATATTCGCCGTAAAATGCATCGGTCAGGTTGCGTCCGCGCAGCGTCAGCGTCGCGCCATCGGTGATCGCCCAGCCGATGGCCGCGTCGAAGGTCGTGCGTCCCTTCACGAAGATGCTGTTCGCCGTGTCGGTATAAAAACCCGACACATGCCGCGCAAAGGCGGATACGGTGACGGGGACGCCCGGCAGGCGATAAGCGACATTCGCGGCGGCTGTCGTGGACGGGACGTTGATCGGACGGTTGCCGGATCGGTCGATGCCGCCAGCTTCGATCAATGCGTCATATCGGGCGTCGCTGTAGCTGAAGCTGCCGCCCAGCGAAAAATCGTCGGTCACAGTCCAACCAAGGCTCAGTTCCACGCCCTGTGACGATTGTGTGCCGCCCTGCACCGTCTGAAGCGGATTGGCCGGGTCGCGGGTCAATATGTCGTTCTGGACGATGCGATAGGCCGCGCCCGTCACCGTCAGCCGACGGGCCAGCGCCGCCAGTTTGAACCCGCCTTCATAGCTGTGTCCTTTGGTCAGCCTGAAGCGGGTGTTGGCGATCGACTGAAGCAGGATGGACGATACCGGAGAGACGGCCGTCGTATATTGCCCGTAGAATGTCAGGCCCGGCGTGACCGCATAGCTGCTGCCCACGCGCCAGGAAAAGGGCCTGTATACCGGATTGGCGCTGGTGACGATGTTGGGCGTCGTTAGATAATCGGTGACGCGGCGGTCCAGGTCCATATGGTCGAATCGCGCGCCCGCGACCACCAGCCATTGCGGTGTCAGGTTGATCGCATCCTCGGCAAAGACCGAAATGGTGTCGAGCCGGGAATCGAAATTGACATTCTGCGATCGATAGAGCGCGCCATCGGTCGGGAATGTCCCGACGACCGGATCGAACGGATTGACGCCGGGGACAAGGCTGTTGCTGCTGGTTTCCCGCAGGCTGGCGAAATCGGTATGATTATATTCCACGCCCAGCGTGAAGCGATTGCGCAGGCCGCCGATGACGCTGTCATTTGACAGGGCGGTGCGTGCGTTCCAATATTCATGGCCGTGATAGAATGCGGTCAGCCCGCGCTGGACGCTGCCATTGGGGAAGGCGGCGGTCGGCGCGATGAAATTGCGGGTGCCGTTGTTCAGGAAGGCGCGATCGGCATCATACCACATCAGGTCCGCGCTGATTACCCATCCGCCGCCCGGTTTCCAGTCGATGCGCGACCGGATGGTGGTTTCGTCCGCGCCGGAATAGCCGCCATGGGGCGTATAGTTGCGCTTGCGCATCGCTTTGTCGACAACCAGCCCGCTATCGGATCGCACCGCGTCGCTTGGGTCGCGGGCATAGGCCGCCGGGATCAGCAACGCCCCCTGATAGCTGCTGTCATAGCGGTCATTATAATGGTCGACCGCAATCAGGATCGACAGACTGTCGGACGGCCTGAACAGCAGGCTGGCGGTCAGGCCGGTAGACCGGCTATCATTGTCATCCACGTCATAAAGGCTGTCGGACCGCATGATGCTGGCATCCGCGCGCACCGCGACCTTGTCCGACAGCTGGTAATTGACGCCACCCGCCGCCGTCATCGTGTTGAAGCTGCCATAGCTGAGCAGCGCGTCCATATAATTGCCGTCGAACTGCGGCTTGCGCGTCACCTTGTTGACGACGCCGCCCAGCGCGCCTTCGCCGAACAGGACGGAGGCTGGCCCCTTGATCACGTCGATCCGGTCGAAATGCCACACATTGGTGTCGCGCTGAACCACCGTCGAAGATGAAATGCGGACCCCGTCCTGAAGGATGGACACGACATTGCCTGCGAAACCGCGCATCGTGATGACCGCCGGATTACCCGGCACATTGCCCGCGATGGCTCCTGGCACATCGGCAAAGGCTTCGCGCGCGGTGCGCAGGCCGCGAAACTGCATGTCCGCCTGGCTGATCGTTTCCACGCTGGCGGGCGTTTCCATGATGGACAGGCCAAGGCGACTGCCGGTTTCGCTCTTCTGGTCGAGCTTCAGCTGATCGCGCTGGCCGGTGACGATGATCGCGTCATTCCGGGCTTCCTCCGCAAAAGCGGGCGTCGTGGCAAGGGTGGCAGCCAGAGCGAGAATGGAAATGCGCATTATGGGTAAACTCCCTGAGGCTTGTGATTCTGGGCGGCCCTTGCCCGATGGACGCGACGTTCGCGCCAGCGCAGCAGGCCGGTGATGAACAGGGCGGCCGGGACGAGGCCGACAAGGAAGGCGAGGATGCGGGTGGCAAGGCCGCCGACCGATGCGTCGTGCAGCGGGTGGAGCCAGTTGTTGATCATGGTCGATGCGGTGGCCCGACGCGCATCGACCATGCCAATCACCGCGCCGGAATATGGGTCGATATGGATATAGCTATGTGGAAAACGTCGGCTGGGATCGCCGGGCACCTGTACCCGCAGCCTGATGACGCCGCTGCCCGAACCGGGCATCTCGATCCATGCGAGCCGCGCATCGGGCATGGCGTGATGCCCGTTGGCAAGGGCGGTGGCGATGGAAATGGGCGTGCCGCCCCGCGCTGACGACACCGGCGCTGGCGCGCTATCGACGGGCGCGATGGTGCGCTCCAGTACCCAGTTGCTTTCCCTGGGCAGCGCCAGCATGAATCCGGTGGCGGCGAACAGGATCAGCAGGATCAGGCTCCACAGCCCGGTCAGCTTGTGAATGTCGTGCAGGCGGCGGATGGGGGACGCCCCCGGTTTGAACGCCAAAGCCTTGCGCCATCGGCCCCGCGGCCACCACGCCGCCAGCCCGGTGCCCAGCAGCAGCAGGATGACAAGGGCCGACCATCCCACGACCTTATGCCCGACCTCATCGGACAGCAGGTCCATATGCAGTTCGTAAATCCAGCTCATGGCATAATCGCCCCAGCCGTCATGGCGAAGGACGCGCATGCCGTCGGGCGACAGCCACACCATCATCCGCTTCGCCATATGGCCGGTGGGCGGGCCGGACGGATAATAGCGCGCGGCGATCGGCCCCGGATCATCCTTTGCCTCGAACCGCCACTGTCCGGCATCGTCCGGCCAGCGATGGCGGACGGTCGTCAGGGCTCGGTCCCATAGCGGGCTGGACCATCCGGGCGCTGTCCCTGTCGTCTCGACTGCGATCTGCGGGTGCAGCGCGGCATCGATCTCCTGATAGAAGACCAGCGCCGATCCCGTGAGGCCGAGCAGGACGAACAGCAGGCCGATCGAAAGGCCCAGCCACACATGGATATGACGCGCGACGGCGCGTGACCGCGATGTCATGACACGGACGGGTCCGCGCGGTTATGGATCGGGGCGATGGTCCCGCCCGGCATGGCGGCGTTATGAATCCGGCAAAGCCGGGTGGCGCAGGCGCAGGCGCCCTCGAGCTGAAGATACATGGGAATCTCATTCGCCTCGAACCGCGCTCCTCAAGGGGGAAAGCGGCGTCGCACATGCACGCGGCATGCGCAGTTTACGGCGAACGAAGGGGAAGGGCTGTTCGCCGCGCGGCCTTTTTTCAGGCGCGCGCGGGTGGCCCTTGCGACGGGGGCGGTGGCGCCGCCAGTCGGTGCACCGTCAGGTCGGCAATAGCGCGGCTTGAAACCAGCGGCGTCATCGACGCAGGGGCCGCCGCCACGGGAAGAGCGACTTCGGCAAGCAGGCCGCTTCCCAGCCCGGCGGCGAACATACATTCACCATCTTTGGACTTTTGATGGTCGGCCGGTTCGCTGCCTTTTTCCATGGGCAGGATGGCCCGGACGGCCCCTTGCCCGGTACAGAGCGAAATGACGATGCCATGGATGCCCTGCGTCGGCATGAAGCCGGTGGGAATGGCAATCCGGATCGCCAGTGCGCACAGGACCAGCAGGGCGAAAAGCCCCCGGCCCGATTGCGACTGTCTGATCCAGTTCTGCATATCCGTTCGGATAATCCCGCCCGCTCCCAAGTCCATAGGGCAGTATGTCCCATGCACGAACCATCGTTACCGTATGGCCCGCTGCCGATCAATTATACGAAGGTGCCTGAACGGGAAGGTGGCACCCGCGCCATCATCCGCCCTTTGTGTATCTCATGTAAAAAGGGCGCCGGGATCGCTCCCGACGCCCTTATTGCTCTTGCAGGCTGACTTACAGCTTTTCCGTCAGTTCCGGCACGATCTTGAACAGATCGCCGACCAGGCCGATGTCGGCGACCTGAAATATCGGCGCATCCTCGTCCTTGTTGATGGCGATGATGGTCTTGCTGTCCTTCATCCCCGCCAGATGCTGGATCGCGCCGCTGATGCCGACCGCGATGTAGACTTCGGGCGCCACGATCTTGCCGGTCTGGCCGACCTGATAATCGTTGGGGACATAACCCGCATCGACTGCGGCGCGCGACGCGCCCACCGCCGCGCCCAGCCTGTCGGCCAGCGGAAAGATGGTGGCTTCGAACGTCTCGCCGTCCTTGAGCGCGCGGCCGCCCGGCACGATGACCATGCCGGGATGCCATATATGGGAAATGGGAAAGCCTTTTAGCCGGCGCAGCGTGCATGCAGCAGGATGTGGGCGGCGCGATCCATGAAGGCGGGATCGCAGCAGCATCTTTCTTCCAGCTTGCACAATGCCTGTTCGAACGCGTCGGCATAGGGCAGCTTGGCCGGGTTCCAGCGCGGATTGGCGGAAAAGCGGCTGTGGAACAGGTCCAGCCCGGTCAGCTCCATCGCCTGCACATGGCCTTCGAACAGCGCCCTGAACTCTGCCGCGCAGAACAGATGCGATGTGAAGCTGATATGGCGCCCATCGTCCAGATCGGCGTCGAACTGGTCGATTTCATGATCCTGCAGGAAACTGCGCGCCTTTTCGACCGCATCGACATAGATGGTTGGCAGGCTGCCGACGGTGCGCACGGTCGTGAACAGATGGCCGCACGTCACCCGCGCTAGTTCCTTGGCGGCGGCCGCATGGGTCGTCGCTGGCAGGTGGTTGAGCACGCCATACAGGCACAGGGTCAGGTCGACGCTGGCATCCGCTTCGGGCAGGGCCAGTTGCAGATCGCCGACCTCGAAATGGAAATCGCCCTGAAAGGCGGTGTTTTCCCGCGCGATGCGGATCATTTCGGGCGATATGTCGAAACCGCGCGCCTGCCTGACATGCAGGCCCAGATGATGCGCGCGGCGCACGGTGCGCAGCAACCATGTGCCGGGGCCGCATCCCGCGTCCAATAGGCTGATGTCGCGCCGTCCGCTCGCCCGGATCTGATGCAGCGCTGCGTCGATCTGCTGCCAGATCTGGCGGTCGGCATAGCTGTAGCGGGACGTGAAGTCATACAGCGCCCGCCCATCGCCGTCGGCATAGGTGAAATAATCTTCACCGACCGCGTCATAGGCGATGGCGGCCTGTATGGCGGCCTCCGCAACGGGGGTCGGGGGTTCAGGCAATATGTGCAGCCGCGTGGCCATAATCGCTCCCAGTCAGCGCCGGTTTACGGCGCCGGAAAAAAAGCCCCGCGCATGATAAGCGGGGCCGCGCCGCACCCTTGCGGCGTGCTGGAGGATATGGCGCAGCCGCGCATTTTTTCTCCAGATCGGGGACAGGCAATCGGCGTAGATTTTTTCAAATGCCGGGCGGCCCGCGGGACGCGATCAGGACGACGAAGCGCCTGATTCAGGCGATCTTCGCCTCGAAAATATGCCGATCATATGCAAATACTATGCGGTCCCTACTTTCCCTCTCTCGAATTCAAATGCGGGCCTGCCCTAATTGATGCGCGGCAGACGATTCGGCGCCGCATCTTTCGCGGCCCCGGCGGTTTGCGGGAGATAGTATATGCAGGACATCCTCTGGATTGGCCTCACCCTTGGCCTGCTGGCCGCGACGTTGGGCTACGCGGCCCTGTGCGACAACGCGTAGGGAAGGGGCAGGACCATGACGACCGATCTCTGGCTGGCCGCGATAACGGCGGTCGGCCTCCTTCTTTATCTGGTGGCCGTGCTCGCACGCCCCGAACGCTTCTGAACGGGGGGCGCAATCATGACATTCCAGGGATGGATCCTGATCCTGGCCTTCGTCGGCATCCTGCTGGCGCTGGCAAAGCCGATGGGCCTGTGGCTCTTTGCCCTATATGAAGGGCGCCGCACGCCGCTGCACGCCATATTCGGCCCCGTCGAACGTGGCTTCTCCGCGCTGTCGGGCATCGACCCGCATGAGGAACAGGGCTGGCGCCGTTATGCGGTGCACATGCTCATCTTCAACGCGGCGCTGCTGCTGTTCACCTATGCGCTGTTGCGCCTGCAAGGCGTGCTGCCGCTCAATGGCCTTGGCTATGCGGGCATCGGCGCGGATGGTGCGTTCAACACCGCCGTCAGCTTCGCCACCAACACTAACTGGCAATGGTATTCGGGCGAGGCGGCGATGAGCAATCTCAGCCAGATGCTGGCGCTGACGATCCATAATTTCCTGTCGGCCGCAACCGGCATTGCGCTGGCCTTCGCCCTGTTCCGCGGCTTTGCCCGGCGGGAAACGGCTGGCATCGGCAATTTCTGGGCCGACATGACTCGCGTCACCCTCTATCTGCTGCTGCCGATCAGCATCGTCTATGCCATCTATCTGATCGCCAGCGGCGTGCCCCAGACATTGGTGGCGTCGGTCGATGTGCAGACGCTGGAAGGCGCAAAGCAGACGCTGGCGCTGGGTCCGGTGGCCAGTCAGGAAGCGATCAAGATGCTGGGCACCAACGGTGGCGGCTTCTTCCACGCAAACAGCACCCACCCCTTCGACAATCCACCCGCACTGACGAATTTCGTCCAGATGCTGTCGATCTTCCTGATCGGCGTGGGCCTGACCTACACATTCGGCAAGGCGGTCGGCAATGTGCGTCAGGGCTGGGCGATCCTGGCCGCGATGATGACCATCTTTCTGGCGGGCGTCACCATCGTCTACTGGCAGGAAGCGGCCGGCAACCCCATCCTCCACAATCTGGGCATCGCCGGCGGCAATATGGAGGGGAAGGAAGTCCGCTTCGGCATCGCCGCCTCCGCCCTTTTCTCGGTCGTCACCACGGCGGCGTCCTGCGGTGCGGTCAATGCGATGCATGACAGTTTCACCGCGCTGGGCGGCATGATTCCGCTGCTCAACATCCAGCTGGGCGAAGTCGTCGTCGGCGGCGTCGGCGCGGGCATTTACGGCTTCCTGCTGTTCGCCATCCTCGCCGTTTTCGTCGCCGGTCTGATGGTCGGTCGCACCCCGGAATATGTCGGCAAGAAGATCGAAAGCCGGGAGGTGAAGCTCGCCGTTCTGGCCATCGCCGTCCTGCCGCTCATCATTCTGGGCGGTACGGCCATTGCG
The DNA here is from genome assembly GCF_048594625.1 of Sphingobium sp. Lineage (GTDB taxonomy): Bacteria > Pseudomonadota > Alphaproteobacteria > Sphingomonadales > Sphingomonadaceae > Sphingobium. The sequence goes on from NZ_JBMDWL010000103.1 coordinate 9,634, forward strand.
TCGGTGCTGGACGTCGGCCTGGCCGGACCGCTCAACAAGGGGCCGCATGGCTTTAGCGAAATCCTCTATGGTTTCACCAGCGCGGTCGGCAACAATGGGTCTGCCTTTGCTGGCCTGACATCGGGCACGCCCTTCTATAACGGCATGTTGGGCGTTGCGATGTGGATCGGGCGTTTCTGTGTCATCGTGCCCATGCTGGCGATTGCCGGTGGTCTGGCCGCGAAGAAATATACCCCGGAAACCGCGGGCAGCTTCCCGACAACCGGACCGCTCTGGACCGGACTGCTGATCGGCATCGTCCTGATCGTGGGCGGCCTGACTTTCCTGCCCAGCCTCGCCCTTGGCCCCATCGCCGATCATATCGCGATGATCAACGGCCAGACTTTCTAAGAATTGGAGCATATAAATGGCACGCACAGCGTCCAAATCGCTCTTCACCGCCGACCTGATCGTGCCTGCGATCGGTGACGCATTTCGCAAACTCAACCCCAAGGAACTGATCCGCAATCCGGTGATGTTCACCACCGCCGTCGTGGCGGTGCTTCTCACCATCCTGCTCGCGGTCGGGCAGGATGGACTGACCATGGGCTTCAAGCTGCAACTGGTCATCTGGCTGTGGCTGACGGTCCTGTTCGGCACCTTTGCCGAAGCTCTGGCCGAAGGACGCGGCAAGGCGCAGGCCGCATCGCTGCGCGCGACCAAGGCGGAACTGACCGCCCGGCGGCGCAAGGGCGATGGCGACACTTATGAAGACGTCGCCGCCAGCGTCCTGAAGCTGGGCGATGTGGTCCTCGTCCGGACGGGCGACCTGATCCCCGCCGATGGAGAGGTCATATCGGGCGTCGCATCGGTCAACGAAGCTGCGATCACCGGCGAATCCGCGCCTGTCATCCGTGAAGCGGGCGGCGACCGGTCGGCGGTAACGGCGGGCACCCGCGTCATTTCGGACGAAATCCGGGTGCGCGTGACCGTCAATCCGGGGCAGGGCTTCCTCGACCGGATGATCGCGCTGGTGGAAGGGGCGGAACGGCACAAGACGCCCAATGAAATCGCGCTGACGCTGCTGCTCGTGGGCCTGACGATCATCTTCCTGATCGCCGTCGGCACCATTCCGGGCTTTGCCAGCTATGCGGGCGGATCGATCCCCGTGGCGATCCTGGCCGCGCTGCTCATCACCCTCATCCCCACCACCATCGCGGCGCTGCTGTCGGCGATCGGCATCGCCGGGATGGACCGCCTTGTCCGCTTCAACGTGCTCGCCAAATCGGGCCGCGCGGTGGAGGCTGCGGGCGACATCGACGTGCTGCTGCTCGACAAGACCGGCACGATCACGGTGGGCGATCGTCAGGCGACGGAATTTCGCACCGTCGGCGCCGTCACGCAGGATCAGCTGGCGCATGCCGCCTTGCTCGCCAGCCTGGCCGATGAAACGCCCGAAGGCCGCTCGATCGTCCTGCTGGCCCGCGAAAAATTCGGCCAGACGGCCACCGCCCTGCCCGACGGAGCGGAAGTCATCCCCTTCACCGCACAGACCCGCCTGTCCGGCATCAGTTTCAACGGCTCCACCATTCAAAAGGGCGCCGTGGATTCGATCCTGCGCGCCTGTCCGGACGCCGCGCGGAAGAAGACGGCGGAAGACCTGCGCCGCATCAGCGACGAAATCGCCCGCGCGGGTGGCACGCCGCTCGCCGTGGCGAAGGATGGCGAACTGCTCGGCTGCATCTTCCTCAAGGACATCGTGAAGGCGGGCATTCGCGAACGCTTCGGCGAACTGCGGCAAATGGGCATCCGCACGGTGATGATCACCGGCGACAATCCGCTGACCGCCGCCAGCATCGCGGCCGAAGCGGGCGTGGACGATTTCCTTGCGCAGGCCACACCGGAAGACAAGCTGGCCCTGATCTGCAAGGAACAGGAGGGCGGTCGTCTGGTCGCCATGTGCGGCGATGGCACCAATGACGCCCCGGCGCTGGCGCAGGCCGATGTCGGCGTCGCCATGAACACCGGCACGCAGGCCGCGCGCGAAGCGGGCAACATGGTCGATCTGGATAGCGATCCGACCAAGCTGATCGAGGTCGTGGGCCTTGGCAAACAGCTGCTGATGACCCGTGGCGCGCTCACCACCTTCTCGGTCGCCAATGACGTTGCGAAATATTTCGCGATCATCCCTGCCATGTTCGTGGTGCTCTATCCGGGGCTGGGCGTGCTCAACGTCATGGGCCTTGCCACCCCGCAAAGCGCGATCCTGTCGGCGATCATCTTCAACGCGCTCATCATCCCGCTGCTGGTGCCGCTGGCATTGAGGGGCGTGACCTATCGCCCGATCGGCGCCGGGCCGCTGCTGGCGCGCAATCTCGCCATCTACGGTCTGGGCGGTCTGCTGGCGCCTTTCGTCGGCATCAAACTCATCGACCTGGCCGTCAACGGCCTTGGCCTCGCCTGAGGAGCATCATCATGAAAACGGATATTTTCACGTCGCTGCGGCCCGCTCTGGTCATGACCCTGCTGTTCGCGCTGCTGTTGGGGCTGGCCTATCCGCTCGCCCTGACCGGCATCGGCCAGCTGGTCTTCCCCTCGCAGGCCAATGGCAGCCTGATCGAAGAGGACGGCAGGATCGTGGGGTCCAGCCTGATCGGTCAGGGCTTTGCGTCCGACCGCTATTTCAGCGCGCGCCCTTCGGCGGCGGGCAAGGGCTATGACGGCCTTGCCTCCGCTGGTTCCAACCTTGGCCCGGCCAGTCAGGCGCTGGTCGACCGGGTGAGGGCCGACAGCGCGAAACTGGCGGCTGACAATCCCGGCAAGCCCGTGCCCGCCGATCTGGTGACCACGTCCGGCTCCGGCCTTGATCCCGACATCTCGCCCGAAGCGGCCTATTTTCAGGTCGATCGCATCGCGCGGGTCCGGGGCCTTGCCCCCGCCAGCGTCCGCGCGCTTGTCGACCGGCATGTCGAACGGCCGCTGCTCGGCATTCTGGGCGAACCGCGGGTCAATGTGCTGGAAATCAATCGACGGCTCGACCGGATCGGCGCTACCCAGTCCTGATGACCGATTCCACCCGTCGCGATCCCGAAGCCTTTCTGCGTCAGGCGGCGCAGGAAGGTCGCGGCCGTCTCAAGATATTTCTTGGGGCGGCGCCGGGCGTGGGCAAGACCTATGAAATGCTGACCGACGGGATGCAGCGGCGCCGGGCGGGCATCGACGTCGTCGTGGGCGTGGTGGAAACCCATGGCCGCAAAGAAACCGAAGCGCTTCTGGCCGGGCACGACATCATCCCGCGCCGCGACGTCACCCATATGGGCCATCGGCTGGGTGAAATGGACATCGACGCCATATTGGAACGCCGCCCCGCGCTCGTCCTGGTCGATGAACTGGCGCACACCAACGCGACGGGCAGCCGCCATCCCAAACGCTATCAGGATGTCGAAGAACTGCTGGACGCCGGGATCGACGTCTATTCGACGCTCAATATCCAGCATGTCGAAAGCCTCAACGACGTCGTCGCCTCCTTCACGCGCGTCCGGGTGCGCGAAACCGTCCCCGACACCGTCCTTGAAATGGCGGAGATCGAGGTGGTGGACATCCCGCCCGACGAACTGATCGAACGGCTGAAGGACGGCAAGGTCTATATTCCGCAGGAAGCGACCCGCGCGCTCAGCCATTTCTTTTCCAAATCCAATCTGACCGCGCTGCGTGAAATGGCGCTGCGCCGCGCCGCGCAGGCGGTGGATGCGCAGATGCTGGACTATGTCCGCGCCCATGCGCTGGCGGGCAGCTTCGCGGCGGGCGAACGCATCCTCGTCGCCATCAGCGAAGTGCCCGGCGCGCAGGGGCTGGTGCGCGCCGCCAAACGGCTCGCCGACGCGCTCAAGGCGCCATGGTCGGCCATCCATATCGAAACGCAGCGCAGCCTGTCCTTCACCGCGCAGGAACGGGAACAGCTGGCCGACACCATGGCGCTGGCGTCGCGACTGGGGGCGACGACGGCGACCATCCCGGCGCCGTCCGTGGTGGAAGGATTGCGCCACGCCATCGGCGACGCGCGCGCGACGCAGGTCGTGATCGGCAAATCCGCCCGGCCATGGTGGTTCGAAATGCGGCACGGCTCCGTCGTCGACCGGCTGGTGCGCGAAGTCGGCGATGTCGCCGTCCATGTCCTGCCGGGCGACGACGCCGGGCGCACCGACAGGGGCGCGCACCGGCGGGTCGGGCGAAATCGGGGCAGGCCCGCCGACTATCTCTGGTCGGCGCTGATGATTGCGGGGATGACGGCGCTGGGGCGGCTGCTGGTCGAAATCATCGATCTGGGCAATATCGCGCTGCTCTATCTGATCCCCGTCATGTTCGCCGCCGCCAGTTTCGGCCTGCGCGCGGGCCTGTTCGCGGGTCTCGCCTCCAGCCTTGCCTATAATTTCTTTTTCCTGCCGCCCACCGGCACGCTGACGGTCAGCAATCCGGAAAATGTCATCAGCATCCTCGTGCTGCTGGGCGTGGCGATCGTGACCAGCCAGTTTGCCGCGCGTGTGCGGGCGCAGGCGGATCTGGCCCAGTCCAGTGCCCGGCAAAATGCCGCGCTGGCGGGTTTTTCGCGTCAGCTGACGGCGTCGTCCAGTCAGGAAGAATTGATGCAGGCCATCTGTGCGGAGGTGTCGCGCCTTTTGTCCGTGCGCACCGTGCTGCTGTTGCCCTCGCGCGACGGGCCGCAACTGCGCGCTGCCGTCCCGCCCGAAGACCGGCTGGAACAGATCGAACGGGCCGCCGCGCAATGGGCGATCGACAATGACCAGCCCGCCGGGCGCGGATCGTCCACGCTTACCGCGTCGGACTGGCTGTTCCATCCGCTGCGCACGACGCGTGGCGTGCTGGGCGTGCTCGGCCTCGCGCGGGAGGATGCGGGCGCGCCGCTGCGCTCCGATCAGGTGCCGCTGCTCATGAGCCTGCTGGATCAGGCCTCCATCGCCTTCGATCGCATGGCGCTGGAGGAGGAAATGCTCGAAGCGCGGCAGATCGGGGAGCGCGACCGGCTGCGGTCGGCGCTGCTGTCCTCGGTCAGCCATGATCTGCGGACCCCGCTCACCACCATCCTGTCGGGCATGCAGGAACTGCGGCGGCAACAGCCCTCCGACCTGCTCGATTCCGTCGCGGCGGAGGCGCAGCGGCTCAATCGCTTCGTCGCCAATCTGCTCGACATGGCGCGGGTGGAAGCGGGCGCCCTGCCGCTCAAGGTCGAACCGACCGACCTGTTCGATGCGGTCGCGGGCGCGGTGCACGATACGCGGCAATCGCTCGCCGGGCACGACGTCCGCGTCGACATATTGCCCGACATTCCGCTCGTCCGTCTCGACCCGGCGCTGCTGCACCATTGCCTCATCAACCTGCTCGACAATGCGGGCCGCTATGCCGATCCCGGCACGCCCGTCGTCGTGCGGGGGCGGCGGCTGCACGATGCGATCGCCCTGTCGATCCTCGATGAAGGCCCCGGCATCCCGGCGGGCGCGGAAACGCGGGTGTTCGACACTTTCACCCGGCTGGAAGGGTCCGATCGGGTAAAACATGGCACCGGCCTTGGCCTCGCCATCGTAAAGGGCTTTGCACAGGCCATGGGCCTCTCCGTATCGGCATCGAACAATCCGGAACCGTTCGGCGCCTGCTTCACCCTCACCATTCCGCAGGCGCTGATCATCACCGACCTTCCCCATGAGGACATGTTATGAAATTCCGGCACAAGGTTCTGATCGTCGATGATGAACCCGCCATCCGCAAACTCATCTCCACCGCGCTGGCGCGGGCGGACTATGCCACGGTGGAGGCGGAAAATGCGCGGGAGGCGCTGGACAGGCTGAAGGCGGAGCGTCCCGACATCAGCCTGCTCGACCTTGGCCTGCCCGATCGAGACGGGCTGGAACTGGTTCCCCTGTTCAAACAGCATTCGGACACGACGCTGATCATCGTGTCGGCCCGCGACGCGACGGATCAGAAGGTCGCGGCGCTGGATCTGGGGGCGGACGATTATCTGACGAAACCCTTCGACACCGACGAACTGCTGGCGCGGGTGCGGGTGGCGCTGCGCAATCGCATGACCAAGGATGGCGGCGTGTCCACCGTGCGGGCGGGGGATGTCGAAATCGACCTGATCAACCGCATCGTACTGAAAGGCGGCAGGGAAGTGCATCTGACGCCAAAGGAATATGCCGTGCTGGCGCAGCTGGCGAAATTCCCCGGCCGGGTGATCACCCATGACCAGATCATGTCCCATGTCTGGCCCGCCGAACAGGATCATCATGTCGAATATCTGCGCGTTCTGGTGCGCACCTTGCGGCAGAAGCTGGAAAATGATCCTCAGCGTCCGCGCATCATCGGCAACGAACTGGGCATCGGCTATCGGCTGCGCTTCAATGTGGAAGGCGAAACCGAAGAATTTGCGCCCTGAAGCACTTCCGAAGCAGACGCTGCGCATCACGCGGCCAATGCAGACCCTATCGCCGCCCGAACAGCCGCGCTCCCGACAGCAATATCACGCTTCCCGCACACAGCCCCGCGACGCACCCGATGGTTGCCAGCCATTCGATCAGGCTCGGATCGTCGGGAAAGGACCGGGATTTGATCGCATCCTGCGCCCGCCCGATCAGGCATGCGATCGCCAGCAGCGCCGCGCCGCTCAGGCGGACCGCAATGTCGATGATGGCCGGCCGCAATGTCATCCAGCGCAGATAGGCCAGGACCGCGTTGAATATCGAGAGGAAGAAGCCGCCCTTTGCATAGTCATTTTCCTATGCGCGGCCCGGCACCGGCATATGATTCCCATATGACGTAATCGAAAATGCGATGGACCGCCGCATTTCCTACGCAAATTCAACGGAAAGCGGCCTTTCCTCCTCTCGAGTTCCTACGATCTGCTGCGTATCTGAAATGCCTCTTTTTCGATGAGAGGTGATGATCATGGCTCAATGGCATGAAAGGCGCGTGGCCCGGATCGGGCTGAGGGCCGCGGGACTGGCGCTGCTGGTTTCCGCCTGGATGGATGGCATCTGGTTGCAGCATGTGGTGGCCGCCAGCCTGCCCGGTGAAGCATCGCCCGCACAGATACTGATCGCGGCCCTGATGTTCGCCAGCGCCAGCGTCGGCTTCATGCTGGCGGTTGTGGGCGCGGGTCTGTGGGCGCCGGTCGCGGTATCCGATCGCTGGATGGCCGCCAGCCCCATACCCGTCGCCCGCGATCTGGAATCGACCCTGTTCGCGATGAAGCCCACGCTGGATGACGGCTCTCCCCATGGCATCCCGGCCGCGCCCCGCGACGGCGCCATGTCGTCGCATCGCCACATCCGCTGGTCGCCTGCGGCACGGGCGCATCCAGCGGCCAGCCGACCAGGAATATAATGAAAATACAATGCGATCGGCTTTGACCTCCTCTCGATATCAAATGCCGACCTGCACTAATTGCCCGTCCTCGCCAGTCCGCACGAAGCGGCCGGGCGTTTCTCAAGAGGGCATCATGAAATTAATCTTTGTCGCGCCGCTGTTCATGCTCGGCTTCGTCCCGACCGCCGCCTTTGCGCAGGATGAAGCGGCTGGCCCGGTCACCGTGTCGGGGTCCGCGACCCTCGCATCCGACTATCGGTTTCGCGGCGTGTCGCAATCGGACCGGGGCATGGCCGTTCAGGGCGGCGTCACGCTGACGCATGACAGCGGCCTTTATGCCGGGGCATGGGCGTCCAATCTTTCGGGCTGGGGCACTTTTGGCGGCGCCAACATGGAACTGGACCTGATCGGCGGTTACAGGGCGGCGTTGTCGGACAATGCCACGCTGGACGTCGGCCTCGTCTGGTACATGTACCCCAGCGGCGCGGACGATACCGATTTCGCCGAACCCTATGTGAAGCTCAGCGGAACGACCGGCCCGCTCACGCTGACGGCGGGCGCGGCCTATGCGCCAAAACAATATGCGCTGGCCAATGTTTCCAACCATCCCGACAGCCGCGGCCAGAAACAGGATAATCTCTATCTCTGGGGCGATGGCGCGGCCGCGATTTCCGGCACGCCATTCACGGCAAAGGCCCATATCGGCCATTCGAACGGCAATCCCGGCCTCGGCCCGAACGGCACCAGCGTCGCGCCCACCGGCGACTATTGGGACTGGTCGCTGGGCATGGACGCGACCTGGCGAAACCTGACCTTCAACCTTTCCTATGTCGATACCGACATTTCCCGTGCCGATGCCGCGCCGCTTCAGCCCAATTTCAGCAAGGGGCAGGACGGCACCGGTTCCATCGCGGGCGGAACGGTGGTCCTGTCCCTGACGGCGGCGTTCTGACCCAAGCATTTCGAAGTCATCTGGCACAGATGACGACTCGCAAAATGCGGCAAACAAAAGCCATTTTGAAGTCATCTGGCACAGGTGACGACTCGCAAAATGCGATAAACAACAGCCATTTTGAAGTCATCCGGCACAGATGACGGCACGCCAAAGGCCCCAAAACGGCACCGGCCCGCTCCCGATTTGGGGGGAGCGGGCCGTTTCAACCGGGCTTCTACGCCATCATGCCCCCGGTCCTCACCTGCGTGGCCGGGGAAGTCCGGTCATTCCCCTTCCAGCCGCTGGCTGAAATAGACCATCTGCATCGCCTGCAGCCGCGCGCCCTGTGCGATGTCCGCGTCGCCGGAATGGCCGCCTGCGGTGTCTTCGTAAAAATGATAGGGCAGGCCATAATCCTTCAGCCTTGCGGCGAATTTGCGCGCATGCTGCGGCCCGACGCGGTCATCCTTGGTCGTGGTCCAGATATAGGGAACGGGATATTTCACGCTCTTGCGGATATTGGCATAGGGCGAGATTTTCTGGAGAAACGCCTTCTCCTCCGGCACCGACACGCTGCCATATTCATCGACCCATGACGCGCCCGCCGCAATCTGTTCATACCGGATCATGTCGAGCAGCGGCACCTGAATCACCACGCCGTTCCACAGGTCGGGATGCTGATTGAACTCCACGCCCATCAGCAACCCGCCATTCGACCCGCCATAAATGCCAAAGCGCCGGGGCGACGACAATTTGCGCGCGAATATGTCCTGCGCCACCGCCGCGAAATCGTCATAGATGATCTGGCGTTTGGTCTTCAGCCCCGCTTCGTGCCAGGCCGGGCCGAATTCCCCGCCGCCACGGATGTTGGCCAGCACGAAACTATTGCCCCGCTCCAGCCACAGCTTGCCGGTGATCGCGGCATAGCTGGGCGTCATCGGCACTTCGAACCCGCCATAGGCGGTCATGATCGTGGGCGTCGATCCATCCGGCTTCATGCCCTTTTTGTGGACGATGAAATAGGGGATTTTCGTCCCGTCGGTGGATGTCGCCTCGAACTGTTCGACGACAAGGCCGGTGGCGTCGAACCGCGCGGGCATCGCCTTTACCTGACGCGGCGCGGGGTTGGCGGCATCGATCGACCACAGCGTCGTGGGGGCCAGAAACCCTGCCACCGCCAGATAGGCTGCATCGCTTTTGTCGGTCGCGCTTGCGATCGATATGGTCGCATTGTCGGGCAGCGCGACCGGCGTGCTGGTCCATCTGTCCTGTCCCGGCGTCAGCACCATCACCCGGCCCCGGACATTGTCGTTGATCGACAGGATGACGCGCCCCTTGGTCGCCGCCACGCCGTCGATCGACTGGCGCGCATTGGGCGCGAACAGGATGTGCGGCTTCAGGGTCTCGCCCGCCTGAAGCGCCTTCAATGGCACCGCCACCAGCGACCCGGTCGGCACATGTACGCCGCCGCTGTCCCATGCCTGACTGGTCTGGATCAGCACCTGACCCTGCACCATGCCCTGCAACTGGCTCTTGGCGGGCAGCGGCAGCCGCTTCACCCCATCCCCCGTCACCAGATAGGTTTCGTTGCCGAAAAAGGTCACGCCGCGATACAGGAATGCCGCGCGATTGCCCGATCCGTCGGACAGCAGCATGGGGAATGTCCCGACCTGATCGCTCCTGTCCCCGCGATAGACTTCCTGCGCCGCCGACAGGGGCTGCCCGCGTTTCAGCGTCTTGACGACAAAGGGGTATCCCGACACCGTCATGCTGCCCTCTCCCCAATCGCGCGCGATCAGCAGCGTGTCCTTGTCCAGCCAGGCTTCATTCTGTTTCGACTTGGGAATGTCGAACCCGCCCTGCACGAACTGCCCGGTCGTCAGGTCGAATTCGCGCAGCGTAACCGCATCCTCGCCCCCGTCGGACAGATTCAGCAACGCGATGCGTTCTTCGGGGTCCAGGATGGTCGCGCCCTTCCACACCCATTTCTTGCCGTCCGCCTTCGACAGCGCGTCCAGGTCCAGCACCGTGGTCCAGTGGGGCGCATCGGTCGCATAATCGGCCTGGCTGGTATAGCGCCATATGCCCTGCGGATGGTCGGCATCGCGCCAGAAATTATAGATGCGACCATGGATCAGCATCGGCATGGCGATCCGGTCCTTGGCCGACGCGATGGCCAGCGCTTGCTTGTAATAGCCGTCATAGCGCGGATCGTTCTGAAAGGCGGAAACGGTCGCCTTGTTCTCCGCCTCCACCCACTGCATGGCGCGCGGCCCGGTCCAGTCCTCCAGCCACACGAACGGATCGTCGGCCGGCGTCGTGGCGGCGGAAGGGGCGGGGGGCGCACCGGCCCCGGTCAGCATCGCGGCAGTCACCAGCAACATCATCCTTTTCATGGGTTGTTTCCCCTGTCTGTCATCATCCGTCCCCGCCAGTATCGTCGCCGCAATATGGCGCCCGCGATCAGCAGGGGCAACGCGGCGATCATCACGATGCCCCCGATCAGGCTGGGCGACCATCCCCCGATGCTGTGCACGCCGAACGCAGCGGGCGCCATCACCAGCAGGAACCCCAGCGTCAGCAGCCACAGCCCCCATCGGCGCGGGCGCACCGCCACCATGCGCATTTCATGGCGCCAGGCCTTGCGGCCGGCTCTGGTGGAAAGGTCGGGGGGCGTATGATCGAACATATGGCTCTGGACCTTGTGCCGCTTCGCCCCTATCCTGTCCAGCATCCCCGGGGGGCCGCTCACAAGCGGTTGAGAGGCGGCTGATGTGGCTGCGACCCGTTGAACCTGATCCGGCTAAAACCGGCGTAGGGAGGGTAAGCGCGCCGTGATACCGCCCGCAATCTCTCTTTCCGCCAGCAAAGGAGAGTAGAGATGGCAGATCGTCCCGCCCGTACCGAAATGTCCGAAACCGCGGGTTTCACCGACCGACAGGCCGCCATGACCGTGACCACCGGCCCGATTCGCGGATCGAGGAAAATTCATGTCGGCCCGCGCCGGGTCGCGATGCGCGAAATCCATCTGGAACCGGGCAGCGGCGAACCGCCGGTGCGCGTCTATGACACGTCCGGTCCCTATACCGATACCGACGCGACGATCGACATCATGGCGGGCCTCCAGCAGCTGCGCCGCGACTGGATTCGCGACCGCGGCGATGTGGAGGAATATGACGCCCGCGAAATCCGGCCGGAGGATAATGGCCTCAAAGGCCCCGACCGTTCAGGCGGCGTTGAACCCTTTCCCAACGTCGTAAAGCGCCCCTTGCGCGCGAAGCCGGGCGCCAATGTCAGCCAGATGCACTATGCCCGTCGCGGCATCGTCACGCCGGAAATGGAATATGTCGCGGAACGCGAAAATCTGGGCCGCGCGCGTCTGAAGGAATATGTCCGCGACGGTGAAAGCTGGGGGGCCTCCATTCCCGACTATGTGACGCCCGAATTCGTCCGCGACGAAGTGGCCCGTGGCCGCGCCATCATCCCGTCCAACATCAACCACCCCGAATCCGAACCGATGGCGATCGGCCGCAATTTCCTGGTCAAGATCAACGCCAATATCGGCAACAGCGCGGTCGCATCGGACGTCGCGGCCGAAGTGGACAAGCTGGTCTGGTCGATCCGCTGGGGCGCCGACACGGTGATGGACCTGTCGACCGGCCGCAACATCCACGACACCCGCGAATGGATTCTCCGCAACTCCCCCGTCCCGATCGGCACCGTCCCCATCTATCAGGCGCTGGAAAAGGTCGGCGGCATCGCCGAAGATCTCAACTGGGACATTTTCCGCGACACCCTCATCGAACAGGCCGAACAGGGCGTCGATTATTTCACCATCCATGCGGGCGTGCGCCTCGCCTATATCCCCATGGCGGCAAAGCGCGTCACCGGCATCGTGTCGCGCGGCGGCTCCATCATGGCGAAATGGTGCCTCGCCCATCATCGCGAGAGCTTCCTCTACGAACATTTCGACGAAATCACGGAGATCATGAAGGCCTATGACATCGCCTATTCGCTGGGCGACGGCCTGCGTCCCGGCTCTATCGCCGACGCCAATGACGAAGCGCAGTTCAGCGAACTCTACACGCTGGGCGAACTGACCCACCGCGCATGGAAGCAGGATGTTCAGGTCATGATCGAAGGGCCGGGCCATGTGCCCATGCACAAGATCAGGGAAAATATGGAAAAGCAGCTGCAGGTCTGCGGCGAAGCGCCCTTCTACACGCTGGGGCCGCTCACCACCGACATCGCGCCGGGTTACGACCATATCACCAGCGGCATCGGCGCGGCGCAGATCGGCTGGTACGGCACGGCGATGCTCTGCTATGTCACGCCCAAGGAACATCTGGGCCTGCCCGACCGCGACGATGTGAAGGTCGGCGTCGTCACCTACAAACTCGCGGCCCACGCTGCCGATCTGGCCAAGGGGCATCCCGCCGCCCAGGTCCGCGACGACGCGCTATCGCGCGCGCGCTTCGAATTTCGCTGGCGCGACCAGTTCAACCTGTCGCTCGATCCCGACACGGCGGAACAATATCATGACCAGACCCTGCCGGCCGAAGGCGCGAAAAGCGCGCATTTCTGCTCCATGTGCGGCCCCAAATTCTGCTCGATGAAGATCACGCAGGAAGTGCGAGACTTTGCTGCAAAGAAGAACCAGCCCGCCGACGGCTTCCTGGAAGCAGGCCTGACCGGCGCGGAAGTGGCCGAAGCCAGCAGGGCCGCCGCGCTTAAGGGCATGGAAGACATGAGCCGCCTCTTCCGCGAAACCGGCAGCGAACTCTATATGGGCGCTGGCGGGCGGGAACATGATTGATGATGTCCGGGGCAGGCGTTCAGCCCGCCCCGGTCGTTTCTATGCGTGCTGGATCAACGTCCAGACCGTCGCTGCACCATTATAGGGAGGCATGCGATTGCCTTTCGCGATGGGCGCTGTCGTTGCCCCGTTCGCTGGTTTCCAGATGCCGGATTCCGGGCAGGTTTCGCCGGTGCGCGCAGTCGTTCCAATAGGCTTGGTCATGTGTCTTCCTTCATTTCGAGATCAATGCTCGGTCGCGCGCATTGACCTCTGGAGTGAGGGCATTATGATCCAGCCTCGCGTAACCACGCACGAGGTAGGCGACTGCCTCACGGTCTCGGAAGTCGTTGGTCCGACTTCCGAGACCGTTTTAGTATCGTAATTGTTTTTTTCTGCAATACCGTGCTTCCCAACATAGACTGATTGAAAATGTAGTTCATCACGTTGGTGAATTACGTAGGCATATTTCAAATTCAGAAGGTCTATGTTATTTGGTTTGCCGTCACGTTCGATGAACAACGTGTTGCGGCTAGACCGCGATCTCTGAAACGGCGTGGCTGGTCTTGGCGGGCCAGTCACGCCTACATGTCGCGTTGTCACGCTCGTCAGAAACAATATTCCATCATATGCGCCTGCATGTTATAACTGGCGTATGAACGCTCCGCTCAAAATCACGAAGATCGGCAACAGCGCCGGGGTGATTCTGCCCAAGGATCTGTTGAATCATCTTCAGGCCGAAATGGGTGACAATCTATCGGTTGTCCTCACTCCGCGCGGTATTGAGCTGTCCGCTGCCGAACCGGATTTCGATGCGCAGATGGCCGCGGCGCGGGAAGTCATGGCGCGGCGCAAACGGGCTTTGCGCGAACTGGCGAAATAATGGCCGACTGGGTCTGGGTTGCCCCGGCTGTTGCAGAGGCTGCCCATGCTGAACAGATCGCCGAACATGGCGGTGGTGGCGACGCTTTGCGTGATCGTGGGCTGTTTGAAAGCGCCATGGCCCGGCCGCAGCATATGGCGAACTATGGTCAACCCGACGCTGCGGAACTGGCGGCCGCCTATGCCTATGGCCTCGCTCGCAATCATCCCTTCGTTGACGGCAACAAACGGATAGCAGCTGTCGTCAGCGAAACCTTTCTCATGCTCAACGGCTATGCCCTGATGGCGACCGATGCCGAACTGGTTGTCGCCTTTCTGGAACTGGCGGCAGGCGATATATCGCAGGAAGAACTTGCCGACTGGTTCCGCTCGAACCTCGCTTCGCTCTGAACGTCAGGGTCAGGACGCAGCGATCGCCAAAACCCCGCGCCGCTTCTTCCAGTCGATGGCGATGGCGATGCGCTGGTCCCATCGGCCGTCCCATGCGGCGGTCAGGCCATGGGCTTCCAGCTGTTCGACGACGCGGTGGCCGATGGCGATGGCGGCGTCTTCGCTCTGATCGCACGCGCCATAGTTCAGGTACAGGCCATGGCCTTCCACGGCCGCTTCGGTATCCTGCATGTGGAAAAAGGCGTAACCTTCCACCGCGATGCCTTCATCCTGCGCGGTTTCGATCTCGTCCCAGATTTCGGTCGCGCCGCATGTCCCGCAACAGGTGAAATTCTGCCGCGCGACGATGCCTTCGGCCTCCATCGCGGCAAAGGCGGCGTCCAGCCGGTCGCAATCGGTCGCTTCGCGCCAGTCGCGTTCGGCGGCGCGATGGTCGGCCAGCGCGGCGCGCAGGGCGGCGGACGCTTCCACCCGCAACAGCGGCCGGGGCAGTTCCTCTTCGAACACGTCGTTCGCGTTGGTCAGGATGGCGTCGTCGTCGAAGAAGCCGCCCGCCACGTCGCGCCGCACCAGATCGCGCAGCGCAGCGACGGGATCATAGCTGGCCGATGTGCTTTGGGCGGATGTGCTTTGGGCTGGCGTTCCGGCAGGGGCGGGCAGGCAATTTTCGTCTTTACGCGCAGTTCTGGGTCCGAAAATCCGATTCCACAACGATCCGAACATGCGCCTGCCTTGCCTCCTGCGATGCGCCGCGACAGGCTCATCATGCCGCGCCGCGCGCCAAAGTCAAAGGGGCTTTGCACCAGTCGTGCTCAGGACGCGGCGGGGGGCTGCATGGAACATGCATGAAACAGCGCATTTCCCATGCAATGGCGGCCCGTTTCGCCCCCGATGCCGATCGGCGCATCCTGTCCGGTCGGGCGGGGCGACGGGCGCTGGGCCAGGGTCAGGGCGCCTGTCTTCAGGGCGCGGGTTCGATCACCACGTCCCAATGATCTTCGGTCACCACCATCCGCCTGGCCTCTTCCGCGTCGAACGCCACCTTGTCGGGGAACATCCGCGTCCTGGCCGCCGCCATCGCCTTCTTGTACGCTTCGCCCGCACCCACGCCGTCCGCGCCATGTTTGTAGACGATGGTGGTGCGCACATCCCACCGCGTGCTGCCGCCCATATGGGTAAAGGGCATCTCGACCGTCACCTCGCTGATATGGCCCTGCCGCATCATCTCGCGCAGCAACGCTTCATGCTGCTTGTGATAGACGCGCAGAAATTCGCCCATTCCGCCCCATTTGATGCGATAGTAATTTTCGACCTTCAGCGGCCCATCCGCATTCTGCGCCAGCGCGGGGCCGGTGGACAGGGCAAGCAACAGGGCGGCGGGCAGGGCAAAACGCATGATGGACCTTTCGGACAGGACTGTTGCCCCGAAAGACGATCCGCCCGCCATTTTCCGCGCCTTGCCATGTTCCGCTTGCTGGCGGTCGCCTGTCCTACAAACGACCCCATCCGCTATGTTGCAATCCTGCCCGGCGACTTTCCAATAGGATCACCGACACGACATATAATGTCCGATTCAACGGGAAATGTGCGAAGTTAAGCAGGAACGTTCAGCAAAATCGCCCCCTTTGCCCGCTCCGGAAACGGCCCGGCCATTGGATAAGCGCATTTCATCCCCTAAATAGGCGTCAAATGCCCCCATCCACACCTGAAACCACGCCGATCCCGCCCGTCTGGGCGACGCTGCGCCGCTTCCTGCCCTATTTATGGCCTGCGGACTCGGCCGCGCTGCGCCGCCGGGTCGCCATCGCCATGGGTCTCGTCCTGCTGGCAAAGATCGTCAGCCTCGCCATGCCCTTCGCCTATAAGGGGGCGATAGACCGGATGGCGCCGGGCATGGAACCGGCGGTCGGCCTCGCCATGGCATTGGTCGCGGCCTATGCCGGCGCGCGGTTCGGCGGCGTGCTGTTCGACAATCTGCGCAACGCCATTTTCGAAAAAGTGGGGCAGGAAGCCGGTCGGCGCCTTGCCGACGACGTCTTCGTCCATCTCCATCGCCTCTCGCTGCGCTTCCACCTCGACCGCCGCACCGGTGCGGTGACCAAGATCGTGGAGCGCGGGACCAAGAGCATCGACACGATGCTCTATTTCCTGCTGTTCAACATTGCGCCAACGGTGCTGGAACTGCTGGCGGTCTGCGCCATCTTCTTCGTGAAATTCGGTCCGGGCATCGTCGTCGCGACGCTCGCCATGGTGGCGCTCTATATCTGGTTCACGCGGCTGGTGACCGAATGGCGCAACCAGCTCCGCCGCGACATGGTGGATATGGACACCAGCGCCGTCGCCCATGCGGTCGACAGCCTGCTGAATTTCGAAACGGTCAAATATTTCGGCGCGGAACAGCGGGAGGCCGACCGTTATGGCGCCGCCATGCGCCGTTACATGAAGGCTGCGGTAAAGAGCGAGAACAGCCTCGCCTGGCTCAATATCGGCCAGTCGCTGATCACCAATTTGATGATGGCGGGCGCCATGGCCTATACCGTCTGGGGCTGGAGCCGGGGGCAGTTCACCACCGGCGACGTGGTGCTGGTGAACACGCTCCTGTCCCAGCTGTTCCGTCCGCTCGACCTGCTCGGCATGGTCTATCGCACCATCCGCCAGGGGCTGATCGATATGGAGGCGATGTATGATCTGATCGATACGCAGCAGGAAATCGCCGACGCGCCCGGCGCCCCCGCGCTGCGGACGCAGGGCGGCGAAGTGCGTTTCGATCATGTCCGCTTCGGCTATGACCCTGCCCGCGAAATCCTGCACGATGTCAGCTTCACCGTGCCTGCGGGCAGGACATTGGCGATCGTGGGGCCATCGGGCGCGGGCAAATCCACCATCGCGCGCATCCTGTTCCGCTTCTACGACATTCAGGATGGTCAGGTGTCGATCGACGGGCAGGCGATTGCCGCCGTCACCCAATCGTCGCTACGCGCCGCCATCGGCATCGTGCCGCAGGACATGGTGCTGTTCAACGACACGGTCGGCTATAATATCGGCTATGGCCGCGAAGGCGCCAGTCAGGCGGATATAGAGGCCGCGGCCAAAGCTGCGTCGATCCACGATTTCATCATGGGCCTGCCGCAGGGCTATGACACCCGTGTGGGCGAACGGGGCCTCAAATTGTCGGGCGGCGAAAAACAGCGGGTCGCGATCGCCCGCACCTTGCTCAAAGACCCGCCGGTGCTGGTGCTGGACGAAGCGACCAGCGCGCTCGACAGCCGCACCGAAACCGAAATTCAGACGGTGCTGCGCGACATCAGCCGTAAGCGCACGACACTGGTCGTCGCCCACCGCCTGTCGACCGTGGTGGACGCGGACGAAATCATCGTGCTGGATCAGGGCCGCATCGTGGAACGCGGCCGCCACGCCGATCTTGTCCGCGCCGACGGTCTCTATGCCCTCATGTGGGCGCGGCAGGCGGCGGAACAGGATGACCGCCCGGCCGAACGGGGGATCGGCGACATGTTCGAAGTGGCGGGACGCTGACCGCCATCAATCCACGAAATTCGCCGCCACCTCGGCCGGTACCCGCAATATCCGGCCGGTCGCCTTGTCGATGATCGCCCAAGTGGATTTCGCCGATACCTTCACCTTACCGTCCGGCCCGGCAAATTCGATCATCCGGTCGAACCGTGCCCCGCGCGGCGGCTGCGGAATCCATGTCCGCGCCGTCACCACATCGCCTTCGACTACATTGCCGCGATAATCGACCTCATGCCGGGTCACGACCCAGATATAGGCATCGACATGGGCGGGGTCCGCATCCTGCCGCCAATGCTCTACCGACAGCTGCTCCATCCACTGGACCCACACTGCGTTGTTCACATGGCCCAGCTCGTCGATATGCTCCGGCTGGGCCACGATCTGCTTGGTGAAGCTGGCCGCCATCAGTTGACGACCTGCAATTGCCACAGGATGAAGGCGAATTCCTCCGCCGTTTCGTGCAGGCTTTCAAAGCGTCCCGACTTGCCGCCATGGCCCGCGCCCATATTGGTCTTGAGCAGCAGGACGTTGCCGTCGGTCTTGGTCGCGCGCAGCTTCGCCACCCATTTCGCCGGTTCCCAATAGGTGACGCGCGGGTCGTTGAGGCCTGCCGTCACCATCAGCGGCGGGTAATCCTGCGCGCGGACATGGGTATAGGGGTCATAACTCCGGATCGTATGGAACGCGGCTTCATCCTCGATAGGATTGCCCCAATCGGGCCATACGCCCGGCGTCAGCGGCAATGTTTCGTCCCGCATGGTGTTGAGCACGTCGACGAACGGCACATGCGCCACCACTGCGCCCCACAGGTCGGGATCGGAATTGATGACCGCGCCCATCAGCTCGCCGCCCGCCGACCCGCCCGAAATGCTGATCCGGCCCTTGGCTGTATAGCCTAGGTCGATCAGCCCCTTCGCCACATCGACGAAGTCGGTGAAGGTGTTGGTGCGCTTGTCCAGCTTCCCGTCCAGATACCATTGCTGGCCCAGATCGTCGCCGCCGCGAATATGGGCGATGGCAAAGGCAAAACCCCGGTCCAGCAGCGACAGGCGGCTGGTCGAAAATCCGGGGTCCATCGCCAGCCCATAGGCGCCATAGCCATACAGGTGCAGCGGTGCGCTGCCGTCGCGGGGGAAGTCCCTGGGATAGACGATCGACACCGGGATCTGCGTCCCGTCCCGCGCCGCGATCATCAACCGCTCGCTGGCATAATGGCTGGCGTCATAGCCCGACGGGATGTCCTGAACCTTCAGAACCTCCAGTTCGCCCGTATCCAGATGATAATCATAGATGGTGTCGGGCGTGACCATCGATTCATAACCGATGCGCAGCTTCGTCACGTCATATTCGGGATTGTCGTCCAGCGACGCCGAATAGCTGGCTTCGGGGAAGGGAATGCGCTTTGGCTGATGGGTCGCATAATCGCGCAGCTCGATCTGATCCAGGCCATCCAGCCGCCCTTCGGTGACGTAGAAGCCCTTGAACAGGGTGAAGTCGGTCAGGTAGAAATGGGCGTCCGCCGCAATCGCCTCCGCCCACTGATCCGGCGCGTCCAGCGTGGCCGTCACCAGCCGGAAATTGGGATGGGTATCGTTGGTCCGGATGTAGAGTGTGCCGTCATGTTCATCGACATCATATTCGCGACCCGGCTGGCGCTTTGCCACCAGCAGCGCCGCCGCGGTCGGCTCGTCGGCGGGCACCAGCCAGGCTTCGCTGGTCACATGGTCGCCGGTCGCGATGACGATCCATTTTTCCGATGAGGTGAGGCCAATGGAAACGCGGAACCCCTCATCATCCTCATGGAACAGCTCGACGTCGCTATCGACGCTCTGGCCCAGCCAGTGCAGCCGCGCATTGTCCGTCCGCCAGTTTTCGTTGGCGATGCCATAGAGCAGCCCCTTACTGTCCGACGTCCATACCAGCGACGACAGCGTATCGGGAATGATTTCGGGCAGGATTTCGCCCGAAAACAGATCCTTGATCCGCGCCTCGAACCGTTCCGACCCGTTGGTGTCGATGGCATAGGCAAGATAGCGGCCGTCCGGGCTGACCGACATGGCGCCCAGCCGGAAATACTCATGCCCCTCCGCCAGCGCCGGTTCGTCCAGGATCAGCTGATCGTCGCCGCCTGCGACCGGCCTGCGATACCATTTGCGATATTGCGCTCCGGTTTCGAAGGCACGCCAGTAGATATAGTCGCCATCCCTTTGCGGCACCGACTGGTCGTCTTCCTTGATCCGCCCCTTCATTTCCGCAAACAGTGTGTCGAGCAGAGGCCGGTGCGGCGCCATCGCCGCTTCGAACCAGCCATTTTCCGCTTCCAGATAGGCAAGGACATCCTTGTCCTTCACATCGGGATAGCCCGGATCGCGCAGCCATGCATAGGGATCGTCCACCGTGATGCCATGATGGGTGAAGCTGTGCGCGCGGCGCTCGGCAACGGGGGCCTTGGTCATGGCAGGCTGGGTGGCGGGCAGGCTTTGATCGGTCATTAACTATCCATGGTCCAGACGGGAGCGGCGCTGGAATAAGCACGCGCACCCCTCTATGTTGTCGGCATTGTCGCCGGTGCAAGAGGCCGGAATGATCCAAGGAAGTTTCGATGTCCAGTTATGAAGATCGCCTGAAGGCCCTGCGCGCGCAATTGGTGCGGCAAAAGCTCGACGGTTTCGTGGTGCCCCTGACCGATGAGCATATGAGCGAATATGTCGGCGCCTATGCCCAGCGGCTTGCCTGGCTGACGGGATTTCAGGGGTCTGCGGGCAGCGCGGTGGTGTTGCCGCAGGAAGCGGCGATCTTCGTTGACGGCCGCTACACGCTTCAGGTCCGCGAACAGGTGGACGGCGCGCACTGGCAATATGAAAGCGTGCCGCAGACGTCGATCGCCGCATGGCTGAAGGATCATGCGGGGCAGGGCGCGCGCATCGGCTATGACCCGTGGCTCCATACCCGCGCCTGGGTCAATCAGGCAACGGCCGCTCTGGCGGAACGGGGTGCGGAACTGGTCGCGGTCGACACCAACCCGGTGGACGCGGTGTGGCCGGATCGCCCCGCGCCCAGCGATGCGCGGCTGGTGGTGCATGACGATCGCTTCGCCGGGCGGTCTGCCGCCGAAAAGCGTGCTGCCATGGCCGATTGGCTGACCGACCGCCGGGCCGATGCCGCCGTCCTGTCCGCGCTCGATTCGATCGCATGGACCTTCAACATTCGCGGCAAGGATGTGGAACGGACGCCCGTCGCGCTCGCCTATGCCATCGTCCATGCGGACGCGACCGCCGACCTTTATGTCGCCCCGGAAAAGATGGATGACGCCGTCGCCCAGCATCTGGGCAATGCCGTGCGCGTGCATGACCGCGCCGCCTTTGCCGATGCGCTGGCGGATCTGGGTGGCAGGACGGTGGTGGCCGATCCCGAACGGGCGGTCGCGGCGATCTTCAACGCGCTGGAAGATGGCGGCGCGACCGTCCTGTCGCTGCGCGATCCCGCTGTCCTGCCAAAGGCGATCAAGAACGATACCGAAATTGCTGGGCACAAGGCTGCGCAGGCGCGCGACGGCGCGGCGCTCAGCCGCTTTCTCCACTGGGTCGCGGTCGAAGCGCCAAAGGGCGGCCAGACCGAATTGTCCGCCTCCGACCGGCTGGAATCGTTCCGCAAGGAAACCGGCCTGCTGGAGGATCTGTCCTTCGACACGATCAGCGGCGCCGGGGCGAACGGCGCCGTCGTCCATTATCGGGTGGAGGAAAAGACCAATCGCCCGATTGAGCTGAACAGCCTCTATCTGGTCGATTCTGGCGGCCAGTATCGCGATGGCACCACCGACGTCACCCGCACGCTCGCCATCGGCACGCCGACCGACGAAATGCGCCGTCGCTTCACGCTGGTACTCAAGGGGCATATAGCGCTGGCCCGTGCGGTTTTCCCGAAGGGGACGCGCGGTGGTCAGCTCGACGTGCTGGCCCGTCAGTATCTCTGGGCCGAAGGGCTGGATTATGCCCATGGGACCGGCCATGGCGTAGGCAGTTTCCTGTCGGTGCATGAAGGGCCTCAGCGCATCGCGACCTTTGGCGGTGGTGACGAACCGCTGGTGGCGGGCATGATCCTGTCCAACGAACCGGGCTATTACAAGACCGGCGAATATGGCATCCGCATCGAAAATCTGGTGCTGGTGGAAGAACGCACCGTGCCCGGCGCGGAAAAGCCGATGCTGGGTTTCCAGACGCTGACATTCGCGCCGATCGACCGCACTCTCATCGCCACGCAATTGCTGACCGATGAAGAGCGCGGCTGGCTCGATGCCTATCATGCCGCGGTGCTCGACCTTATCGGGCCGCAACTGGAAGGCGAAACGCTGTCCTGGCTCCGGGCCGCCTGCGCGCCGCTCTGACGATCAGTCCTGCGATTCGGGAGGGGGCGGGGCGCTTCCCTCCCGCGCACCTTCCCGACTCTGCGCCTTTCGCCTGCGCAAATTGTCGCGCAACGCCCGCGCCAGCCGTGCTTTTTTCTCGTCCTGCGTCTCTGCCATGCGATGCGCATAAGCAAAATGCATGATCGACCGCAACCCGCCTTGACATGGGGGCAAGGGACGGCCATAGGCCCGGCCTCCGAAGCGCGAACAGCGCAGCGGAACAGAAATAGAGTGCTGCCGTAGCTCAGTGGTAGAGCGCATCCTTGGTAAGGCTGAGGTCGGGAGTTCAATCCTCCCCGGCAGCACCATTTTCTCCATCATTTTCTGGTAGTTATCGAACTTCCCCGTCGGGGACCCCTGCTGACACGGTTGTCACGTGAGGCGTTGTCAGCAGATTGTCAGCAGACCGCGCGGTGGAGTTCCTGAAGTAGCATCGATCGTTCACATTTCCCGCGAAGGGCGATATTTCCGCGGCAGATGGGTTACTTGCTTGCCATAGAGTTTCGAACATGATTGTTCGGATCGCCTTCGTAATGATGCGCTTAATGCACCCTCAAATGCGCGTCACGCAATTGTCATAGTGATTAACGGGCCTAAGCTGGGTTCTCCATGTCGTGTCAGCTCGCATTGTGAGAGTGAGAGCCAAGCGCCTAGCAGGGAAAGGACGCATCGCGAGACACTGCAGGTTGGGAATGCCCTTGCGGTCGGAAATGACTTACCATGGAGCAACAGGGGCTTCTGGACAGCTTCGCCATTTCGATGGCGGAAGTGAAGTGCATCGACGTGTTGGAGGAAACGATGGCCCGGATCGCGCGAGATCTGGGGTTCGACTACTTCGCTCTTGCTGAGCATATCGATTTACGAGACCCGCAAGCGATCCCTCTGCAAATTCATAACTATCCACAGGGTTGGGCTTCATACTACATCGATAGAGACCTCGGTCCCAAAGATCCGATACGTAGAGCCAGTCACCGCACCCATCTAGGGTTCAAGTGGACGACAATTCCTGACTTTCTTGTGCTGACCGCAGCGGACCACGCAGTACTCGCCGCAGGTGCTTCGCATGGCTTAGGCGAAGGTTTCACCGTGCCATCGCACATTCCAGGAGAGGTTAGCGGCTCTTGTACGTTCGTTACATCGCGCGACCGTGCATTTCCGAAGCAAAAAATATGGTCGGCAAACATGATAGGCGCCCTGGCCTTCGAAGGCGCCCAACGAATGATGGGGCGAGCCGTCTGCGGTCACGATGCGATCATCACCGAGCGACAGCGCGAATGTGTCCTATGGGCGGCACGTGGTAACACCGATGAAGAAATTGGAGAGATACTGGGCATCTCCCACGAGACTGTCATCCAACATCTCAAATTCGCACGTGAGCGCTACGGCGTTCGGAAGAGAACGACGCTTGTGATCCGGGCATTGTTCGATGGCCTCATATCCTTCTCGGAAATCTTCCAGCGGCACAAATATTGGTAACGGGCTGGTGGGGCGGTCAACCGCCTCACCCCATGCCGTCGACCAAGGAAACCGCCGTTTCCCTGTCTTTCTACGCCACAGCACGCTCAGCGAAATCGCGTGTTGCGGACATAAGCGATATGGCTTTCTTGATGGGTCCCTAGCCGAGCTGATCGTGGCTCGGCCCCCTGCTGGGACGGCTCATGAACGCTTATGCCTTCCGAAATCGCGAAAGCGCGCGCAGCACGCGCATGCTGCGATCAGCGTTTGGATCGGACGTCCTCGCCTGGCTCGATGATCCCGTCGTCATCGAAGTGATGCTCAACCCCGACGGCAGAATCTGGGTCGATCGACTGGGCGAGGGCCTCGTCGACAGTGGCGCAAATCTCTCGGCGGCAGACGGTGAAAGGATAGTCCGGCTGGTGGCGCATCACGTCGGCGTGGAGGTTCATGCCGGCTCACCGCGGGTCTCGGCAGAACTGCCCGATCGCGGCGAGCGCTTCGAAGGCCTTCTGCCTCCTGTGGTTCCGGCACCGGCCTTCGCGATCCGTAAACCGGCTGTCGCGGTCTTTACACTGACGGACTACGTGGATGCCGGTATCATGTCAGTTCGGCAGGCCGTCATGCTCGCAACTGCTGTCCATGACCGCCAGAACATCCTGGTGGCGGGCGGCACTGGCACCGGCAAAACCACGCTTACCAATGCTCTATTGGCGGAGGTCGCCAAGACCAAAGATCGCGTGGTGCTGATCGAGGACACGCGCGAACTACAGTGCAGTGCCCCAAACCTCGTTGCCATGCGGACGAAGGACGGCGTGGCGTCGCTCGCGGATCTCGTCCGCTCGGCGCTCAGACTGCGCCCCGACAGGATACCCATCGGCGAAGTGCGCGGCGCTGAAGCGCTTGATCTCGTGAAAGCTTGGGGCACCGGCCACCCCGGCGGCATCGGCACCATTCACGCTGGCTCCGGACGCGGTGCGCTCAGGCGACTGGAGCAGCTCATGCAAGAGGCCGTCGTGACGGTGCCTCGCGCCATGATCGCTGAGACGATCAACCTCGTCGCCGTGCTGGCCCGTGAAGGCCACGGCCGTCGCCTCGTTGAACTCGTCCGCGTCGAAGGGCTCGACGCCGACGGCGATTTTTCCATCGTCAGCCAAGGAGAATGATCATGATCGACCGTCTCGAATCAAACCACCCCTCCCGAAATATCGTAACCGCGATCGCCATCGCCGCACTGACGATCGTTCCCGCCAATGCTGCTGGCTCCTCGATGCCTTGGGAGGCGCCGCTCCAATCGATCCTCGAATCGATCGAAGGCCCGGTCGCGAAGATCGTCGCGGTCATGATCATCATCGTCACCGGGCTGACGCTCGCGTTCGGCGACACTTCGGGCGGTGCGCGCCGGCTGATTCAGATTGTGTTCGGTCTCAGCATCGCCTTCGCCGCATCGAGCTTCTTCCTGTCGTTCTTCTCGTTCGGCGGCGGAGCGCTGATCTGATGGACCGCCATGCCATGCCGCCGGGGTTCGAAGTGCCGGTACACCGGTCGTTGACCGAGCCGATCCTGCTCGGTGGCGCTCCGCGCGCGCTGGCGATCGTCAACGGCACTATCGCCGGAGCCGTTGGCCTTGGCCTGCGCCTCTGGATCGCGGGCCTCGTGCTCTGGCTGATCGGACACATATTGGGGGTTTGGGCCGCCCGTCACGACGGGCAGTTCGTCGATGTCGCCCGCCGTCATGTCCGCTATCCCGCGTGGTTGCGCACATGATGTCGCTGCGAGAATATCGGTCATCGGCCAGCACGCTGAGCGACTTCCTGCCATGGGCAGCCCTCGTCGCACCCGGCGTGGTCCTCAACAAGGATGGCTCGTTCCAGCGGACCGCACTGTTCCGTGGCCCCGACCTCGACTCCGCGACGCCTACGGAGCTAGTCGCCATCACGGCCAGATTGAACAACGCTCTGCGACGCCTGGGTTCGGGCTGGGCGATCTTCACCGAGGCCCAGCGCGTTCCCGCCAACGACTATCCGGTGTGCGACTTCCCCGACCCGACTTCATGGCTTGTGGACATGGAGCGCCGGGAACAATTTCATGAAGAAGGCGCCCATTTCGACAGCAGCTATTTCCTGACGCTGCTGTGGATGCCGCCGGCTGAAGACAGCGCGCGCGCTGAACGGTGGCTCTACGAAGGCGTCAACTCCAAGACGTCCGATGGGCGCGACCTGTTGAACGCCTTTGTCGACCGCTCCCATCGCATCCTGCAACTTATGGAAGGTTTCCTGCCGGAAATCGCCTGGCTGGATGACGGCGAGACCCTGACCTATCTGCACAGCACGATATCGACGAAGCGGCAGAGGGTCGGCGTTCCCGAGACGCCGATGTATCTCGACGCGCTCCTGGCGGACGAGCCCGTCACCGGGGGCCTCGAACCGCGCCTAGGCAATACGCATCTGCGAACGCTCACCGTCTGCGGTTTCCCGACTTCGACCTATCCAGGCCTGCTGGACGAACTCAATCGCCTAGCATTCCCCTATCGCTGGTCGACGCGCGCCATCATGCTCGACAAGTCGGACGCGACGCGACTGGTCGGCAAGATCCGGCGACAGTGGTTCTCGAAGCGCAAGTCGGTCGCGGCGATCCTCAAGGAGGTGATGACGAACGAGGCTTCGGCACTGCTCGACACGGATGCTTCGAACAAGGCCGACGATGCCGACATGGCCTTGCAGGAGCTTGGCGCCGACATGATCGGCCAGGCCTATGTGACGGCGACGATCACGGTGTGGGACGACGATCCCGCTGTGGCAACCGAGAAGCTGCGACTGGCAGAAAAAGTCGTGCAGAGCCGGGATTTCGTCTGCAAGGCCGAAGGGCTGAACGCACTCGAAGCCTGGCTCGGGTCGCTGCCAGGTCATGTTTACGCGAATGTCCGGCAGCCGCCGATCAACACGCTCAATCTCGCGCACATGATGCCGCTTTCCTCCGTCTGGTCGGGTCCGCCAGACGACGCCCACCTTGCCGCCCCGCCGCTCTTCCATGCGCGAACGGAAGGGTCGACGCCGTTCCGCTTCTCGCTCCATGTCGGCGATGTCGGACATACGCTGGTCGTTGGCCCGACCGGTGCCGGCAAGTCGGTGCTGCTCGCCATGATGGCAATGCAGTTTCGGCGATATGCGCAGGCCCAGATATTTGCCTTCGACTATGGCGCAAGTCTGCGGATCGCCGCCCTTTCGATGGATGGCGACTGGCAGAATCTGGGAATCGGCCTGCACGTTGACGGTGGGGCGGTGACGTTGCAGCCGCTCGCCCATATCGACGATCCGTCCGAGGTGAGTTGGGCCGCCGAGTGGATCGGCACGATCTTCGAAGCGGAGGGCGTCGTTCTCGATCCCTCTGCGAAAGAGCATATATGGACGGCGCTCAAATCTCTTTCGAGCGCCAAACCCGATGAGAGAACGCTCACCGGCTTTTCGGTCCTGCTGCAATCCCAGGAGTTGAAACAGGCGCTTCGGCCCTATTGCGAGGGCGGTGCCTGGGGTCGGCTCCTCGACGGCGAAGAAGAACGCCTTGGTCATGCCAGCGTTCAGGTCTTCGAGACCGAAGGGTTGGTCGGGTCCGGCGCCGCAGCGCCAGTGCTGTCCTATCTGTTTCACCGCATCGAACAGCGACTGGACGGCACACCCACTCTGGTCATCATCGACGAAGGATGGCTGGTTCTCGACAGCCCAGCTTTTGCTGCCCAGCTGCGCGAATGGCTCAAGACGCTGCGGAAGAAGAATGCCAGCGTCGTCTTCGCTACCCAAAGCCTCGCCGATATCGAGACCAGCACGATTGCGGCCGCAATCATCGAAAGCTGCCCGACTCGTATCTTTCTCGCCAACGAGCGCGCTTCCGAGCCTCAGATCATGGCGATCTACGAACGCTTTGGTCTCAATGCCCGGCAGATCGAGATCGTCGGTCACGCCACGCCAAAGCGCGACTATTACGTCCAGACCCGCCGCGGCAACCGCCTCATGGACCTAGGTCTCCAGGAGGTCGCGCTGGCCTTCACCGCAACCTCGTCGAAGGCCGATCAACTGAGAGCCGATCAAATCCTTGCGCGTGACGGAGCGACCTCGTTCGCGCTCGCCTGGCTTAGGGAGCGCGGTCTCGATTGGGCGGCCGACCTGATTTCCGCAACTGGCAAAGAGGAAGACGCATCATGAAGCTCGCCACAATCTACCGTGCCAACCTCACGGCGGCGGCCGTCGCTCTGGCGCTCGCAATGTCGCCGGCGCAGGCGCTGGTAGTCTACGATCCGACTAACTACGCCTCGAACGTGCTCCAGGCGTCGCGCGCGCTTGCGCAGATCAACAATCAGATCCGTTCGCTCCAGAACGAGGCCGCCTCGCTGATCAATGACACCAAGAACCTGGCGAGCCTGCCTTTCAGCAGCCTGGCTGCGCTGCAACAGCAAGTCCGGCAGACCCAGAGCCTGCTCGGGCAAGCCCAGCGCCTCGCCTATGATGTCACCCAGATCGAACAGGCGTTCTCCACGCGCTATGGCAACATATCGCTGTCCAGCTCCGACGCCGATCTCGTGACCGGCGCGCGCGAGCGCTGGGCGACGAGCGTGGATGCCTTCGAAGACGCACTCAAGGTCCAGGCCGGTGCGGTCGGGAACATCGACGGTTCCCGCACGGCCATGAACGATCTCCTCTCCGCGAGCCAATCGGCATCGGGCGCGTTACAAGCGGCCCAGGCCGGCAATCAACTCGTCGCGCTGCAATCCCAGCAGCTATCGGACATCACGGCGATGCTGGCTGCGCAAGGGCGGGCGCAAGCGATCGAGGCAGCGCGATCCGCGACTGCGGAAGAGGAAGGTCGCGTCCGTTTCCAACGCTTTATGGCCCGCTCGGACCGGTAATGATGCATACTAGGCGTCTGGCGCTCGCAGCCCTTCTTGCAGGTGGGATGCTCGCCGTGGGTATCATGGCAGTGATGCAGGAGAAGCCGGTCGACCCGGTGCGAACCATGCCCACACCGCCGCCCTCAGACTCTGCGCGCAGCGACGGTCTGGCGAGATGTCGCACGGTTACGGAAGCAGACCCGGACTGCGCCGCACTGTGGGAGGCGGAACGCCGTCGTTTCTTCGGCCAGGGCAAGCTGCCCACGTCCGAAAGAACTTCAAGGGCAGGCAGCGATGAATGATGTCGGCATCATCGATCAGTTCCTGGCGACCTTCACCGCTTACATCGATTCAGGCTTTGGTCTCGTCGGTGGTGAGATCGGATTCCTCTCGACCACGCTGATCGCCATCGACGTCACGATCGCCGGTCTCTTCTGGGCCTGGGGCGCCGACGAGGATGTGTTCCAGCGCCTCATCAAGAAGACTCTCTATATCGGGTTCTTCGCGTTTCTGATCGGCAATTTCTCCTCTCTTGCCCAAATCCTTTTCCAGTCGTTCGCCGGCCTTGGGCTCCAGGCAAGCGGATCGACGATCAGCCTTGCGGAATTCATGCGGCCCGGTAGCGTCGCGGCGGTGGGCCTCGATGCAGGGGAGCCGTTGCTCAACTCGGCTTCCGAGATGATGGGCGTCACGTCGTTCTTCGCGAACTTCGTCCAGATTGCCGTCCTGATGTTGGCGTGGGCGATCGTGATTCTCGCCTTCTTCATATTGTCGGTCCAGCTTTTCATCACCCTCATCGAATTCAAGCTGGTGACGCTGGCTGGGTTCGTGCTGCTGCCCTTCGCATTTTTCGGTCGCACCGCCTTCATGGCCGAACGTGTCCTGGGACACATCGTATCGAGCGGGATCAAGGTACTGGTTCTGGCAGTCATCACGGGTATCGGCACCGGTCTGTTCGACCAGTTCATCGATGCTCTGGGCGGGGAAACACCAACCGCCGAGCAGGCGATGTCGATCGCGCTGGCATCCCTCGCGTTGCTGGGCCTTGGCATCTTCGGGCCGGGCGTTGCAAATGGCATCGTGACGGGTGGTCCGCAATTGGGCGCTGGTGCGGCCGCCGGTACCGCCATCGCAGCTGGCGCTGCCATGGCGGGAGGCGTCGCTGGCGCTCGACTGGCGGCCGGCGCGGTGGCCAGTGCCGCTGGTAGCACGGCAGCGGGTCTCGCACGCTCCGCAGGTGCGGCCAGCGCGAGTTACAGTTCGGGTGCCCAAGGCAAGAGCGGGGCAAGCGGAGTGGCGGCCGGGATCGGCGCGATGGGCAAAGCAGCGGGAAGCGCTGCCGTTTCGCCGCTCCGCAGAGCGGCGGACGCCCTGAAGCAGAATTTCGAGGCAGGGCAGGCAGGCAGCTCGTCGGGCGGATCGGGTTCAGGACATGCGGCCGGACCGCCCAAATGGGCCACGTCGATGCGGCGCAAGCAAAGCGTCGCGCACGGCATCTCGACCACCGCCCACACGCTGCGTGGCGGTGACGGTGGCGGTGGTGGGGCATCCATAGATCTAAGCGGAAGGGAGTGACGATGTTCAAACGACCGTCGATCAGATATGGCCAGTCGCCGGAGCCGGTGACGCCCTATCAGCGCGCGGCCCAGATATGGGACGACAGGATCGGGTCCGCCCGCGTGCAGGCGCGCAACTGGCGCCTGGCCTTTTTCGGAACTCTCGTGCTGTCGGGCGGGCTTGGCGCAGGCCTTGTCTGGCAGTCGGTTCGCGGCACGGTCGTGCCATGGGTCGTTCAGGTCGACAAGTTCGGCGAGGCGCAGGCTGTCGCACCCGCCGATGCAAGCTATCGGCCGACCGACGCGCAGATCGCGTTTCACCTGGCAAGATTCATCGAGCAGGTCCGGTCGATACCTGCCGATCCGATCGTGCTGCGGCAGGCATGGCTGCGTGCCTATGATTTCACGACCGATCGTGGCGCGCTGGCTCTCAACGACTATGCCCGCTCGAACGACCCTTTCGCCTCCGTGGGTAAGGCGCAGATCGCCGTGGATATTTCCAGCGTCATCCGGTCGTCGGACAGCAGTTTTCGCATCGCCTGGACCGAACGCCGATATCAAGACGGCGCGCTGGCTGAAACGAGCCGCTGGTCGGCCATCGTCACTGTCGTCGTTCAAATGCCGACCGCCCCGGAGGCGCTGCGCAAGAACCCCCTGGGCCTCTTCGTGAACGCGATCAACTGGTCAAAGGAGCTTCCCCAATGATGCACCGTCCTCTGCGCGCGCCGGTCCTGGGTGCATTGCTGCTGTCGGCCGCATCTTCCGCCTGCGCCGCCGATCGCGCGCCGCCGGCATTCACGGCCTCCATCCCGCCTGCCGTCCGACAACCGAACGCGGCCCACCCGGTCGAGGTCGTCTCTGTCCCGACCCCATTGCCGCTTCCGGGGCAGCTCAAGCCGCTGCTTCCGTTCGTGCCACCGCCCAGAACCAGTCCCGAAGGAAATGTGGTTGCCGCCAACGCCGCCGCGCGTATTCAACCCGTGCGCAATGGCTTCATCAACGCCATGCAGCTTTATCCCTGGTCCGAGGGTGCGCTGTATCAGGTCTATGCAGCTCCAGGGCATGTCACCGACATCACGCTGCAACCAGGCGAGACGCTAGCGGGCGCTGGGCCTATCGCGGCTGGGGACACCGCGCGATGGATCATCGGCGATACGGTGAGTGGTGCCGGCGATGTCCAGCGAGTCCATATACTAGCGAAGCCCATCAAGCCTGATCTGGTCACGAATCTCGTGATCAACACCAATCGTCGCACCTACCATATCGAGCTGCGTGCCACCGCCGCAACCTACATGGCGTCGGTTTCCTGGTCCTATCCGCAGGATGAACTCATCGCCCTGCGGCGGCAGAATGCCGAAATCGCAGCCAAAGCCCCGATCGCTGCCGATGTAAATTTGGCCGCCCTCAATTTCGGCTATTCGATTGAGGGCGACAGCCCGACATGGCGGCCGGTCCGCGCGTTCGACGACGGGCGTCAGGCCTTTATCGAATTTCCGCGCAACATCGCCCAGGACGAAATGCCTCCAGTGTTCATTCTGGGCGAGAACGGCAGCACTGAACTCGTCAACTATCGGGTGCAGGATCGGTTCATGGTTCTCGATCGTCTTTTCTCGGCGGCCGAGTTGCGCCTGGGGGATCGCAAGACGGAGAAACGCGTGCGTGTCGTGCGATCGGCGGAGCGAAAGGGCCCCCGCCGATGACTGCGGCCGAAACGACGGCTGCCTTGGCAGGAGAGACCAAGTCGCCCAAAGAGGCGTTTCGCCTCGGTGGTGATCCACCTAGCGTCGCACGCCTCTCGCGAAAATCGCTGGCGATTCTCGGTGTCGTTGCAGGACTGAGCATCGGTGGGGCACTTATCTATGCGTTGCAGTCGCCCGATCGACAGGTTGCGCCCGAAATCTATGCCACGGAAGGCCGGTCGAAAGCGGACGCCATAGCTTCGGGTCCCAAAGATTACAGTCAGGTTCCCGTTCTGGGAGCACCTTTGCCAGGAGATCTGGGGAAGCCGATCCTTTCGGCACAGCAACGGGACGGCATGCCCGCCATAGCGCAAGGTGCTGGCTCCAGGCCTGTTCAGCCTGATCCGGCTTCTTCCGCTCGCGAACGGGCCAGGCAGGAAGCGGCGAATGCCCGGTCGAGCCAACTTTTTCTCAGCAGCACGAGCGATCAGAAGACCGCGACCAGCCCACAAGCCGCTTCGATCGATGGCATGATGCAGTCCTTCCTCGCGCAATCCGGCCCGGTCGGTGACGCTCAGTCGTCGGGAGCCGGCGCAGGGCGACAATCGGAGAAGGTCGCCTTTCTCGAGAAGGCTGGCGTGGCACGGTCGGTATCCGACGCCTCGGTCGAGTCCCCGCCTTCAGCTAATGTTATCCAGGCCGGCAGCGTCATACCAGCTGCTCTGGTCACGGGCGTTCGGTCCGATCTCCCCGGCCAGATCAGCGCTCAAGTCACGCAGAACGTCTATGATAGTCCCACCGGCCGTCTACTTCTCATTCCGCAGGGAAGTCGACTGATCGGCGAATATGATTCACAGGTCGATGCCGGCCAGACCCGACTGCTCATGGCCTGGACGCGCCTGATCATGCCCGGCGGCACATCAATCCGGCTCGATCGGCAACCCGGCACGGACGCCTCCGGTTTTTCGGGGCTTCAGGACAAGGTCGACAATCATTGGGGCGGTGTCGCGCGCGCTGCGATGATCTCCACCTTGCTGGGATTCGGGACGGAACTGGCTGCGGGCAGCGATGCCGACATCGTGCGCGCGCTGCGGAGAGGGACGCAGGATACTGTCAATCAAGCCGGCCAGCAGATTGTGCAACGGCAATTGGGCATACCGCCCACGCTGACAATCAGGCCAGGCCATCCCTTGAGGGTGATGGTCACGCGCGATCTGATTCTGGAACCAACTGGAGAACGGTAATGGCAAAGCTGCGCCTTGGGCCGCTCATAGACGACAAGCCTACCAAGCTCACTGTGGAGTTGTCAGGGAGCGTGTTTCGTGACCTGCAAAGTTATGCGACTGCTCTTGCTGCCGAGACCGGCGAAGCGACGATCACGCCGGAGCGCCTGATTGCACCTATGCTGGAACGCTTCATGGCTGCCGATCGGGCGTTTGCGAAACATCGACGACACGGGGCCGGAGGGCCTCGAACCCGATAAGGGACAAGAAATTTCGCAAGGCCGGATTTTCGTTCCCCCGTTGCCAGCATACACCATAGTCGAGGCGCGCGTATCCATGAACCTCATGAATGGGCACGACGGCGTGTGACGAAGGGATTTGCCCAATCATCGGCTCGCTGATGATGGTGCAGGCAGAAGGACCGATCAGCAACGGCAGGGCATCATATCCAAGGGGGTGTCTGGCAAATGCTGGTCTATCCCCTGTCAGAGGCAGGCGACTAGCGATCTGGCCTATGAGATCATCTCCAAGATCGCCCGACGGCATAAGTATGTCGCTGGTTCTCAGGTCAGCCCAGTGCAGGAACTCCATGCCGGCCAAGGTTGAGCCGCGGTGGACGACCGCGAAGAGCCGGTCGCTGCCTATGGAAACATATTTCGCCCCCTGCGGAGCAAGATGCCCGGCAATGAAGATCGCATCGGCTTGTCGCCGAGCCAATTGTGCGGTTAGGTTTTTGCGGTCGCCGATCACGGCCGTGACGCCGACCCTTGGGTGGAGCCTGTTAAAGCCAAGGAAGATTGCCTGTGTTCGAGTTGGCGGAACGGCACCTGAGATACCGATTGCCAGATGCCCACCAGCGCCGCTGCCATATGCTGACGCCTTGTCGTGCATCTGGTCGAGATCTGCTACCACCTGTCGGGCACCGACAAGAAAATGCTGGCCGGCCTTGGTGAGCCGGGCGCCGCGCGTCGTACGATCGAAAAGGTCGACGCCAAGGCTATCTTCCAGATGCCGGATGCGCTGGCTGAGCGTCGACTGCTTCATGCGAAGGACAAGCGCTGCCTGACTGAAACTCCCGTGTTCGGCGGTGGTGATGATGTAACGAAGGTGGCGAGTCTCGATCATATGGGCTCCCATTCCTGGCGGCATTTACATGTCGAAACCAATGTTCCGCGTGCAAAGCGCGCTGGGAATTCCCAGAAATGGGGGCAAAACCAATGCGATGATGGTTGCGTTTCAAATTGCGACCGTTGCGTCGATCGTTCCGTTCTCATAACGTCAATTCAATGCCGCCGGCAGAGCGGGAGTGACCGGGTTGCTGTCGCGCATGTCCAGGCTAACGCTAAAGGCGGCGGCGCATGATCCCAACGCATGTCTCACCGCTCGGTCATTCCTATGGATGCTCCTCTCGAACCAGCCTTTCCTGAACGGCCGGGTCAGCGGCACGGCCATATTCGCGACTACCGAGCCCCTCGTCGCGATTATAATTCGATTATAAAATTCTTATATTCGGATGTCCGGCACATGCTTCTCGATGCCGCGAATTCAGTCGCGGTCTATCGAAGAGGAACGTGTGATGGAAAAGAACGTCGAACGTCTCAACGACGAACTGATCGACCTTGGCGCCGCCAGCGTCGAGACCAAGGGTCCCGGCATCGGTGGTCAGGACACCGGCGGGTTGCGTAACCCCGTAGGCGGCATCTCCGAAGACTGAACGACTGGGCGCGTGCTCATCCGATGGGCACGCGCCTGGCAACATTTCGCAGGCACCATTATGATCGGCCTCACCCCTGGCGTCACTTACTGTGAGATAGCGGATGCCTTCATCTTTCTGGATGTTCGCCGAGATCGCTATCAGCAGCTTCCGCCGGGTCTCGCCGGTCAATTCCTGCGCCTGCGCCGTGGGCAAATATCGGCAGAAAGTCTTCAGGCACTCATCGCGACTGGCCTTTTCGAACGGCGGGACAGTCTTGAAGATCTGTCGCCAGCGAGTGGGAGCAAGCCGGGAACAAGTGCTCTCGACCAAGACACAAGCAAGACGGCCGCATGGCGATCAATAGCGTTGGTATGGAGTCACGCCGCAGCGGGCCTCAGCCTGAAGATATTGCCGCTCTATCGTGTGCTCGAACGATGCGCAGATCGCCGCTTGCGGCACAGGGGTACTTCCGCGCGAGCGCCTGAACTGTCGACCGTGCAGTTGGCACGCGATTTCCAACTCTCGAACCTGATTGTACCGCGGCATGATCGCTGCCTGCTGAAGGCGGTCGCCCTGGTGGAATTTCTGTCTTTCTACCGACGGTATCCTGCCATCATATTCGGCGTCTGCCTGCGGCCATTCAGCGCTCATTGCTGGGTGGAGGACGGAGGAGTCCTTTTGAGCGACCCGGTGGATGCGATCAGCCACTATACGCCGATCCTGAGAGTCGGCTGATGTATCGTTTCATAGCTCTTTGCGGAGATCTCGATGCCGAGGACGGACTTCCCGACATCGGATTGGCACAGCGGCACGACGGCAGACATCTTCGAATCTACGCAGAGCCAGCGATGCCCTGTACAACGACGCCGGATGGGAGGGGCATCGTCCTCGGACACATATTCGATCGCCCATGCGGCTTCGCCGTCACGTCGTTCGATCAGGCAGTTTCTGCGAGGATCGTGGAGACGCGAGGACAGGCTCTCATCGATGGATTTTGGGGAGGATATCTCGCCCTGATCGATAGGGACGGAGCATCGGGATGGGTCGCGTTGCGCGACCCCTCAGGCGCCTTCCCTTGCTATCATCTTAAACGGGGGAAACTGATGGTGTTCGCCTCTGACCCCCATATTCTGGTGTTGGCAAGACTGCTGCCCCCCAAGCCCGACTGGCAGAACCTTTTCGCTCATCTGCGCAGCGCAGACCTCCGCTCAGAAAGGACATGCATCGCTGGTCTCGACGAGCTTCTTCCCGGCCGTCGTATGGGCCTCGCGCATTCTGCCAGTTCGGACGCGTGCTGGTCGCCCTGGCAAGATTTCACCTGTTCAGCCTGGACCGATAGCAGGGACAAAAATTCCGAGATACTGGAGCGGATCGTCAGAAATTGCGTCACGAGCTGGGCAAGCTGCTTTGACAGCATCAAACTCGGCGTCTCAGGCGGGCTCGACTCATCAATTGTTGCGACCTGTCTCGCACCTCTCGGTAAATCTCTGTCGCTCTACACTATGGTTGCCAGCGGAGGGGACGGTGATGAGCGTGAATTTGCCCATATTCTCGGGGATGCGCTCAACCTGCCGGTAGCTGAAGAGCATTACGATCTGAGCGGCATCGACATCCGTACCACAACCAGCTCGACGTTGCCCCGGCCAGTCGGCGGAGGTTTCTTCCTCCAAGAAATCGCAAGAGCATGTCGGGACACACCCCAGAAACGCCCTGTCGATGCTCATTTCACTGGCACGGGGGGTGACAATGTCTTCTGCTACCTGCAGTCGTCGCGGCCGTTCGTGGATCGCCTGCTGCGGGATGGCTTAGGTGGTGCCCTGAATAGCTTGCGGGACTTATCCGTCATGACAGGCGCGAGCATGCCCGCGATCGCGTTGAATGGACTTGCCAAATGGCCACCTTGGCGCCGGTCCTATCGGTGGCAGGAAGATCGCAGCTTCCTTAATGATGTCATAGCAGAGAGCGCGCCGTTTCAAGCGGACCACCCGTGGCTTGACCGTCCGCGCGACGGATTACCCGGGAAGGCGCTCCACATCGTCCTTCTGCTGCGTATCCAGAACTATCTTGAGCAGCATTTCCTCGAAGGCGTTCCCAGGAAGGTCGCGCCTCTGATCTCTCAGCCCATCATGGAATATTGCCTGTCTCTGCCAAGCTGGCTCTGGTGCAAAGGGGGTAAAAACCGATCGCTTGCACGCCAGGCGTTTGCCCGCCATCTGCCGGCCAAAATTACCAGCAGAACCGCAAAGGGCGGCCCAGACAGTTTCTCGCTTTCCCTCTTTGATCATTATCGAGCAACGATACGCGCGTGCCTTCTCGACGGAGCGATGGCTGCGGAGGGCCTACTTGACCGCGCCATGATCGAGTCTGCACTGGATCCTCGCAATTCCATCGGCGCTACAGCCAAGTTGCGCATTCTTGCGTTGGCCGATGCCGAGGCCTGGGCGCAGGGTTGGATCAGTCGGCAGCCCGACGCCCTCTAAGAACATCGCGAATAGCTTCCCAGCGCCCTCGCTGGGCGATATCAATGCCGAGATCCCCACGGTCACCCAGAAGCCAAAAGCTGAACCAGTCGATGTTTCGCCGATAGATGGCCAGCCGGTGCGCGGGCTGCCATTTGATGTGGCGCTCGTCGGGAAATACGAAGAGGTCGACCGTCGGGCCGGCGAGGTTGAGCGCATGTACTGTTTCGAGGCTCAGTAAATACTCGCTGTCCGCCAGTTGCATCAGGATTGGCAGGTTCAACTTCGAAGCGTTCCTGCTGAGGGAATATCGAGCCCATGGATCGCCGACATCGCCCCACGCAGGGTATCCGCCAGCCTTGCGGCCGTCTGCAAGCGCCGGACCGCCCATGACAGTGAAAGTCGCTTCGTCCTCGCAACAGGAAGCCAGAGCCAGCGCGCTGAAATGTGCGCGACCGTTCAGGAGGGCGAACTGAGCGGTAGACGCACCGTCGCTCAGCCCTGTCAGGCCGATACGATGTGTGTCAATGGTGCCTGTCGCGACCGCTTGCTCGATCAGTCCGTCGAGCGCCGACTGCACATTCCGGCGATCGCCCCAGTCTTTCTGTTCAGCGCGGGTCAGATCGGAGATGTGTCGTGCGCCCTCCACCACATAGTCCCGGGGACGCTGAAAGCTCAACACCGCCATGCCGGCCGCTGCCAACGGCTGTATCGGAAATTCGTCTCCGGTTCCGCCACGCAGGAAACCGCGTGACGAATATTGGACGACGACCATCGGATGTCGTTGGCCGCGGTCATGGTGGGGCGGCAGAACGAGATCGGCGAATGCCTCAATGCCGTAGACCGTTCGCACGAAAAGGCGTTGCACCTTTCCGAGGCGGACCTTGTCGAAATGGGGGTTCGGGTCAAAGAGGGGAGCGACCTGCCTGCGCTCCAGATCGATCGCTACAATCCTGCCGGGAGCAGTCGAGGATTCTAACAGGCACAGAATCGCGCCTCGCAGCGGGCTGCATCCTGTCAGAACACCGTCCGTGGAATATCGCCGAGAAGGAGCACGTCTGCCAATAGACCAGGCGTAGACCGCCATGCGGTTGCCCCCAGGCCCCTCACGCCGGAGATACCAGAGCGTGGTTCCGTCAGGTGCCCACCATAAGTCAAGCGCGTTGAGACAAGCATCTTCAGGGCAGATAGTTGCAGTACCATGCTCCGCGCTGACCATAATATTGGAGGGCAACATTGCAGAACTAATCGGACCAGCGATCCGGGCCATCAGTCCAAGGCGAGAAGTGCGAGGCTGGCCATCGACTGAGGCAGGACCTGCGAGCGTTCCCGTTGCGAGGGGGTCAAGGCCGTCGGCCAGTAGCGTCACGGTCCCCTTGGCTGCCTCGACCGAGGCCCAAACTCTTTCTATCGGTTCGGCCGGCTGGGGGCGCGGGGCCAGCATGGGCGAAAATCGCCTGTCATAGTGATAGCCCCCAAGTCCCTCCTGACCGATCTCGCTTCGCGCTTGTCCTAGCCCTGGCCGCGTAGCGAAGAATATGTTCACCCCGTCCGACGACCATCGAAATGTCTCGACATCATCAGATGATCTGGTGAGCTGTTCTGCCGCGCGCGCATCAGCTTGAGCAAGCCAGACTTGGGTGGAGCCGCCGACACGTTTGAGAAAGGCAATTTGGCGACC
Organism: Sphingobium sp.; assembly: GCF_048594625.1. Taxonomy (GTDB): domain Bacteria; phylum Pseudomonadota; class Alphaproteobacteria; order Sphingomonadales; family Sphingomonadaceae; genus Sphingobium. The sequence continues at coordinate 48,558 of NZ_JBMDWL010000103.1, forward strand.
GTCAGGCGACCATGCAGGCACAATAACTGCCGGCGTACCGACCGGCACTGCCGCCATCCCCCTCAGCGACATCGTACCGGTGATGATCTCTCCGCCGATGTCGATCGGCGCAACGACATGGCTACGCAAATCGAGAACGAACATGCCGAGGCAATAGCTGTTCGATTGCGGCATCGCCCGACGCATTTGGAACGCTACGCGGTTACCGTCTGGAGAGATAGCAAGGGGGCTAGGCAACCATGTGCCATTCTCGCCCTGTCCGATATCGACTAGTTCTGCCAGCATCGCCGCGCTGACGGTTCCTCCGTCGGCAACAGGCCGACGGAGGTAGCTCTCATTGCACGACGGCGCGGTGGTTCGGGCCAATACACTACCGGCAAAGAGGCTGGTCCATGCTGCAAGAACGGCGAGGCAGCGCCAATACCCTACCACTTCTTGCGCACCGAGAAACTGAGCACGCGCCCGATCGGCGAGTAGTTGGTAGAGTCATAGGGGGCGTAATAGTCGTAGTCAGTTCGGATTGTTGCTGGCCTGGCATCGAAAACATTGCTCGCCGACAGGATGAACTCAAGGTTTCCAAGTAGGGTCGATGCTGCGCCGGTCGCATAGCGCGCCGTCAGGTCAAGCGTGGTCATTCCGCGCACATGCTGGGGGTCGACGCGACGGCCGTCCTCGACACTGCCGATACGGTTGACCCAGGCGGATAGCGAGAGATCCGCCCCCTCCCAGTT
>NZ_JBMDWL010000104.1:0-25559 GCF_048594625.1 Sphingobium sp.
CGTCGAAACGCGGGGCAAATGGCTGACCATCAACACGGCGGGCAAGATGTACCGGCGGCGCATTTCCACTGACAATGTCGCGACCGGCAACTGGCATATTTCAAACAGCACGGGCGGCCGATGGCTGGCGGAAATCGGCAATGTCGCACGCGACAATATATTGCTGCCCAATCGCGACTGGCCCGCCGATGCGCAAAAGGTGATCGATGAGGCCGGGGTGCGACCCCTGCGCTGAACCGGTTCGGGCGGATCGGCGGCCCTACCCCTTCCCCCCTACTGGCCGCCCGATCCCTTCGAGCGGCCATTTTTTTGGGGTGAGCGCATCATTGCCGGCAGTTGGAGCGGCCTACCGGTGTCCGATCAGGGCTGCGTCGCCCAGGTCCAGTTGACCGTATCGGTCAGCATCCTGCCGCCCGCCTGCGCCCGCGCATCCACCCGATTGGCGCCCTTGGCAAGATCGACCGTCCAACTGGCGATATGATCGTCCACCGGAACGCGGGTCCATGCGCCGTCGTTCAGGCGCAGTTCGACGCTGGGCTGGTTGGAAAAGACCTGCACCTTTACCTGCTGCGTACGCTTGGCCACATCGCGGCGGCTGGCGATATGCAGCATCGGCACGTCGGACCAGTTGGCCTGATACCAATAATAGGCGTCTTTACGGACCTTGCGATCCTCCGTCACGATGCCCTTGTCATTGATGGCCGGGCGATCGCCTTCGTTCCGCTTGAAGGACGGGAAGTCGATCCCGACCCAGATGAAGGTCGACCAGAGGAAGGGCCGCTTCTTCATTTCGCGCCAGTGTTTGATGTGGAAATCGGTCTGATATTGTTCGGGATGCCAGTAACCGTTGGATTCCGGACGCTTCACCACCGGATCTTCCTGATGCAGGATGCTGGCGCCCGCGCCATATTCGCTGACGCCGATGGGGCGACCGGGTAATTTGGTGTGGAGTTCATCCGCCCAGGGTCCGATGTCTTCCGATTTGGTCCAGTACCAGCCGAAATAGCGGTTATAGGATACGGTATCGCTATGCTGGGCGATGGGATCGCTGTCTTCCAGACAGCAATGGGCATAGGTGGTCGGCCGGGTGGGATCCAGCGCCTTGGCGGTGGCCTGCAATTCGGCAAGGATGCGGTTGGAGGCGGCGTCCGATTTGCGGATTTCATTGCCGATGCCCCACAATGCGACCGACGGATGATTGCCCGTCTGCGCAATCAGTTCGCGCATCTGTTCGACCAGATTTTCGCGGAAGGCATCCGACGGATCATGATCGTCGATCAGCGGCACTTCGGTCAGCAGCATCAGGCCGATTTCGTCGGCCCGTTCATAGACGCGCTGCGGATGCTGCATATGGGCAAGGCGGATGGCGGTCGCGCCCATATCGTGGATGATGGCCAGATCCTCGTCGATTTCCGCTTCGGTGACGATGGGACCGCGACCAAAGCGCGTGGGGTGCTGAAGATTGACGCCGTAGAGGCGATAGGGCGCGCCGTTCAGCAGCACGCTGCCGTCGGGTTTGACCGCGATGGTCCGTACGCCCAGCGGCACGCGTTGCGTGTCGACGACCTTGCCGCCTTCCATCACATCGGTCACGGCATGATAGAGATAGGGTGATTTGCGCCCTTCCCAAAGATGCGGGTTGGCAAGGGCGACGCTCTGGTTCGTCGCTTCGCGCGTGCCGGGCGCAAGCGAGGCGGAAGACATGGCGCGGGCAACCACCTTGCCCGACGCGTCCTCGATCCGGCTGGCGATGGTGAAGCGCGCTGGTGTGGGGCGATCATTGCGAACCGCCACCGACAGGTCGATGGTCGCACGGCGCGGCGCCAGCGCCACGGTGCGCGCCTGCACGCCCGGACCGGCATGGTCGAGCCGGTCGATCGCCAGACCGTCAGTCACGATCAGCGACACGTTACGATAAAGACCGCCGAAGATGTTGAAGTCGCCATTGAGCGGCGCAATGTGGGTATCGCGGGCATTATCGACCCGCACCGCCAGCAGATTGCGCCCCGGTTTCAGCATATCGGTCGCATCCAGCCGGAATGCGCCATAGCCGCCCTGATGCGCACCGAGGCGCTGTCCGTTCAGCCAGATGTCAGCCTTGAGCGTGGCGCCGCCGAAATGCAGGATATAGCGTTTGCCCGCTTCCGGTTTGTGGTCGATGTCGAGGCGATACCAGGCCGGGCCGCGATAATAGAAGCCTTCGGGTTCGCCGCGCGCCTTTGCCCCGCCTATGCCCGAATCTGCGGCGTTATAGGTGTGCGGCACGCTGACGTGCTGCCAGCGGCTGTCATCGAAGGTTGGCGTTTCCGCGCCGGCGGCGTCCGCCCTGATGAAGCGCCAACCGGTGGCGAGCGGCAGTTGGGTTGCGGCATGCGCGATGCCGGGCAACAGCAGGGCGAGCGCAAAAGCGTGACGCATCAATCTTCCTTCAACATCAATGTCTGGACATCGCCGATCTGGATGCCGCTGCTGGCGGTCGATCGGATCGCGGCATCGCGGCCTTGGCGGGATCGCAAGCCATCCACCGCCGCGCCCTGTACATCGTCCAGAAAGATGGCGGGACGGGCATCGGCCCGATCCACATCGAAACTGACGTCGCGCAGGCTGATGTTGCGGGCGTGACGGACGTAAAGGCCATGGGCCGGGAACGCGCCCATGAAGCTGGGTTCCAGGCTGCTTTTGGGCCGTTCGGGGATGGCGCGGGTGGCGTCCGCCTGACTGCCGCCACCGGCCGACCGGACATGGACGTTCGAAAAGCTGACATCCTCGATCGGGGCGCCCGGATTGCCAACAATGCCGCAGGCATAGGGGCCGGAGGCACCCGACACATTGATGTCGGAAAAGCGTACGCGCCGCACGCGCGATGGGCCATTGCCCCGCGGGGCGCGGTTGCGCGCCGCCAGCCGCACGAAAATCGGATGGTTGACGATGTTGCGCAGGTTGATGTCGCTGAACGTTACATCCTCCAGCAGGCCGCCGTCGATCACGCCCAGTTGCAACCCCCGCGTATTTTCGCAGGTGCAGCCGGAAATCAGAACATTGCGGAACCCCGTGGCGGAATCGGTGCCCAGTTTGATCCGGCCCAGCACGCCGACATTGTCGGTCGACCGATAGGTGGAGGGCCGATATTGACCATCGATCAGCGTGCCCAGATCATAGCCGCTGGTCTTGCAGCCGATGATGCTGACATCTTCGCAAAAAACCGGTTCCTGCAGGGCGTAGCTGCTTTTGAGGACGATGGCGTCATCCTTGTGCGCGTTGACGACGCAACTGGTGATGCGCACGTCGCGGCAACAGTCGATGTCTATGCCGTCGCGGTCGGTATCGACCGTCAGATTATCGATGGTGACGTTGGTCGATCCCAGAACATAGCAGGCGAAATGACCGCCCTGCAAAATGGTGAAATCGCGCAGCAGCACGTTGCGGCATCGGCGCAGGGCAATGGCCTTGTTACCCCGCCCTTCATATTCCATTTCCTGTGGTATGGCGCGGCGCGCGGCATCGGCGGACAGGCCAAGTTCCTGCGGCGATTTCCATCCTTCGATGCCGTGCCAGCGCGGCGGCGGTCCTTCCCGGTCAAGCCCCAGCCCGTGGATCAGCCCACGCCCCACGATCGCAATGTCCGTGACTTCGTCGCCATAGATAAGCGCATTGTGGAAATGGGCGACGCCATAATCGACAAACTGTTCTTCATACACGCCTTCGGGCAAGTCGTAGCGGCCCTTATGCTTGCGCGGATCGGCCGCTTCTATCAGGCTGCCGGGCATCAGGAGCAGCGTGATGTGGCTTTTCAGACGGATCGAAAAGCAGAGATAATGGCCGGGGGGCACGATGACTGTGCCGCCGCCAGCCTTGCTCGCCGCGTCGATGGCGCGGTTGAAGGCGGGGGAATCGATGACAACCCCGTCCCCCTTCGCGCCATAGGCGCGCACATCATGGAAACCGGTGAGCGATCCCGTCGCCCGCACCGGCGCGGCCGCCATGGCGAAGGCCGCGCCCAGGCCAAGACCCACCGCCCGTCTGCTGAAAGTCGCGCGTTCGATAATAGCGCTCATGCCACCATCCCCTTTTATCTTGTATGATGTATTACATACAGAGGGGGTCAAGCCAAGCGTTTAAACCAGAATGCGACTGTCTACTTCGCTGATATTTTTGACACAGCTGAGCGCCATCGACACTGTCATGCCCTGTGCGATCAGGTTCAGCAATTGAGTGACGCCCGTGTCCCCCCTGTCGCCCGCGCGTAGATACAGGCGCGGCCTAGCTAGCAGCGTGCCCCGCGCGCCCAGCGCCAGCATCCGCACGACGTCCAGCCCGGTGCAAATGCCGCCATCGACCAGCACGGTCAGGTCGTCGCCCACCGCATCGGCAATGGCGGGCAAGGCCCGCCCCGTCGACAATGCGCCGCCCAGCTGTCGCCCACCATGGTTGGACACAACGATGCAGCCCGCACCGAAACGCACGGCGTCGCGAGCATCGTCGGGATCGAGTATCCCTTTTACGATCATTTCCCCCTTCCACGCGTGGCGTATCCATTCGAGGTCGGACCATGTGATGAACGGATCGAAATTGGCGCCCAGCCAGCCGATATAGTCGGCAAGGTCGGTGGGCTCGCCGCGATAGGCGGACACATTGCCAAGGTCATGGGGACGGCCCATCAGCCCGACATCCCATGCCCAGCAGGGATGACCGACGGCCTGTAGCATCCGCCGCAGAGAAGCAATGGGACCATTCATCCCCGAATGGGCATCGCGATAGCGCGCACCGGGCGGGGGCATGTCGACGGTGGAGACCAGTTTCGTCACGCCCATCGCCTGCGCCCGGTCCAGCGCATGCCGCATGAACCCGCGATCCTTGAGCACATAGAGCTGAAACCAGATCGGGTGTCCGACATGGTCCACCACATCGGTGATGGAACAGACGCTGACGGTGGACAGGACATAGGGAATGCCGGCCTTTGCCGCGGCGCGGGCCACCTGCAATTCCCCGCGCCGGCGCATCAAGGCCGATGGGCGCGAGCAGTAGAGGCATCGCCATTTCTCATCGAACAGGACGGTGTCCAGCCTGAGCAAGGATATATCGCGCGGCACCCGCTGGCGCAGGCGGATGTCGGCGAGATCGACGCGATTGGCGGCCATCGTCTCCTCCCCGAACGCGCCGCCATCGACTTAATGGAACCGAAAGCGCGGCAGTCGGCGCCGCGCCGCTTCATGAAAGTCGAGGGGGGGAATGATCACGACATGGCCCTTAACTGGCGATCCGGACCGAGCGGCAGGACAAGGTTAGCGCGGCCCGGCATCTCGATCAGGATATGGCGGGTCAGCCGCTCATAATGCTCCACGAAACGGTCGAGCTGCGGCGCGTCCATCGCACGCACGGCGCTGTCGCCGCGTTGCGCACGCAGCGCATCTTCCTGTTCGCCGCGCCATGTGCGCACGACGGAGAAATCCGGCGCCGCCAGCAATAGCAGGCGATCGATCCGGGCATGAAGGTCGGCATAGGGACCAGACAGCTGATCGTTGACATGGCCGCGCCAGATCGCATGCGGATCTTCGTCCCGCTCCAATGCATTGACCGGCATCGCCAGATCGGCGGCCGGCTGCGGCGCCGCGCCGACGCACCATCCTTCGAAAATCAGCAGGTCGAGCGGGGCGGCGATGGGATCACCCTGTGGCAGAGGATCGTCCTGTCCCTTGTCGAACCGGGGAAATATCGTCGGGTCGCCGCGCTTCACCGCATCCATGATCGCAATGCCCCGCGCCACATCATGGGTGCCCGGCACGCCGCGGGTGCGGAAAAGAGGATGGACCCGTTCCGCCAGCTGCGCCCGGTCCTGCCTGCCCAGATACAGATCGTCCAGCGACAGGATCGCCACCCGCCGCCCTTCCTGCGACAGCATCTGGTGCAGCCCGGCGGCCAGCGTCGATTTGCCGGACCCCTGCGCCCCGCACAGGCCCAGGATCAACGGCCCGTCCGCCGCATTCAGCCAGTCGCGCGTCGCCGCCGCAACCCGTTCAAGCGACCGGGTCAAGCAGCGGTTCGCCAGCAAAGAAACGGTCGAGATTATCGGCGACCTTCATCCCCATGGCGGTGCGCGCTTCCATCGTGGCGCTGCCCAGATGCGGCAGCAACACCGCATTGGGCAGGTGGATCAGGCCTTCATGCACCCGTGGTTCCGCCTCGTAAACGTCCAGCCCGGCGGCCGCGATGCGACGTTCCTTCAGCGCCTGCGCCAGTGCGGCTTCGTCGATCAGCGATCCACGGCCGGTATTCACCAGCACGGCATGCGCGGGCATGCGCGCCAGGAGCGCAGCATCGACCATATGACGGGTTTCCGCCCCGCCCGGTGCATGGAGTGACACTATATCCGCCTTTTCGGCCAAGATGCCAAGATCGGGATAATAGGCATCGGCAGGCATGTCGTCCGCCGGGCGGCGGCTGTGATAGGCGATGCGCATGCCGAATGCCTGCGCCCGTTTCGCCACGGCGCGGGCGATGCGGCCAAATCCGACCAGCCCCAGCAGCTTGCCGTCCAGCGATTGACCCACCAGATGGGTCGGCCGCCATCCGCTCCAGTCGCCAGCACGCAATTCCCGTTCACCCTCCCCCGCGCGGCGCATGGCCATCAGCATCAGCGTCATCGCGATGTCGGCGGTCGCTTCCGTCAGCACGTCCGGCGTGTTGGTGACGGGCAGGCCCGCCTGCTGCGCGGCGGCAAGGTCGATATGTTCGAAACCCGCGCCATAATTGGCGATGATCCGAACATGGCGATCCGGCGCCAGCAGGATGTCTGCGGTGATGCGATCGGTCACGGTGGGGCAGAGCGCGTCATGATCGCGCATCGCCTGTATCAGCGCGGCGGCATCCATCGGCCGGTTGTCATGGTTCAGGGTCACGTCATAGGTCGCGGCCAGCCGCTGTTCCACCACATCGGGCCAGCGGCGCGTCAACAATATGCGGGCACGCATGCTCATGGGATCGCTTGCCCTGTCAATGGCATGGTCGAATCCTCCCGGTCGGTTACAGCGATCGCGTCATGATGCGGGCGCGGCGCCGCCATCGCAAGGGATTGATTTTGTTCAGCGCCGTTTGAAATCAGGTGGGCGTCGTTCGGCAAAGGCGGCGCGCCCTTCCGCCGCGTCGGCGGTGCCAAAGCAGATCGCCTGAAGGTCGCGCTCATATTCGATCGCCTTGTCATAGGGCATCTGATGCGCGGCGCGCAGGTTGAGCTTGGCGGTTTCGGCGGCGATCGGCGCGCGTTCGGCGATGGTCGTCGCGATGGCCCGTGCCCGCGCCATCAACTGGTCGGGCGCCGCGACTTCGCTGACCAGCCCCCAGGCGAGCGCGCGATCGGCATCGATCATGTCGCCGGTATAGAGCATCAGCGCCGCGTTCGACATGCCGACAGAATGGGCAAGGCCCACCGCCATGCCGCCGCCGCCAATCCAGCCCAGCTTGATTTCCGGTGCCGCGAAGCGTGCATTTTGCGACGCGATGCGAATGTCGCACGCCATCGCGGTTTCCAGTCCCCCGCCCAGCGCATAGCCGTTGATCGCCGCAATCACCGGCTTGCGACAGGCGCGCAGGGCGTCGCAATAATCCTGCCGATTGCGGAAATCCCATGGCGTCGTATAGGCGTCCAGCGTCGATATGTCCGACCCGGCGGAAAAGGCCCTGTCCCCTGCGCCGGTGACGATCAGCACGCGCACGGCATCGGACTGGTTGCATTCGCCGACCGCCTCCACCAGTGCGGCGGCCATGGCAGGCGTCATCGCGTTCAGCTTTTCCGGACGGTTCAGCGTGATCGTGGCGATGCGGTCTGCTATGGCGAAATGCAGCTGATCGGTCATGAACCCGCGCCTTCCCCATGCTGGCGCACGACGCCGGATGCGATCAGGCGCGCAATGTCCGCTTCGCCACGGCCCGTTTCGGTCAGGATTTCGCGGCTATGTTCGCCCACCAATGGCGCGCCGCGCGTGACGGTGGAAGGGGTGCGGGAAAAGCGGATCGGGAAACCCGGCGTCTTCACCCTACCTTCGGTCGCATGGTCATATTCGATGAAGGTGCCGTTGTGCCTGATTTGCGGATCGTCGACCAGATCGGCATAACCATAGACGGGGCCGCACCATATGTCGGCACCCCGGAATGTTTCCAGCCAATGATCCGTGCTCCGCGTCGCCAGATGGGCCTTCACCTGCGCGAAGATGGCGTCGCGCCGGGTCCAGCCATCCTTTTCTTCATCGAGGTCGGCGAAGAAGGGGTCGTCCAGCACCCGGCCCAAAGTCCTGAGCGACGCCATGGCGAGGGTCATATAACCGTCGGCCGTGGCAAACACGCCATAGGGCGCGCGGATATAGCTGTGTGCATGGGGCTGCTGCGATCGCGCCTGCGGTTTGCCGCCGACGGTGAAGACCGACAGTTCCTGCATCTGTATGGTGGTGATGGCGTCCAGCATATTGACCTGCACCAATTGCCCCTCCCCCGTCCGTTCGCGATGAAACAGGGCAGCCAGCGCCCCTTCGAACGCGGTATAGGCGGTGACGGCATCGACCAGATATTGCCCCGCGGGCAATGGCGGCGTGCCTTCCGCGCCCGCAGACAGCATCGCGCCGGACATGCCCTGAAGCAGCAGATCCTGCCCCGGATAAAGGCGATAGGGTCCATCCTCCCCATAGCCCGACATGGAGATGTAGATGAGGCGCGGATTGATCGCCGACAGGGTCGCATAATCGACACCCAGCCGTTCCGCGACGCCGGGGCGGTAATTTTGCAGGAAGATGTCGGCATCCTTCACCATATCGATCAGCACCGCCTTGCCCTCCGGCGCCTTCAGATCGATGGCGAGCGAGCGTTTGTTGCGGTTGAGCGAGAGGAAGGAGACATTGACGCTGTTCCCCGTCGCGCCGCCCGCCGATGCGTGGCGTTGCCATTCGCCGCCGGTCGGTTCGACCTTTATGACGTCGGCGCCCATGTCGCCCAGCCGCTGCGCAGCGAAGGGACCGGCCATGGCGATCGAGCAGTCGAGTACGCGTATATCCTTCAATATCGTCATATCTTGGTCCTTCAGGCCATGACCCAGCCGCCATTCACATGCAGCGTCTGGCCGGTGATGAAGCCCGCTTCGTCAGCGGTGAAAAAGGCGATGGCATGGGCGATGTCGGCGGCGGTGCCGCGCCGCTTGACCGACTGGGCATCCAGAACCATCTGGTTATATCCCGCCGGATCGGGATGAATTTTCTCCGCATCCGTGGGAAAGGCGCCCGGCGCGATCGCGTTGACCGTGATGCCGTCGGGACCAAATTCCCGCGCCCAGGCGCGGGTCAGGCCTACCAGCGCAGCCTTCGACGCGACATAGGGGGACAGGTTCGCCCAGCCGCCCGATATGGTGATGCTGGATATGTTGATGATCCGCCCGAACCCCCGCGCACGCATGCCCGGCAATGCGGCCTGCACCGCGACGATGCCTGCATCGACATTGACGCGCTGGACCCGTTGATGATCCTCGACCGAAAACTGGTCGAAGGGTTTCGACGGATAGATGGCGGCGTTGTTGATGACGACATCGAAACCGCCATGATCGGCGATCAGCGCGTCGAGCGTGGCGCGGAACCCGTCAAGATCGGACAGGTCGGCATGCGACTGGATCAGGCGGCCCGCCCGGATGGCGCTCGCCGCGTCGGCAAGGCGCGCCGCCTTTGCCGGATCATTGTCCACCGCGATCACGGTCGCGCCGCGTTCCAGAAGCAGCAGCGTGGTATCCAGCCCCAGCCCCCCCGCGGCGCCGGTATAGAGTATCGTGCGCCCCTTCATGCCCGCGATCCGATGGATGGGAAATGGCCTGACGGAGCGGGATAATCCTCGTCCGGCTGACGCTGCACCCCTTCTATCCGCGTCACCGCAGCGGCCACGGCGGCGGTATCCGGCAGGACGCGCAGCACCGTGTCGTAGCGCCGCTCCTCCCCGTGTTCGAGTTCGATCAGTTCGCCGCGTTCGCGGGCAAAGTCCTTGCCCGGCACATGGTTGGTCGATGGCTCGATCCCCACGGCATAATGGCCCGCATGCAGATTCTGCCATTCGAATATGGCGGGAAACTGATCCTTGCGGGTGACGACCGAAAAGCCGAAGCCGATCCGTTCGTTGACGATGGCGACTTCCACCCGGCCGTCAGCATCGGGGGCCATGTCATGCTGCCACACCTGTTCATGGAAATTCACGATGGGCGCTGGCAGCGTGCGATACCCCACGCCCTGCGCACGATAATCGTCGGCATGGGCGGCCCACAGCACATCGCGGACCGGCGCGACATAACGCGCCCCTTCCGCCACGACCGGGTGCCCGACATTGATATGGTAACAGAACATGTGCGGCGTGCGGTAGAAACCGTGATTCACGACCCGATCGGTCAGGCGGATGTCGTTACCGCCCAGATCGGCTTCTATCCGGCGCATCAGGTGCAGATCCTCCCCAAAGACGGTGGATTGCCGCACGATCCCTTCCGCCCAGAAAGTGCAATGATCGCCGTCCCATATCTCGCCATAGCCGGTCAGCTGCGCCGGAATGGTGCCGATCCGGCCGTGGAGCGACGACGATATGGCGCGGCGAGGGCCATAATGATAATGACCGGCCGGGTCGTCATGCATGAACAATATATGGTCAAGACCGCAGGTGATGTTGAGGCCCGACATGGATCGGAACCAGCCAAGGCCGCCTTCGCCCTCATAATCATGCAGGCCCGGATGACGGAAGCCGGATGGGCTGTGCCAGCCGACCGCACGCCCGGCATGGTCGCATTCGGAAATATCCATCGCCCGGTCCACCAGCACGGCGAAGCTGAGGCCGGACCCGGTACGAAATTGCAGCATGCGCACGCCGCGTTCGACGCCGTCGCCAAGGGTCATCAGGCGTACGCCCGCAAATTGCGACAGGGCGCCACTGCGTTCGGCGACCTGTCTTTTCGACAGCTCATCGCCATATAGACGGGCCATGGTCAGCCTCTCCATCTTGTAAGACATATTATGAATATATAGAGCAAGCCAGCGCGTCAACCGGGAGAGCGATGTTGGGTATGATTGTCAGGCGCTGTTTTGCGGTCGACCTACTCGACGATGCGGAGATGATCGCGCGTTATCGTCGATGGCATGAACCGGGTGGACCGCCTGAGGCCGTGAATGACGCCATCCGCGCCGATGGCGTCGTTGACTTGCAAATCTGGTTGGTGGGCGACCGGATGTTCATGATCATGGAGCAAGACAGCACTCTTGCCATCGACCCGGCGACCAAGGCCGCGCGCGATGCCGCAAATCCCGACGTGCAGGCATGGGATGCGCTGATGCGCACATTCCAGCGTCCGCTGCCCTTCGCACCGGACAGCACATGGGTCGAAATGGAACGTGTTTACTCGCTGGCGGCACAGCCAAATGATATCACGTAAATTATTCTTCCAGCGACGGATCAGCATCGTGTCGGGACGGATGTCCTGATCCGCTCTCCACCCTGCCTGGTACGAACCCAGATGGATGAGATGATTGTCAGGCAGACGCGGAGGCGCCGACGCCCGATTCGATCGGCGTTACTGGCCAGCATGACACCGACGGTCTTAACCTGACCACGCGCGAAACGCCCCAGTCGATCACCAGCCTCGACAGCCTGCGCATGCAGGAACAGGGGCTGACCGACATTTCCGAAGTCATGGCGCAGATCGTCGGCTTTCAGTCCAACCGCTCCAGCGCCACGACAGCGGTGTTCAAGATACAGCAGGATAATTATGCTCTGGCCGACGGCCCCGGCATCTTCGCCCCCGATGGCAGTTCCGCCTATCATGCTGTGTCCGGCATGAAGTCATCGGGCTTCGAACTGGAAGTGAAAGGCGAAATCCTGCCCCGGTGGCGCGTTGCCGGCGGTTCTGCCAACGCCCGTGCGGAAGATCGCGATGGCATTCGCCAGATGCCGCAGGTCGCCAAGAACAGTTTCACGATGTTCAGCGCCTATACGCTGCCCGGTAGGTTCAGCGCGCTGACGATCGGCGGCAATGTCGAGTGGCAGGGCAGGACTACGGCCGACGGGGAAGGGCCGAACGGCGAAACCTATAGCCAGGGCAGTCTGACGGTCGTCGACCTGCTGGCCAGTTATCGCTTCACCGACCATTTTTCGCTGGCGGTGCATGTCGAAAATGTCTTCGACAAAATCTATTATTCGGGCCTCTATCTTGGCAGCGCCCGCTACGGCGAACCCCGCGTCGTCAAACTCACCCCGCATGGCACATTGTAAAGGACCGAAGGCCAAGGGGGACGGGCGGCGGATGTTCCGCGCAGATCGGCGCAATGCCCGCCCCGCACTGGCCGGAAGCGATCGGTTTTCGTCGGGACCGCCAGCGCCCATTTGCAGGGCGAATGCAATGCTCACTCAAATCCGGTCCCCCAAAGGCCTGTCGCGACGCGCATCTTTCGCTTATGCCCCACCGCCGGTCAGTCCGTCGCTTCCGATCCCATTGCGATGCCGGCCTTGTCCGGCGTCGTCCCCATGCCCGCAAAGGGTGTGAGGCGGAACGTGAAACTGACCGGCGCTATGCTGGTGCGATAGGCGGCCATGGGTTTGCCAAACTCGCTCCACGACGTATCGCCGCCCACGCCCCATTGCGCCGCATCGACCAGCAACGTGCCATGATCATGCGGACGGATGTCGCTCGACTTCCATGTGCCCGGCGCGTGGCGGTCAAGATCCGCATAGGGAAAGGCCAAGGCATTCATCATCAGCGGCCCGTCGCCCTGCACCCGCAACCCATGACCGCCGCCGGACAATTCCATCCACCGCACATCGACCTTGTTCCCCGTTTCCTGCGGTCGGATATAGTCGTGATTCTGCGCCGCCAGCTTACCCCGCCACAGGCCGATGGGCGCCGATGTCTTCCGATCGACATAGCTTTCATGCGGGCCGCGCCCATACCACTCGACCATGTCCGTTGCGGTCGGCAGGTCGAACATCATGCCCACGCGAAATGGCGGCGGCAGATCCTGTTTCAGCGGGTTGAAGTCGCTTTTCACCACCGCCGACCCGTCGCCGGCCATGGCATAGCGCACGGTAAAGCGCGCCGCTCCATCTCCCAGCAGATAGTCGACCACGACCGCCTGTCCGTCGAGCTTCACGGATGCGACCTTGCGCGCATCGCTCATGCCCTTCCACGCCGCCATCTGCTTTACCGTGCCGATGCCGATGTCATTGTCGGTGACCGCGCGCCAGAAATGCGGCGTCCCGCCCGATGCCAGCAACCGACCATCCTTCATGTAGGATCGGATAAGGCCGCTGTGCCTGTCGATGGTCAGCGTCGCGCCCGCCGCGGCCAGCACTACGGCGTCGCCCTTTGCCGACACCGTGACCTGCCCCATGGTCGTCGCTACCGGTGCACCCGCGCCGCCCAGAGCAAACTGTTCCCACCCGATCACCTGTCCCTGCGCATCGCGGGCATTGACGGTCACGAAATATTCCGCATCACTGCGCCGCCTTACCGTAGCGACCGGCACCCCCAGCGTGCCCGCCCCATGAGCGGCTACCTGCGGCGTCGGCAGGCTGCCCTGCGCCACCGCCACGCCATTTTCCTGCACCACCCAGTCGAAACGATAGACCGACAGATCGATGAAATCATGCCGATTGCGTACCGTCACCTGGCCCGTCGCAGCGTCGAAGCCATCGAACTGCACCGGCGCATAGACCTTGCGCAGTTCATAGAGAGCCGGGTTGGGCGTGCGATCCGATTGCAGCAGCCCGTCGCCAAATTCGATGTCGCCACCGGGGTTCGGCCCATATTCGCCGCCATCGCCCCAATAGCGCGTGCCATCCTTCATATAACGATACATGGACTGGTCGACCCAGTCCCAGATGAAGCCGCCCTGCAACTTGTGCGGATGGGCATAGATCGCGTCCCAATAATCCTTCAGATTGCCACCCGAATTGCCCTGTTGGTGGGCATATTCGCACTGGATCATCGGCTGTCTGAAATTCCAGTTGGTCGCATAGTCGATCATTTTTTCGACCGGATCATACATGGGCGCGTAGATGTCGGCATAGTCGTTGGGGCGATGGTCACTGACACCGTCCCATGTGCCCCACCCCAGATAGCTGATCAGCCGCCCCGGATCGCGCGCCCTGGCCGCCGCCGCCGCTGCCGCGAAATTGGGACCGATCCCTGCTTCATTACCCAGCGACCAGAAGATGATCGAGGGATGATTCTTGTCCCGCTCCACCATGTTGGTCACGCGGCTGACATGCGCGTCCTTCCACGCCGGGTCGAACCCCAACTGCAATGCGCCCCGCTGTTCGGGATGCTTGTTGGCATAGTCCATATAGGCGTGGCTCTCTATATTCGCCTCGTCCATGACATAAAGGCCATAGCGGTCGGCAAGGTCGTAGAGCCGTGGATCATTGGGATAATGCGACGTGCGGATGGCGTTCACATTATTGCGCTTCATCAACTGGATGTCGTGTTCCATCGATTCCAGCGACACGACATGGAAAGTTTCGGGATCATGTTCGTGCCGGTTGACGCCGCGAATGGTGATCGGCCTGCCATTAACGCTGACGAGGCCATTGCGCATCGCCACATCACGAAAGCCGATCCGCGCATAGGTCGATTGGATGATCGCGCCCTTCGCATCGTAAAGCTCAACCAGCAGCATATAGAGGTTGGGCGTTTCCGCCGTCCATGGCTTCACGCCCGGAACCTCGCCCTCTAGCGTGGCGGATCGTTCCGCCTGTCCCGCCGCGACCGCCTGCCGCCCCTCCAGCACGGTGCGGTTCCCATCCATCAGCACATAGCGCGCGCTGGTTGCCGCCCCCGGCGTCACCACGACATCGACTGACAGCCTGCCGTTGGTGAATGTTTCGTCCAGCCCGGCATGAACGAAGAAATCGCGCATCCGCGTTTTCGGCGCGGCCATCAGGAACACTTCGCGTTCGATCCCCGACACACGCCAGAAATCCTGATCCTCCAGATAGGAGCCGTCCGACCAGCGGAAAACCTGAATAGCGATGCTGTTATGCCCGGCCTTGAGATGCGACGTCACGTCAAATTCGGACGGCAGTTTGCTGTCTTCCGAATAACCGACCTTCTGCCCGTTGACCCACACATGATAGGCCGCACCCGCCGCCCCGATATGCAGGATCACATCGCGCCCCTGCCATCCGGCAGGCAGATCGATGTCGCGGCGATAGCTGCCGACCGGATTGGTCGCATGGGGGATCAGCGGCCGGTTGGCGGGGAAGGGATAGGTGATATTATTGTAGCGGGCCTGATCATATCCTTCCGCCTGCCAGTCCGCAGGCACCTTGATCGATTTCCATCCCGACAGATCATAATCGGGCTTTTCGAAACCGGTCGGCAACTGGTCGGCATTGGGGGAGAAGCTGAATTTCCATTCCCCGTTCAGCGACAGGAAACGGTCGGATTGGGTGCGATGCCCGGCCAGCGCCTTCGCCCGGCTTTCAAACGGAAATCCGGTGGCCCGCGCGGGCAGTTTGCCGATGGCGTGGATCGTTGGATTTTCCCATTCCGGCCGTGTCGGACCGACCTGCACCGGCTGAACCTGCGGTGGCACGGCCTGCGCGAGCGCGCTTCCGGCCAGCGCCAGCCCGCTGGCCGCCGCCAGTGCCCAATATCGTACCGCCATGCCCGTCCCCTATTTCAACTGACAGATGTCGAGGACGTCCATATCCTCATAATCCAGATTTTCGCCGGCCATGGCCCAGATGAAGCTATAGTTGCGCGTGCCCGCGCCCATATGCACCGACCATGGCGGAGAGATGACGACATCCTCATTTCCATCACCATATGCCGCAATGCGTTCTCCTTGCCCATATAGTGGCCACCTGATCGGGGCTGTCACCCACTTTCTGTACCCAGCCCAATCGCCCGTCGGGCTGGATCGCCTTTTGCAGCGCGGCCCAGCCTTTGCGCACGGTCGGCTCATATTCCGTCCGCGACAGCAGACCGTTGTTGATCCCCCATGCAAGGCCATCGGTATAGAAGGCCGTGCCACTGGTTTCCGGCGGCGCGTTTTCGGGTGCCAGCAGCGATGGCGCCGAATAACCGTCGGCTTTTGCAACGCCTTCACCCGAACCGCCATCTCTTTGAACAGCGCCTCCATCCGTGCGCGATCCGGACTGCCCGCATCGATCAGCGGCAACGTGCGGGCGATGCCGCCGAACACCCACCCATTGCCACTGCTCCAGAACATCTTGCGCTGCCTGTCGTCGCGGCGATCGAAGAACCGGCTGTCGCGATAATAAAGATGCTCCGCCGGATCGAACAGGAAGTCGGTCGTCGCCCAGAATTCCTTCAGGGCGAAGTCCAGATATTTGCGGTCCCCCGTCTGCTGCGTCAGTTGCGCAAAAGCGGGCGGCGCCATGAACAGCGCATCGCACCAGCACCACCGCTTCAGGCATTCGGTCGCGCCATAGCCCTGCGGCGGAATGGCGAAGGCCAGCGTGGTGACGGCGGGCTTGTCCACCGCTGTATCGAATGCCGCCTTTGTCGGCCCGACGGCCCCGGCCCCGCGCCGTTCTTAGCCGCCCACAGATAGGCCTGCGCAATCGCCTGATCGTCCGCGAAATAAAGATTGT
The DNA here is from genome assembly GCF_048594625.1 of Sphingobium sp. Lineage (GTDB taxonomy): Bacteria > Pseudomonadota > Alphaproteobacteria > Sphingomonadales > Sphingomonadaceae > Sphingobium. Next base: position 16,612 of record NZ_JBMDWL010000104.1, read on the forward strand.
CACCGGGCCGCCACCCGTCGCGGTCACCCATCGCCATGATGGCCTGTTTGATACGTGGCGGCGCACCTGCATCGGCCAGCGCGGTCATTCCGACCCAAAATACCGCCTGTTCCCATCCCCGCGTCTTGCGCGTTTCGTCCGTCGCGGTCGGGATATGCGACAGGTCATCGAGCCGCGCGAGTTGCCAGTCGGCCAGCTTCACCGTCGCGGCGATCTGCGGTTGCGCCTTGTCCGCCGCCTGCACGGGGGACAAGGCCGCCGCGCACATCAGCGCCACAGGAGCAAAAACCGCAAAGGGGGGGGCGATAAGTCACGACGCAATCTCTCCTGCCGTTGGAATTTCCGCCGGATGCAGCCGGGGACTGATGATGTGCAGCGCCGCCAGCGCCACCAGATACGCGCCGCCCGCCAAGGCAAAGATGAGGGCATAGCTGCCCGTCAGATCCAGCACATAGCCGACGAACTTGGCAATCAACATGCCGCCGATGGCGCCCGCCGTGCCACCGATGCCCACGACCGACCCCACCGCCGCGCGCGGGAACAGATCGGACGGCAATGTCAGGATATTGGCGGAAAAGGCCTGATGCCCCGCCGTCGCCAATCCGATCAGCAATACCGCGACCCACAGATTGTCGATCGACTGCACGGTCACCACCGGCAACACCGCCAGCGCACAGCCGGGCAACGTAATCTTGCGCGCGGCATTGACACCCTACCCGCGTCCGATCAGCCGCGACGACGCCCATCCACCTGCCACGCTGCCGAAATCGGACATCAGGTATATGACGACCAGCGGCGGGCCAAAGCTCTTAAGGTCGAGACCATAGCGCTTGCCCAGAAAGTCGGGCAGCCAGAACAGGAACATCCACCAGATCGGTCGATGCAGAATTTCGGCACGGCATAGGCCCATGTCTGCCGCACCGTGAACAGGCGCGCCCATGGTATATGCCCCGCCGGTTGCGCCGGGTCGCTACGGATATAGGCCAGTTCATGGGCGTCCACCCGCTTATGTCTTCGGGACGGCGGTAAATTGCCAGCCAGGCGACGTCCCAGACCAGACTGGCAAGCCCCGTGACGATGAACGCCGCGCGCCAGCCATAGGCGATGGTGATTACGGGAATGATCAGCGGCGTGGCGATCGCACCGACATTGGCGCCCGCATTGAACAGGCCGATGGCAAAGGCCTATGGTGGCGCGGATTTTCCAAAAGATTATTATATCAGCAATTAGAGCATGGCGCGCGAAGGCGGGGACCGGTTTTGCGCAAATAAAGATGTAATAACAGATAATTGGAGCAAGCATCTTGCGTCAGATCTGACGCAAGATGCTTGCTCGCGAAACGGTTATGACCGGGCGAAGCGCCAGTGGCTGTCGTCGCTTTCGCTTGGATCGAACCGGTATCCATCGCTGTCAAAGCCCTGCATCGCTTCCACGTCGGCGATATGATGTTCGCACATCCAGCGCGCCATCATGCCGCGCGCCTTTTTGGCGTTGAAGCTGACGAAACGCGGACCATTCGGCCCCGGTTCGCGAAAATCGACATGGATCACGCGCAGTCCATCCAGCCTGTTTTCGACCGCCGCGAAATATTCCTGGCTGGCCAGATTGAGGATCACGCCCGATCCCTCATCCGCCGCCTGCGCGCGCAGATGCGCGGCGATGCGATCGCCCCACCAGTCGGTCAGCTTCTTGTGACGCGGCGCCCAGCGGGTGCCCATCTCCAGCCGATAGGGGCGGATGGCATCCAGCGGGCGCAGCAGGCCGTATAGACCCGACAACATGCGCACATGATCCTGCGCAAAGGCAATGCCCGCTTCATCCAGCGTGTCGACCTCGAAACCGGTATAGACATCGCCTGCAAAGGCAAAGAGCGCCTGCCGTTCGGGCAGGTCGGCAAATGTCCGAAACCGGTCTGCGTTCAGCTTCGCCAGGCGCGGCGATATATGCATCAGCTCCGACAGGCGCTTTTGCGACAGGTTGGCCGCCGATTTCGCAAGGCCGTGCGCTTCCTCGACAAAATGAGGGGTAGTGACGGCGAGGGGCGGCAATGCGCGCTCGAAATCGAGCGTCTTGGCGGGAGACAGCAGAACGATCATGGACCGGGGCGGTAGCCGCGCGCCGTCCGGGCGTCAAACAGGGAAGTCGCACGCGCGCTGAGCATCCCTATGTGCGTGGCCGACAGGGGCCGCATATCCGGGTGAAGACCATCGTCGTCACCCGCACATGCAAGGCATATTCGTCACTCGGCGGCTTGCGCCATGGCTTCAGCCGTCGGCACGCGGGCCAGATCGCCGGGCGCGAAATCGTCGACCGCCACGACATCGGCGACGGCTTCGTCGGCCGCCTGCAATTGCGCCAGTTCATCATCCGTTATCAGGCCGCTTTCGTGCGCCTTCGCCCGATCCTTCACCCGCGCCTGACGCAGGCGATCATGGATTGGCTGAGTATCGACCATCAGCCTGAAAGCCTCGGTCAGGCGCGCGACCGGCTCTTCCGGGCCGCCGATGAAGACATTGTCGATCAATCGTTCGCGCGCCGCGCATGGTTCCAATATGATCTGGGCGCACTGGCGGATCGTGCGGTCCGACGGGCCATGGCGACGACGGCCAAAGGGCAGAATGAAGAGTCGCAGCATCCACCCCACAGGCCGCGTGGGGAAGTTTTCGATAATCTCCACAAAGCGCTGCTCCATGGTCGCAAAGCCGCTATCCATGCACCAGGCGAGCAGGGGCAGGTCGTCTACCTGCCGCCCTTCATCCTCCCAACGCTTGAGCGCGCCGGACAGCAGATAAAGTTCGGACAATATGTCCCCCAGGCGAGCCGACAACATTTCGCGTCGCTTGAGTTCGCCGCCGAGCGTCAGGAAAGCGATGTCGGATATGAAGGCGAAGGCCGCGGCATAGCGGCTCATCTGGCGGTAATAGCGGGTCGCGCGGCCAGCTTTGGGTGCGGGGGCGAACATACCGCCGCTCCAGCTGCGGGCAAAGGCGCGCATCGCGGTCTTGAGCGCATGGCCGACATGTTTCCACAGCACATCGTCAAATGCGGTCAGCGCCTGTCCGCGATTCCCCTCACCCACCGCCCGGATTTCCTTCAGCAGATAGGGGTGCGACCGGATCGCCCCCTGACCGAACACCATCAGGCTGCGGGTCAGGATATTCGCGCCCTCCACGGTGATGCCGACAGGGATTGCGCGATAATGATTGCCCAGATAATTGTTCGGCCCATCAATCACCGCCTTGCCGCCATGCACGTCCATCGCATCGTTGATGACGATCCGCATCCTTTCGGTCGCGTGCAGTTTCAGGATGGAAGAAATGACGGCGGGATGATTGCCCTGATCCAGTCCGGCGCAGGTCAGGCGACGCGCGCCGTCCAGCAGATAGGCGTTGGCCGCGATGCGTGCGATCCGTTCCTGTATCCCCTCGAACCTGCCGATCGGCAGGTTGAATTGCGACCGCACGCGCGCATAGGCGCCGGTCGTATGCGCGCAAAAGGCCCCCGCCGCAGCGGACAGCGAGGGCAGCGAAATGCCACGGCCCGCCGCCAGCGCGCTCATCAACATTTTCCACCCCTGCCCGGCCCGGTCCGGGCCGCCGATGATATTTTCCAAAGGAATGAAAACATCATGGCCTTCATTGGGGCCGTTCTGGAAACTCTGCATCGACGGGATATGCCTGCGCCCGATCGACACACCGGGCAGATCAGTCGGCACCAGCGCGACGGTGATGCCGATGTCCTGCTGCTCGCCCAGCAGATGGTCGGGATCGCGCAGTTTGAAGGCAAGGCCCAATATCGTCGCGACCGGGCCAAGGGTGATGTAGCGTTTGCGCCAGTTGAGGCGAATGCCGACGACCTCCTCACCCTGCCACAGCCCCTTGCAGACGATGCCTTCGTCCGTCATCGCAGCGGCATCAGAGCCAGCCTCCGGACTGGTGAGGCCGAATGCCGGTATCTCCCGCCCGTCGGCCAGTCGAGGCAGCCAGTGTTCCTGTTGCGCCTTCGTACCAAAGCGCAGGATCAGTTCGCCCGGCCCGAGGGAATTGGGCACCATTGCGGTTACGGCCGCGGATACGGACCGCGTCGCGATCTTCCTCACAATTTCGCTATGCGCGAAGTTAGAGAAGCCAAGCCCGCCATATTCCCTGGGGATGATGATGCCGAAGAATTTCTCCCGCTTCAGATAATCCCATGTTTCCTGCGACAGATCGTGCGTTTCCCAAGTCATGCGCCAGTCGTCGATCATCGCGCACAGCGTTTCGACCGGACCATCCATGAAAGCCTGCTCCTGCGCTGTCAGCTTTGCAGGCGGCACGGCCAGCAATTCTTCCCAGTTCGGGTTGCCGGTAAAGAGCGCGGCATCCCACCAGCTGTTCCCGGCATCGATCGCTTCGCTCTCCGTAGCGGAAAGGGGTGGCAGCGCAGCTTCGACGAAGGAAAAGATCGGGCGGGTCAGGAGTTGGCGGCGGGCGGTAGCAAGCATCTTCTCGGTCCTTTTCATATGCCGGAAGAACGCAAAAGCGCCCCGCATGATCCGCAGATTGCGATGGTTGCCGACGGAACCGGACTGTGCCCGCATTTCGGACGAGGCCGAATGGGACGCGCGCATGATCGACCAGCCGCACCGACCATTCGCCCTAGTCAGAACCCATATGGGCTTGCGGACGATCCCTCCTTCTGTCAGTCTGCACATGGGGACGACAGGATTGAAATCATGCCGTCAGCAATCGTCCACGCGCCTGAGCGTCGCCAGAACCGTCGCGAAGATGCCAATGTGCCATGCACGGTGCACTGGGCCGGGCTGTATGAATTCGGCACCATCAGAAATATGTCGATTTATGGCGCGCAGCTCGAAGGATTTGTCTTTCCGCCCGCGGGAACAGCAGTGACGATCGTCGTCGATCATGTCGAAATCTGTGCGTCGATCATCTGGGCAGAGGGAGAGAAATGCGGCGTTCTGCTGGAGCATGGGATCGATCCGGAGGCCTTTATCCGCGAACATTCGATCCGGCCCATCCATGACGAGCAGGCAATGGTCGGTACGGTTCAACAGATCAATCCGCTCTATGCATGAAGGTCAACGCGACTGGCTGCACCGGGCTTAGGCGGGGCATCTGGCCATGCCCATATGATCAATAACCACATGGGCATGGCGATGTCGCCAATCTGACGGCGGTCTAACGCAGATTGAGCATCACGACGCTATGTGGCGGCAATAGCACGGTCAGGCCATCTGGAGAGACGATGGCGCCATTGAATGCAACGGGTTTCACGACATCGGGCGACCCAAAATCATTGTGAGACTGTACGCCCGGCGCGGTCAGGATGCGTCCTTCTGCGGTGGAAACGGCGATGCCTTCCAGCTTTGCCTTCACGCTGACCGACCGATTGGGATCGGTATTGGTCAGCGCGACATGCACCTGCCCCGCCTTGTCCCGCGCCGCCGTCGCGCTGACCGCCGGAACGGTCCATTGGTCCTTGTTATACCAGGGCGATGTCAGATCCAGCGGCAGGAAGGTCGCGTCCTGAAATGGCTTGTACATTTCGAACACATGATAGGTCGGGGTCAGGATCATCTGATCGTCCTTCGTCAGGATCATGGCCTGAAGAACGTTGATCATCTGGGCGATGTTGGTCATCCGCACCCGATCGGCATGGCGGGCGAAAAGGTTGATGTTGAGCGCGGCGATGATCGCGTCACGCATGCTGTTCTGCTGATAGAGGAAGCCGGGATTGGTGCCGGGTTCGACATCGGTCCAGATGCCCCATTCGTCGACCGCCAGATTGACCCGTTTTTCCGGGTCATATTTGTCCATGATCGCGCCGTGTTTTTCCAGCAGCTCTTCCATCACCATCGTGCTGGCAAGGGTGCGGGCATAGTCGGTTTCGGTAAAGTCTGTGGCCGATCCCTTCACCTTTCCGCGCGTGGGATGGGTGTAATAGTGCAGTCCGATGCCGTCGATGGACTTGCCCGCGACGCGCATCATCACGTCGGTCCAGTCATAGTCGCGGCTGTTGGCGCCGCTCGCGATCTTGAGGATTTTGGTGCCGCGTGGTGACTTTACGAAGGTGGCGTAGCGGCGGGTGACGTCGGCGGCATATTCGGCGCGCATATTGCCGCCGCAGCCCCATAGTTCGTTGCCGATGCCGAACATGGGCAGCTTCCACGGCTGCTTCCGCCCGTTCTTTGCCCGTTCGTCCGCCAGCGTCCCGGCTGGTGCGGTCATATATTCCACCCATTCGGCCATTTCCGCCGGTGTGCCATTGCCGACATTGCCCGACACATAGGCTTCCGCGCCGATCAGTTCGGCAAAGTCCATAAATTCGTGGGTGCCAAAGCTGTTCGGTTCGGTGACGCCGCCCCAATGGGTGTTGATCTTGGTCGGGCGCTGGTTGCGGGGGCCGATCCCTTCGCGCCAGTGATATTCGTCGGCGAAACAGCCGCCGGGCCAGCGCACCAGCGGCACCGCCAGAGCCTTCAGCGCGGCGACCACATCATTGCGATAACCCTGTGTATTGGGGATTTTGGACCCCGGTCCGACCCACAGGCCGCCATAAATGCCATAGCCCAGATGTTCGGCGAACTGGCTGAAGATGCGACGATCGATGGTAGCGCCGGGTTTGTCGGCATGGAGCGTCGCGCTGGCGGTCAGGGTCGCGACAGCGACGGGGGTTGGAGCTGGGATTGGCGTGCTACCCTGCGCCAGAGCCGGGGACAGCGGCGACATGAGCGTCGTCGCGAACAACGAAATGGACAGTTGCACGCGCTTTTTCATCTCATCCCATCCCTTTGATATTATTTAATATATTGATTTATTTTGCTTTTCTGAGCGGCTCCACGATGGCGGAGATGTCATGCAGGCTTTCTCCCGCTTCATCCGCCTCGATGTAGCGGGCGCGCGCCGCGGCCGCGATGGCTGAGGTAATGCCCGCGTCCGCCAGCGCACGCGCGGCATAGCCCAGATCCTTCGCCATCAACGGAACGACGAAATGCGGCCGATAATCGCGATCCAGCATCCGGCGCCCCACGCCCTTCACCATCGGGCTGCCCGGCGCGCCATCGGCCAGGACGGACATTGCCTGTTCCATGTCCAGCCCGCTTTTTTCCAGCAGGGTGATGGCTTCGGCGAGGCTGGCGGCCTGAACCCCGCACAGGAAGTTGTTGGCGAGCTTCATCGTCGCGCCGCTGCCAACCGGGCCGAGATGGACGATGGCGTTCCCCATCGCATCGAAGGCGGGGCGCGCGTCGGCCAGCGTCGCCGCGTCGCCACCGACCAGAAAGCGCAGCGCGCCTGCGGCCGCCTGATCACGACTGCCGGTGACAGGGGCTTCAAGGAACCGGACGCTGCGCCTTGCCGCGTGCGCCGCCAGTTCGGTGATCCATGGGCCGGTCAGCGTGCTGGATTCGATCGCGATCGCCCCCGGCGCCATCGCGTCCAGCGCGCCGTCCGGGCCGGTCCAGACCGCGCGGGACACATCGTCGTCGGCCAACATGGCCACCACGATGGCGGCACCGTCCGCCGCCTGCGCGGGGGTGGCGGCGACCCGCGCACCCGCTTCACCCAGCGGTGTCGCCTTGTCCGCGCTGCGGTTCCAGACCGCCACATCGAAACCGGCCGCCAGCAACCGGCGCGCCATGCCCGAACCCATGAGGCCGAGGCCCAGAACCGCGATTTTCATGCCTGTCATCCGATCACCTTGAAGCGAGAGAGAGCGGCCTCATCGATTTCGAGGCCAAGACCGGGCAGATTGTCGTCCAGATCGATGTGGCCGTCCACCGCCCGCGGCTCACCCTTGAAAATATACCAGAAGAGTTCGTTGCCGACCTCCACATCGACCATTGGGAAATATTCGGCGATGGGGCTGTTCAGGCTGGCCATGACGACATGGTAATTGTGCATCTGCCCGGCATGGGGGACGACGGGGATCGAATAGGCTTCGGCCAGCGCCTGAATTTTGCGGGCGGCGGTGATGCCGCCGACGCGGTTGGTGTCGAACTGGAAATAATCGAGCGATTTCGCCTCTATCATCTGGCGGAAGCCATAGCTGGTAAATTCATGCTCGCCCGCCGCAATGGGCGTGGTGCCGAATCGGCGCAGCTCATGATAGCCGTTAATGTCGTCGGGGATGATCGCTTCTTCCAGCCAGCGCAGGTTGAACGGTTCGATCAGGCGCATCATGCGTTTGGCGTAATCGAGGCTCCAGCCCATATAGGCGTCGGCCATGATGTCGATTTCGTCACCCACCGTTTCGCGCACGGTACGGATCAGTTCGACATTGCGCGCCATCCCCTCTGCTCCGTCGATCGGCCCCCAGCCAAAAACGCAGCTTCATGGCCTTGTAACCCTGCGCCTTGTAAGCGGCGGCTTCCTGCGCCAGTTCGTCCAAGGGAATCGAATAGAGGCGGCTGGCATAGACCGGGATCTTCGCCTTGGTCCGGCCACCCAGCAGGCGGAAGACGGGCTGTTTCGCGGCCTTGCCCATCAAGTCCCAGATGGCGATGTCGATCGCGGAGATGGCGACCAGCGCCACGCCCTTGCGCCCGAAGGCCATGGTCTTGCGGTACATGTGCTGCCACAGGAACTCGCTGTCCCACGGGTTCTGACCGATCAGCAGGGGGGCGAGATACTGATCGATCATCTGTTTGGTGACGAGGGGCGCGAGCGCGGCGTTGCCGATGCCGACCAGCCCCTGATCGGTGAAGATTTCCACGATCAGCCAGCCATGGAAGGTGAAGGTTCCCATGGTTTCGGGCGACAGCATGGGCGACACCAGATCCATGGGATTGGTGCAGAAATGCGGCGGCAGGGGTGCGGTTTCACCTTCCCACTGGACGACGCGGGTGCGGACTTCGGTAATTTTCAAGGGAGGGCCTTTCGAGAGAAGATGAGTTGGGAAATGCGCGGAACGCAAAGGCAGATCAGCGCGAAGGCGATGAGGTGGAGCAA
>NZ_JBMDWL010000105.1:0-6127 GCF_048594625.1 Sphingobium sp.
TAGCCGATCACCACGGTGCAGACGAAACCGCCGAGGTTCCCCGCCGTGTTCATGACGCCGCTGGCGGTGCCGCCGTAACGGCCGCCGATCGACATGCACATCGCCCATGCGGACGGCAGCATCAGGTCCATGACGCCGAAGGCAGAAGCGGCGAGGATGACGATCAATATCTTGCTGGTGACGAGGCTCATGAGGACTAGCAGCGCCGCCGTGATGGTGAGGCAGATGCTGGCGATGCGGCTATACGCCTTGCGGATGCCGATGCGGTCGGCGAGGCGATCACACAGCACGCCGCCCGCCAGATTGGCGACGATGCCGAGGAGGAAGGGGATGGAGCCGTAAAGGCCCATTTCGGCAACGGTGAACCTGGCGCCATTGACCATCCATGTCGGAAACCAGTTGAAGAAGAACCAGCTGCCAAAGGCATAGAAGCAATAAGCGAGCGCGATCAGCCAGAGTTGCGGCAGGGACAGGAGTTTGCGCCATGGCGTGCCGCTATGGCCTGCGCTGTCGTCGCTGCCGATTTCGGCAACTTCGGCGGCGGTGATGCCGGGCTGATCGGCGGGGCGATCATGGTAGAAGGCGCGCCATGCCAGCGCCCAGCCAAGGCCTATCATGCCCAAGACGATGAAGACGGCGCGCCAGCCGAACTGCGCCTGTAACGGCACCAGCAGGAGTGGTGCGAGCGCGCCGCCCAGACGGCTGGCGGCCCAGATAACCCCTTGCCCCCGCGCCCGTTCGCGCGCCGGGAGCCAGCGGTAGAGGACGCCGGACATGTTGGGATAGGCCCCCGCCGCGCCGAGGCCGAAGAGGAAACGCGCGCCGGTCAGCTGCCAGAAATTGCGGGCGAAGGCGGTGGCTGCGGTGAAGAAGGACCACCAGAGCGTGATGCGCGTCAGTTCCTTGCGATAGCCATGCTTGTCGCCCAGCGCGCCCGAAGGCACTTCGAACACGGCATAGGCGATCACATAGGCGCCCAGCACCCAGCCCCATTGTTCCGGGGTAATCGCCAGTTCCTTCTGCACCGACGGGCCGGTGACCGCGATGGCCATCCGGTCGAGGAAGGTGATGACGGACAGGACGCCCAGAAGCCCGACGACGGCATGACGTTTTTTCATCCCCCCTCTCCCCTTTATCGTCAGATCAGACTGGCCAGCACGTCGCGGGCGCGCTCCACGCCCAGTTCCGGGCTGGTGAAGACGGGGACCGGCACTGCCCCTTCGGGCAAGGCGGCAAGGGCGCGGGCCATGGATGCCTGCGCAAAGAGGATGGCGTCCATGCCCGCCATCTTCCCCGTCAGCGCTTCGCCGACGATGCGGTCATGGGTTGCGCCGTCGCCCGCCATGACGGCTTCGAATGCGCCTTCACAGACATGTTCGACGATTTCGATGTCCTTGCCGCTTTCTTCCGCCACGCGGCGTACGAGCGCGGCGGTGGGGGCGAGCGTGGTGGAGAGGGTTGCGAGGACGCCGACCTTCGTTCCGGCCGCGACGGCCTTTTCCGCCATGGGGCGATCAACGCGCAGGACGGGCCTGTCATGCAGCTGAGCGGCCATGTCCACCGCCGGGCCGATGGAGGAGCAGGTGACGAGCGTGACGTCCGCCCCCGCGTCGAAAGTCGAGCCGACCAGATCGATCAGGCGGCGCATGGTGGATTTTTCCAGCTTGCCCGCCGCGATGGTGTTCTTGATCAGGCTTTCGTCCACGAAATGGAGGATGCGCACGCCCGGTATGATCCGCGCGGTCAGTTCGTTGAACAGCGGGCTGAGCGTCGGGCTGGTATGGAGAAGGGCCAGCGTTTTCATGTCATGTCTCTCCGGATCTTATGATTTGAAGCTGATGCGCAACGCGTAGGGCATCGCATCCGCGCCGCTTTGCGGCAAGGTGACAGAGAGGCCTTTCTCGGTCTGCTCCCATTTGACCGCGCCGGTGCCGAGCAGTTCGATGCGGTCGATCGGGCGATCGAGATAGGGCGTTCCCGCAAACAGCGTCTTGATAAGGACCGCGCCGTCGGCCGGGCGTTCAAGGCCCAGCGCGTAGAGATTGCCGTCCTTCGTCGTAAAGCGAATGTCTTCCTTCGTGAAGCTGCTGACATTCTTTTCAGTGAACTGGCCGACCTGACGGACATGGCCGGACTTGGTCGGGCCTTCGCCGAAATAGAGGAAGGGGCGCGTGCCGTAAATCGCCTCTCCATTCACCTTCAGCCATGCGCCCATGCCGCGCAGGACGGTGGCGATTTCTTCGGGGATGGTGCCGTCCGCCTTTGGCCCCACATTCAACAGAAGATTGCCGTTTTTCGACACGATGTCGATCATGTCGGCGATCAGCGATTTGGGCGTGCGGTAGCTGTCATTCTGGGCATAGCCCCAGCTTTTGATGCTGACCGAGGTGTCCGACTGCCATGGCGTGAGTTTGAGCGCATCGGTCTTGCCGCGTTCGAGGTCGAACATGGCGCTGCCTTCGGCGAATTGCGACCCCTTATAGGCGATGATGCCGGGCGCTTTCCATTCCGCCGAGCGGTTATAATAATAGGCCGCGGTGTCGCGCATCAGCGGTTCGAACAGAGGCGAGGATGTCCACCAGTCGAAATAGATGAGTTCGGGCTGATATTTGTCGATCAGTTCCGACGTGCGCGCCATCCAGTCGTTCAGAAACTCCTTGTTGGGCGGACTCCAGTTGTGGAGCAGGTCGCTGTCGGGCCAGTTGTCGGGCTTGTCGGCGGGCAGGCCCGTGGGCGCGGCGGGGCCGTAGAGGCCGGCATATTTGGGGTCGTTGACGTCGGAATCATAAGTGCGCCCCTTATGATACCACCACCAATGTTCGGCGCGGTGCGACGACAGGCCGAAATGCAGGCCGCTGGCGCGCGCGGCCTGCGCGATTTCGCCGGTCACGTCGCGCTTTGGCCCCATGTCGGCGGAGTCCCATTTGGTGAAGGCGGACTGATACATGGCGAAGCCGTCGCAATGTTCGGCGACCGGCACCACATAGCGCGCGCCCGCATCCTGAAACAGTTTCATCCATGTGGCGGGATCGAACTTCTCCGCCTTGAACTGGGGAATGAAATCCTTGTAGCCGAACTTGCTTTGCGGGCCGTAGGTTTTCAGGTGATGCTCATAGGCGGCGTTGCCCGGCACGTACATGTTCCGGCTGTACCATTCATTGGCATAGGCCGGGACCGAATAGACGCCCCAATGGATGAAGATGCCGAATTTCGCATCCTGAAACCATGCGGGCGTGCGGAAGCCGCGCAGGGAATCCCAGTCCGGGCGGAAGGGGCCTTCATTGACGCCCTGCTTCACCTTGGCCAGCTGCGCTTCGACCGGGGCGGCCCTGTAATCCATCGGCCATGGGGATTTGGCGGCGGATTTCTGTTGGGCGAGCGCCGGGGCGGTCATGGCGGTGAGGGCGCAGAGCGCCGCGATCAGAGGCTTTTTCACTTGGATGCTCCCCGTTGCAGGACGGCGACGCCTTGCGCCGCCAGAGTGAGGGCCTGTTTGCGGCCGCCCTCCAATATGTCGGTCATGGTTTCGGGCAGGGTGACGCTGCGCGCTTCCTTGCCATGGTTGATCAGGATGACGATGGAGCGGCCATCGCCCTGCCGCGTCATCAGTTCGACGTCGGCGGGGACGGCGAAGTCACGGGCGACGTTCGCGTCCTTCAGCGCATCGTCGATCAGCGTCTTCATCAACCCCTTGTCGAGCAGCGCGCCGACATAGGTGATCCGGCCCTTGCCCACTTTGCGCGTCAGGGCAGCGGCATGGCCGTCGAGCCAGCCATTCGCCTTGCCATAGCGCAAAAGCACCTGCGTATCGGGCGATTTGGCGGTCAGGTCTTCGGCCCACATCGTCGCCTTGCCGGTGCCGACCTCAACAGCTTCGTCCAGCGCATAATATTGTTCGACCTGTCCGCCGAGGAGATCGGCAAGCGGGCCGGGCTGGCGGCGGGGCTGGAGACGATCATATTCGTCACGCATGCCCGAACGCGGGCCGAGGATCAGGTGGCCGCCATTTTTGACGAAGGCGGTCAGCTTTTCCGTCATTTGCGGGGTGAGGATGGCAAGGTTCGGAGCGACGACCAGCTTGTAGGTGTCGAGCGGCCCGGCGGCCTCCACGATGTCGACGCTGCCCAGCGCATCCTTGAGCGGGGCATAATAGTCGAGCAGCACGCCGATCTGGTCATAATCCTTGTGGTGCGGCTGGAAATCGATGGTCCAGCGGCTGGGATAATCCTGAAGGATGGCGACGGGGGAGACGGGCGCGGTGCCCGCGATGACCGGCGTGGCCTTTGCCATTTCACGGCCGATCTTCGTCACTTCCTCATAGACGGGGAGCGGCTTGCCGTCCGGGCCGAGGATGGAGCCGTGCATCGTTTCCTGACCATTGAGCGCATTGCGCCATTGCCAGTAGAGGATGCCATCCGCGCCATGGCCGATCGCCTGCCACGCCATGGCACGGGTCTCGCCGGGATAGAGCATGTTGCTGACCGGCGCCCAGTTCACATAGCCGGGCTGAATTTCCATCACCCAGAAATTCTTCCGCTTCCAACCGCGCACCAGATCATGGCTGGCACCGTTGCGATAGGGGAGCAGATGGCCGGTGCCGACATAATTGTCCCATGACGCGAAATCGAGATCGCGGTTGATGTCGTAACGGTCGAACCTGTTCGCCCAGCCAAGACCGCCAAGATTGGTGGTGATGAACTGCGCGGGCAGCGCATGGGCGCGGATGGCGTCCAGCTGGTTCTTCTGGAACGCGACCCACTGGCTGGTGATGTAGCGTTTCTGCTCCAGCATCAGGCCGGGATTGCCCTTTTCCGTGTTGAACGGCACCTGCCCCCAGTCGCTGTAGGTTTGCGACCAATATTGGGTCGTCCATGCGTCATTGAGTTTGGCCAGCGTGCCGTAACGCGATTTCAGCCAGTCGACCCAGCCCGCCTTGGCAGCGGGATCATAGCTTTCGTCGGTATATTCATTGCCGATCTGCCAGCCGACGACATTGGGTTCGCGGCCCAGCGCCTGCGCCATGCGGGTGACGATGTCGCGGCTCAACTGGCGATAATGGGGGTCGGAGATGGAGAATTGGCGGCGGCCGCCATGGCCGAGCCGCTTGCCAACGCCATCGATGCGCAGCACTTCGGGATATTTCTGCGTCATCCATGCGGGCGGCGTGTCGGTGGGGGTGCCGATCACGACCTTTATGTCATATTTCGCCGCCAGCCGCACGGCGCGGACCAGCCAGCCCATGTCATAGGCGCCCTCGGTCGGTTCCATCGCGGCCCATGCAAATTCGCCGATGCGCACGACGTTGGCGCCATGTGCCTTCATCAGGCGCAGATCTTCGGCCCAGCGTTCCTCCGGCCATTGTTCGGGATACCAAGCGGAACCGAGATAGAGTTGTCTGAACTGTTCCTGCCCGTTGGGCGCCGTTGCGCCCGGTGCGGGGGCGGCGGAGAGTGGCGCGGACATCAGAAGCGCGGGGGCGATCAGGGCGGCGGCCTTCCACCAGCCCGATTGCCTGTGATTGCGTGCTTTCATGCCCCACTCCATCCGTCGAAACCTCAATTAGTATTATTTTATGACATTTGCTTGCCCATGGCTATTAGTATGAGTAAACCAAGTCAACCGCTTTCGCCGCGCATCGGGCTGGTTGTTGCCCGAACAAAGAGCGCGCGCGATCGTGCCATGGAAGAATGACGGGGAGAGGATTGGAATGAAACGCGCATTCATAAGGAGGCTGGCCTGCGGCGTGGCAATGGCGGCGATGGCCGGTGCGCCGTTATCGGCGCAGCAGGCCACGCAGCAGGGAATGGGCACGCCGGACGCTGCAACCTTCCGCAATCCCCCCGCCGATACGCGGCCCCAGACGCTCTATTTCTGGATGAACGGCAATGTGACGCAGCAGGGGATCGACGCCGATCTGGACGCCATTGCCAAGGCGGGGCTTGGCGGCGTGCTGGTGTTCGACGGCAGCGACGATGTGCCCAAGGGACCGGTCGATTATCTCAGCCCCCAATGGCTGGGGCTGATGACCCATATGATGGGCAAGGCGGGCGATCTGGGGTTGCAGGTGGGGATGCACAATGCGCCGGGCTGGTCGTCCAGCGGGGGGCCGTGGATCGCGCCCGATCAG
>NZ_JBMDWL010000106.1:0-135904 GCF_048594625.1 Sphingobium sp.
GGGGGGGGGGCGGGGGGGGGGGTGGGTACCTCTCCCGGCTCGGGGCGCGGGGCGGGGGCGCCGCCCCCGCACCCCCACGACCGTTTATGCGGCTTTGGCGAGCGGCGTGTCGATCAGCGCCTGCTCCACTTTTCGCGCGCATGTGTTGAGTAAGGCGGCTGCTTCGGGGATCAGGTAGCGGTCGAGAAGTTCGCCTGTAGCCTGATTGCCGAGGTTGAAGTCATTGGAGGTTTCGCCTTTATCCGGGCAGCAGGCCATCAGATAGTGATCGATGATCTTGCCGGGATGTAGCGGGACGTTGAGCGGTGCTATGGCCTGCGAGATGGCGTCAAATACGTCGTTGAAGCCGCGTTCTTCCAGTGCTTTATAGAATTGCTTCATCTTGTCGAGGGCGTCGCCCGTGCCGCTGCCGATGACCGCGCGCCGGGCATATTTGTCGAACAGGGTCCAGCGGCCGTCGGGGGCATCGAACCAGCTGAGTTTGGTGAGGCCTGACGCGAAGGATACAGTCGTTTTCCGATCTTTCTTGAGCGATGGCGCCATGGCGTCGGCAAGCGATTGGACCAGCGTCCGGCATTGTCCGGCGCGTGTTGCGATGTCGCTGTCCCATGCCGTGTCATTGATCGCGGCTGCGATCAGTGCGCGATGGCGATCGACCCATTCCGCCTCGTTGCTTTGCGGTCCCCATTGCGGACACACAACGGGGATGCTTCGGGTGACGTCATATTCTTTCGCGATTTCCCCGACCAGATCGGCGGTCATGGTTCCTGCCTGCTGCCGCTGCGCCATCAGTTGCCCGTCCTTGCCCAGCATGCGGGAATAATGTGCGTGCAGCGCCCATTTCGCGGCGTTGGTGCGTCTGTCGGTCATGAAATTGCTCCCCAAACAGGTTCGTTGCGGAGGCGTTCTTAATCTGCGATTTCGCTATAAAGGCTTAATATCGCTCCGTTTCCGGATGGACCGGTGCATCCCATATCCGGTTGGCGATATAATCGCGGGCGATTGCGCAATGTGGCTGGACCAACGCCAATCAATGCCATGGGCATGGCATATGCCGCCAATCCCTGTCCCCTTTGTAAGAAAGAATTGCGCGCCTGCCGCCGCCTGTTCCTCCAATTGACAGGCATCGCCCGACGCTATTTGCGAAGCGCATATTATTAATACGCATTTGCATTAGCAGAGGGAGGTCCAGATGTCGAAGCGTCTGCGTGCCATGGCGCGCGCCTATATGGGGACGGCCATCGTCGCGATGGCGGTGATGGGGCAGGGTGCCTTGGCGGCAGAAGCTGGGGCGGCAGACGCTGGGGCGGCAGAAGCTGGGGCGGCAGCAGCCGGGGCGGCCGCTGCGCCTGCGCCCGCTTCCGCTGATGGCGAACAGTCGTCCGCGATCGTCGTGACCGCGGCGGGATATGAACAGGATATCGTAGAGGCACCCGCCAGCATCACCGTGCTGGGCCGCGAGGAGTTGCAGGAAAAGCGGTTCGGGAGCCTGGCCGAAGCGTTGCAGGACGTGCAGGGCGTGGACGTGGGCGGCGAAGCGGGCAAGACCGGTGGCCTCAACATCTCCATTCGCGGCATGCCCAGCGACTATACGCTGGTCCTGATCGATGGCCGCCGCCAGAATGCGCCGGGCGGCGTGACACCCAACGGCTTTGGCGAAACATCGACCAGCTTCCTGCCGCCCTTTGCCGCGATCGACCGGATCGAAGTGGTGCGGGGGCCGATGTCCACGCTGTACGGGTCGGACGCGATGGGCGGCGTCGTCAACATCATCACCCGCAAGGTCGGCAATCGCTGGGTCGGCACCGCGAGCGCGGAAAGCACCATTCAGGGCGATGACCGTTTCGGCAATATCCAGTCGATCAACGGATTTGCGCAGGGACCGATCGTCAAGGATCTGGTCGGCCTGACGCTGCGCGGCAGCATATTCCATCGCGAGGCGTCCAGCATCGACATTCCGGGCGATCCGGCGCTGACGCTGGGGCGCAATCCGGTGCGGTCGGACGTCTATAATTATGGCGGGCGGCTGAGCTTCACGCCGCATCAGGACCATGACCTGTGGGTCGAGTTCGATCGCAACGAGCAGAGTTATGACAATAGCGAGGGGCAACTGGGGACTTTGGGTTCGGGCGGCTATGCGCCGCGGCAGCGGTTCAACCGGTCCAACTATGTGGTCGCGCATAGCTGGCGCATGGGCTTTGGCCAGCTGGACACGACGCTGACCCGTAACGAGACGGAGACGATCGGCCGCCTGATCCCCAACGGCACGCCGGGCGCGACGCCGGGCGCGCCGCGCACGCTGGAGGCGCGCAACGACATATTGGATTCGCGTTTCGCGGGGAAAGTCGGCGCGCTGGCCTTTACCGTGGGCGGGCAATATTGGAAGGCGCGGATGGTCGAGGGCGTGGCGCCTGAGCCGTTCAGGTTCACCCAGTGGGCGGGCTTTGCCGAAGCGACCTGGACCATCGTCGACGGGTTCAACATCACCGGCGGCGCGCGCTATGACAATCACAGCACCTTTGGCGACAAATGGTCGCCCCGCGCCTATGCGGTGTGGAACATCAATGAGGTGCTGACGCTGAAGGGCGGGGTCAGCCGCGGGTTCAAGACGCCGCGCGTCGAACAGATCGCCGAAGGGATCATCGGGTTCGGCAGTCAGGGCCGCGTGCCGTTGCTGGGATCGCCGGGACTGACGCCGGAAACCAGCACCAGCTATGAAGCGGGCCTCTATTATGACGGGCCGGGCTTCTTCAGCGGCAATGTGACGTTGTTCAACAATGATTTTACCGACAAGATCGCCAGCGGCCCCGGCATCCCCAATTGCCGTTTCACCGCTGTGCCGAGCCGGCCGAACTGCATCGACGTCGGCAATTTCCCCGCCGTCGACCTGTTCAGCCAGTCGATCAACATCGACAAGGCGCGCACGCGCGGCATGGAAGTGGCGACGAAATTCGCCTTTACCGACACGCTGTCGCTGACCGCCAACTATACCTATACCGAGACCGAGCAGTTGAGCGGCGCGGAAGAGGGACTGCCGCTGATCGGCATGCCCAAGCATATGCTGAACGGCAATCTGCGCTGGAAGCTGGGCGAGAAGGCCAGCGTGTGGGCGCGGGCGGAAGTGCGGTCGAGCCGTTATCGCGGGGCCAATGCGCAGCAGACCGCCGTGGGCGATTTCCGCAGTTACGAACTGTTCCATCTGGGCGGATCGTACCAGCTGACGCCGACATTCCGCCTGGCCGCGACCATCTATAACGTGCTGGACACCGACTATGCGGTCTATGTCCCCTATCAGACCAGCCCGACGGTGACGGCATTCACGCCCGCCTATGCGATCAATCAGGAAGGGCGGCGGCTATGGCTGTCGGCGACCGTAGACTTTTGACGGGCTGAATTTCACTTCCGTCGTGGCGGAGCGCCGTCCTTCCTGCGTGGGAGGGCGGCGCTTCGTCGTTGCGGACGTGTAAGGCTGGCGGATTGGGGCTTGGGGCCTGGGCGCCGATTGGGTAACGGATGAGGGCCGGAGCATGATCCGCATTGTGCGAGCCGTCATCCGTCGCGGATGATGTCAGGATGCTCTGGAAGGAGAGAATGCCCCATGCAGTTGCGCCATGCCCGATCCATCCTGTTCCTGCCCGCATCCAATGCCCGCGCCATCGCCAAGGCGCGCACGCTGCCGTGCGACATGCTGGTGCTGGACCTGGAGGATTCGGTGGCGGACGATGCCAAGGATGACGCGCGCGACGGCGCGGTCGCGGCGCTGGCGGAAGGGTTTGGCGGGCGGATCACGTCGGTGCGGATCAATGTCGAGGGCATGCCGTGGCACGGGGTCGAGATGATCGCGGTCAAGGGATCGGCGGCGGACTATGTCGTGCTGCCCAAGGTGGAATATCCCAAGCAGGTGAAGGATGTCGCCAGCGTCACCCAGAAACCGGTGATCGCGATGATCGAAAGCGCGCGTGGCGTGCTGGCGGCGGCGGAGATTGCAGCGGCGGAGGGATGCGCCGGGCTGTTCATGGGGCTGAATGACCTGCGCAGGGACCTCGGCATTCCGCCGTCGGCCGGGCGGGAGGGCCTGTCCCACGCGATGCAGGCGGTGGTGCTGGCGGCGCGGGCGGCGGGCATCGCGGTGTTCGACGGAGTGTTCAACCGGCTGGACGATGAAGCCGGGCTGGAGCGGGAATGTGCGGAGGGCCATGCCCTGGGCTTTGACGGCAAGACGCTGATCCATCCGGGGCAGGTGACCGTCGCCAACCAGATATTCGGCCCGGATACGCAGGCGCTGGCGGATGCCCGGCGGCTGATCGCGGCGGCGACGGGCGGGGCCGAACGGTTCGAAGGGCGCATGATCGAAACCATGCATGTCGAAGAAGCGCAGGCCCTGATCGCGCGGGCGGACGCGGTGGGGCAATGACCGTCAGGACCATACGGGTGATGGTAAGCGGGATATGAAAGGCGCGTGCGCAGCGCATTTGTCGATCGATTGGCGTTGCAGGGATGCAACGCCGTGAAATAAAATACTATAAATCCACTCAGTTCGTCGCACATTCATTGATCCCATGGGCCGGTTTCGGCGTTTGACCTGTTCGCGTTCGTCCAGCGAACGCACGGGAACAGAGGGAAATTTATGGGTCGTACCGCTATTGCGGCGCGCGGGCTGCTTGCGGCCAGCGCGCTTTCCACCATGCTTGTCTTTCCGGCCATGGCGCAGGACGCCGCCGCGGACGATGCGGGCGACACCATCGTCGTGACCGGCAGCCGCATCCAGCGCAGCGATTACAGTCTGGCGAACCCGCTGGTGATGGTCACGGCGCAGACGCTGGAACAGGCGGGCAACGTCCAGATCGTCGATACGCTGGCGCAGAATCCCGCGCTGATCAATTCGCTGAACGGCGCGCGGACGTCCGGATCGAACGCCGATTTCGGGGCGGTGGGCGTGCAGTTGCTGGACCTGCGCGGGCTGGGGGAAAACCGCACGCTGGTGCTGGTCAACGGCCGCCGCCATGTGTCGAGCCTGTCGGGTTCGGCCGCGGTGGACATCAACACCATCCCCACCGACCTGATCGAGGGCGTGGACGTGCTGACCGGCGGCGCATCGGCCATTTATGGCGCGGACGGCGTGTCGGGCGTGGTCAATTTCCGCCTGAAGCGCGATTTCGACGGTTTCAAGGCCAGCGGCCAGATGGGCATTGCCAGCCGGGGCGATGCGGGCCAGCGCTATGGATCGGTGACGTACGGCAAGAATTTCAGCGACGGGCGCGGTAACATCGCGCTGTCCTACGAATTTCGCGAAACGGACCGGGTGAGCAGCAGCGACCGCCGGCGCACGGGCGACCCCCGCTACACCTATGGCATCGTGCGCAACCCGGCCGATTTCCCCGACGATCCCAATGTGCCCGACCGCCTGCCGTTCAACGACCTGCGCTATGCCGACAGTTCGGTAGACGGGGCGATCGACCTGGATCTGGACGGCATCCCTGATTATACCGGTTCGGGCAAGGTCTATGATCGCGGTCTGTTGCTGCCGTCTTCGGGCGGCCTGACGCAGGGCGGGGACAGCACGCCGCTGGCGGGGTATCAGGGCGATCTTCAGGCCTATAGCCGCGTCCACAACATCAACCTGCTGTCGCATTATGATTTCAGCGATGCGCTGTCCTTCTTCTTCGAAGCGAAATATGTGAAGAACCGGACGTTTACGCAGAACCAGCCATCGTTCGATTTCTTCACCTATCTGTCGCCCGACAATCCCTATCTGCAGGATCGTTTCGCGGGCATCGCATCCACGGCCGACGGCGCGCTGATTTCACGCGACAATTACGATCTGGGCGTGCGAGGCGAGCGGAACGACCGTGAGACGATGCGTTTCGTGGGCGGTTTCGAAGGCGCGATTTCCGACCATGCGCGCTACGAACTGTCCTACACCTTCGGCCAGACCAGATCGAAGGTGTTGCTGACCAATTATCGCATCGGCGACCGTTACTGGGCGGCGATCGATGCGGTGCGCGATCCGGCGGGGAACATCGTGTGCCGGTCGAACGTGACGCCGGGCAATATCAATCCCGACAATTATGACGCACCGGCCAGCACCTTCACGCCGGGCGCCGACAGCGGTTGCGTGCCGCTGAACCTGATCGGCAATGGCGTGCGCAGTCAGGCGGCGCTCGATTGGGTCAATGCCGACATCATGAACCGCGCCAAGGTGCAGCAGCATGTCGTGTCCGGCTCCATCTCCGGCGATTTCGGCCAGTTTTTCGAACTGCCCGGCGGCCCGGTCGGCTTTGCGCTGGGCGGCGAATATCGCAAGGAAAAGAGCAGCTTCACGCCCGACGACCTGTTGCAGCAGGGCGCGTTGCAGGATTTCTCGCTGCAATTGCCCGAACGGGGCAGTTTCGACGTGAAGGAAATATTCGGCGAACTGTCGGTGCCGGTGCTCAAGGATCTGCCCTTTGCCCATCGGCTGGAATTCGGCGCGGCGATCCGCCTGTCGGATTATTCGACCATCGGCAGGACCACGACGTGGAAGGTGGACGGCACCTATGCGCCGATCCCCGACATCATGTTCCGCGGCACATGGTCCGAAGCGGTGCGCGCGCCCAACATCACCGAACTGTTCGCGCCGCGTAACGGGGGGTTCGATTTCATCGGCGATCCGTGCGACCCCGTCTATATCGGCGAAGGCACGCAATATCGCGTCGCCAACTGTCAGGCGCAGCTGGCCGCCGCAGGGCTGACGCCCGGCCAGATCGCGGCGTTCAATCCGGAGAACGACCCGACCGCGACCGTCAGCCTGCCCGGTTTTTCGGGCGGCAACCGCAATCTGAAGGAAGAAACCGCGCGGACATGGACGGCGGGCGTCGTGCTGCGCCCCGGCTTCATTCCGGGGCTGATGGCGTCGTTCGACTGGTATGACATCAAGCTGCAGAACGCCGTCAACACCGCCACGGCGGAGGAAGTGGCCGAACTGTGCGTGGACCAGCCGACGCTGGACAATGTCTTCTGCCAGAACATCACCCGCGCGCAAGGCAGCGGATATATCTCCAGCTGGTTCATCCAGCCGCAGAATGTCGCCAATTTCCGCACGTCGGGCGCCGATTTCAAGCTGAACTACGGCTTCAAGACCAGCAAGGCCGGCAATTTCGCGATCAGCCTGGTGGGCGGATACCTGAACAAGCTGGAGTTCATCCCGACCCCCGGCGCGACCGTCGATGTCGATCGTCTGGAAGCCTATTATCCCAAATGGAATGCGACGGGCGACATCACCTGGACGCTGGACAGGCTGACCGTCAATTATGGCGTCAGCTGGTTCAGCAAGACCCGCCGCTATACGGTGGAGGAACTGGCCGCCAACCCGGACATTTCGGAACCGAAATATCAGTGGTACAAGGAAAAATGGCAACAGGACATTTATGTCGCCTATGATGTGGACGAGCGTTTCCGCATCTATGTCGGCGCGAACAATGTCTTTGACCAGCAGCCGTCGATCGCATCGTCCAACTATCCGGTCAGCTTCGTGGGCCGGTACATGTATGCGGGCGCCAAGATCAGCATGTGATCGGGCAATGGCATGAAGGATGAAGAGGGAGGGGCGGGTTTTCCGCCCCTTTTTCCTTATGGCTGGGGCGCGGCGATCAGGTTGAGCGCGCGGGTCATGAGAGCGACGAACCGGCCTTCGTCCAGACGGGCGGCGGGATTGTTCCAGCTGGCGCAGATCGCATACCAGTGGCCGTCCTGCGCCCGGCCCAGAAAATTCATCGCCATGACGCCCGGTTCGCTGCCGCCCTTATACCCCAGATAGCGCCAGCGGCGCGCATCGGCGGGGGCGATGCCGGGATTGACGGCCAGGATGGGCAGCGCGTCGCCGCCCTGCCGCCGCAGCCGGTCGAGCAGGGCGATCACGTCGCGCGGCGCGGCGAACCATTCGATGCGGTCGCTCGCGGTCGGCACTTCGGCGACGCTGCCGACATCGACCCGGTCGCCGGTCAGGCGCGTGGCGGCGGCGCGCAGCAGGTCGCGGCGGGCGGCAGGCCCTGCTGCGACATAGCGTTGGCGCAGGTCGGCATTGGCGGGCATCTTGAGCGCGAAGGCTTCGGCCGTGGAGAGGAGGGGCAGCGCGCGGTCCGGATCGGCATGGCCGGTGGCGGTGAGCATGGCGTCCACCCGGTCGCGGCCGACCGCCCGCATCAGCGTGTCGCTGGCGCTGTTGTCGCTTTCGGCGATCATGGCGGTGGCCAGGCTTTGGAGCGTCATGGGCGCGCCATCGGGCCAGTCCTTCAGCCGGCCGGAGAAGCTCTTCGGGCCGAGCGGCACGACATCGCCCCAGCGGCGATCATGGGCGCGCACGGCACGGGCCAGTTCGGCGAGGATATAGAGTTTGAAGCTGGAGCCGATGGCCATTTGCGTTTCGGCGCGGTGAGTGCGGATCATCTGCGGCGCGCCGTCGTCAAGGCGGGCGATGGCAAAGGCAGCGGCGCCGGGCAGGGCGGCGATGTCCGCCATCACCCGGTCCAGACTGTCATTGGCGGTGCGCGCGCCCACGATATGCAGGCCAACGACCAGATTGGGCGCCTGTGGCGCGACGACCATGGTGAAGCCGACCGTGGCCCGTTCGTAACGGATTTCGACCTGCCCCGCGGTGACGCTTTCGGTGCGGACGGCGCCAAGGGCCAGCGGCGCGCCATGCTGTCGGCGCAAGTCGGCGGCAATGGCGCGCCAGCGATCCACCGGCACGGCGTCGAGGAACAGGGTGGAGAAGAAATCGCCTTCGCCGCCGGGCGTGGTCAGGATGCCGAGCAGCTGCTGTGCGCGGGACTGGTAAATGGGAGCAGGATCGGGTGCGGCGCGGGATGGGGTGGGGATGAGCATTGATATGATCAGGGCCAGCAGCGCATGGCGTGCTCCTGCGAAGGCAGGAGCCCAGTTCCACCGTCCGATCTGGGCTCCCGCCTTCGCAGGAGCGCGGTTCGGGTGGAACATGGCCATCTTCATGCGTCGATGGCTTCTTCGTCCACCGCCGCTGCATTTTCCTGAATGAAGGCGAAGCGGTGGGCGGGGTTGGTGCCCATCAGCCGATCCACCAGATCGCGCACCTGCTGACGATCCTCTATATCGTCGGGCAGGGTGATGCGGATCAGCATGCGCGTTTTGGGGTCCATGGTGGTTTCGCGCAGCTGCATCGGGTTCATTTCGCCCAGCCCCTTGAAGCGGCTGACGTCGACCTTCTTGCCCTTGAATTCCTTGGCCAGAATTTCCTCCCGATGGGCGTCATCCTTGGCATAGAGGCTCTTGCCGCCCGCGACGAGGCGGTAGAGCGGCGGCTGAGCGAGGTAGAGATGGCCGCGCCGCACCAGTTCGGGCATTTCCTGAAAGAAGAAGGTCATGAGCAGCGTGGCGATATGCGCGCCGTCGACGTCGGCGTCGGTCATGATGACGACGCGTTCGTAGCGCAGCAGGTCGGGATTGCAGTCCTTGCGCGTGCCGCAGCCCAGCGCCAGAATCATGTCGGCGATTTCCTGATTGGCGAGGATTTTGGCCGTGTTGGCGGACGCGACGTTCAGGATCTTGCCGCGCAGGGGCAGGATCGCCTGCGTTTTCCGGTCACGCGCCTGTTTGGCGGAACCGCCCGCAGAGTCCCCTTCGACCAGAAAGATTTCAGCGCCTTCGGGATCGTCGTTGGAACAGTCGGTCAGCTTGCCGGGCAGGCGCAGCTTGCGGCTGTTGGTCGCGGTCTTGCGCTTGACCTCCTTTTCCTGCTTGCGGCGCAGGCGTTCGTCCATGCGGTCGAGCACATAGGCAAGCAGCGCCTTGCCCCGGTCCATATGGTCGGTCAGGAAATGGTCGAAATGGTCGCGCACGGCATTTTCGACGAGGCGCGCGGCGTCCGGGCTGGTCAGGCGGTCCTTGGTCTGGCTCTGAAACTGGGGATCGCGGATGAAGACGGATAGCATGATTTCCGACGAGGTCATGATGTCGTCGGCGGTGATGTCCTTCCCTTTTTTCTGACCCACAAGGTCGGCGAAGGCGCGAATGCCCTTCACCAGCGCGGCGCGCAGGCCCGCTTCATGGGTGCCGCCATCGGGGGTGGGGATGGTGTTGCAATACCAGCTGTAGCTGCCGTCCGACCAGAGCGGCCATGCGACGGCCCATTCGACCCGGCCCGCTTCGCCAGGGAAATCCTGATTGCCGGAGAAGAATTGGGTGGTGGCGCATTCGCGCGTGCCGACCTGTTCCTTCAAGTGATCGGCAAGGCCGCCGGGAAACTGGAACACCGCTTCGGCAGGTGTGTCGTCGCTGATGAGGTCCGGCGCGCATTTCCAGCGGATTTCGACACCCGCGAACAGATAGGCCTTTGACCGGGCGAGACGATAGAGTCGGGCGGGCTTGAATTTCTGTTCGCCGAAGATTTCGGTGTCGGGGACGAAGCTGACCGCCGTGCCGCGCCGGTTGGGGGCGGCGCCGACCTTTTCGAGAGCCGTCTGGGGCAGGCCCTGCGAGAAGGTCTGGCGAAACAGTTCCTTGTTACGGGCGACTTCGACAATGGTGCTGGTGGACAGGGCGTTGACGACGCTGATGCCCACGCCATGCAGGCCGCCGGAGGTGGCATAGGCCTTTCCTTCGAACTTGCCGCCCGAATGGAGCGTGGTCAGGATCACTTCCAGCGCGGACTTGCCGGGGAATTTGGGGTGCGGATCGACCGGGATGCCGCGACCATTGTCGGTGATGGTCAGACGGTTGCCCGCGTCCAGCGTCACTTCGATCCGGGTGGCGTGGCCCGCGACCGCTTCGTCCATGCTGTTGTCCAGCACTTCACTGGCAAGGTGATGGAGCGCGCGTTCGTCCGTGCCGCCGATATACATGCCGGGCCGACGGCGCACCGGTTCCAGACCCTCCAGCACCTCGATGGTCGAGGCGTCATATTGGGCGGTTACGGGTGTGTTGGCGGCGAACAGATCTTCGGACATGGCACAAGCTATAAGCGGGCGTGCAAAGGGTGCAAGCGTTGCATAAAAGCAACATCGGCAATCAATTGTTACAAAGTGCGGTGCAACAAAATCGCGATCCGGGTCGTTAGCGCCGGGAATGTGGAGATAGTCGCTCCGCAGCAGGCGAGGAGTATAATCGTGAAATTGAGCCTTATCGCACCGATTGGCGCCACCTTTTCGCTAGTCCTGGCGATGCCCGCCGTCGCGCAGGACAGTGGCGCGGTCGACTGGACCGGTCCCTATGTCGGCGTGTCGTTCGGCAAGACATGGCAGAAGAAGGATGGCGGCGAACATCTGCGTTTCGATACCGATGCCGACGGCAGCTATGACGATGTCGTGCGCACGACGACGGGCGCCAACGCCTTTTCGCCCGGCACCTGCGGCGGCGCAGCGCGCGGCCCGACGCCCGCCAGCGGATGCGACGGCGACAAGAACGCCATCGGATGGATGGGCCATGTCGGTTATGACAAGCAGTTCGGCAGCTTGGTCGTGGGCGCGGTGCTGGAAGGCGGCAAGGCGTTCATCGACGACAAGGTGACCGAATATTCGACCACCCCGGCATTTTATACCATGCGTCGCAAGATCGACTGGAACGCCAATGGGCGTCTGCGCCTTGGCTACACCACGCCGGGCGGCATCATGCCCTATATCACCGGCGGCGTATCCTATGCCCAGGTGCAGAATTATTTCCGCACCAGCAATACGGCCAACAGCTTCACCCCGGTCAATGCCGAAGAAAAGGCATGGGGTTACAATATGGGCGGCGGCATCGAAGCCAAGGTGTCCGATCATTTTTCGATCGGCGCGCGCTATCTGTGGACCCGTTATAACACCGGCGACTATCGCGTCGATGTGGGTGCGGGCAGCGCGCCTGCGACCAATCCGTTCCGCATCACCCCGTCGGGCGGCGCCAGCATCAATCGCGGCGACAAGTTCGAAACCCAGAGCGTGATGGTCACCACCAGCTATCGTTTCTGATCCGATCTGAAGTCCCGACATGGAAAGCCCCGGCCTGTTCCCTTGCAGGCTGGGGCTTTTCCGATGGTGCGGTCGGCAATGCGGGTGCGCACGGCGTTGGAGCATGATCCGTTCATGCTGAAGCGGATGATGCTCTATCTTTCTTTTGTTGCCACCCCCTTCCGCACAATGCCCTATCCGGTGCGCAGCGCCTGCCAGAGATGCTGGACCTGTCCGTTGAGGGCGGCGAGATCGGCGGGCTGCATCGACAGGCGGTCCATCAGCGTTTCGGCAAGGCAGCCGCATTGTTCGCGCAGGGCGCGGCCGCTGTCCGTCAGGCGCACCTCCACCCGCCGTTCATCCTGCGCGCTGCGCGTGCGGGTGAGGTGTCCGGCCGCCTCCAGCCGTTTGACGAGCGGGGTGATGGTGCTCGATTCGAGCGCCAGCCGATCGGCGATCTGGCCGACGGTGCGGCCGTCTTCCTCCCACAGCGCATGCAGGACCAGATATTGCGGATAGGTGATGCCCATATCGTCGAGCATCGGTTTGTAAGTGCGGCTGATCGCCATGCTGGCGGCATAGAGCGAAAAGCAGAGTTGTTGATCAAGCGGTAGGGCAGCGGCCACGTTCAGTCTCCTTGACGACCCGCATAGCATAAAATGTATATCGCGATAAATATTATCTGGACAAGGGAGCAGAGTGCGCCTACACATATATTTATCGCGATAATGATTATCGCGGAATATTCAGGAGCATCCCATGTCCGTTGATGTCAAATATCGCACCCGCGCCACGGCAACCGGCGGCCGTGATGGCGCAGCCCGCACCGAAGACGGCGTTCTGGACGTCAAGCTTTCCACCCCCAAGGAACTGGGCGGCGCCGGCGGCGAAGGCACGAACCCCGAACAGCTGTTCGCCGCGGGCTATTCCGCCTGCTTCATCGGCGCGCTGAAGGTCGCCGGTGGCCAGTTGAAGATCAAGGTGCCCGCTGACGTCAGCGTCACCGCGACGGTCGGCATCGGCCCGCGCGCGGCAGGCGGTTTCGGCATTACCGCCGATCTGGAAGTGAGCCTGCCCGGCGTAGAAGGCGCGGACGCCGAAAAGCTGGTCGAAGCGGCGCACCAGATTTGCCCGTACAGCAATGCCACGCGCAACAATGTCGATGTCGGCATCACAATTGCCTGATCATCTTTGACGCGCAAAGAAAAAGGGCCGCTCCGGCAAGGGGCGGCCCTTTTCATATCTGGTTTGCGATCAGCGGACGCGCGGGCCGCCGAAGGGCAGCGGCGGGGGCGGGCGACGCGTACCGCGCGGCAGCTGCGCCTGATAGGCGCGGCCGCAATGTTCGACGCAATAGGGGAAGCCGGGGTTCACCGCTTCGCCGCAGAAATGGAAGTCCGGCTCGCCCGGATGGCCCATCGGCCATTTGCAGATCCGTTCGGTCAGGTCGAGCAGGCTGGTCTTGTCCGCGATTTCGGCGCTGGGCTTTGCGGGCACCAGGCGGCGTGGCGGCGCGGGCGGGATCGGCGCCTGCTGATCGCCCGGACCCTGACGCAGGAAGCCGCCGGGACCGACCGAAATGATGCGCGGCTGGGGCGCTGCGGGCGGCGCGTCGGCGCTGGACGCCACGGTTGCAGGCGCGGCGGGTGGCGCAACGGGGGTGGGCGTCGGCGCGATCGGCGCGCGCACCGGGGCGGGCGCAGGCGCGGCGGGCGCGGCGGCGCGGGGTGTTTCGGGTTCGGGCGCAGGCGCGGGCTTGCGCGCGGCAGGCGCGGCGGCCTTTTTCGGCGCGTCGTTCGCCTTCACCGGGGACGGGCGCGATTGCAGGCCCAGGCGATGCGCCTTGCCGATCACCGCAATGCGGCTGACGCCGCCCAATTCATCGGCGATCTGGCTGGCGGTCAGGCCGCGCTCCCACATGCCCTTGAGCTGGTCGATACGCTCGTCGGTCCAGGACAATGAAAAACTCCTCACAAATCTTTGCAGGCTTCCTATATGGGAAGCGGGGGGCGCAGGTTCAAATCCCTGGACCTTTCCCCTTGCAGCACAACGGACCAGCCGATAGTCGATCCAGCCATGAACGACCAGCCCAAAATTGACGCCGCTACCACGGTCCAGCCGCCTTTTGCTGAACCGGGCGTCCCGCAGATCCGCAACATCAACTGGGCGGGCACATGGGCGCTGTATATGAAGGAAGTGCGCCGCTTCATGAAGGTGCAGCTTCAGACCGTGTGGGCGCCCGCCATCACGACGCTGATGTTCCTGATCATCTTCATCGTCGCGCTGGGCGGCAGCGGGCGCACGGTGATGCTGCGCGGCGAAGCGGTGCCCTTTGCCGACTTCATCGCGCCGGGCCTGATCATCATGGGCATGATCAACGCCTGTTTCGCCAATGCGAGCTTCGCGCTGATGGTGGGCAAGGTGCAGGGGACGCTGGTCGATTATCTGATGCCGCCGATCGCGGTGGGCGAATTGCTGTTCGCGCTGGTCGCATCGTCGGTGACGCGCGCGGTGTTCGTGGGATGTGCGCTGTGGGGCGCGATGGCGCTGTGGCCGGGCGTGCATGTGACCCCGGCGCATATCTGGGCGGTCATATGGTTCGGGTTGCTGGGCACCAGCTTCATCGCGTTTCTGGGCGTGCTGACGTCCATCTGGGCGGAAAAGTTCGACCATGGCGCGGCGATCACCAATTTCGTGATCGGGCCGCTGGCTTTGCTGTCGGGCACTTTCTATTCGATCGACCGCCTGCCGCCGCTGTTCCAGGGGATCAGCCATGCCAACCCCTTTTTCTACATCATTTCCGGTTTCCGTTACGGGTTCGTCGCGGCGGCGGATGTGAACATCCTGTTGGGCAGCACGATCCTGCTGGCGCTCAATATCGGGCTGGGCGGACTATGCTATGGGCTGCTGCGGCGGGGGTGGAAGATCAAGGCCTGACGCGCCGTCGTCAGATGAACGCGGCAAAGAGCGGCACGATCAGGCCCATCATAAACAGCGTGGCCGCCGCGATCAGCCAGTGATGCAGCCGAGGCCATCGATCGCTGCTGTGTTCCGTCATATCCTGTCCTTCGTCCGTCATCAGCCTATGCCACATCGTTTAGAGGCTGGTCACCAATTTCTGCCACAGGCGGACATGACAGTCCCAATGAAGGAAGCGATGTGAAGGTAGCGCTGGTATTCGGAACGCGGCCCGAAGCGATCAAGATGTTTCCCGTCGTCCATGCGCTGCGTGGGCAGCCGGGCATCGACACGCGCGTGATCGTGACCGCGCAGCATCGCGGGCTGCTGGATCAGGTGCTGGAGATTGCCGGGATCGTGCCCGACATCGATCTGGACGTGATGGTGCCCCACCAGACGTTGGACGGGCTGACCGCCAGGCTGATCGTGGAACTGGGCAAGGCGTTCGATGCGGAAAAGCCCGATCGGATCGTGGTGCATGGCGACACGCTGACCACCATGGTCGCCAGTCTGGCCGCCTATTATCGCAAGATACCGGTGGCGCATGTGGAGGCCGGCCTGCGCAGCGGGGACATCCATCACCCATGGCCGGAGGAAGTGAACCGGCGCGTGGTGGCGTGCATCGCCGACATGAATTTCGCCCCGACGCAGGCGGCGGCCGACGCCCTGCTGGCGGAAAGCCGGGACGCCAAGAGCATCCATGTCACCGGCAATACGGTGATCGACGCGCTGCTCGCCACGCGGGAGCGGGTGGTGGCGCAGCCGGACATGGCGCGCGGGCTGGATGACCTTGCGGCGCGGTTCGGGGGCAAGCGGATCGTCGCGGTGACCAGCCACCGGCGGGAAAATTTCGGCGGCGGGATGGAAGCGATCGCGCGATCCATCGCCGACATCGCGGCGCGGCCCGATGTGGCGGTCATCTTTCCGGTGCATCCCAATCCCAATGTCCGTCCGGTTATGGATGCGGTGCTGGGGGGGCTATCCAATGTCGCGATGATCGAGCCGCTGGACTATCCGCATTTCGTGCGCCTGCTGGACATGTGCCATCTGGTGCTGACCGACAGCGGCGGGGTGCAGGAAGAAGCGCCCTCGCTGGGCAAGCCGGTGCTGGTGATGCGCGAGACGACCGAGCGGCCCGAAGGGGTGGAAGCGGGCACCGCGAAGCTGGTGGGCGCGGATCGCGACAGGATCGTGCGCGAAGTGCTGGCGCTGCTGGACGATGAGGACGCCTATCAGGCGATGGCGCGGGCGCATAATCCCTTTGGCGACGGGCAGGCCGCGGCGCGGATCGCCAAGGTTATTGCCGGGCGGTGAGGGAATAAGAGGCGGCGGGTTTCGACCAGAAATTGCCGTTCAGCCTCTTTCGATGAAACCCTAAAAGCTGCCATACCTCGTTTTGGGTCATGGGAGTGACAGCCGTGGTGATTGTAGCGTTGTTGGTTTGGATACTGAACATAGCGTTTGGATTTTGGCGGGGATTTCACGATCTTTTGGATGGCAAACGTGGGCAGGCAGCCATCGGCATAATATGCGTGATGGGCGTGAACACGGTATTGGGCTGGATGATCTACATGGCTGTCTCAGCCAGCCATGATTTTTGAGCCTATCAGCTAACGACCATTTTTTGCCACTCGCGACGAGAATTCCGCATTTATAAAGCGGACGTTGAATGGCGTCGATTTTTCAGGCAGCTATCCCAAATGCGAACCGCGTTAGACCGTCCCAACAGTGCGCTTGATGACCAAGAGCGTGAATTTCTTGCAGATATTCGCAAGCATGGCTGGTTCAACACTCGGGTGTTTGATGACGAGGATAAGTTACCGGATTTCTCGAATTCGACAGGTTTCTTTTCGAGTTTGGGATTTCCTGAAATCATCGTCTTCTCGCTTTCGAAGGAGACTTGCCATTCAATTCTCTGGGATAT
Source organism: Sphingobium sp. (assembly GCF_048594625.1). Lineage (GTDB taxonomy): Bacteria > Pseudomonadota > Alphaproteobacteria > Sphingomonadales > Sphingomonadaceae > Sphingobium. Next base: position 16,819 of record NZ_JBMDWL010000106.1, read on the forward strand.
TTTTCGCGACGTTCAGGCCGGTGAAAAGCCCCCAATTGGCGTGAGAACGACCAACCTTCTCGGCAATGCAGAAGCTATATTACTCCCGGTCTCAAAATTTCAATACCATGAACATATGGGCTGGAGCCGCTGGTTTTACAGCGGAGACGACTTCCCCTGTTTGCAACTTGTGTGGCCAGACCGCGAAGGACGATTTCCTTGGGAAAGCCACTTTGACCTTAAGTTTAAAGACAGCCAACCCGATCTTACTGACAGCAGATGGCACGGATTTGGATAATTGAGAATGTCTGCTTCGTCACAACATTATATCGAAAGCCGCCATTCCGCTCTCCAGCTTTTGTCGTTGATTGGCAGACAGTCCGCTAACCACCCAAACCTGCCCTAACGCACCGCGCTTTCCAGCAGGCGGATGGTGCCGGTGGTGGCGTCCATTTCCGCTTCCACGCCCAGCGGCAGGCTGTATTGATTGGCGACATGGCCGAATTGCCCGCCCTGAAAGGCCGGGATGCCGAGCGGGGCCAGATGCTGTTGCAGCACTTCCGACAGGGTGAAGCCGCCATAGCTTGGCCCGGCGGCGCCGCAATCGGTGCACTGGCCGAACGCCACGCCCTTTATCCGGCCCAGCACGCCCGCCAGCGACAGCTGGGTCAACATGCGGTCGATGCGATAGGGGGCTTCGCCAATATCCTCTATGAACAGGATGGCGCCGCTGAAATCGGGGAGCCATGGCGTGCCCATCAGCGCGGCGAGCACGGTGAGGTTGCCGCCCAGCAGCCGCCCGCGCGCCACGCCGGGGCGGAAGGTGCGGACGCGGCCAATGCGCTGGGCCAGCCGGTCTTCCCTGCCCACCGGGTTTGTGAAAGTGGGCGTGCCCGCATCGAACGCCACGGCGCGAAATGCGTCCCAGCTATATTGTCCCCAGCTGCTGGCGGCGTTGGGACCATGGATGGTGGTGAAGCCTGCCTTTGCCGCGAAGGCCAGATGCAGGGCGGTGATGTCCGAAAAGCCGGTCAGCAGCTTCGGATTCTTGCGGATCGTCGCGAAATCGAGCAGCGGCAGGATGCGCGCGCAGCCCCATCCGCCGCGCACCGCGAAGATGCCGCGCACGTCGGGGTCGGCGAACATCGCATTGACGTCCGCCGCGCGATCCGCATCCGTGCCCGCCAGATAGCCGTAGCGCCCGGCCAGATGCGGCGCGGCTTTGGGCGTCAGACCCATGGCGCGGATGGTGTCCTGCACCAGATCGAGGTCGAAGGCGTCGTCGGTAAAGCCCGCCGGTTCGATCAGCCCCACCGTGTCGCCCGCGCGCAGGCGGGGTGGTTTGATCAGCGGCGCGGCGGTCGCGCCGCCCGGTATCGCCGCCGCCGCCATCATCGCGCCCATGCCGGTCATCAGGCCGCGCCGGTCCATCCCCATCGTCAATAGCTGCTCCCGTCCTTGTGGCGATATGCGCCGCCCGACCACAAAAGGTCGATGTCGGCATAATGGCAATCCCCCGCAGGCGGGCGACCGAAGGCGACGAAGACGCAATCGCTCGCGCTTTCGTTGATCAGGTGATGCGCATCGGGTTCGCCCTTGGGAAAGGCGGCCATGTCGCCCGCCGCCATCAGGGTGCGGCCGCCATTTTCCACCAGCACCGCTTCGCCCGCCAGCATCAGCAGAAATTCATCCTCATCCTCATGCCAGTGGCGGTGCGATGACGCCGCGCCGGGTTTCAGCACGACATGGCTGACGCCGAAATCGCTGATGCCATGCGCCGGTCCCAGTCGTCGGACCCATCGCCCGTCCACCGCGCCCGCATGTTCGGCGGGGTATCCGGTGCGGTTCGTCTGTTCGACGCTGGTCAGGTCGATCCGTGGCATGGCTTCAATCTCCCAAAAGCTGGCCAACCGGCATGGCTTTCGCTAACGCGGCGGCATGAGCATGACCAGTAGCAAAGATGATGTCGTCGCCCTGGCCCAGCAACTGCTGGCCTGCCCATCGGTAACGCCTGCGACCGGGGAAGTGTTCGCGGCGCTGGAGGCGATGCTGGCGCCACGCGGCTTTACCGTCGACCGTTTCATCGTGGGAGAGGCGCCCGACGGGCCGGTCGAAAACCTGCTGGCATGGCGCACCACCGGCGCGGGGCCGCATTTCGCCTTTGCCGGGCATCTGGACGTGGTGCCGCCCGGCGCGGGATGGACCAGCGACCCCTTTGCCCCCGAAATTCGCGGCGACCTGCTCTATGGGCGGGGCGCGGTGGACATGAAGGGATCGATCGCGGCCTTCGTCGCGGCGCTGGATGCGCTGCCCGACGACCTGCCCGGCACGATCAGCCTGATCATCACCGGGGATGAGGAAGGCCCGGCCGTTTACGGCACGCTGGCGCTGATGGACCGGATGAAGGCGCGGGATCTGCGCCCGGACCTGTGCCTGGTCGGCGAACCGACATCGTCGGCGCGGCTGGGCGACGTGGTGAAGATCGGCCGTCGCGGATCGGTCAATATGTGGATCAGGGTGGCGGGCAGTCAGGGCCATGTCGCCTATCCCCATCTGGCCGACAATCCGATCCCCAGACTGGTGCGCATCCTGTCGGCGATCGAGGCCGAAGTGCTGGACGAAGGGACCGACTGGTTCCAGCCCAGCAATATCGAGATTACCGATCTGGAAGTCGGCAACCCGGCGCATAATGTCATTCCGGGCGCGGCCACCGCGCGCATTTCCATCCGGTTCAACGACCGGCATAGCGGCGCGTCGCTGATCGAACGGATCAAAGCGATCGCGGCGACCGGGGGCGGCACGGTGGACGCCAAGATCAGCGGCGAATCCTTCCTGACCGCGCCCGGCGCGTTCAGCGATCTGGTGCGCGGGGCGATCCGCGATGTGACCGGGGTTGAAACGGAGTTGTCGACCACGGGCGGGACGTCCGACGCGCGGTTCCTGTCGCGGATCTGCCCGGTGGTGGAATTCGGCCTGAACAACGCCACCATGCACAAGCTGGACGAAGCGGTGGCGGTGCAGGATCTGCACGACCTGACCCGCATCTACGCGCTGATCGTGGAACGTGCGCTGGGGTAGGGTTGGGGCTGACGGATCTGGCCATGTTCTGACGCAGGATGTGCGGTCCAGTTATGTGTCGTCGCATCCCGCGCAAAAACCGGTTCGCACTTTTGCGCGGGATGCGGTGAATATGTCGCGCCGCGAACGCGCGTTCCGCGCCTTCGTCTGAGATGCCAGCCTGCGCTGGCATGACGGGTTTTGGGGGCGGGTTTTCTGGAGCGGAATCTGGGAGCGGCTTTCCGATTCGGCGGGGTCGGAATGGGCCTTCATTTCTGGTGGGGTGGCGTGGTGCCTGCCCCACCCCAACCCCTCCCCTGAAGGGGAGGGGCTTATCCGTTCGAAGCGCGCGAAGGCGGCGATGTCAGGGCTTTACGCCGATCCGGTCATTCCACGCCTGATGGCAGACGGGTTGCAGCACGCCCTTTTTCCAGCAGCTGGGGTCCAAGGAGGGCATGGCGAGGGCATAGTCGTAGCCCGGCGATCCGTAAAATTGTTCGCCCGCCAGAACCAGCGACTTCTTGATCGAGCCAAGGCCGTTGCGGGCCACTTCGTTAAGGGCGCCGCGATCCGCGAAGATCGCCTGACGCCCCACTTCTGCGGTGGTCTGGCAAAAACCCTTTTGCGCCTGAACGGTGGAATAGCCCGAATAGATGCGGGTATTATACATGTCCGAAGCGGACTGGCCCGCGCGCCCCTTGCCCACGGTGCGCTGGAAATAGCCGAGCAGGGTGGCCTGCGCCGCGTCCAGTTCCGCATCATGATGGGCGATCATGGCGTTATAATTGCTGATCGCCAGCAGCGTGGGTTCGAACTGGCATTGCAGCGCGGCGACGTTCAGCGCGGCGCGCAGGTTCCAGGCAAGACCCGCCTTCACTTCGGCAGCGGTGGCGCCGGGCAGGCCCATGGCGGTCGCGGCGGCATCGTCGGTCAGGGGCGGGGCGCTGAGGTCGGGCGGCGACCAGAAAAATTGCGCGGCGGCGGGTTGCGCCACCATGGGCGCGGCCGCCAGGATGAGCGCGGTCAGCGCACGGCGCAGCGGAAAACGGACATTCATCGATCAAGCCCCTCTTGAATCACGCCAAAATCGGGCGCGACCATTCTATCATGCCACTCTTCTATCGTTTCACTGTATCAGCGCTGAACGATCCTGCCAGCCTTATTGATCGGACAGGACTTCGGCTTCTTCGGCCGGGGCCTTTTCGGCTGGCGCTTTTGCTGCGGGCGCGCTGCTGTTGCTCGCGGCGTTGGCGCTGGGCAGGGTGACGGCCGTGCCTTCGCTCTGCACCCCGTCCAGATCGGTCATGGCGTCGGTCGCGGTGCCGTCCACCACCTCCATATCCTTCATCTGCACCTTGTTGCCGCCGTCTTCCTTGCCGCCGCAGGCCGCCAGCGTCAGGCAGGCGGCGATCAGGGTGGCGGTAAAGACATGGCGCATCCGGTTATCCTTAAAAGAAACAATCGACAGCCCGGCGGCCCCCCACCGGAAAATAAGGCGCGACCCTAGCTGGCCGTATCGCATTGCTCAAGCCCCGTGCCGCAGCGGGCCAAGCGGCTGAGAAAGGCGGGAAAATGTGCCTTCAACGCCGCATCGAGCGCGGCCATGGAAGCGTTGCCGCGCAATGCGGCGATGCTGGTGACGGGAAATTCGCTGATCCCGCACGGCACGATGCCCCCGAAATGGGACAGGTCGGGATCGACGTTGATGGCAAAGCCGTGCAGCGTCACCCAGCGGCGCACACGGATGCCCAGCGCGCCGATCTTGGCTTCCCGCCCATGGGGATCGTCCGTCCAGATGCCGATCCGTCCTTCGGCACGGCGGGCCGCTATGCCAAGATCGCCCAGCGCCGCGATCATCCAGCCTTCCAGATGGTGGACGAAGTTGCGGACATCCTTGCCCCGATGGCCAAGATCGATGTTGAGATAGCCGATGCGCTGGCCCGGCCCGTGATAGGTGTAGCGCCCGCCGCGCCCGGCATCATGCACGGGAAAGCGCGGGTCGAGCAGTTCGGCCGGATCGGCGCTGGTGCCCGCGGTATAGAGCGGGGCATGTTCGAGCAGCCACACCCGTTCGGCCGCTTCGCCCGCATGGATGGCGGCGGCGCGGGCCTCCATATCCGCGAGCGCGGCGGGATAATCGACAAGGCCCGGATCCACCCGCCATTCGACGGCGGCGGGAAAGGGCAGGGCGGCAGGAAGATCGGGTGTCGGATCGGGCATGGTGGCTTCCTTGACTTGCGCGGGGCGAGCGATCAAGTCTCGCGCCGCACAATCAGCATCATGGGGCAGGCAGCATAGATATGGCGACAATGTCGATCGGCAAGGCGTGGGAAGAGGCGACGGCCTTTGTCGCGCGCGAAGCGGCGCTGCTGTTTCCCGTGGCGCTGCTGTTCGTGGCGCTGCCCGGCCTCATCCTTCAGGAAATGACGCCGCCGCAATTGCAGGCATGGCTCGCACAGCCAAAGGCCGACACGATCCCCGCCATGCCGCCCGGTTTCGGGCTGGCCATGGTGATCACGATCCTGTTGATCTGGTTCGGGTCGCTGGCGCTGTTCGCGCTGGCGCTGCGCCCCGGCATCAGCGTGGGGGAAGCGTTGCGCATGAGCTTCGCCCGGCTGCCGGTGCTGATCGGCACGGCGCTGGTCGCGGTGGGGGCGGTTGCGGCGCTGTTCGTGATCGCGGCTGTCGTGGGCGTAGCGATCGCCCTTGCGTCCAAGCAGATGGCGGCGGCGGTCAGCATGCTGCTGGGCTTTGGCGCGGCGGGCGTGGTTTTCTATGCGAGCATCCGGCTGGTGCTGCTGAACCCGGTGGTCATCGACGGCAGGTTGGGCGTGATGGATTCGCTGCGCCGGGCATGGGCGCTGACCAGGGGGCATTTCGGGCGGCTGTTCGGTTTTCTGGTGGTCGTCATGCTGTTGTCCACCATCGCCGGGTCGGCGGCGCAGGCGATCATCGGATCGCTGGGCGGGCTGGTCGCCGGGCCGGACGGCGCGCGGCTGGCAGGGGGCATCGCCGGGGCGGCGGTGTCCGCTGTGGTGCAGGTCTATATGCTGGTGATGCTGGCGCGGCTGTACCGGCAGGCGTTGCCGCAGGATGTGACCGACGTGTTTCGGTGATTTTTGATATGCGCCAGCGGGCGGGGGCCGCCACGAAATGCGCTCTTGCGCGCATTGCGTGACGGCCTCTTACACGTCCAGCAGGGGTATGTGCGGCGCGGCGTCGCGGGGCAGGATGCCCGCCAGCCGGGGGTCGGCGAAGGTTTCGATGTCCCGGCCATAGGGCGTGAAGCCCGATTTCATGTAGAAGCCGAGCGCGGCGGGGCTGTCCAGCGTGCAGGTGTGGACCCAGAAACGATCCACCCCCTTGCGCCATGCCAGCGATTTCGCCTGCGCCATCAGCCAGCGGCCCAGCCCCTTGCCATTCAATTCCGGCACAAGCCCGAAAAAGCCAAGCTCGCAGTCGGGCAGTTTGCGAAAATCCAGTTCCAGCAGGCCGACTTCGGTGCCGCGCGGATCGGTGACGGCAAAGACCTCCACCGCCGGGTCGTGGAGGATGGCGGCCAGTTCCGCGTCGGGCATCACGAGGCGCGAAAACCACAGCCATGGCGCGCCGACGCGGCGGAACAGGGCGCGATAGGCGTCCGGGTCGGGCGCTTTCCACGGGACGAGGCGCAGGGGCGCGGGCGGGATGGGCGCGGGCCTGGGGCGTTCGCGCATTTCCAGATGAGTGACCACCGTCGCCACCATGCCCGGTTCCACGGGGATGAAGGGCATCAGCTCCAACTCGCCATCGGCGGCAGGCTCATCAGAATGGCGTCGATATTGCCGCCGGTCTTGAGGCCGAACAGCGTGCCGCGATCATGCACCAGATTGAATTCGGCGTAGCGGCCGCGCCATTCGAGCATGGTGCGATAGTCGGCATCGGTCCAGGCATCGTCCATCCGCCGCCGCACGATGGGGGTGAAGGCGGCGAGGAAGGCGTCGCCGACCGAGCGGGTGAAGGCGAAATGGGCGTCGAAGGCCGCATCGTCCGCACATTCGAGATGATCGTAGAAAATGCCGCCCACGCCGCGATGGACGTTGCGATGGGGGATGAAGAAATATTCGTCCGCCCATGTTTTGAAGCGGGGATAATAGTCCGCATCATGCGCGTCGCAGGCGGATTTCAGCACATCGTGGAAATGGGCGGTGTCTTCGTCGCGGGGCAAGGGCGGGTTGAGATCCGCGCCGCCGCCGAACCAGCTTTTGGTGGTGACGAGATAGCGGGTGTTCATGTGCACGGCGGGCACATGCGGGTTGGCCATATGCGCGACCAAACTGATCCCGGTGGCGAAGAAGGCGGGATTTTCGGCCGCGCCATGGATGGTCTGGGCAAAGGCGGGGGCAAATTCACCGCCCACGGTCGATATGTTGACGCCGACCTTCTCGAAAATCCTGCCCTTCATGACGCCGCGCACGCCGCCGCCGCCCTGACCGGGTTCCTGCCCTTCGGCTTCGCGGTCCCATGGCGTGAAGTCGAACCGGGCGTCGCCGCCCGCTTCGCGTTCGATCGCTTCAAATTCGGCGCAGATGCGGTTGCGCAGCGATTCGAACCAGTCGCGCGCAGCCTGTTGCCGGGCATCGAGGGCGAAAGGCACGGCGGGGACAGGGGGGGTGGCGGTCATTCGGGGAACTTTCCGGTCTGGCGAAGGGCTTCGGCGACGGCGATGCCGGTCGAAACGGCGATGTTGAGGGACCGGAACCCCGGTGCCATGGGGATGCGGATGCGGACATCCGCAATATCCCGTACATCGGCGGGGACGCCAGCGCTTTCGGACCCCATCAGCAGCACGTCGTCCGCCTGAAACCGCACATCCGGCAATTTTTGCGAAGCATGGGCGCTCATCAGCAGCAAACGGCGGCCCTGCGCCCGCCGATCCGCGTCGAATGCCGCGAAATTGGCGTGGCGGGTGACGTCGGCGGATTGCCCATAATCCATCGCCGCGCGTTTCAGGCGCGCGTCGGAAAAGGCGAATCCGGTGGGCATGATGATGTCGACAGGGACCGCAAAACAGGCGGCCAGACGCAGGATTGCGCCGACATTGCCGGCAATTTCCGGTTGATAAAGGGCGATACGCATGGGGCAGCGCCATAATGCATCAGGAGCATTTGCAACAGGGGAGGTGATATTGCGACTGGCAAAGCCGACGCAGTAAGGTTATCACGCCCATCGAACCACACCGGGGGGTTAACGGTGTCGGCCCAGGCCAGACATCCAAATCCCTTGATAATCAGGGCCGTTAACGGCATTCCGGTGTGACAGGGAAGTCTTGCAAGGGTAGAGGTGCATGGCGATCGTTGAACAAACAGACGGTACGGGTCCATCCGGCGAAGATGGCGTACGCCGCCGGGATTTCATCAACATCGCAGCGGTCAGCTTCGCCGGGGTCGGCGGGGTCGCCGTGGTTCTCCCCCTGATCGACCAGATGAACCCCAGCGCGGATGTGCTGGCGCTCGCATCGACCGAGGTCGATCTGTCGGCGATCCAGCCGGGGCAGGCGATCAAGACCACATTCCGGTCGCAGCCGCTGTTCGTGCGGCAGTTGACGCCCAAGGAAATCGCCGAAGCGGACAAGGTGGACGCATCCACCCTGCGCGACCCGCAGACGCTGGAAGAGCGCACGGTCGACGGCAAAAAACAGTGGCTGGTGACGATGGGCGTGTGCACCCATCTGGGCTGTGTGCCGCTGGGCGCGGGAGAGGGCGAGAATAAAGGCGAATATGGCGGATATTTCTGCCCCTGCCACGGGTCGTCTTACGACACCGCCGCCCGCATCCGCAAAGGTCCGGCGCCCAAAAATCTGGAAGTTCCGAAGTTCGCCTTCACTTCCGACACCGCCATTCTTGTTGGGTAAGGGGGACCATCATGAGCTTTCCATGGGCTGAAAACTATACCCCCAAGCATCCGGTGATGCAGTGGGTCGACGAAAAGCTGCCGCTGCCGCGCCTCGTCTTCAATGCGGTCGGCGCTGGCTATCCGGTGCCGCGCAACCTCAACTATTTCTGGAATTTCGGCGTGCTGGCGGGCCTCGCGCTGGTGATCCAGATCGTCACCGGCGTCATCATGGCGATGCATTATGGCGCGAACGATCTGGTCGCGTTCGGCACCGTCGAACAGACGATGCGCGACGTCAACGCAGGCTGGCTGATGCGCTATGCCCATGCCAACGGCGCCAGCTTCTTCTTCATCGTGGTCTATCTCCACATCTTCCGCGGCCTTTATTTCGGTAGCTACAAGGCGCCGCGCGAAATGGTGTGGCTGCTCGGCCTCGTCATCTTCCTTCTGATGATGGCGACCGCCTTCATGGGATATGTGCTGCCATGGGGGCAGATGTCCTATTGGGGGGCGAAGGTCATTACCGGCCTGTTCGGCGCGATCCCGGTCGTGGGCGAACCGATCCAGACATGGCTGCTGGGCGGATTCGCGCCCGGCAACGCATCCCTGAACCGCTTCTTCTCGCTCCACTTCCTGCTGCCCTTCGTGATTGCGGGGGTCATCATCCTCCACATCTGGGCGCTGCATATTCCGGGTTCCTCCAACCCGACCGGCGTGGAAGTGAAGGGGCCGCAGGATACCGTGCCGTTCCACCCCTATTACACCGCAAAGGACGGGTTCGGGGCGGGCGTATTCCTGATCTGCTTCTCCATCCTGTTGTTCTTCGCGCCCAATTTCCTGGGTCACCCGGACAATTATATCGAAGCGAACCCGCTTTCGACGCCCGCGCACATCGTGCCCGAATGGTATTTCTGGCCCTTCTACGCGATCCTGCGCGCCTTCACCGTCGACTTCTTCTTCGTGCCGGCAAAGCTGCTGGGCGTGCTGGCGATGTTCGCATCGATCCTGCTGCTCTTCTTCCTTCCCTGGCTGGACACATCGCCGGTGCGGTCGGGCCGTTATCGCCCGATGTTCCGCAAATTCTGGTGGATACTGCTGGGCGACGTGGCGGTGCTGGGCTATTGCGGCGGCGCACCTGCCGAAGAACCCTTCGTGATGATCTCCCAGATTGCGGCGGCCTATTATTTCGCCCATTTCCTGATCATCCTTCCGCTGATCTCACGCTTTGAAAAGCCGCTGCCGCTGCCCGGATCGATCACCGAGGCCGTTCTGGCGAAATATGGCAAGACCGACGGCGAAACCGTCGCGGTCCCGGCTGAATAAGGGGTAGACACGATATGGTTCGCATCGGCGCATTTCTGGTCGGCCTCTTTTTCTCGGGCTGGCTGGTCATTTCCTTCCTTGTGGGTGCCTATTCCTATGTGACGGAGCCGCCCGCCAAGACGGTGGAGCATGAGTTCCACCTGCCCCCCAAACATGTCAGCTTCTCGTTCGACGGCCCCTTCGGCAAATATGACAAGCAGCAGCTCCAGCGCGGCTTTCAGGTGTTCAAGGAAGTCTGTTCGGCATGCCACAGCCTGAAATTCGTGGCGTTCCGCGATCTGGAGGCGCTGGGCTATAATGAGGCGGAAGTGAAGGCGATCGCCAAACAGTGGGCGATCCAGACCCCGTCGGTCGACTCTGCCACGGGCGAAGCGGCGACCCGCGAACCGGTGCCCGCCGATCATTTCCCCAAGCCGTTCGCGAACAATGTCGCGGCGGCGGCGGCGAACAACAATGCGATCCCGCCGGACCTGTCGCTGATGACCAAGGCCCGCCACCATGGTAGCGCCTATGTCTATTCGCTGATCACCGGCTATCAGGAGCAGCCCGCCGAATTGCTGAAGCATTTCCCGGATGCCAAGACGCCGGAGGGGCTGCATTACAACCCCTATTTCGCCAACCTGAACCTGGCCATGGCGCCGCCGCTGTCGGCCGACGGTCAGGTGACCTATGGCGACGGCACCAAGGCGACGGTAGACCAGATGGCGCAGGACGTTGCGGCGTTCCTGACCTGGACCGCGGAACCCAAGCTGGAAAACCGCCATCGCGCGGGTCTAGCGACGATCATCTTCCTGCTGATCGCGACGGGTCTGGCCTATATGTCCTATCAGAATATCTGGGCGGACAAGAAGAAGGCGGCCTGATGCGCTGACTGATCGGACCACGGCCGGGTCGTTGCTCCCATAAGGGCGGTGGCATGGCGGTTCGACCGGTTGGTGGAAAAAGGAGGGGCGCGGTTCCTGAATGGAGCCGCGCCCTTCGTTTATTTTTCCGACGCTTTTTCTTGACCAGCAGATGATTTCATCTGTCTGGAAAAGCCTCTATGGAGCGTGGCCATGAGCATCGACAGCCTGACCGCCCTGATCCGCACCATCCCCGATTTCCCCAAGCCCGGCATCATGTTTCGCGACGTGACGACGCTGCTGGCCGACGGGCCGGGGTTCGCCGAGCTGATCGACAGGCTGGTCACGGTCGTCCGCCCGCTGGACGCGGACCTGATCGTCGGGATAGAGGCGCGCGGCTTCATATTGGGCGCGGCGCTGGCCCATGCGCTGGGCAAGGGGTTCGTGCCGGTTCGCAAGAAGGGCAAGCTGCCCGGCAAGGTCGTGGGCATCGATTATGTGCTGGAATATGGCACCGACCGTCTGGAAATGCATGAAGGGCAGGTGCCCCAAGGCGCGCGCGTCATATTGGTGGACGACCTGATCGCGACCGGCGGCACCGCGCTGGCCGCCGCGCAGCTGCTGCGCGAACAGGGGGCGAGCGTGCTGATGGCGCTGTTCGCGGTGGACCTGCCCGATCTGGGCGGGAAAGCGGCGCTGGAGGCGTACGGGATGGTCGCGCAGGCGCTGATCGCGTTCGAGGGCGAATAGGCGGTCGATCGGGCAGGAAAATGGGGCGGCGCGGACAGGCCGTCTCCGACAGGGCGACGCGGACAGGGCAGCGCGGACAGGGCAGGGGCATGACCGGATCGCGTTTCCGCATGGGGTTGATCGCCATGTCCATGGCATTGTGGACGGCGGGATGCGCGACGCCATCGCCCCGGCACATCATGGCCTGCGCCACCGCCCCCATACCGGTTCTGCACGCGCCCGACGCGGACAGGATCACCACGACGCTGTCGGTCTTAAGCTATAATATCGAAGGGCTGGGATGGCCCGCGCGGGCGGGGCGGGCGGACGACCTGCGCCGCATCGGGCGGCATCTGGCGGCGCTGCGCAGGGACGGGCGCGCGCCCGACATCGTCCTGTTTCAGGAAATGTTCAGTGGCCCGGCAAAAGCAGCGGTGGCGGCCAGCGGTTATCCCGCCATCGCCACGGGGCCGAATCGCACCACCCGCGCGCGCGGGGTGACGAAGGAGGCGCTGCCGGGGCGGTCCCATTTCAGGCGGGGCGAACTGGGGCTGCACCTGACGGGCAGCGGCCTGGCCATCGCGTCGCGCTATCCGATCGTCGATGGGGCCATGCATGCCTATGGCCGTCGGTCCTGCGCGGGGATAGACTGCCTTGCCAACAAGGGTGTCATGCTGGCGCGCATCGCCATTCCCGGCGTGCCGACGCCCGTCGACCTCTACAACACGCATATGAACAGCAGGGGGGCGTCACGCGCGCCCCATTCGCGCAATCTGGCCGCGCATGACCGACAGTCGCTGGAGGCGTCGGCCTTTATCGACCGCACGCATGATGACGCCTATCCGGTGATATTCGGCGGCGATTTCAACATGCGCCGGTCGCAACCGCGCTGGGACAATTTTTCCCGCTATCAATCCTTCCATCTGGTCCACCGGACCTGTGTGGAGGTGGGTTCGGATTGCGAGGTGCGGCTGAACTGGTCCGGCGACAAGCCATGGATGGAGACGCAGGATCTGCAATTTTTCTGGCCCGGCGACAGGGTGTCCGTCCGGCCGGTCAGGGTGGAGGCGATGTTTACAGGTAAGGCGGGCGATCCGGCCCTATCCGATCATGACGGGCTGCTGGTCACGTACCAGCTGTCATGGCCGCGCAGCGCGGCGGTGACATCCAACTGTTAGAGCATGATCCGTTCATGCCGAATTATGCTCTATCTTCGCTTTGTTTTCCGCATTTTCCGAGCCAGCCGATGACGCCATCCGCTTCGGAGATGCTCTAATTGAGGGCGGGTGCCTGAAGCAGGGCGGCGGGCAGCAGGTCGACCATGTTGGCAAGCCGTTCGTCCAGCAGGCCCAGCAATTCCATCCAGCCATCGATATGGTCGAGTTCGCCCGGACCATCCGACACGCCGCGCAGGCCCATCAGCGGCACGCCGAACCGATCGCAGGCGCGCGCGATGGCGAATGTTTCCATATCGACCATGTCCGCGTCGATGGCGGCATATTCATCCCCGCCCACGACATTGGCGCCGGTGGAAAGTCGCGCAGTGGGGATCGCCAGCGGGGTCGCCAGCGGCAGATCGACTGGATGATCGGTGAGCGGGGTCACCCCCTTCGTAAAGCCCAGCCGCGACGCGTCCATGTCGCGCCATGACACGCTGGCGATCTGGAAGATGTCGCCAAGGGGGCAGGTGCGCGATCCGGCCGACCCCAGATTGACGACAAGGTCGGGCAGGGCGCTCCGCCGCGCCATATCGGCAAGCGCGATGCCGGTCACCAGCGCGGCCTCCACCGGGCCGACGCCGGTCAGAAGGGGCGTGAAGCGCCGACGCAGATGGGGACCATATTCGGCCTCCACCGCCATCACGAACAAAACGCGCTTTCCCGAAATCGTTTCGCAGTCCGCCATCATCCATCAAGCCCCGTTGAATCGCGGCAGGCTCTAAAGCATTTCGACGTCATCCGGAACCGAGGATGGCATTGCAAAATGGGGTGAATAAAAGGCTTTCGGAGGATGATTTCGTTTGAACCAGTCGGTTGACGTTCCAGGCCATGGCGGGGCGGGCCGGGACAGCCGATGGCCCGCATGATGCGCAAAAGAACGGCCGTCACGGCGGAGCCGCGCTCAGGCTCATCGGTTCAGGCTGTTCGGATCAGGCTGTTCGGATCAGGCCGATCGGATCAGGTTCCGGTGGCGGCATATCGATGCTGCGGAAGCGGAGCGGCCATAACTTCGCTTTGCAGAAGGTCCGGCAGTTCGTTTAGAGGATGATCCGTTCATACTGAAGCGGATCATCCTCTATCTTCTACTCTTTTCCGCATCTTCCGGGTCGGCAGATGATGCCATCTGCTTCGAAAATGCTCTACTTATCTGTTATCGCATCGTTATCTGCGCAAACCGGTGCCCACTTTTTGCGCAGATAACGATGCTTTAAAGCCCGATCGTCAGGATTTCGAACCGCAGTGAATTATCGTCATTCCTTCCATGCCGGCAACAGCGCCGATGTCGTGAAGCACAGCCTCCTCATCGCCCTGGTGCGGGCCTTGCAGCTCAAGGAGGGTGCGCTCACCCTGATCGACACCCATGCCGGTTGCGGGCTGTACGATCTGGGCGGCGATCAGGCGCAGCGCACTGGTGAAGCCACGCAGGGCGTGGTGCGGGCCTTTGCAGACACGAACCCCCTGCTGGACGATTATCGCGCCGCCGTACAGGCGGTGAATGAGGCGGGCGAACCGCGGCTTTACCCCGGATCGCCGCGATTTCTGGCGCAGCTTATGCGCCCGCAGGATGTCCTGATCCTCAACGAAAAGCATCCGGAAGACGCCTATACCCTGCGCGGCGCGATGCGGGACACCGGCGCGGCGGTGCATGAACGCGACGCCTACGAACTTTGGCTGGCGCTGTTGCCGCCCCGCACCGCGCGCGGCGTGGTGGTGGTCGATCCGCCCTATGAACAGACGGACGAACGCGCGCGCATCACCGCCACGCTCGCTGCCGCGCATCGCAAATGGGCGCATGGCGTGACGGTGATCTGGTATCCGCTCAAAGAGCGCGCCGCGCATCGGCAATGGAAGGCGCAGTTGCGCAAGCTGGGCATCCCGAAATTGCTGGTGGTGGAACATTGGCTGTACGATAGCGAGCAGCCCGGCATCTATAACGGCGCGGGTCTGTTTATCGTCAATCCACCCTATGCCTTCACGCAAGCTTTGCCGCCATTGCTGGAAGCCTTGCGCACGGCGCTGGCGCCCGAAGGGCATAGGGGCGAGATCAGGTGCGATTGGCTTGGGTGACGGAGATCAACCCGGATCGGGACATGGTGGCGTTTCAAAGGGCAATGTATAGGCGCGCGCCGATGCCCGCATGACGGTTTCACACCGGAGGGGGCTGGCGCGCGCGGGGGCGCTCCAGACGATTGCGCATGGTCCGGCGGGTTTCATGCGGAAATGGATCGGGCGGGATCGGTCCTTTCCGAATCGTTTCCGGTGTTGCCGATGCCGCCGGCGTGATCCGCAAGTTCGATTACACCGGACCAACACCGGAGGCCGGAAATCAAAAACCCCGGCAGGTCTTCGACCTACCGGGGTTTTCAATGGTGGGCGTGGCAAGGATTGAACTTGCGACCCCTGCGATGTCAACACAGTGCTCTACCACTGAGCTACACGCCCGCCGTGGAGGGGGCCAATAACGAGGGTCGTCACATCGCGCAAGCAGGAATTTGATAGAAATCGATATTCTTCTGGACAGGGCAGGGGACGCCCATATGCTGCCGGGCAAACAGGGGGACGCCACGTCATATGCTGCCAACGCCAACTTCGCCGATTGAGGCGGCGCCACGGCTTCCATTTTACCGCCAGCTTTATGTTCAGGTGCTGTTCGCCATCGCGCTGGGTGTCCTGATCGGCCATTTCTGGCCGGATGCGGGCAAGCAGCTGAAGCCGCTGGGCGAGGCCTTCATCAAGCTGGTGAAGATGATCATCGCGCCGGTGATTTTCCTAACCATCGTCACCGGCATCGCGGGGATGAAGGAACTGGGCGCGATCGGCCGGGTCGCGGCGAAAGCTTTCGGTTATTTCCTGACCTTTTCGACGCTGGCGCTGGTCGTCGGCCTGATCGTCGCCAATGTGGTGCAGCCCGGATCGGGCCTGAACATCGATCCGGCCACGCTGGATGCGGGGAAGGTCGCCGATTACGCCCATCAGGCGCATGAGCGCACGCTGACCGGGTTTTTGATGAGCATCATCCCATCGACCATGGTGTCGGCGGTGGCGGACGGCAATATTTTGCAGGTGCTGTTCGTCGCAATCCTGTTCGGCATTGCGCTGACCCTGATCGGGGACAAGGCGCAGCCGTTGATGACCGTGCTGGAATCGGCCAGCCATGCGGTGTTCAAGATGGTCGCGTTCCTGATGAAGGCGGCGCCCATCGGCGCGTTCGGCGCGATGGCGTTCACCATCGCAGAATATGGCGTGGGGACGCTGGCGAACCTGGCCGGGCTGGTCGCGACATTTTATCTGACGTCGCTGCTGTTCGTGCTGGTGGTGCTGGGCGCGGTGGCGTGGGCGGTGGGGTTCAACATCCTGCACCTGATCCGCTATCTGAAGGCCGAATTGCTGCTGGTGCTGGGGACGTCTTCGTCCGAAGCCGCACTGCCCAGCCTGATCGAGAAGATGGAGCGCGCGGGGTGCCGCAAGTCGGTGGTCGGACTGGTCGTGCCGACGGGGTACAGTTTCAATCTGGACGGCACGAATATCTATATGACGCTGGCGGCGCTGTTCATCGCGCAGGCGTGCAACGTGCATCTGAGCCTGGAGCAGCAGATATTGCTGCTGCTGGTGGCGATGATTTCGTCCAAGGGCGCGGCGGGCGTGACCGGCGCGGGCTTCATCACGCTGGCCGCGACGCTGTCCATCGTGCCGTCGGTGCCGGTGGCGGGCATGACGCTGATCCTGGGCGTCGACCGGTTCATGAGCGAATGCCGCAGCCTGACCAACTTCGTGGGCAATGCCGTCGCCACCGTCGTCGTGTCGGTGTGGGAAAAGGGGCTGGACCGCGAACGGTTCAGGGCCGCGATGGCAGGCCATCCGATGGAACCGGCGCCCGATATGCCCGAAGCGATGCCGGGCTGAACCCGGCACGCGGCATGCGGGTCAGGGCGTGTCGGTGGATGCGGGGATGCTTTCGTTGCCGAACATGCGTTCGACCTCCAGCACCAGATCGCGCAGGTGGAAGGGTTTCGAAAGCACCTTTGCCTGCGGCACGGCCTTCCCGGCCTTCAACGTGACGGCCGCGAAGCCGGTGATGAACATGATCCGCATGTCGGGCGCGACGGCGGCGGCATGCTGCGCCAGTTCGATCCCGTCCATTTCCGGCATCACGATGTCGGTCAGCAGCAGGTCGAACCGATCCGATTCGATATGCGGCATCGCCGCCAGACCCGTGTCGACCGACACGACGTCATAACCCGACCGTTCCAGCGCGCGCGCCAGATAGGTGCGCATGCTTTCATCATCTTCTGCCAATAAAATGCGAATCATTGCCCCAACATTCTCATTCGGCCGTCCCCCGGCACTTGGCGTCCATCCCTGCGGGTGGCGCAAGTCCTTCTTATATGCGACAAGGTTTAAATATTTGCCAGCCGGACAAGTTTTTTCGACGCGGCGGCGAAAGGAGTCGCATTGGATCATCCCGCGCCGCGCATCCCCACATTCAGCGACATGGCCTTTGATCTTTACGGTCCGATGATCCCGACGCGTCCGGTCGTGATTTCCGTGCCGCATGCCGGGCGCGATTATGATGCGGCGCTGATCGGCGCCGCGCGGGTGCAATTGCCGATATTGCGCCGACTGGAGGATCGCTGGGTCGACTTGCTGGCGCATCCGCTGATCGCGCGGGGCTTTACCGTTCTGGTGGCGCGGGCGCCGCGGGCGATGATCGACCTCAACCGGCATGAACGGGAAATCGACCCCGGCATGATCGCCGACCTGCCGCGTCATGTGACGTTGCAGAGCAGCGCGAAACTGCGCGGCGGGCTGGGCCTGTTCCCGCGCCGGCTGGCGGGCGCGCATGATCTGTGGCGCGGCCCCATGCCATGGGCGGAGGCGCATCGGCGGATCGAAACGGTGCATCGCCCCTATCATATGGCGATCAGCCGCCTGTTGACGGCCGCGCATCAGGCGCATGGCCATGCGATATTGATCGACCTGCATTCCATGCCGCCGCTGTCGCCGCCCGCCGCTGGGCAGCCTGCGCCCGACATGGTGCTGGGCGACCGGTTCGGGCGCAGCGCGACGGGCCGGTTGATGACGCTGGCGGCCGATGTGGCGGCGGGGCACGACTTGAACGTGACGCAGAACCACCCCTATGCCGGCGATCATCTGATCGAACGGCATGGCCGCCCGGAACAGGGCATGCATGCGATGCAGATGGAAATTGACCGCAGGCTGTATCTGGACCTGGCGATGGACGGGCCGGGCGCGGGGCTGGCGCGGATGCAGCGGATCGTGACGCGCATTGCAGAAGCGATGGCGGCCGAACTGCCGCGATCGGGCTATGCGCTGGCGGCGGAATAGGGGCCGCGGAATAGGGGGAGAGACCGTTTGAGAATGCGCCTTTGGGCGCATCGCGCTATCAGCCCGCTGCCACTACCCATCGGCAATATTCTATAGGTGGCCGATTGGGGAGTGGGCCGGTCTCCTAGCCATCCTTTGCGATTACCAGCCGGGCGCCGGTGACGCTGAGATGATGGGAATCGAAATAGAGCGGCCTGCCGTCATGTTCGATCATGCATTGCCCACTGGCGCACAGAGCGGCGACCGGATCGATCAGCGTGACACCGCGATCGCGCCAGCGGGTGAACAGCGCGCGTAGGTGTACGGTGCGGGATTCCACGCTCTGCCGGTCGATGCCGGTTGCCGCGTTCAGCCGTCCGGCCCGCGCCAGATGCGCCAGATGGCGCGGCACGTCGAAGGGCTGGGGCGGCACGGCGCCGATCAGCACGACGTCGCGTCCCATGGCCCGGATGGCGGCGATGGTTCGGTCCAGCTTTTCCACGAAGGCAGGATCGTCGAAATCGCCATTGGCCCAGAAGGCAGCCAGATAGATGCGTTTCAGGCGCGGGTCGGCGCGGATTGCGGCGAAAGCGGCGCGGTTGGCGGCGGCGCAGCGGGGATCTTTGGCATCATAGTCCAGAACCGGGGGGCAGCTGGAGGTGGTGCGTTCGATCAGGGCGCGGCCCCGGCTCCGGGCGTCGAGCGACAGGGCATAGGCGAGTTCCACCCCATGGCTGTCGCCCCACAGCATTGCGTCGGGCGACACGGGCGCGCCCAGCGTGCAGGGCGCAGCGTTGCGCAGGAAGCTGTCGTGGCATGACTTGCGCGTGGGGGCGAAATCATTCTGCCCGGCCATCTGCGCCAGCACCGGCGGCGCGAAGCGGGCGGGCCAGCCGCCCTTTGCCATCAGGGCGAGCGATGCCGCGCAGAGCATGGCCATCGCAGCGCCGGTGAAGAGGAAGATGGTGCGGGCGGGCATGCGCCGGATGTCGCGGAAGGGGCGCTCGACAAAGCGCCAGGACAGGGCGCCAGCCAGTAGGGACAGGGCGATGACCAGCGCCTGCGTCCCGCCCGCCAGCGGCCGGTCGGTCGTATATTCAGTAAAGACGATCAGCGGCCAGTGCCACAGATAGAGCGAATAGGAGATGAGGCCGACAGCGACCAGCGGACGCCACCCCAGCAGCAGGCCGACGCGCGTGTCGGGCGCGGTATGGATCAGCGCGGCGGCGCCCAGCACCGGGGCGAGCGCGGTGACGCCGGGGAAGATGGTGTTGCGGTCATAGAGGGCGACGGCAAGGCCGATCGCGCAGAGGCCGCACAGGGCAAGGGCTTCGCGCAGCCAGCGGGCACCGATGGCGGGGACCGCACCCAGCGCCAGCAGCGCCCCGGTGAATAATTCCCATGCGCGGGCGGGCAGCAGATAGAAGGTGAAGCCGCTGGTGTCGCGCTGCATGGCGATGGCGATGACCAGCGAGAGAATGGCGATGCCTGCCACCGCCGCCGTCCGCCAGCGTGGCGCATAGCGGGCGAGCAGCATCAGCAGGATCGGAAAGCCGATATAATATTGTTCCTCCACCGCCAGCGACCATGTCTGAAGCAGGGGCTTTACGTCCGCGCCGCCCGCGAAATAGCCGGTGTCGGTGAAGAACCAGAGGTTCGACAGGAACAGCGTGGCGGCCAGCGCGGATTTCGGCACGCTTTCCAGATCGCCGGGCAGGTAAAGCCATGCCGCGGCGCACAGGACCGCCAGGATCATCAGCGACAGGGCGGGCATGATGCGGCGGAAACGCCGTTCGTAGAAACGGATCAGGGAAAAGCGGCCCAGATCGATTTCGCGGGCGATGATGCCGGTGATCAGATAGCCCGATATGACGAAGAAGATGTCGACGCCGACATAGCCGCCGGAAAAGCCGGGGACATGAGCATGGAACAGCAGCACGGGCAGGATGGCGAGCGCCCGGAGCCCGTCGATATCGCGGCGATAGCGAATCGGGCTGTTCGTCGCGGCATGAAGTCCGGTCGTTGCGTGCATCCGCATCCGATAGCGGCAAAGCCCTGATAATATCTTTACCGCAAGTGTCGTGAAACGCGGCTTTGCGCAATGGATTGCATTTGATGCAACCATGGTTTCGCGCTTCGCATTTGCGCCGGATCGCTGATGAGGACAGAAGGACTGTGCCTTTCAGGCATCCTCTCCTAAAAACTTTCAGGCCGGTCTTGCGATCGGCCTTTTTTTTGTCATCGAGGTTCGCTAAGGCGATCTGGCTGTTCGGCGCGCCTCAAAACAAGTTTCTGGAGAGGAGCCGCCGGTTAAAACCGGCACGGCGAGCCGAAGCAGGGGGGATTTGAGCGATGTCGCTCTCCCCCCTTTTTCTTTTCCCCACCTTTTTTCATTTCATGGCGCCTGCTTTTTCGGTCCCCTGTTCATGGCGCGATGCCAGTCGTTTCTCGACTTCGCTCGAAACGAACGGGGGAAGCGGGCGCGAAAAGAACGTGGGGCAGGCGCGGAACGAACCGAGGTAGGCAGGCGCAAAATGAACGGAGGAGGCTGGAGCGCGCTACGTTACATGAGGCGCATGTCGCGCGCTCCAAGCTTTTGCGGTGGCATCGTGCGCAAAACCGGTTCCCACTTTTACGCACGATGCTTCAGGCATCCCCCCGTTCCGGATCAGGCCGGGACCATTTCCCTGCCATAGGCGACCACGGCCGCGACTTCGGCGCTGTCGCCCAGCACCACGCCCACGCGCTGGTGCAGGCCCTTTGCCGGGACGTCCATGATCGGCATGAAGCCGTCGGACGACGCGCCGCCCGCCTGTTCGATCAGATAGCTCATCGGATTGGCTTCATACATCAGGCGCAGCTTTGCCTTGCCCGGCGTGCGGTGATCATAGGGATACATGAAGATGCCGCCGCGCTTGAGGATGCGATGCACGTCCGCCACCATCGACGCAGTCCAGCGCATATTGTAATCCTTGCCGCACGGCCCGGCCGCGCCCAGCACGCGTTCGTCGACATAACGGGCGATGGCGGGCGACCATTGGCGGCGGTTGGACATGTTGATGGCAAATTCGCACTTGCCCTGCGGCATCTTCATGTCCGCGTCGGTCAACACCCAGCTGCCGACTTCGCGGTCGAGCGTAAATTCATAGACGCCGGTGCCGACGCTGAGCACCAGAATCGATTGCGGACCGTAGATGGCGTAGCCCGCCGCGACCTGCTGACGGCCGTCCTGCAGGAAATCTTCCTCCGTCACGTCGCGACCGGCGCAGTCTTCGGGCGCCTTGAGCACCGAGAAGATGGTGCCGACGGACAGGTCGACGTCGATATTGCTGGACCCGTCGATCGGATCGAACAGCATCAGATATTCGCCTTTGGGATAGCGATTGGGGATGGGATAGATGGTCTCCATCTCTTCCGAAGCCATGGCGGCGAGGTGACCGCCCCATTCATTGGCGTCGAGCAGCAGTTCGTTGGCGATGACGTCCAGTTTCTTCTGCACTTCGCCCTGCACATTTTCGCTGTCCAGGCTGCCCAGCACTTCGCCCAGCGCGCCCTTGCTGACCGCATGGCTGATCGTCTTGCACGCGCGGGCCACCGTTTCGATCAGTAGCCGCAATTCGCCGGGCAGGGCATTGGCGTTGCGCTGCTGTTCGATCAGGAAACGGGTCAGGGTGGTGCGGGCCATGAAACGCCTTTCATAAGGTGGGCGAAGGAGCGCGGCCGATACGGTCGAACCCCAGGTAAAAGGACAATGCCCGTCTCGCTAGGGCAGGGAAAGGCCCTAGTCCAGCGGCGGACGGCATCCTGTGCGACTTGTTAGCGTTGTCATGTGACAAACAATGTCTAGCGGAACCGGCGCGCGCGCGCATCGTTGCCCGAAACGTTGCGATGCCGTGTCGAACGGCATGCCAGAAGGAGCGATATGGACAGCCTGATCACCGCCTTTACCGACCCCACGGCCCTTGCCGCGCTGATCGCGCTGGTGGTGATGGAAGTGGTGCTGGGCATCGATAATCTGGTCTTCATTTCCATCCTGACCAACAAACTGCCCGAAGCGCAGCGGCCAAAGGCGCGCAAGATCGGCATCGGGCTGGCGCTGATCATGCGGCTGGTGCTGTTGTCGATGATCGCGTGGATCGTGGGGCTGACCCAGCCGGTGTTCGACCTGGGCTTTTCCGGGCCGCTTGATCCGCATGGTGCGCCGACGTTCGAAACCGAATTTTCGTGGCGCGACATGATCCTGATCGGCGGCGGGCTGTTCCTGATCTGGAAGGCGACGAAGGAAATCCATCATAATGTCGATCCCGCCCCGGCCGACGGCGTGCTGGACAAAAAGGGCGTGGCGACCATTACGTTCGGCGCGGCGATCACGCAGATCATCCTGCTGGACATGATCTTTTCGCTCGATTCCATTCTGACGGCGGTGGGTATGACCGATAACCTTGCGGTCATGTATATTGCCGTCATCGTGGCGGTGACCGTGATGCTGATCGCGGCCGACCCGCTGGCCAATTTCATTGCCAAGAACCCGACCGTGGTGATGCTGGCGCTCGGTTTCCTGCTGATGATCGGCGCGGTGCTGATCGCCGATGGCTTTGGCGTGCATGTGCCCAAGGGATATATCTATGCCGCCATGGCTTTTTCCACATTGGTTGAGGTGCTGAACATCCTTGCCCGCCGGGCGAAGACGCGGGGCGGCGCGTAAGGGCGCGGGGCGATCCATCGACAAGGATAGATCAGAGAAAATCCTGCATGTGAGGCATGTTGGATCTTTTTGGGGAGTTGGCCGGGGCCGGGGATGTTGGTTGAGTCATAATCTACCTCCCGTTACGGGAAGGGGGTTAGGGGGTGGGCTGTACGGCGCGAAAGCCCACCCCGCTGCCACTAGCGCGCTGCGCGCGCACGTCTTGCTGCCCCTCCCGCTCGCGGGAGGGGAACGGCGGGGAACCATCCCTTGTCCGTCATGGTCGGCGTCGCGAAGCGGGCCGCCGATTGCGTCGCGCGCGATAAGATGCGACAGGCCGCCGCGACCAACAAAGCGGGAACAATATATGCTGGCACAGATCGAACCGGGCGCGACGTTCAAGGATAATCTGGCGATGTTGCCGCCGATCGACGGGCTGTCGCATATCGACCTGACCGATGCGGACGGCGCGGTGGTGGCGACGATCGAGAACCAGCCGGGCAAGCAGGGATCGCTGGCGCTGTACCATTATCTGGCGCAGGCGTTCGGGGCGCTGGATGTCGCGGCGGCGACGCATGGGCTGGCGGTGTTTGCGGAGCATGTGTCCGATGCACGCGCCCGGCCGGGTGCGCACCCCAATGTCGACCGGCTGATCGCGATTGCCCAAGGTGGGGCTGCAATGAATATCGTGGTGGTGCGGGCTGCGGGCTGATCCGATTCGTGCGCGCAGGATCGTGGAGCCGGGATGCCGGCAAGGGCAGCGCACCCTGCTTGTCGACTAGAGCGATTTCCAAGCGATCGGGATTGATCGCTGGTTAAGACATCGCGGTAAACAAAGAATTTAGAGCGGTCATCTGATCCAATCAGATCGAAAACCGCTCCAAGCGCGAAGCGAACGGCGTTTGTACGCGTACAAAAAAAAGGGGCCGGATCATGTGATCCGGCCCCTTTTCCTGTTCAGGCTGCGGCGCGGCGTTCCTTCAGTTCCTCGTTCAGCATTTCCGCGAGGAGGAACGCGAGTTCGAGGCTCTGCGCCGCGTTGAGGCGCGGATCGCAATGAGTGTGGTAACGGTCGGCCAGGCCTTCATCGGTGATGGCGATGGCGCCGCCGGTGCATTCCGTCACATTCTGGCCCGTCATTTCGGCATGGATGCCGCCAGCAAAGCTGCCTTCGGCGCGGTGGACCGCGAAGAAGCCGCGCACTTCGGCCAGGATGCGGTCGAAGGGGCGGGTCTTGTAGCCATTGGCCGCCTTGATGACGTTGCCGTGCATCGGATCGCAGGACCAGACCACCGGATGCCCTTCGCGCAGGACCGCGCGGACCAGCTTGGGCAGGCCCGCTTCGATCTTGTCATGGCCATAGCGGGTGATGAGCGTGATGCGACCGGCTTCGCGCGCCGGGTTCAGTACGTCCAGCAGGCGCAGCAGCGCGTCCGGCTCAAGCGACGGGCCGCACTTCATGCCGATGGGATTGCCGATGCCGCGCAGATATTCGACATGGGCCGACCCTTCGAAACGGGTGCGGTCGCCGATCCACAGCATGTGCGCCGACGTGTCGTACCAGTCGCCGGTCAGCGAATCCTGACGGGTCAGCGCCTGTTCGAACGGCAGCAGCAGCGCTTCATGGCTGGTGTAGAAGCTGGTCCCGCCAAGCTGGGGCACGGTGTCCGCGTCAAGGCCGCAGGCGCGCATGAAGTCGAGCGCCTGACCGATCTGATCGGCCATCGCCTCGAACTTCGCCGCCCAGGGCGAACGGCCCATGAAATCGAGCATCCAGCCATGAACGCGATCAAGGCTCGCATAGCCCCCGGTCGAGAAGGCGCGCACCAGATTGAGCGTCGCCGCCGACTGGTTATAGGCGCGGATCATCCGTTCCGGGTCCGGCTCGCGCGCTTCCGGCGTGAAGGCGATGTCGTTCACATTGTCGCCGCGATAGCTGGGCAGTTCCACGCCGCCGATCGTTTCGGTATCGGCCGAACGGGGCTTTGCGAACTGGCCCGCCATGCGGCCGACCTTCACCACCGGCAGCTTCGACGCGAAGGTGAGGACCACCGCCATCTGAAGCAGCACGCGGAACGTGTCGCGGATGTTGTTCGGATGGAATTCCGCGAAGCTTTCCGCGCAATCGCCGCCCTGAAGCAGGAAGGCGTCGCCGGTCACGACCTTTGCCAGATCCGCCTTCAGATTACGCGCCTCGCCCGCAAAGACGAGCGGCGGAAACTGGCCAAGCTGGGCTTCTACCGAGGCAAGCGCCTCCTGATTACGATAAAAGGGCATCTGAATGCCCTTTTGGCTCCGCCAGCTTTCCGGCGTCCACTTCGCCGCCACGTCTGTTCTCCTTCGCGCAAGATAAAATAGGGGCCGCGCCTACGCTTTTATGGCCGCCAAGGCAAGATTGTACCATTTGGGCCATGGCAACGCGCAATGATTTGTCCCGATCAGGCTGATCGAGCGGCTCTGTCAGCGGCGATTTACTTCCGTCGCGCAGTGAAGGCGAAGGTCACCGCCACCTGTGGCGCAAGGCCGCCGCTGCTGTCGCCATTGCCAACGCCAAAGGCGGCGCGGGCGATGGTGGCGTTGCCCAACACCTTTCGCGTGGCGTCCTTGCCCGACAAAGTGAAGCGGATGGTCTGCGGCTTCGACACGCCCCTGAGCGTCAGCGTGCCGCTGGCGCGATAGCTGCCAGGGCCGGTCGCCTGGGCGCCCTTTGCCACGAAGGTCGCGGTCGGATGGGCGGCGACGCCGAAAAATTCGTCGCCCGGCAGCATCCCGTCCTTATAGGCGTCGCCCACGCTGGCCGATGCCATGTCGATCGTCACCTTTATGTCGGCGCTGTCGGGATGGTCGGGGTCCATGACGATGGCCGCGGTCCATTTCGCAAAGCTGCCGCTGATCATGTCGCCATCATTGCCGACGGTAAAGCCGATGCGGCCGCCGGGCTGGACGGTCCATGTGGGGGGCGGACCGGCGGGTTCCTCCGCCGTGGCAGGCTGCGTTGCGTTTGTGGCGGCATCGTCTGCGGGCAAGGCGGCGTTCGGCGCCTGTGCTTCGGCCGCATTTGCGGGTTCGATCGCGTTGTCGGGGGCGGTGGCCTGAGCGGCGGGCGCGGGTCTGGGCGCGGGCAGGATGGCGCGACCGGCGATGAAGCCGATCAGGATGAGCGCGGGCAGACCCACCAGCAGCAGCGGCGAGCGGGCGGGCATCATCCGCCATATCAACCCATCGCGCATCAGCAGATGATGGCGCAGCGCGCCCGCGACATGCAGCAGGAAGAGAGCGATGCCCAGCCACGCCAGCAGCGCATGGCCATTTTCCGCCAGAGCGTGACTGTCGGCGGGCAGCGGCATGTGGGGCAGGGGAATGGTGCCGAAGATCAGCGTCGGCACCTTCACCTTCGCCGTCGATACCAGCGCCCAGCCGGTCAGCGGCGCGCCCAGCATGAAGGCATAGAGGCCGACATGGACGGCGGACGCCAGCGCGCCCTGCCATCCGCCCTCCAGCTTTGCCGGGCGCGGTTTCCAGTAGCGGACCGCGACGCGCAGCAGCGTCAGCAGCAGGACCGTGATGCCGATAGATTTATGCAGCTGGAACAGCGAAAATCCGCGTGCGCCAAGGTCATCCAGCGCCCAGCCGACGCTGATCTGAAAGGCGAGCAGGGCGGCGATCGCCCAATGCAGGAAAATGGCGGTCCGGCTGTAACGCTGCATATCATGTCCCCTGCGCGGCACGGCGCCGCCCGTTCGGAAAAGGGGCGGCGGATCGCGGCGCGTCGATCCCATTATCATATCGGTCGCGAAATTAGGGGGTGGGCATGGGCAAGTCCATCTGCCCCACGCGAAACATTTCGTTGCCACATAAATGTCATATGTGTCCAAAAGGCCGCACCGACGTCATTTTTATCGGCACGATTGCATCGACCGCCATCCCGGCTAAGACATGGGGCCAATCATAAACAGGGATAAAACAGGACATGGCCAAACCCGAATCCTGGCGATTCAGTCCCGAAGCCTATCGCTTCGTGACCAGCATCGACACCCGGTTCCAGGATCTCGACACCATGGGCCACATCAACAATGTGGCGATTTCCGGTATCTTCGAAACGGCGCGCATCCGGTTCCACCATCATCTGGGCCGTCATCCGCAGGAACAGGGCGTGCGCTGGCTGGTCGCCAATGTGAACCTGAACTTCATCGAGGAATCGCATTTCCCCTATCCGTTCGAAGTGCATTGCGCGATCGGTCATATCGGCCGGACCAGCTGGACCATCAGTTCGGCGGGTTTCCAGAAGGGCGTGTGCGTCGCGACCTGCGATACCACCGTCGTCACCCATGGCGCCGAAGGGCGGCGGGAGATCGACGAAACGCTGCGCGAGGCGATGGAGCTGAATTTCCTGCGCCGTCCGGAATGAAGCGGCGCGCCTAGAGCAATTTCCAAGCGATCGGGATCGATCGCTGGTTAAGAAATTGCGGCAAACAAAGAGCTTAGAGCGGCAATCTGATCCAATCAGATCGAAAAACCGCTCTGAACCCGCCGGAACAGGGCGGATCAGGAAAAACCGGCCATGCGCCGGCTCCACTGAACCGCGATGACCGCGCCCTTGACCGGCTGAATCATCGCCACCGCCAGAATGATCGCCAGCGTCGGCCAGATCAGCGCCTGCCACAGCAGCGGGACGTGGAGCGCCGCGTTCACCTCTATCATCAGCGGCACCAATGTGTGGCCCAGCAGCAGGATGACGATATAGGCGGGGAAATCATCCGCCTGATGCCCGTCGAGCGCCAGACCGCAGGCGGGGCAGGCAGGCGTTGCCTTGAGGAAGCGGGCGAACATGCGCCCTTCGCCGCAGGCCGGGCACCGCCCGCGTAGGCCATGGGCGATGGCGGGGCCGATCGGGCGGTCTGATGGCGGTGCGGGGTCGGTCATCGAGCTTTGCTAAAGCATTTTCGCAGCGGATGGCATCATCTGCTGGCTTGGAAATGCGGGAAACAGAGCATCATCCGATGAGATTGAACCGGATCTTGCTCTCATGACCTTTTGCTTTTGCACATTTTCAGCTGCCTGCTGGCCTGTGACATGCCTGCGATCGTCGGGCCGGGCCGCATGATGGGGAGCCTGTCTGAACCGCCGGAGCCATAGCGGGGTCGCGATCCGCGGGCGCGGGGCCTGCCAGGCGATTCTGCGATATAATCTGGTTCCGATATGGTCTAACAGGCGCGCCATGCGTCTGCCCGGTTCCCATGAATCCTATTGCCTGTTCGACGATGCGCGCGCCCGCGCTGCCCCGGCGCGGCTCTATCGCGATCCGGTGGACATCATCGCCGTACACGATATGGCCGCCGTGCAACCCGCGCTGGACCGGCTGGCGGAGGCGCGGGACAGGGGGCTGCATGCGGCGGGATATATCGCCTATGAAGCGGGGCTGGCGCTGGAAGGGCGGCTGGACCCCATCGCCCGTCGCCATGGGGAAGGGCAGGGGCAGGTTCAGGGCGGCGCGCCGCTTTTGTGGTTCGGCCTGTTCGAAGGGGTGCGGCTGATCCCGTCGGCGGACATGCCCCACCTGTTGCCAGATCCGGCG
Source organism: Sphingobium sp. (assembly GCF_048594625.1). Classification (GTDB taxonomy): domain Bacteria; phylum Pseudomonadota; class Alphaproteobacteria; order Sphingomonadales; family Sphingomonadaceae; genus Sphingobium. Next base: position 45,427 of record NZ_JBMDWL010000106.1, read on the forward strand.
GGCGCGACCGTCGGTGCGCTGCGCCCGCTGGTGGGCGAGGATGCCTATCGCGCGGCTTTCGAGCGAGTGCAGGATTATATCAGGGCGGGCGACATCTATCAGGTCAATCTGACTTTTCCGTGCGATGTCGACGTGGCGGGCGATCCTCTGGCGCTTTATGCCGCCATCCGGCCGCGCGCGGCGGCGGGCTATGGCGGGGTGATCCGTACCGGCGGCCATTCCATCCTGTCCTTTTCGCCCGAACTTTTCTTTACGCAGGTGCGCGGGCAGCTGACCGCGCGGCCGATGAAGGGCACGGCGACGCGCGGCGCGGACCCGGCGGCGGACCAAGCGCAGGCGGCATGGCTGGAAAGCGACGCGAAGCAGCGTGCCGAAAATCTGATGATCGTGGACCTGTTGCGCAACGACCTGTCGCGCGTGTCGCAGGCGGGCAGCGTGACGGTGCCCGACCTGTTCAGGGTCGAAACCTATCCCACCGTCCATCAGCTGGTGTCGAGCGTGCGCGCGCGGATCTTGCCAGGCCTGTCGCCGGTCGACGTTTTGCGCGTGCTGTTCCCCTGCGGGTCCATCACCGGTGCGCCCAAGGTGCGGGCGATGGAGATCATCGACGCGGTCGAACCCCATGCGCGCGGCGTCTATACCGGCAGCATGGGGTGGATCGATCCGGAAGGAGACGCCGCGTTCAATGTTGCCATTCGCACCATTTGCGTCGAAGAGGGCAGCGGGATCGGACGGCTGGGGCTGGGGTCGGGCATCGTCGCGGATTCGGATTGCGCATCCGAATGGGCGGAATGTCTGGCCAAGGGGCGTTTCCTGTCGACCTGAACGAATAGGGGCGTGCATTTGATGCGGTTCAGGACCGATTGCGTTGGTCCTGCTGCGCCGGATGTTGGGCCGGATTTTGGGCCGGATCTTGGGGTTGCCGCGTTTTCCGGATCAGCAGACGGTCCCGTCTGCCTTGGGAAGCGTACTGGAACATGACTTTAGGGGCGCTTGACTTTTGGCGCTGTGGGGCTTGAAAAGTTTCAATGGCATTGGCTGACGGACGGTTCGACCTGTTGGAAACCATGGCTTTCGATCCGCTCGAAGGCATCAGGTTGCTGGACCTGCATCTTGAGCGGATCAAGGCGAGCGCCGACGCGCTGGGGTTCCAGTTCAATCGCCATGACGTGCGCAACGAATTGCAGGCCGCGACATTCCAGCTGCGCGAACGCAGCCGGGTGCGGTTGATGGCGTCGCGCGGCGGGGCGCTGGCGATCGAGGTGCGCGGGCATCTGAGCTGGCCCGACGCGATCATGCGCGTGGCCGCCGTGCCGCGCATGTGCCCGGCGGACGACCAGCGCCTGTGCCACAAGACCAGCGACCGCAGCCTGTATCGCGATGCGCTCAAACGCGGGGGCACCTATGAAGTCGTGCTGCTCGACGCGCAGGGCTATGTGACCGAAGGCTGTTTTTCCACCATCTTCGTGGAGCGCGGGGACAAGCTGGTGACGCCACCCGCTTCGCGCGGGCTGTTGCCGGGCATATTGCGCCGCAGCCTGATCGACATGGGGGAAGCGGTGGAAGGCGACCTGCGCCTGCACGATCTGGAGCGGGGCTTCTTCATCGGCAATGCGTCGCGCGGGATGGTGGCCGCGACATTGCTGCGCTGACACGGGGCGTAGCAGAGGCGCGCGATAGCCGCGCTATCGCATCGTAAAGCCATTAACGCCCATCTGGCCGGTTGCCCGATCGTCCGTTGCGCACTAAGGACCGCGGCGTCCGCTTTTATTGCGGGCCTAGGGGATTTTTCAGCGAGTTTATTGCCATGAGCCAGACTTCCGCCGCCTTGGGTCGTATTCAGCCGTCCGCCACGCTCGCCATGAGCGCCCGCGTGAACGCGCTTAAAGCCGAAGGCGTGGACGTCATTGGCCTGTCGGCCGGCGAACCCGATTTCGACACCCCCGATTTCGTCAAGGAAGCCGGGATCGCGGCGATTCGCAACAACCTGACTCGCTATACCGATGTGGACGGCACGGTCGACGTCAAGGAAGCGGTTGCCTTCAAGTTCAAGCGTGACAATGGCCTCATTTACAAGCGCAGCCAGATCAGCGTCAATTCGGGCGGCAAGCATACGCTGTTCAACGCGCTGATCGCGACGGTCGATGCGGGCGATGAAGTCATCATCCCGGCGCCCTATTGGGTCAGCTATCCCGACATCGTGAACTTTGCAGGCGGCAAGCCGGTCTTCATCGAAGGCCCGGCGTCGCAGGGATATAAGATTACGCCCGCCCAGCTGGACGCCGCGATCACGCCGCGCACCAAATGGGTGATGCTCAATTCGCCGTCCAACCCGTCGGGCGCGGCCTATTCGGCGGACGAGCTGAAGGCGCTGGCCGACGTGTTGCTCCGCCACCCGCATGTGCTGGTGATGACGGACGACATGTATGAACATGTCTGGTACGCGCCCACGCCCTTCGCCACCATCGCGCAGGTGTGCCCGGAACTGTATGACCGCACGCTGACCGTCAATGGCTGTTCCAAGGCCTTTTCCATGACCGGATGGCGCATCGGTTTTGCGGGCGGCCCCGAATGGATCATCAAGGCGATGGGCAAGCTGCAATCGCAGTCGACCAGCAATCCCTGCTCGATCAGTCAGGCGGCCGCCGTCGCTGCGCTGACCGGCCCGCAGGATTTTCTGGAAGAGCGCAACGCCGTGTTCAAGAAGCGTCGCGATATGGTGGTCGCCATGCTGAACGACGCGCCGGGGCTTGATTGCCCGACGCCCGAAGGCGCCTTTTACGTTTATCCCGACGCCAGCGGCGTGATGGGCAAGACGACGCCCAAGGGCGCGGTGATCGACAGCGACGAAGCGCTGATCGGTTATTTCCTGGACGAAGCGAAGGTCGCGGCCGTGCATGGCGCGGCGTTCGGCCTGTCGCCCGCCTTCCGCATCAGCTATGCGACGTCGGACGATGTGTTGAAAAAAGCCTGCACGCGAATTCAGGAAGCCTGCGCCGCGCTGAAATAATCGGCGCGCCTTCGCGGCTGCAACGACATGAGGGCCGGTGCATCAGCATCGGCCCTCTTGCTTGCGGTGGGCGCGGCGGGCCGTTTAAAGGGCTGGAAAGTCTGGTGTCGCTCGATGATTGGGATGATGCCATGCCGCCGATTGCCCGACCGGGTGGTCCTTTTGTCACAAAATGGAAACGGTCTTTTTCGCGTCGCAGCGTCTTGCGATTGCCGCAGTATAGCCTATATGCGCGTTGCATAGAGAAACTGATTTAAAGGACCAACTCCATTCGTCGTTTTATAGCCGATGTCGGTCGAAAGCTGCTCCCGCAGCGCAGGCCGTTAAGACAGGGGCAAGGCAGATGGAGATAGTCGGCAGGTCGATGCGGCCTGAAATATATTCTGGAAGGGCTTTGGCCATGGTTACGTTTTTGAAATCCGATCTGTTTCTGCGCTTTCTGGGCGGGTTCGCGATGGGTGCCGTGGCCATGTTCGCGCTTCAGCCCGACGAGGGGACGGTCATCGGGTCCACCGCCATTGCGGCGACCGCTACGCAGAATGCGGCGCTCTGATCGCCTTGCCCTGATATGCGCGGCGGCATTGTCCGCCGCCGCCCCGGCGCATGCCGAACGGGCCGTACTGGCCCCTATCGCCACCATCGATGCAGCGCCCACGCGCAAGCTGGAAACCGCCGTCTTCGCGGGCGGATGCTATTGGGGCGTCGAGGGTGTTTTCTCCCATGTCAAAGGTGTCCACCTTGCGGTCGCCGGCTTTGCCGGAGGACCGCGATCGATGCGCGTTGATTATGCGCGGGTCAGCAATGGCGACACCGGCTATGCCGAAGCGGTTCGGGTGACCTATGATCCGGCGCAGGTGAGTTACGGGACGCTGCTGCGCATCTTCTTTTCGGTGGTGACCGATCCGACGACGCTGAATTATCAGCAGCCCGACCATGGCACCCAATATCGCAGCGCGCTGTTCCCGCTCAATCCGGAGCAGGCGCGGGCGGCCGACGCCTATCTGACGCAGCTGGGCAAGAGCGGCCTGTGGCGCGACCCGATCGTGACGAAGGTGGAGCGCTTCACGGGTTTTCAGGACGCCGACGCCTTTCACCAGGACTTTCTGCGGCGTAATCCGCGTCACCCCTATATCCAGCGGTGGGACATGCCCAAGTTGGCGGCGCTCAAGGCGATGTTCCCGGCGCTATATAGCGAGAAGGCCGCGCGCTGAGCAGAGGATAGGGCGCTATCTGACCTATTCCTTCCGTTCGTTTCGAGCGAAGTCGAGAAACACTGGTGCTGCGCTACGCGCTTCTCGACTGCGCTCGAAGCGAACGGGTGGGTTAATGTTACCCGCATAAAGCAAAAGGGCGGGGTCTGGATGCAGACCCCGCCCTTTTGCGGTGCGTTGTGGCAGGTGACCCTTATTTCGGGGCCAGCACCATCAGCATCTGGCGGCCTTCCATGCGCGGATAGGCTTCCACCTTCGCGATTTCGGCGACATTTTCGGCCACGCGCTGAAGCAGGGCCATGCCCAGCTGCTGGTGGCTGAGTTCGCGGCCACGGAAGCGCAGGGTGATCTTCACCTTGTCGCCGTCGCCGATGAAGTCATGGACCTTCTTCATCTTCGTATCATAGTCATGATCGTCGATGTTCGGACGCATCTTGATCTCTTTGAGTTCCTGCGTCTTCTGGGTCTTGCGGGCGATATTCGCCTTTTTCTGGGCTTCGTACTTGAATTTGCCGATGTCCAGAAACTTGCAGACCGGCGGGTCGGCGTTCGGCGACACTTCAACCAGGTCGAGGCCGACTTCATAGGCCTGCTCGATGGCTTCCTGCGTAAACATCACACCCAGATTTTCGCCTTCGTCATCAATCACGCGCACCTTGGGCACGGTGATGAATTCATTATAGCGAGGGCCGGACTTCGGCGGCGGCGCCAGCGGGCGGCGCATCATCGGGGGACGTATAGCAGTATCTCCTATGGTCGTTGCAGGAACGAGTGGCTCTTAGCGGCTTTTTGGCAAAGCCGAAAGGGGTGCGTAATCCCGCCGTAACGGAATCACGCACCCTTGTGGCATTGCTGCCTCACCGCATATCGGGTGCGCGGGCTTCGATTGCAAGGCGCGAAATGACATCGTCCAGCGACAGGACGCTCTGTCCTTCCTTGCCCAGTTCGCGCAGGGCCACGGTGGCTTCTTCCGCTTCGCGACGGCCCACGACCAGCAGATTGGGCACTTTTGCGAGGCTATGTTCGCGCACCTTATAGTTGATCTTCTCGTTCCGTACGTCGATTTCGGCGCGGATACCGGCGGCGCGCAGCTTCTCCACGGCGGCCTTCGCATAATCGTCCGCGTCCGACACGATGGTCGCGACGACCGCCTGCACCGGGGCAAGCCAGAGCGGGAATTTGCCCGCATAATGTTCGATCAGGATGCCGATGAAGCGTTCATAGCTGCCGAAAATGGCGCGGTGAAGCATGACCGGGCGGTGGCGTTCGCCATCTTCGCCGATATAGCTGGCGTCGAGTCGTTCGGGCAGCACGCGGTCCGACTGGATGGTGCCGACCTGCCATGTGCGGCCGATCGCGTCGGTCAGGTGCCATTCCAGCTTGGGCGCGTAGAAAGCGCCTTCGCCCGGCAATTCTTCCCAGCCATATTCGGGGGTGTTGAGGCCCGCGGCGGCGACCGCGTTGCGCAGTTCATTTTCCGCCTTGTCCCACATATCTTCGCTGCCGAAGCGCTTTTCGGGGCGCAGGGCGAGTTTGATCGAATAGGTGAAGCCGAAATCCTTGTAGATGCGGTCGGCCAGCGCACAGAATGCCCGCACTTCCTCCACAATCTGGTCTTCGCGGCAGAAGATATGCGCGTCATCCTGCGTGAACTGGCGCACACGCATCAGGCCGTGCAGCGCGCCATGCGGCTCGTTGCGGTGGCAGCAGCCATTTTCGTAGAAGCGCAGCGGCAGGTCGCGATAGCTCTTGATCCCCTGACGGAAGATCAGGACGTGCGCCGGGCAGTTCATGGGCTTCAAGGCCATCCATTCGGCGTCGTCCGACACCAGCGGGCCTTCATCCTCCACATTGGGCACTTCGTCGGGGATGACGAACATATTTTCGCGATACTTGCCCCAGTGGCCGGACGCTTCCCACTGGCGGGCGTCCATCACCTGCGGCGTCTTCACTTCGCGATAGCCCGCATCGTCGATGGCGCGGCGCATATAGGCTTCCAACTCGCGCCAGATCAGATAACCCTTCGGGTGCCAGAAGACGCTGCCATGCGCTTCCTGTTGCAGATGGAACAGGTCCATTTCCGCGCCCAGCTTGCGATGGTCGCGCTTGCCCGCTTCCTCCAGCCGCGTCAGATGCTCGGCCAGTTGCTTCTTGTTGAGCCAGCCGGTGCCGTAGATGCGGCTGAGCATCGCGTTTTTCTGATCGCCGCGCCAATAGGCGCCAGACACGCGGGTCAGCTTGAACGCGGCCGGGTCCAGCTTGCCGGTGGACGCCAGATGCGGGCCGCGGCACATGTCGTACCAGCCGTCGCCCGAATGATAGACGGTCAGTTCCTCGCCCTGCGGCAGTTCGGCGGCCCATTGCGCCTTGAACGTCTCGCCGGCGGCTTCCCATTGCGCGATCAGTGTGTCGCGGGCGATGACTTCGCGGCGCAGGGGCTTGTTGGCGGCGATGATCCTGCGCATCTCCGCCTCGATCGCGGGCAGGTCTTCCTCCGTGAAGGGGCGATCCTTGGGCGCGAAGTCGTAATAGAAGCCGTCCTCCGTCGCCGGGCCGAAGGTGATCTGCGTACCGGGGAACAGCGCCTGCACCGCTTCGGCCAGAACATGCGCGAAATCGTGGCGCGCCAGTTCCAGCGCGTCGGCTTCATCCTTCGCCGTCACGAGCGCCAGCTGCGAATCCTGTTCCAGCGGGCGACCGATGTCGCGCAGTTCGCCATCGACGCGCGCGGCGATCGCCGCCTTGGCCAGGCCCGGCCCGATCGATGCCGCAATGTCCGCCGGAGTAGTACCGGGCGCGACTTCACGCACGGAACCATCGGGCAGGGTGATCTTGAGCATGGCGGACACGGGAGGTCTTTCTGTGAAATTTCAGGTTGCGCGGCCCGAAAAAGCCGCGCCTTCCCCTTAAATGGGCCGTCCGCACTGTCAATAGAAGGGGGCAATAGAAGGGGGCAATAGAAGGGGGCAATAGAAGCGGAGGCAATAGAAGGGCGGGCAATAGAAGCGGATGCGATAGAAGGGCCTTGCCAAGGCGGTCGATCGGACGCATCTTTTGTGTGTTGATATATCATTATCAACCACAGGAGGGACTTTATGGCTTTGAGCTTCGCAAGACCCCGATCGGGCGCAGGGGATGCGCCCATGTCCGACATGAACACCACGCCGCTGATCGACGTGATGCTGGTGCTGCTGATCATGTTCATCATCACCATCCCGATCCAGTCGCACAGCGTGGGCATCGACCTGCCGCAGGCGAAGTCCGATCCGGCCATGCCCATGCCCGATCCGGTCAAGAACAGGGTGACGATCGATCCCGCAGGCATCATCCGCTGGAACGGCATGCCGGTGGATCGGCTGACGCTGCGCCGTTATCTGGCGCAATCGTTGGCTTTGCCGGTGGAGCCGGAATTGCAGTTCCAGCCGGACGCGGCGGCCCGCTATGTCGCGGTGGACGAAGTGCTGGCCGACATCCGGCGCGCGGGCGTGACGAAGATGGGCTTCATCGGCAACGAACGCTATCGGGATTTCTGAACATCCCTTGCGACGGTTTGTTGCCAATGGGGCCGTCGCTTGCTCCCTGCCTGCTTCGCCGGTATGAGAAGCGCGCGAAAGGAGGCAGGGAGCATGAAACCGGTTCGTTATGGCCTGATCGCCTTCTTCTGCCTTGGCGCGCTGTGGGGCGTGGCGCATATGGCTGCGCTGCCTGCCGCCAATGGCGCGTCCGTGCCGGACCTGCCGGTCGCGGCGGCCGCCCAGCAAAAGGCGCATGGCAACTGGCGGCTGTTGCCGGTCCTTCGCTGATGTTGCCGCTGGCCTGATCAGGCGATCAGCAGGCGGGCGTCGTGCCCCATGCGCTGAAGAAAGACGACCGGGCCGCCGATGTCCGTACCGCTTGGCAGATGATCGGCCGTCATCCCATGCAAGGCCATGCCGCTTTGACAGGCGATCAGGCGCACGCCCAATGCCTGCGCTTCGCCCAGCAGGGTCGCCAGATCGGGCAGGCCTGCGTCGCCATGGGCGCTGTCGCGCGGGGCGGTGACGGGCATTTTCAGCAGCGCCACGGCGTCGAGTTGCAGGAACAGGCACGCCGCGCCGCCCAGCGCGGCCTGCGCCGCCGCCAGCGTCAGCGCGGCGCGGAACCGTTCCGCATCGGGCGTGGCGACGACGATGTTCAGGGCGCGCATAATTCGGTCGCGCATCCGGGGCAGGCCGGGTCTTTGGGCACGTCGAGCGTGCGAAAGCGCATGGAGAGCAGGTCCGCGATCAGCAGGCGACCGGCCATGTCCGTGCCGAAGGGGACGAGCGCGCGGATCACCTCCAACGCGGCGAGGCTGCCCATCGCGCCAGTCAGCGCGCCGATGACGCCGGTTTCCGCGCAGTTGCGTTCGGGCGCATCCTGCGGCGCGCCGACGAGGCAGCGATAGCAGGGCTTGTCCGCTTCCCACCCGCGATAGGTGGCGATCTGCCCCTCAAACGGGCCGACGGCGGCCGATACCAGCGGTATGCGCAGCGCATGGGCGCAGTCGGCGACCGCCAGCCGGGTGTCGAAATTGTCGCATCCGTCCAGCACGACATCGGCGTCGCGCAGCATGAGGGCGGCATTGGCGGCATCGATCCGGCCGTTGATCGGGATCAGCTTCACATCGGGATTGAGGCGGGCGACGGCGGCCATCGCGGCTTCGGCCTTGGGCGCGCCGACATCGGCGGTGCCAAACAGCGTCTGACGCTGAAGATTGGACAGCGCCACTTCGTCATGGTCGATCACGCGGATCGTGCCCACGCCAGCGGCGGCGAGGTAAAGGATGGCCGGGCTGCCGATGCCGCCCGCGCCGACCACCGCCACATCGGCCGACAGCAGCCGGGCCTGCCCTGCGCCGCCAATCTCCTTGAGGACGATATGGCGGGCATAGCGGTCCAGCTGCGCGTCGTTCAATGTCATGAAACGCCGCCCGTCGATCCGAATCCGCCCAGACCCCGCCCGGTCGTGGCCGAAAATTCATCCACCAGATTGAAGGTCGGGCGCAGGATCGGCAGGAAGACGAGCTGCGCGATACGGTCGCCCGGATTGATGACGACAGGGTCGCTGCCGGGCGGGGTGCGCAGCCATGTGCTGATGAAAATCTGATTGGCGTAATCGGCATCGATCGTGCCGACCGACTGGCCCAGGATCACGCCCTTCTTGTGACCCAGGCCCGACCGGGCGAGCAGGAAGGCCACGACATGGGGGTCGTTCATCAGGATCGCGACGCCGGTCGGGATCAGGACGGCGTCGCCCTGCGGCACCAGTTCCAGCGGTTCGTCGAGGCAGGCATACATGTCAATGCCGGCGGACATGTCGGTCTGATAGGTCGGAACACCCCATTGGTGGATCCTCTGATCGAGAATCTTCAGTTCGAATTGCGGGTTGTTCAAGGCATGTCCTTTGCGTTCGTCGATGAATCGCCCCATGCCCTATACGGATATGGAGATGCCATAAAGGGCGCAGGTGGGCCGTTATGGCTCCACGATCGCGCCGCCGCCTTCGCACTGGATCAGTTCCAGCCGGATGCCGTCCGGGTCCGTGCACATCAGCCATCGCCCACGCAGCCGGGGATGGTCGAAATGTGTGTCGGTGCCATCCACGATCGTCCCGCCATGGGCGACGAGGCGCGCGGCCATGGCGTCGAGATCGTCCACCCACAGCGCAAGATGGGTGAAGCCCAGCCGGGTCATGGGATGGCGCGCGCCGTCGCCATCGGCGGGTGGCGACAGGAAATGCAGCAGTTCCAGCGTCATGCCGTCGCGCCGGATGATCTGGGTATGCAGGTCGAGCGGCCCGTCAATTTCCATCACCTGCCGCCAGCTGGGGCTTTTGAAGGCGAAGCCGCGCAGCCGTTCGAATCCCAGACCGTCGCACCAGAAAGAGAGGGACCGCGCCAGATCCGCGACGCAGATCCCAACATGGCCGATCGTCCAGTTCCCCACGTTCAAGCCCGCTCCCGCTCCCGTTCCCCCGCCATGCGACAGAAATTGATGCGGGGCGCGGGAGATTGCAACCGCGCAGGCCATGATCAGTCCCTGCGCGTGGGTTTTCCGATGAGAATGTCGGAAATGATGCGCTGCTGGATTTCGGACGTCCCCTCTATGATCTTTGTCAGGCGGGCGTCGCGCCAGTAGCGTTCGACCGGATGCAACGTGGTATAGCCCGCGCCGCCCAATATCTGCATCGCTTCGCTGGTCACCCGTTCCGACATTTCCGACGCGAAATATTTGACCATCGATGTTTCGAGCGTGCCCGCCTGTCCGGCGTCGATCTGACCGCAGGTATGGTACATCAGCTGGCGTGCCGCCTCTATTTCCGTGGCCATGGTCGCGATCTTGAAGCGGATCGCCTGAAAATCGGAAATGGGGCGGCCGAACTGGACGCGATCCTTGGCATAGGCGATGGCGTGGTCCAGCGCGGCCTGCGCCTGACCGATCGACCGGGCGGCGGTGTGCGCGCGCGCGATGCCCAGCATGGCGGCCGCCGCCTGAAAACCGCGCCCGTCATTGGCGGCATCGTCGGGCTGGACCGGGGCGCGGGTGCCTTCGAACCGCAATTCCCATGTCTTCCAGCCGAAATAGCCGATTTTGGGAATGGGCGCGCCCGAACAGTTGTTGGGCAATTCGCCGCGCGGCTTTTCCACCGCGATCATGACCGTGCGTGGCTTCGCATCAGGGGTCGGATCGTCCACCTTGCACAGCACCAGGATGCAATCGGCCCCATCGGCGAAGGTGCACCAATATTTATTGCCGGTGATGACCCATTCGTCCCCGTCCCGCCGGGCCTTCGTCGCGACGTTGGACAGGTCCGAGCCGGTCTGCGGTTCCGACAGCGCGCCAGCGCCCAGATAATCGCCGCGGATCATCGCCTGAATCTTGTCCCTGCGTTCGGACTGCGTGCCGGGGATCGATTTGTAGAAGCTGTTGGCGCGGGCCAGCACGCTGGCGACGCTCATCCAGCCGCGCGCCAGTTCTTCGGCGACGAGGCAATATTCGAACGCGCCAAGGCCAAGGCCGCCCAGTTCTTCGGGCACCAATATGCCGAAAAAGCCGAGTTCCCCCATCCGTTCGATCAGGCTTTGCGGCATGATCCCCTGTTCCGGGTCCAGCTGGTTGGCGATCGGCGTGACTTCTTCATCGACAAATTGGCGCGCCATGTCGCGGATCATGATCCGTTCGGGCGTCAGATAACCGGTGCCGGGCGACAGCGATTCACAGTCCATCAGAATTTCCTCAGCTATAGGCGGCAAACGGGCATCACATGCCGTAGAGATCGGCCAGATCGAGCGTGTTGCGCACGAAGCGCAGGACCGCGACGTCGATCATCGCGCCATCGACCTGTACCGCGCCCAGCCCCTTGGCCTCCGCTTCGCGATAGGCGGCCTCCATCCGGCGGGCGCGGGCGACCTGATCGACCGAGGGCGAGAAGACGTCGAGCGCGGGCGCGATCTGGGCGGGGTGGATGGCCCATTTGCCGACCATGCCCAGCGTGCGCGCATAGCCCGCTTCACGTCGATAGCCCGCTTCGTCGGTGAAATCGCCATAGGGGCCATCGACCGCGTCCAGTCCCGCAGCGCGCGCGGCCATGGTGATGCGGAAACGGGCATAGTGGAACAGATCGCCGGGATAGCCATCCGTCACCCCGATATTTTCAAGGACGATGCCCTGCGATCCGCTATAATCGCCCATGCCAAAGATCAGGCATTCGAGCCGGTCGGAGCAGCGGGCAATATCTTCCACCTGCTGGAGCGCCTGCACTTCCTCGATCAGAACCTCTATGCCGATGCGCCGGTCGAGCTTCAGCTTCTTTTCGAGCTGGCCCAGCATGCGGTCGAGGAAGATCACGTCCGCCGCGCTCATGGGCTTGGTCAGCATGATGGTGTCGATGTTCGACCCGGCATGTTCGACCAGTTCGATGATGTCGCCATGGCAATATTCGGTGGTGACGTCGTTGATCCGCACGCAGCGCGTCTTGCGCCCCCAGTCCAGATTGTTGAGCGCCCATGCGATCTTGCCGCGCGCCTCCACCTTCGCGGCGGGGGCGACGGCATCTTCCAGATCGCAAAAGACATGGTCGGCGGCCGATGCGGCCCCTTTTTGCAGCATTTTTTCGCTGCTGCCCGGTACGGACAGCTGAACCCGGCGCGCACGTTTGATCCGATTGGTCACGACAGTCTTCCTATATCTGCTGGGCGGCCACCGCCGCGCGATTGGCGATCAGATGGTCGATTTCGGTCTGGCTGAGGCCGATGCGGCGCAGTTCCTGCACCGTGTCTTCACCCAGAAGCGGGGCGCGGCGATGGATGCCGCCGGGCGTGTCCGTCATCTTGATCGGGACGCCTGCGATGTTGATCGGCGGCCGATCGCCGGGCTGCGCCACCGGGACGATCATGTCGCGCGCGGCATAATGCGGATCGCCGACAATATCGCCGACGTCCATGACCGGACCATAGGGCAGCAGGCCGCCCAGCCGTTCGGTCAGTTGCGCTTTGGTATAACGCTGCGTGATGAGGGCGAGATCCCGTTGCAGGGCGGCGCGGTTCGCGACCCGCAGATCGACCGTCGCGTATAGGGGGTCGTCCAGCAGCCCCTGCGCATCCAGTCGATGACACATGGTTTCGAAGAAGGATTGCTGGTGCGAGGCCAGCGCGACATGGCCGTCCGCCGCGGGATAGATGCCGAACGGCACCATGAAGGGATGATGATTGCCCTCCGGACGCGGGACGATGCCCTGCACCGAATGCTGATATATGGTGCGTTCGCACAGGGCGAGCACGGCATCGACCATGGCGATGTCGACAAATTGTCCATTGCCGGTGCGGCGGGCATTGTGGATCGCGGCCAATATGCCGAATGCGAACATCGCGCCGGGGATGATGTCGCCAACACCGGGGCCGACCTTCATCGGCGATGCGGCGTCCGGTCCGGTAATCGCCATGATGCCGCCCATCGCCTGCGATATGACGTCATAGGCCGGCCAGTGGCGATAGGGGGATGCGCCCGTGCGGTCGTCCCCAAATCCGCGCAGGGCGGCATAGACCAGCCGAGGGTTGACGGCGCGCAGGACGTCATAGCCAAGGCCGAGCCGTTCCATCACGCCGACCCGGTAGTTTTCCACCACCGCATCGGCATCCGCGACGAGGCGCAACAGCGCGTCCCTGCCTTCGGGTGTCTTGAGGTTGAGGCATATGCTGCGTTTGTTGCGGTTGATGCTCTGAAAATAGCCGCCCAGATCGTCACCTGCATTGTCGGCGCGGAAGGGTCCGAGTGGACGGGTCATGTCGCCTTCGGGCGGTTCGACCTTGATTACATCCGCGCCGTGATCGGCCAGCATCATGGTGGCATAGGGACCGGCCAGCATCTGGGTCAGGTCGATGATCCGTATGTCCTGAAGCGCCCCGAAGCTCATGGCGTCAGGCCTTTCGCGTCTGTCGGTTCACGCCGCCGATCCGCGCCATCGGCCGGACGCCGCGCCATCATCGCAACCGGAATGTCTTTTGACATCTGCCGATCCACCCTCTTCCCAGTTTAACATACTACTCAGTAGGTTTTATTATCCCATGTAAAATGTCAAGCGGTCACTCCCGCTATTTTCAGGGCGGGAAGGTCGCGTCCGCCAGCGCCATGACCTGACGCGCCTGCGCCAGATGAAGCCGCTCCACCATCTTGCCGTCGATGCGGATCACGCCCTTCTGCCGGTTATCATCCTGATCGAACGCAGCGATGACCGTGCGCGCCCATGCGATGTCGTCCGGACCGGGCGAATAGGCATCATGGCAGGCGTCGATCTGGCGCGGGTGTATCAGAGTCTTGCCGTCAAAGCCCATTGCCGCGCCCTGACGGCATTCGGCGATGAAATCCGCTTCGTCGTCCAGCGTGTTGAAAACGCCATCGAGGATGGAAAGGTCGTGCGCGCGCGCCGCCGCAAGGGCCGACATCAGAAAGGGAATGATGATGGCGCGATCAGGCGCGGGGGTGGCGCGCAGTTCCTTCACCAGATCGTTCGTGCCGATGACGAGGCAGGCGAGGCGACCGGTCCGGGCCGTCGCCGCGATGGCGTCCAGGTGAAACAGGCTGCGCGCGGTTTCGATCATCGCCCAGATCGGCATGTCGCCGTCCAGCATGGCTGCGCACCGCAGGACGTCATCGGGCGCGCTGACCTTTGGCAACAGCAGGGCGTCGGGGCGGGCCGATCGGACGGCTGTCACATCCGCCTGATGCCATGGCGTGTCATGGCCGTTGACGCGGATCACGACCTCCCGCGCGGCAAAGCCGCCTTCCGCCAGAGCGCACACGGCATTGTCCCTTGCCTGGGCTTTCTGGTCGGGCGCGACCGAATCTTCCAGATCCAGTATCACGGCGTCGCATGTCATGGTGCGCGCTTTGGCGATGGCGCGTTCGTTGATGGCGGGGAGGTAAAGTGCGCTGCGGCGCGGCTGGATGTCTGTCATGGGGCGGTGTCCTTCCAGTTCCGCGGTCAGGGGACGGCGCGCTGGACGAAGGCGCCGATGCTGGCGATGGCGTCGCGTCCTTCGGGAATGAGGTCGGAAAACAGCGTCCAGGAATGGACCATCTCTTCCCAGATATCGAGTGTCACATCCACGCCCGCCGCCTGCGCTTTTGCGGCGACGCGCGTCGCATCGTCGAACATGGTATCATAGGTGCCCGCCAGCAGCAGCAGCGGGGGCAGGCCATGCAGATCGGCGTAAAGCGGGGAGGCGACCGGGTTCTTCAGATCGCCGTCCGGCCCGACATAACGGCGGGCCATCGCCATGCTGCCTTCCCTGCTGATGATGGGATCGAGATGCGCGCGTTCGGTGACGGACGCGCCTTCCTTCGCAAGGTCGGTGGATGGCGTGATGGCGAAGAGGGCGGCGGGATTCGGCAAGCCGGCGTCGCGGCTGACGGCGGCGGCCGACAGGGCCAGTCCGCCGCCCGCCGAATCGCCGCCCCACACGATGCGCGCCGGATCGACGCCCAAATCCTCCAGCAGCCAGCGATAGGTGGTGATGGCGTCGTCAATGGCGGCCGGACAGGGATGTTCGGGGGCGAGGCGATAGCCGACCAGCAGCAGCCGTGCCCGGCTGGCGCGGGCAAGGCGGCATCCCAGGCTGCGATAGGATGCGATCGTGCCCATATTATAGCCGCCGCCATGGAAATAGACGAGGGTGCGGTCCTCATCGCTTTCGGGCAGGCGCACCCATTCGACGTCGACGCCGCGCGCGGCCAGGGATTCGAAACGGGCGTCGGGCGCGATGCTGAATGTCGCGGCATATTTTTCCCAGTTCGCCCGACTTTGTTCGACAGGCAGCAACTGCGTCAGGTTGCTGGCGCGCAACTGGCCGAGCAGCCGGTCATATTCGGGTGACGCCATGGTCATTCTCTCCTGTCGGTCTGGTCGTCATCTTCCATGTGCAGCGCGCTTCTTTGAGCGATGGTGCTGCGCGTGCGGTCATTGCCTTGCCGCGCGCGGGTGTGCGGCTGACGCTGTCAGCCCGGCGCCGCAGCGAATGCGGGCAGGGCGCCGGTGTCGAGCGGGATTTCGCCGTCATAATCCAGCTGGCGCGATACGCGCAGCGCGCCATGGTTCAGCGTCTGGAGCAGGGTAGGAAGGTCGCTGTCGCCGATTTGCGACAGGGTGCCGCCCGCGGACATGGACGCGATCACCGCGCCATGATGATCGAGTATCGGCACGGCGAAATGGACATAGTCATGCCCGGCTTCCTGATCGTCGAGCGCAAAGCCGTTCCGACGGGTCGCCTCTACGCTTTCCAGAAAGCGGTCCGGATCGGTAATCGTGTTGGGGGTGATCGGGTCCATGCCGTGGGCGGACAGAAGGTCGACAATCGCATCCCGGTGCATCCCGCTCGCCAATATCTTACCCGGCGCGCAGGCGTGGAGCGGGGCGACCACCGTCAACGTGACGTCGCTCTGCGCAAGCGGGGCGGGCAGGGCGCGCATCACGACCACCTGTCCACGGCTCAACCGGCCCAGCCCGACATAAAAGCCGGTGCGCGCCGCGATTTCATCCATCACCGGCAGGGCGATGCGATCCAGATTGCGCCGGCCGAGCGATTTGGCGCCCAGTACGGCCAGGCCGAGGCCCAGATGGCAGCGGCCCGTTTCGTCATCCTGATAGACGAGTTCGGTTTTTGCTAATGTGGCGATGATGCGGGACACGGCGCTTTGCGACATGCGCAATTTCGTCGCCAGTTCCATCACCCGCAAGGGACGGCGCGCGGAGGCGAGTGCGTCCAGCACATCGACCGCCTTCCTCACCGATTTGATCGGCGAATCCTCATCCCTGTCGTCCATCGTCATTCTCCCAACATCGACGAAATGTACCACGCCATTCTTATTATGCAATTAGATTGCAGAAAATGGATTTGAATCGTCTTTTTCTGATATTGAAACCCGACTATGTTTGACTCGCGGCGCTTCATTCGACATAATGAAGATGTGTTGCGAATATAAAATGATAGGAGAGGTCAGGATGCACGTCGGTTTCAGCCCGATTTTTCAGAACCCCGACAATGTGTTGCCCGATCATGAGGTGTGCCAGCGCGAACTGGCATTGTGCGATCTGGCCGAACCGCTGGGCTTCGATTCGATCTGGCAGCCCGAACATCATTTCACCGATTATGAGATGACGCCCGACGTGCTTCAGTTCCTAACCTATATGGCCGGGCGCACGAAGCATGTGAAACTGGGCGCGATGGTCGTCGTGCTGCCGTGGCACGACCCGGTGCGGGTGGTCGAACAGATCGTCCTTCTGGACCATTTTTCGGGCGGCCGGGCCGTTCTGGGCATGGGGCGCGGGTTGGGGGCCGAAGAATTTGGCGGCTTCCGCATCGACATGAACAACACGCGCGAGATTTTCGTCGAAAGCGCGGAAGCGATCGTGAGCGCGCTCAAGACCGGCTATATCGAATATGACGGCAAGCATATCAAGCAGCCGCGCCGCCAGATCCGCCCCGGTCCGTTCAAGACGTTCGAAGGGCGTACGATCGGCGCGGGCCTGTCACCCGAAACCATGCCGATACTGGCGCGGCTGGGCGCGGGCAGCATGATTTTCCCGCTGAAGAACTGGGAAGAGGTGCGCGATACGCTGGGCGGTTATCGTGATACCTGGGTGGATATACGGCCGGGCACCACGCCGCCCAAATCGCTGCTCGCCTGTCACTGTCTGGTGCACAAGGATGCGGGCAAGGCGAAGGATCTGGCCTATAAATATGTCGGCGGTTACCTGCGCACCGTGGTCAAACATTATGACATGGGCGGCGAAAAATTCGCCAATACGAAGGGATATGAATTTTACGCCAAGAATGCCGAGGCGTTCCGCGGTGCGGCGCTGGAGCAGAAGGTGGAAGATTATGTCAACCTGATGCCATGGGGTACGCCCGAACAGTTCATCGAAAAGATGCACAAGATCGACGAGATCATCGATGTCGGCGCGCTGGTATGCCATTTCGCCTTTGCCGGCATGCCCTATGATCTGGCGGAAGAAAATATGCGCCTGTTCGCCAGGGAAGTGCTCCCCGAACTCAAGGCCTGGGACAAGGGCCCATTTGCCGAGGCGGCGGAATTCCAGATGTCGGCCGTCGCCGCCGAATAAGCGGTCGGGACGGGCGCGGCGACCCGCACAAGGGCGCGCGCCTGTCATGGGGCGGTGGTTGCGCGCCCGCAAAAGCCTGTTTCCATATCCGGAACAATGCGGGCATGCGGCACCGGTCCGCCCGTCGCCTGAGCGGCCGGTCATGCTATGCTGGCAGACGGTGCCGCAGCAGGGCGCATCGCGAGACAGGTTCTTTGCCGGGATGACATTCAGGGAGAGGCATGTGCAGGATGATTTCCGGGCCAGAGCGACAATTTTGCGCAAGGGGCCATATTATGAGGATTTCGAGGTCGGGCAGACATTCGTCCACCATTGGGGGCGGACGATCACCGAAAGCGACACCGTCAATTTCTCGCTGCTCTACCTCTGCTATAATCCCATCTACTTCAATCGCGACTATGCCATGGCACATGGCCACCCCGACATCGTGGTGAACCCGCAATTCCTGTTCAACGTCGTGCTGGGCCTGTCGGTCGAGGATTGCAGCGAAAATGGCGGGCCGTTCCTGGGCGTATATGATCTGGTCTATGACCGGCCCATTTACCCCGGCACGGCGGTCGTCGCGAAGAGCGAGACGCTGGAAAAGCGTGTGTCTTCAAGCAATCCCGGCAATGGCATCGTGACATGGCGAACGGAGGGGTTCGATAGCGATGGCAACCGGCTGATCGGCTTCCGCCGGTCGAACCTGTCCATCCTGCGCCAGCCCGGAGAGCCGACATGATCGCGAAAATATCCCAGCTGACCGGACGGCATAATTATTTCGAGGATTTCGAGGTCGGATCGGTGGTGCGGCATGCGCGCGGCAAGACCGTGACGCCGCTGGAAAATGTCATGACGACGAACCTCGTCCTCAATACCGCCGACGGGCATTTCAACGACCATGTCATGCAATCCACCCGATATGGGCAGATATTATGTTATGGCGGGGTCAATTTCTCGCTGGTTCTGGGCCTGTCGTCGCAGGATTGCATCGAAAATGCGATTGCCGAGCTGGGTTTGAACAATGTCCGCTTGTCCGGCCCGGTTTTCCATGGCGACACGCTCTATGCCTATTCCGAAGTGCTGGGCAAGGAAGCGGCGGACCGGGACGATGCTGGGATCGTCGAGTTCCGGCATTATGGCGTCAACCAGCGCGACGAACTGGTGGCGCAGGTGGATCGCCGCGCGCTGATCAAGCGGCGCAGCCATTGGGGCGATCGATGAAACGGGAGCGGTAGGAACCATGGCCGTTTCAAGCCCGATAGCCCAATTGCAGGTGGAGGTCGTCCACCGACATGTCGCCATCGTCACGCTGCATCGCCCGCAAGTGCGAAACGCGATCGATGCGGCGTTGGCGGAAGCGATCGACGGGGTCGTAAAGCAGGTGGAGGCGGACGGCGACATTCGCGCCGTGGTGCTGTCGTCTTCGCAGGACAGGGTCTTTTGCGCGGGCGCCGACCTGGCCGAAATCGCGGCGGGGCGGGGCGACCGGCTGATGACGGCGGATGGCGGCTTTGCCGGGTTCGTGCAGGCGCGGCGGACAAAGCCCTGGATCGCGGCGGTGCGCGGCGCCGCCTTTGCAGGAGGGTGTGAACTGGCGCTCGCCTGCGACATGATCGTCGCGCATGATGCGGCGCTGTTTTCGCTGCCGGAGGTGAAGCTGGGCGTCTATGCCGGGGCTGGCGGGGCCTATCGCCTGCCTGCGCGCCTGCCGCGCAATGTGGCGATGGAATTGCTGTTGACCGGCGGTGCGATCGACGGCGGGCGGGCTTTCGCGCTGGGCATGGTCAATCGTCTGTCGGCGATGGACGCCGTGGTCGATACGGCGGTCGAACTGGCGCGGGCGATCACCGCCAATGGCCCGATCGCGGTGCAGGAAAGTTTCGCGGTCGCCCGCGCGGCGAGCGACATGCTGGATGCGCAGATATTCCCGCTGTCGGAACGCGCACGGGAACGGGTGTTCGCCAGCGCGGATGCGCAGGAAGGGGCGCGCGCCTTTCTGGAGAAACGCCCACCCGTCTGGCAGGGCCGATAACATCCGACGGCATCAGATGCATCGGGCAGTCTTCGCCTGATGCGGATGGACCGGGGCAGGGTCATCAGGCGCCGGATCGATTGCGATCCGATGGCATCGGCTCGGCTGCTCTGTTGGTCTGACTACAGAATTTTGGGCATATGGGGGACAAAGGGCGATAGGCGCATCATCCGACTGCCTGTCGTCGGATGATGCGCCCGCCCGCCGATTACAGGATTTCGAACAGTCCTGCCGCGCCCTGACCACCACCCACGCACATGGTGACGACGGCATGGCGAATGCCGCGACGGCGCCCCTCCAGCAGGGCATGGCCGACCATTCGCGCGCCCGACATGCCATAGGGATGACCGATGGAGATGGCGCCGCCATTCACATTCAGCCGATCCGATGGAATGCCAAGCTGGTCCTGACAATATAGCAGCTGGCAGGCGAAGGCTTCGTTCAGTTCCCACAGGTCGATGTCGGCCACGGTCAGCCCGGCGCGCTGCAACAGGCGTGGCACGGCAAAGATCGGCCCGATGCCCATTTCGTCGGGTTCGCATCCGGCCGTGGCATAGCCCCGGAACAGGCCCAGTGGAGCGAGGCCGCGATCCTGCGCCGCCTTGCGTGACATGAGCAGGCATGCGCTGGCCCCGTCCGACAGTTGCGAGGCGTTGCCGGCCGTCACGCTGGCATCCGGCCCCCGCACCGGTTTCAGCCGGGCCAGAGCCTCGAGATCGGTTCCGGGCCGGTTGCCTTCGTCCCGGTCGAGCAGGACGTCCGCCATGGACACGGTGCCGGTCGCCTTGTCGACGATGGCCTTGGTCGAAGGAAGCGGCACGATTTCGGCGTCGAACAGGCCTGCGTCCTGCGCAGCGGCGGTGCGACGCTGGCTTTCCACGGCATAGCCGTCCTGCCGTTCGCGGCTGATGGCATAGCGGCGGGCGACGACCTCCGCCGTGTCGATCATCGCCATATATTGATCGGGCGCATGCGCTTGGATCCATGGATCGAAACTTTCATGCATGTTGGTGTGGTCATTCTGCGTCAGGCTGATGGACTCGCACCCGCCTGCGATTGCGATGTCCAGATCGCCGCACGCGATGCGATGGGCCGCGGTGGCGATGGCTTCCAGGCCGGAAGCGCACTGGCGGCTGACGGTGACGCCCGCGGTGGAGGTGGGAAGGCCCGCCCTGATGGCAGCTATCCGGCCGATATTATTGCCCTGGGTTCCTTCCGGCCGCGCGCAGCCCCATAGCACTTCCTGCACATCGGCGGCGGCAACGCCGGACCGTTGCAGCGCATGGGCGATGGCATGGCCCGACAGCGCGGTGGCGGGCGTATGGTTGAACGCGCCGCCATAGGCCCTGCCGATCGGCGTTCGGGCGGTGGAAACGATTACGACATCCTGCATCTTCATCCCCTCATCTTTCATCCATGATGCGGGCCGGCAGAATGACGGCGTCCGACCCGCAGATGGTTGGTGGCGCGATGGCCCGGCGAGGGGGGTAGGAAGGTCCGCCCGCCCGGCGTCAGCCCTTTTTCACAAGGCCGTTCATCACATATTCGGTCATGCTCTTGCGGATGCGCTGGCCATGTTTGTCATCGCCTTCGCCACGCGGGCGATACCACATGATCATCCAGTTCATCGCGCCGAGGATCGATTTGACGATGATGCTGGCGTCGCCCTTTTCGAACAGGCCATCCTGCATCCCCTGTTCGACCACACCCAGAAACAGCCCTTCATATTCGCGATAACGCTGGATCAGGCCGTCCAGTATCTCCCGTTCTTCCGGCGTCGTCCGACCGATGATCTGCATTTCCAGCCCCATCAGGCTGACGCGCTGAAACGGCAATCGCTGAAGGATTGCGTCGATATGCCGACCGACCATCTTTTCCATCTTTTCGACCGGCCCGTCCTGCGCTTCGACCAGCGGAAGCATATGGGCAAGGTTGGTGTTGATGGTTTCTTCGTGCACGGCGAAGAAGAGTTCGGTCTTGTTCTTGAAATAATAATAGACCCGGCCTTTCGTGCTGCCGAGCAGATGGGCGATATGATCCACCGACGTCGAGGCGAAGCCTTCGCGCATGAAAGCCTGCGCAGCGGCCTCCACGATTTCGAGCCGATTGTCGCGCTGATCGCGATTGCGGCTGTCGGCCATGTCTTTCGCCATTCTCATCCAACCTTCCTTCTGTGTCGCAGAGGTGCTGAATAAGGTGTCCCTTTAATCCCGACAAGTTCGGTGCGTGCCATGCGTGAAGCGCCCGGTCAGGAAGGGGCAAAGTCGGCGAATCCAAGACCCCGTTCGGCGAGCTGGCGCAGCAGCGGCGCGGGTTCGAAGCGGTCGCCATATCTGTCGCGCAACATGTCGAGGCGCGCGCACAGGGCAGGCAGCCCGATACGGTCGGCATGATACATGGGGCCGCCCCGATAGGTCGGCCAGCCATAGCCGCTGGTCCAGATGACATCGATGTCGGATGCCCGGATCGCGATGCCTTCGGCCAGTATCCGGGCGCCTTCGTTGATCATCAGGCCAAGGCAGCGGTCCACAATGTCTTCGTCGGGGACGGGGCGGCCTGCGGTCTGGCCGCGCGCGGCGCGCAGGTCGTCGATGACCTGCATGGTCACCGGGCTGGGCGTAGCGACGCGGCTGGCGTCATAATCATAATAGCCCGCGCCGCTTTTCTGACCCAGACGCCCCATTTCGCACAGCCTGTCCTGTACCGTCACGCCGCAGGACGCCGCCTCGTCCCAACCGACGTCGAGGCCAACCAGATCGGCCATGGCGAAAGGCCCCATGGGGAAACCGAAATCATATAGCAGGCGATCGACCTGCCATGGCGGCACCCCTTCCAGGATCAGTCGTTCCGCCTCATATTGCCGTTCCAGCAATATGCGGTTGCCCACGAAGCCGGAGCACACGCCCACCAGCACCGCGATCTTGCCGATCCTGCGCGACAATTGCATCGCCGTCGCAACGACATCCGTCGCGGTGGCCCGACCACGTACGACTTCCAGCAATTTCATGACATTGGCGGGCGAAAAAAAATGCAGGCCGATCACATCCTGAGGCCGACCGGTAACGGCGGCGATGGCATTCACGTCGAGGCAGGACGTATTGGTGGCCAGTATTGCCCCCGCTTTGCAGATGCCGTCCAGCTGACGGAAGATCGTCTGCTTGACGTCCATCTGTTCGAAGACGGCCTCTATGACGAGGTCGCAGTCGGCAACGGCGTTCAGATCGGTGAGGGGGGTAATGCGCCCAAATCGTTCGTCGGCCGTCGCCGCATCCAAGCCGCCGCGCGACACCGTGCGGTCATAGTTGCGCCGGATGACCGCAAGCCCCCGATCGAGCGCATCCTGCGCCCGGTCGATCATGACGACCCGATAGCCCGCATTGGCAAAGGCCATGGCGATGCCGCCGCCCATCGTGCCTGCCCCGATGATGCCGACGCGGTCGATCTGCCTGCCGATCGTGCCGGCGGGGACGTCGGGGACGGACGCGGCTTTGCGTTCCGCCATGAAGCCGTAGATTTGCGCCTTTGCCTGTGGGCTGTTCAACAATTGCTGACAGAGGCGATATTCCTCCCGAACCGCTTCGTCGAAGGGAAGGGTGATGCCAGCCTCCAGCGCGCGAAGGATATGGTCCGGTGCGATCTGACCCCGGAAGCGCGCGGCATTTTTATGGCGATAGGCTGCCAGCATCTCCCGCGCCTCTGCCGGGACGGGCAGCAGATCGCTTTCGTCGCGCAGGCGGCGCAGCGGCATGGCTTCGGCCAATATGTCGCGGGCAAAGGCGATGGCGCCGGTGATCAGATCGGCGTCGCTCAGCCGGTCGATCAGACCGATTGACAGCGCTTCTGTCGGTTCCACCGTGCGGCCGGTAAGGGCCATGTCCATGGCCTTTTCCAGCCCGACGGCGCGCATTAACCGCTGGGCTCCACCGGCCAGCCCCAGCCTGATTTCGGGCAGCGCCATGCGGGCGGCGGGGGCGGCGATACGATAATGGGCGGTCAGGGCCAGATCCAGCCCGGCGCCCATCGCTGCGCCGTCGATAGCGGCGATGACCGGAAAGGGGCTGCGTTCGATGGCGGCCTGCACATCCACAAGAGAGGTGGATGGCGGGGCATCGTCACCCTCCGTCAGATCCTTGCCCGCGCTGAAATGGCCGATGCCGGATGCGAGGATGAGGGCGCCGGGCCGATCCGATCGCAGATCGTACAGCACGCCGAGCAGGGATGCGCAGAATGATGCCGACAGCGCGTTGACCGGTGGCGATCGCCATTCGATGATCGCGATGGACCCATCCCGGCGGATGGCGATCCGGTCGGTGTCGAACGACGCCTCTGCGACGACCATCGGGTCAGACCACCATCGAAAAATTGCGGTTGAACGCGGCGTCGAGCGCTGGCGATGGAATTTGCCGGAACGTGTCGATGGCCTTGAGTTTCGGCATCACATGTTCGGAGAACATATTGAAATTGCGTTCCGCAACCGCTGGCGGCATGCCGCCCATATTGAGCATGTGGATGACGCCGCCGCAATCGAGCGCCCGCACCCGTTCGGTCAGATCCTCGACAAAGCGATCGGGCGTGCCGCCGATCTGGAGACCCGCAAGGAAGCCGTTGAAGGCCGGGACGCCATGTTTGACGATGTTGCGGCGCAGGCCCCCATAATATTCATAGCCTTCGATGCTTTCCATCTGCGGATTGACGAATTCATAATGGTCCACCGTCGATCGCGCATAGGCCATGGTATATTCGTCATGCAGCGACTGCGCGTAACCGGCGTCGGTATCGACCGTCGACAGGTTGACGAGCAGGGGGCGCGGCGCGGGGTAGCCGTTGATTTCCTCAAACAGCGCGCTGTAGGTTTTCGTTTCGGCAATGACCGTGTCCCACGGCTTTTGCGCGATCAGCAGCAGGCCGTAACCGAACTTGGCCATGATCCGCGCGGATTCGGGCGACACGGCCGACGCATAGGTGCGCCCCCGGAAAGACATTTTTTGTAGCGGGCGGACCGCGACCGGCTGTTGCTTGTAAAGGCCGCCATCGCTTTTGATGATGCCGGTTTCCAGACTGTCGGACAGGGCCGTCGCATATTCGACGAAGCGTTGACGGGATTCACCCATGTTGAGGTTGAAACCGTCAAACTCCACCTTCCCCAGGCCGCGCCCCAGACCCAATATCGCCCGGCCACCGGAAATGATGTCGAGCACGGCAACCTCTTCCGCCACGCGAATGGGGTCGTGCCAGGGCAGGATCATGACCATCGTGCCGAGCAGCGCCCGCTGTGTCCGCCCCGCCGCCCATGTCAGGAACTGAAGCGGGTTGGGCATCATATGATAACGGGTGAAATGATGTTCGGGAGTCCAGAGCGATTCGAACCCTGCCGCCTCCGCCCGGTCGGCGATCTTGAGCTGCGTGGTCCAGACGTCAGTGTCGGATACGGCATCGTCCAGCCCCTGAAAGAAAAAACCGAGCCCGGTATGCATCTTGATCGACCTCCCACCTGCTTTTCTGGAAACATACTACTCAGTAGGTAGTTATCATTGCTTCATCGAATGTCAAGCGCCGCGCAGTGAAACGGACCCGACCGCTCATGCGAAGAACCGATTGACAGCGGCCTTTTCCAGCAATAATCCTACCACGTAGTATGTTTATTTCAACATGAAGATCGGCTTGTTTTTCGCCGGATCGGCGCAAAAATATGGCCATCGCGGCACGGGCATACCCCGCGCCGACAGAATGAGGCCAGAATAGGGTGAGGATGGTTGAAGAGGTCGCATTGCGTTCCGGCTGGGTTACGCCGCAGGGCCGACAGAGCGTGGCTTTCGGGCTTCCCATGACGGATGCCCTGCCCGAAGCGGTGGCGCGCCTGTCGATGAAGCGCATCGCGGTGGTCACGACCCGGAGTTTGGCAGGCGAGGGGGGGCTGGCCCACGCCGTAGCCCAAAGGCTGGGCGACCGGTTCGACATGATGATTTCCGGCGTCGATGCCCATACCCCACGGCGCAGCGTCATCCGCGTCGCGGAACAGCTGGCGACGGTCGATGGCGTCGTCACCATCGGGGGCAGTTCGGTTCATGATACGGTGAAGGCGGCGCGCCTATGCCTGGCCAACGGCGTCAGGGATGCCGATGGCATGGACCGTTTTCGCGCCCGCGTGCGAAAGGCCGATGGAGTTGCCGTCGATGAAGGGCCGGACCCGACCGTGGCGCCGACCCTGCCGTTCATTGCCATTCCGACCACATTGTCGGCCGGTGAATTTACGTCTGGCGTGGGCGTGACGGACGAGCGCGGCCCGATCAAGAAAGTTTATGTCTATCCCCAATTGTCGCCGGACATCGTGATCCTTGATCCGGCGATGACCAGCCGGACGCCCGGTCGGCTGTTTTTTTCCAGCGGGATGCGGGCGGTGGACCATGCGATCGAGTCATGGTGTTCGATCAACCCGACGCCGCTGTCCGAAGCCTGTTCGCTGCATGCCGCGCGGCTGCTGATGATGGGGATGCGGGCGGTGTTCGATAATCCCCAGGATATGCAGGCACGGCTGGATTGTCAGGAAGGCGCCTGGCTATCGATCTTGATGGGCAGCGCCATGGGCGTCAAGACCGGGGCCAGCCATGGTCTGGGCCATGCGCTGGGCGGGACGGGCGGCATGCTGCACGGCGATACCAGTTGCATCATGTTGCCCCATGTCCTGCGTTACAACGCGCCCGTCAATGCGGACCGGCAGGCGGTGATCGCGGCAAGCCTTGGCCGTTCGGGCGAAGCGTTGGGCGACATCGTCGGCGAACTGGTGGCCTATCTCAACCTGCCGACGCGGTTGCGTGACGCCGGGATCGATCGCGCAGACATCGACAGGATCGCGCAGGCGGCGATCCATGACGTCGGGGTGAAGCATAATCCACGGCCCATCGACGGCATTGCCGGCGTGCGGACCCTGTTGCAGCATGCCTGGTAGGGGGCGGTCATGAAGGCGATACAGTTTATGATCGGACCGGATGGCCAGATGCGGCATGCGCCGCTGCCTTTGCCCGTGCGCCGTCGACAGAAGCATGAAAGTGTCGATCATTATCGACGGCAGGCGAGCGGGGAGGAACCGATCGCCAATTTCGGCCCCCAGCCATCGACCCTGTTGCGCACCATATCCCTGTCCGACGGCCCGTTCGGCGGGCTGGCCACGCAGGCCGGACCGTTATTGCATTTCATCCTGTCGGGACGGGCGACGCTGGCTGGCGGCGGGATCGAGCCGGTCGCGCTGGAACCGGGCGACATCTTCCTGACGCAGGACGATAGCGTCGGCGGCATCATCATATATGCGCAGGGCGGCGTAAGGCTGCTCCAGATCGATGTCGAACCGGGCTGGCCCGGCCCGCTGGCAGAGTTGCAGGAGGCCGGGTCGGTCATCCCCCGCGCGGACGGTGGCGATTATAAATGCATGCGCATGTATGGCGCGGACGACGGCAGGGCCTATTTCGCGGAGTTCCCCGAAATCCTGCCGTCCGATCTGGACCGCTGGACGGCGCCCCGGCCGATCGAGGGATTTCGGATGTCCTGCTTCCCCGCCGACGGGAAACTCGATTTCCACCCCGGCGTCGTCAATCAGATCGGCCTGGTGCTGTCGGGCGCGCTGGAGCTGGAAGTGAGCGGGGATGGGCGCAAGGAAATCTTTCACCCCGGCGAAATGTGCCTGTCGCAGGACAAGACCGGCATAGGTCACCGCAATATCAAGCATGGGCTGTCCCATTCCGTCCAGATCGTAGTGGCGGACGAACATCTCTGGCCCTTCAAGGCCTGACGAACGACGGGTCCGGCGGGGCGCGATACGCGACCGCCCGATCATGAAGGCGACGTCCCCGACGGGACGCGCGGATATGGAGAGGAACGGATATGAAGGCGATACATGTCACCGCGCAGTCCGATGGTCGGATCGCCATTGCGGAGCTGCCCCTGCCCTGCGAGCGGCGGACCGGTGTCGGCGACGTCGAAGGATATCGTCGTCAGGCGCGGGGCGAGGAGCCGATCAGCAACAATTATGGTCCCAACCCGGCCGACCATCTGCGTTCGATCACGCTGGCCGACGGGCGCTTTACGGAACTGGCGACCCAGCCCGGATCGCTGCTGCACTTCATCATCGGCGGCGACCTGATCCTGATGCCGGACACGCCGCTGGCGCTGACGCTGGAGCCGGGGGACGTGATGCTGGTGGACGGGAATGCCGCGCCGCAGATCGTCATCGACGCGCGCAACGAAGGGCGGATCGTGCAGCTGGGCGTGCCGTCCGACTGGCCGGGGGACGATGCCAAGGTGCTGGATTCAGGGACGATCAATCCGCGCGGCGACCATGCGCCTAATTTCAAGCGCATCTATACCGGGGATCGGGAAAAGGCGTTCTTCACCGAATTTCCGGAGATTTTCGGTCATCCGGTCGGACAATGGAGCGCGCCGCGCCGCGTAACCGGTTTCCGCATGCTGACATGGGTGGACGGCTTCGTCGATTTCCATCCCAATGTGGTGAACCAGATGGGGATCATTCTGGCGGGCCAGCTGGATCTGGAGGTCGGCGGCGATGGGCGGCGCGAAGCCTTCCGCCCCGGCGACGTCTGTCTGACCGAAGATATTACCGGCGAGGGGCATCGCAATTTCGCATCGGGCGTGATGCATGTGACGACCATCGTCATCCCTGACGATCAGCTGTGGCCATGGTCGCGCGCGTGAACATCGGCGGATCAACGGACAATAGCGGGAGGACGATATGCGCCGACTGATTTTCGATGCCGAACATGACCAGTTTCGCGAAAGCGTCGCCCGCTTCATGCAGGCGGAGGTGGCCCCCCATGCCGAACGATGGCGCGAACAGGGGATGGTCGACCGCGACATATATCGCAAGGCAGGTGCGCAGGGGCTGTTATGCGTCTACGCCGAAGAGAAATATGGCGGCGCGGGCATCCATGATTTCCGTTTCGATCAGATCATCATCGAAGAAAATATCCGGCACGGGGAAATCGGATTCTACGTCAACCTGCACAGCAATCTGGTCGGTCCCTATCTGGTCGCGCTGTGCACGGACGAGCAGAAGGATCGTTTCCTGCCCGGCGTGGTGAGCGGCGAAACGATATTGGCCGTGGCCATGACCGAACCATCGACCGGCAGCGACCTGCGCAGCATCCGCACCACGGCGGAAGATAAAGGCGACCATTGGCTGCTGAACGGATCGAAAACCTATATTTCGAACGGCATATTGTCGGATCTGCTGGTGGTCGTCGCGCGCACCGACGCCAGCAAGGATGGGTTGAGCCTGTTTCTGGTCGAACGGGGCATGGAAGGGTTCGAACGCGGCCGAAAGCTGGCGAAGATGGGTCTGAAGGCGCAGGACACCGCCGAGCTTTTCTTCAACGACGTGCGGGTGCCCAAACATAATCTGCTGGGGGAAGTGGGGAAGGGTTTTTCCTATCTGTCCCTGTTCCTGGCGCAGGAACGGCTGGTCGGCGCGGTCAGCTTCATGGCGACGGCGCAGGCCGCGTTCGACATCACGCTGGATTATGTGAAGGAACGCAAGGCATTCGGCAAACCCATCGGCGCTTTTCAGGCCAGCCGGTTCAAGATGGCGCAGATGCGGGCCGAAATCGATGCGATCCAGACTTATGTCGATCAGTGCGTCCTGCTGCACAATAGCGGCGAACTGACCGCCGAGGATGCGTCCGCCGCCAAATTGCTGGCGAGCGAGTTGGAGGGGCGGGTGATCGATGAATGCGTCCAGTTGCATGGCGGTGCCGGGTACATGGAGGAATATCGGATATGCCGCATGTATACCGATGCGCGGATCAGTCGCATCTTTGCCGGTACATCCGAAATCATGCGGGAAATCATCGGGCGCGGACTGGGCCTGAGCGAACGGGCGCTGACCTAAAGCCGATGGCGGGGCGATCCATGCGGAAGGATGGGGAATGACGATCGAGGAATTGCTGGCGCGCGAAGCCGTGCGCGACACCATCGGCCGCTATGTGTCGGCGACCGACCGGGGGCGTTATGGCGAACTGGCCGATGTCTTCATGCCCGACGGCATCATCATGTTCGGCGACAGGGTGCGTTATGAAGGACGCGACGCCATCATCGCGGGCATGACGGAAGGGGCAAAGAAGCGCGGGGCGTTCGATTCCGACGCGAAGTTCCAGCGACATCTGCTGGGCGATCCGATCATCCGGGTTGTCGATGACAGTCATGCGCGCGCCGTAACTTATATTCTGGTGTTGAGCGAGGACGGCGTCGACGCGTCGGGCGTCTATATCGACCATTTCGAAAAATCGGGCGCGCGATGGCTGATCGCCAGCCGTTACGCGAATATGGAATGGGGACGCGGCGATTCCCGCAATGCCCGGCATTTCAAACCCGCGCCAACGCCGCTGGACCGGTTCGACCTCGGCTTTTTCAACGCTGCGGCGTCCGTTGCGCGTGACGCATGATGCCAGCGAAGGCCGTGCATTTTCTGAAAGGGTGAGACGATGGCTGATGAACGGATCGACCAGATCATGAATGCCCCTCCGTCGTCTTCCGACGGCATGGTCGGCATGATCGGGGTCGGCGATATGGGCGGGGCGATTGCCCAATGCCTGTTGCGCAGCGTCCCGGTAATGGTCGCCGACCTGCGCAAGGACGCGGTGGACGCGCTGGTCGCGCAGGGTGCAAGGGGCGCCGCGTCGCTGGTCGAGCTGACCGACAGTTGCGATGTCGCCATCATCGTCGTGGTGGACGACCGGCAGGTGACGACCGTCGTGGAGGAACTGCTGCGGCATCCCGGACGCCTGCACAGCATCATCGTGAGCAGCACCATCCTGCCGACGACGGTCATGGCGCTGACTCGGAAAGTGCAGGATGCGGGCATAGCCCTGATCGACGCGCCGGTATCGGGCGGGGATGAAAAGGCTGTGCGGGGCCTGCTGTCGATCATGATCGGCGGCGACACGGCGGCGGTGGAACGATGCTGGCCTTTGTTCGAAGCCTTTGGCAGCGAATTGTTCCACCTTGGTCCGGTCGGCGCGGGCAGCGCGGGCAAGCTGGTCAACAATCTGCTCAGTCTGGGTGGCAACATGCTGATCCTGGAGGCGATGCAGCTGGCGCGGGCCTATGGAATTACAGAGGATTCGGTGACGGAATTCGTCACGGTCAGTGCGGGCGATTCTCGTAATATCCGCACCTGGGGTCGTCATGACCGGTCGCGCCAGCATCATCATCTGGGAGGCACCGATGCGATTTACGAGATATTTTCCAAGGATGTGAAGACCGCCGCGCTCGCCGCCGGGCTGCGCGGGGTCGTGCTGCCGATCGCCGCCACCATCGGCGCGACCATGGGTGAACAGTTGAAGGCGCGAGATAAATATCTGATCGAAAACGACCTTCTTGGTCCCCTGCCGACATGCCGGGCCTGCGGACAGATATTGGCAAAGCCCTATCGCGACGCGGGCGCCCATCCCGAATGCGCGCTGGGCGAACTTACGGCTAAGGGCATGTCGTGATCGGGCGATCTAGGTCTTGAAAAAACCTACGCAGTAGTATTATTTATGATCCGGGGTTCAGGGATGATCGTGCCCGTCCCCCAAACGACTGGTCCGCCCATCGCGGCAAAGAAGAACAGCGTGCCGGACCGCCCGGAAAAAGGCGATCGGTATTTTTTTGAGAGGTGTCCGCATGGAAAAATTCCTGGAAGGCAAGGTCGCGATTGTGACGGGGGCGGGACGCGGCCTTGGGCGGGCCGAAGCCATTGCGCTGGCGGATGCGGGCGCGCGCGTCGTCGTCAATGATCTGGGCACCGATCTGGAAGGGCTGGGGACATCCACGGTCCCGGCGGATGAGGTCGTGCAGGAAATATTGGACCGTGGCGGGCAGGCCATCGCCAATTATGACAGCGTCGCACAATATGACGCGGCGGGGCGGATCGTGCAGCAGGCGGTCGACACCTATGGTCGCGTCGATATATTGGTGAATAATGCCGGCATCCTCAGCTATGATACGCTGGACGAATATACCGCCGAAGAATGGGACAAGGTGATCGCCGTCCACCTGTCCGGCTCCTTTTACATGTGCAAGCATGTCGTGCCGCACATGCGCGCGCAGAAATATGGGCGGATCATCAATACGACGTCCAATGCGTGGAACCTGCCATGCGGGCTGATCGGCTATGCCGCGGCAAAGGGCGGGGTGACCACCATGACATGGGCGCTGGCGTTCGACCTGCGGCCCGATGGCATCAACGTCAATGCGATCGCGCCCTTTGGCTATACACGCGGGGTCGAACCCGGACTGGAGCGTAAGAAGAAGCGTTATGAAAAGGGGCAGATAAGCCCCGAACGCTATAACAAGACGCCGGTCTATCCCGACGCCAGCTATTCCACGGGGATGCTGCTGTTCCTGCTCAGCCCGGAGGCGGATGAAATCAACGGATGCGTGGTGCGCAGCGGGGGTGGGAAAGTATCCCGCTTCGCCCATCCCGACGAATCCGTCATCCTGCTGCGCGATTATGAAAAGGACGGCCCCTGGACGGTCGAGAAATTGCGGGAGTTGCTGCCCGCCACCATGTTCGCGGGCAGCAAGAAGGCCCCGCATCTGTGACAGGCGGGCGCACAGGCGCCCTCAACATTCATGCAGGAGAGACGCATGTCGGACACAGTCGCAACCTACCTCAACATGCCCGACCCGGCGAACCCGCTGGACGTCGCGCCCGTGGGCGGCACATTGGGCGCGGAAATTCGCGGCGTGGCCGTGCAGGATGCCGATGACGCCACGCTGGATCATATCCGCGCGGCGATTGTGCGCCACAAGGTCGTCTTCTTTCGCAAGCAGCAGATGGATGATCAGGGGCATGAAGCCTTTGCCAAGCGGCTGGGCCGGTCCGACACGGCGTCCAAATCGCGCGGGTTGATCGAACTCAATTCGTCCGACGGCTATGCCGCCAATATCTGGCACACCGATCAGACCTATGCCGTCGCGCCGCCGGACATGACGATGCTGCGGTCGGTGGTCAGTCCGGTCGCGGGTGGCGATACTTTATGGGCCAATACGGCGGCTGCCTATGCCAACCTGCCCGCCCCGCTGAAGGCGCTGGTCGACGGCTTGTGGGGCATCCACAATAACAGTTTCGATTATGCGCAGGTGTTCGGCAAGGAAGTCGATGCTGCCGACGAAAAATGGCAGAAATCCCATCGGCCCAATGTGGTGGAATCGCAGCATCCGGTGGTGCGCATTCACCCGGAATCGGGCGAACGGACGCTGGTCGCCGGATTTTACATGCAGCGCTTTTACGGGATGAACGGATCGGATTCGCGCCACCTGATGTCGATCATTCAGGATCATATCACGGTGCCTGAAAATACGGTGCGGTGGCGGTGGGAGCCGGGCGACATCGTGATATGGGACAATCGCGCGACGCAACATCGGGCGATCACCGATTTCGGTACGCAGCTGCGCGTCATGAAGCGCGCCGTGATAGGCGGCACATCCGTCGTCGGCATCGATGGCCAGCAGAGCAAGGCGATCAAGGCAGCCGACGCGGTCAGGGCCGCCTGACGGCCAAAAGGCCGATGATCCTTGCGGAACGATAGGCAGGCGGCGATGCGCATGGGTGCATCGCCGGATGGAGAGACATGATGAACGCGATCACCGAGAGCGCCCGGTTCCGGCAGATATTGGGCCATTACCCAACGGGCGTATGCGCCATCACCACGATGCAGCCCGACGGGACGCCTGCGGCGATGATCGTGGGGTCTTTCACATCGGTTTCGCTCGATCCGCTACTGGTCGCGTTCCTGCCCGACAAGGGATCGACCAGCTGGCCCAAGATCGAAAGCGCAGGCGGTTTTTGCGTCAATGTGCTGGCCGATCATCAGGAAGAATTGTGCCGCACGCTGGCGTCCAGATCGCCCGACAAGTTCGACCATGTCGCCTATCATCTGTCGGCGCGGGGCATGCCGGTGCTGGACGGTGCGCTGGCCTGGATCGATTGCGCCCTTTATGCCGTCTATGAGGCGGGCGATCATTATATCGCGGTCG
Source organism: Sphingobium sp. (assembly GCF_048594625.1). Lineage (GTDB taxonomy): Bacteria > Pseudomonadota > Alphaproteobacteria > Sphingomonadales > Sphingomonadaceae > Sphingobium. Next base: position 79,328 of record NZ_JBMDWL010000106.1, read on the forward strand.
GGCAGGTCGAAGGGATCGACGTGCATCATCCCGGCGCGCCGCTGCTCTTCTACAAGGGCGCCTATGGCAGGGTGTCGCCATTATAGGAAAGGAAGGCGGGACCATTTAGTCCCGCATCGGAATGCGTCCGACGACGGACAGGCCGAACCCTTCGAGTGCGGCGAGTTTCGCCGTGCTCGACGTCAGCAGCGTCATGGTCCGCACGCCCAGATCCAGCAGGATCTGCGCGCCGATGCCATAATCCCGCGTCGCATGGGTGTGGGCATATTCCTTGCGGCCGCCATGGACGCGCCGGGAAATAGAATCCGGGCTGGGGTCGCGGACGAATACCGCAACGGCGGGGCCGTCATGCGCGGAAATCTTTTCCAGCGCGCGCGGCACATAATCAGGGTGCGCCTGCGACCAGCCCAGAAGATCGGCGGTGATGTCGACCTGATGCACCCGCACGAGGGTGTTCACATGGCCTTCTATATCACCCTTGCACAGCGCCACATGTTCGCCGCCATCCACCAGATTGCGATAGACATGGATGGTCAGATCCTTGCCATAGTGGTTCTGGAAAGGCGCGCTTGCCACGCGGCGGATCAGCTTTTCCGATCGGCGGCGATAGGCGATGAGGTCCGCGATGGTGCCGACCCTGATGCCATGCTCCCTTGCGAAGATCAGCAGTTCCGGCAGGCGCGCCATCGTGCCGTCATCGTTCATCACTTCGCATATCACGCCCGCGGGCGTCAGCCCCGCCAGGCGCGAAATATCGACTGCGGCCTCCGTATGGCCGGCGCGCACCAGCACCCCGCCATCGCGCGCGGTCAGCGGGAACACATGGCCGGGCGACACGATGTCGCCTGCCGCCTTTTCCGAATCGATGGCGACCGCAATGGTGTGGGCGCGATCATGCGCCGAAATGCCGGTCGTGACGCCTTCCTTCGCTTCGATCGAAATGGTGAAGGCGGTGCCATGGCCGGACTGATTATTGACGGTCATCGGCGGCAGGTTCAGCTGTTCCGCGCGCGCCTGCGTCATCGCCAGACAGATGAGGCCACGCGCATGCTTCGCCATGAAATTGATCTGGCGCGGCGTCGCAAACTGGGCGGGGATGATGATGTCCCCTTCGTTTTCGCGATCGTCGGCATCGACCAGGATATAGGGCAGGCCGTTCTTGGCATCTTCGATAATATCATCGATCGACGATAGGCCAGTGTCGCTCATGACGCGTTCTTCTCTGTTCTGGGGATGATCGCCGCGCTCGGCTGCAATGCGGTGCGCGGGCAGGGGTGGGATCAGCGGTCGCCGTGCGACGGCGATGCCGGTTTCAGGGCGCATCAGGTCGCTCATATCTTCTCTCCATGCGCAATATCTTGTCGGATAAAATACTACTGAGTATTTTTTATTCGTCAACAGGGGTGAGCGATCGATGCGAGACCGAAACGGGAAGATATGAAGTTTAACTTTGTAGATAAACTTCATTATGGCATGAAGCGCCATGACCGAATCGACAGACATGTTGGCCGACGCCGATTGCCGCACGATGGCAGGGGAGGTGCGGGCGCTGGTCAGCCGATTGCGTCGTCGCATGCGCGAAGAGGCGCAACTGGGCGACCTGACCCCGTCGCAGGCGGCCGCGTGGATGCGGCTGGAACGCGACGGCCCCCTGACGATCAGCGCGCTGGCCCGTGTCGAAGGGATGCGTCCCCAATCGATGGGCGCGATCGTCACGGCGCTGGAAACGGCGGGGTTCGTCACGCGGACATCCGATCCGCGGGATGGGCGGCAATCACGCATCAGCGTGACGGACAAGAGCCGCGAATTGGTGATGGCGGGGCGGCTGGCCCGGCAGGACTGGCTGATGGGCGTGATGCAACGGAAATTGTCGCGCGACGAGCAGGCGGATCTGGCGAAAGCCATCCCGCTGCTGCGGCGACTGGCGGAATCCTGAGGGCGTCGCCGTCATGAACCGCCGCCCCGACACAAGCGATCGACCGTGGATGATGGCGTCGGGCCGGTGCGCCCATGGTGGCGACCATGGGTGCTGACGCCGGGGGTGCGTTTCGGGCGCTGGCCAATCGCAACTATCGCCTCTGGTCCATCGGTTCGCTGATTTCCAATCTGGGCGCATGGATGCAGCGAGTCGCGCAGGACTGGCTGATCCTCGTCGAACTGACCCGGCACGATGCGACGGCGGTGGGGATAGTGACCGCCTGCCAGTTCGGGCCGCAGGTTCTGCTCCTGCCCTGGACCGGGGCTGCTGCGGATCGGGCCGACCGCAAGAAACTGCTGTTCCTGACGCAGGCTGTCATCGGCCTGCTTGCTGTCGGGCTGGCGCTGCTGACGATCGGCGGATGGGTCAGGGTATGGCATGTCTATGCTTTCGCGCTGGGGCTGGGATGCGCGACGGCATTCGATGCGCCGGTGCGGCAGGCCTTCGTATCCGACATGGTGGGTGAAGCCGACGTCGCCAATGCCATAGCATTGAACGCAACGGTGATGAACGGTTCACGCCTGATCGGCCCGGCGCTGGCGGGCGTACTGATCGCGGCCGTCGGGTCCGGCTGGGTCTTTGCGATCAACGCCGCGTCCTATGGTGCGGTGCTGTTGTCGCTGCTGCTGATGCGGACGGCGGACCTGCGCGCGCCACTGCACCCTGCGGGCGCGTCGGGCGGTTTCGCGGAAGGGATAGCCTATATCCGCGAACGGCGGGAAATCATGATATTGCTGGGGATGCTCTTCGTCTTTGGCACGTTTGGCCTGAATTTCCCCATCTTCATATCGACCATGGCCGCGTCCGTATATCATCTGGACGCCAGCGGTTTCGGCCTGCTGACCTCAGCGATGGCGGTCGGTTCTTTCACCGGGGCGATCGTGGCGGCGCGCCAGGCGCAGCCGGAAATTCGCCGGATCATCGGTGGCGCCCTGCTGTTCGGGGGCAGCTATGCGGTCGCTGCGATCATGCCCGATCATCTGCTGTTCGGGCTGGCGCTCATGTTCGTGGGCATTGCGTCGCAGACGGTGACCACATCGGTGACCAGCCGTGTCCAACTGGCTACCGAACCGCGCATGCGGGGGCGGGTGATGTCGGTCCTGATCACCGTTGCGCTGGGCGGGCAGCCGCTGGGTGCGCCGATGGCCGGGTGGATCGCCAATGAAGTGGGGCCGCGATATGCCGTCGCCATGGGGGCGGCGGCAGGATTTCTGACGGCGCTGATCGGCTGGCTCTGCCTGCTTCGTCGACGTGAAACGGGGACCGGTGGTCCCGCCTGAGGCACGCGGCGCGAATCATCGCGCCTGCATTTGTGCGTCACGATCAAAATTTATCTGACCCCGCACATCATTATCCCCCTCCACGCGCAGCGTGAAAGGCCGTGAAATCGGGCCTTGTCGACCATCCCAATCCTTTGCAATTTTTCGATTGCGCGCACCGCTTGACAGTCAAACCTACGCAGTAGTATGTAAATTGGCCTACCCGATAGTCTTGGCCGAAGCGCCACGAGCGACACATCGCATCGTAAAGATAAATGAGGGAGGGGATATGTCAGTAGCGTCCAGAATCGCGGTTTCCACGCTTGCCCTAGCGACGGGCATGTTCGGTGCGTCGTTCGCCCATGCACAGGCGACGGCAGACCAGCGCGGCATCGAAGACATCATCGTCACCGCGCAGAAGCGGTCCGAAAGTCTTCAAAAGGTGCCGATCACCGTGTCCGCCATATCGGCGGTGACGGCGGATGCGCTGGGCATCAAGGATACGACCGACCTGCAATTCGCCACGCCGGGGCTGGTCATGCATCATGGTGGTTATTCCATGACGCCGACCCTGCGCGGCATCGGCACCGAAGCAGGCTCCGCCGGGCAGGAATCGCCGATCGCCACCTATGTCGACGGGGTCTATCTGGTGTCGGCCAGCAGCTCCATTTTCTCGCTCAGCAATATCGAGCGGGTGGAGGTGCTGAAAGGGCCGCAGGGCACGCTGTTCGGCCGCAATGCCGTGGGCGGTGTCATCAACATCATCACCAAACAGCCCAGCCATACGCCCGAAATCAAGGCGACGGCCGGATATGGCAATTATGATACGGCCGAAGCCGGCCTATATGCCACGACCGGCCTGACCGATGCCATCGCGGCCGACGTCTCCGTTTTCTGGCGGCACCAATATGACGGCTATGGCCGGGTCGTCGCGGCGCCCGGCCAGGTCAATCCGGCGGCGGGGAAACCCACGTTCCTGAGCAAGGAATTCGCGATCCGAAGCAAGCTGCTGGTAACGCCGGGCGACAGCACGGACATTACGATCGCCATGGATTATAGCGATGGTGAAAATGCGCTCGGCACGGCCAGGCGGTTGCTGCCCGGCACGCGCGCTGCGGCGAATGTCATCCCCAATGACGTCGGCCCGGTCGGCGGCTTCTGGGACGTCAGAAGCGACTATTATCCGCAGACCGCGAAATATAAGGCGTGGGGGATCAGCGGCACGATCGACCATGATTTCGGTTGGGCCAACGTCAAAAGCATCACCGCCTATCGTCGGCCGGACGTGAACTCTTCGGGCGATCAGGATTCGGTCGAAGCGCCCCTGTTCAACGCCTTCACGCCGACGAAGCTGCGCCAGTTCAGCCAGGAACTGCAACTGCTGTCATCCGACAGCAGCAAGGTGAAGTGGATATTGGGCCTCTATTATCTCAACGCCGATTATGATGCCGAATTTCAGTATATCGGGTCGCTGTTCGGTCCCAATCGATATGATTCCTTCCAGATCGTCGACGTGCATCCGACCACCAAGTCACTGGCAGGTTTCGGTGAATTGACGATCCCGCTGGGCGATAGCACGCGGGTTACGGCAGGCGCGCGCTATACCTATGACAAACAGCATATCGACGGGCAGACGCTGAACAATGCCGGGCCGGTGCCGCGGTCTCAGGTGGACAAGTCGCAATCGTTCAGCAAGCCGACATGGCGGCTGTCGATCGACCATGAATTCACGCCGACGCTGATGGCCTATGCTTCCTATAATCGCGGTTTCAAGAGCGGCGTCTACAGCTCTACCGCGCCGACCGATCCGGCGGTCAGCCCGACGACGCTGGACGCCTATGAACTGGGTTTCAAAAGCCAGCTGTTCGACAATCAGGTGCGGTTCAACGCATCCGCCTTTTATTACGACATCAAGGATATTCAGCTGACCATCCTCAATCCGGGTGGTGGCGCCTCGCTCGTCCTGCTGAACGCGGCGGCGGGGCAGGTGAAGGGCGTGGATGTCGATATTGAGGCGGTGCCGCTCCAGAACCTGACGCTGCGATTGGGCGGGGAATATCTCGACACCGAATATAAGGATTTCAAAAATGCGCCGGTGGGCGTCGTCAATCCAAACGGTGGCGTCATCATCAACCGGGTGGACGCATCGGGCAGCGATTTCGTCTATGCGCCGAAATGGACGTTCAATGCCAGCGCCCTTTATGACATTCCCACGCAGGTCGGCGATTTCAACCTGTCCGTGAATTATTATAAGCAAAGCAGCTTTCTTGGCTATTTCGACAGTTTCCGTCAGTCGGGTTACGACCTGATCAACGCGTCTGCCGGGTGGACGAGTTCCAACGGCCGCTGGAACGTGAAATTCTGGGGCAAGAATCTCGCGAACGAAAAATATTATAATCATATCGCCATCGGCACCCGCCGCGCCGCCGGTTCGCCCGGTGCGCCCCGGACCTATGGCATAACGATCGGCATGAACTGGGGCGGCTGACGATGATGCGGGCGGGGCCATTGCCCGGCCTTGCGCTGAACGACCATGACAACAATCATGACAAGGCGAAGGAAGGATGGGATCAATGCTGGAACAGGTTGGGCAACAGCTTCATGTCGATGACGCGATCCTTCACTACCCGGTGTCGGGTGGTGAAATCGATGGCGGCGTCATCAGCGCCGACATCTATGTGGATGCGCCTGTCGAGGCCACCGTGCCGGATCATCATGCATGCCGGATGGCGAAACGCTATCTCGACATGATCAACAGCAAGGATCTGTCCGAAATCCCCGCTCTGTTCGAAGATGATGCGGTGCATCTGGGCGGCCTCGCCACGCGGCTGCGCGGGCCGGATGAAATCACCGCCTTCTTCGTCGACAAGATCGTTCCCATGGATGTGAAGGTCGTTCCCGTCGCCTTTGGCGGTTCGGGGGACGATTGCCTGGTATCGATCGCGGTCGAACGAATGGTGGGCGGGGAGCGCCGCTTTGCGCTGACCGTGGTGGATCATGTGACCATCGGGGCCAGCGGCAAGATCAAGCGTCTGGTCGCCTTCATGCGGCCCGGCGACTGATCGCATCGCTGCGCAGAAGACTCCCAAGAGGGCGGCCCTTTTTCGGCGCCGCCCTTTTTCGTGACGGCTGCCCGTCAGCGGACGGTGTCGGATAGCGCCATGCCCGTTTCGCCATCCGATGACGCGGCGGACGGCGCCGCGCCCGGATCGGCGGCATTGATGGCGCGCACCAGTGCGACGAAGGCGCGCATCCCGGCCGCCATATGCCTGTGTCGGGGATAATAGAGGCACAGGCCCGGATAGGGCAGGGTCCAGTCTGACAGCAGCTGGACCAGCCGCCCGTCCGCTATCGCATTGCGGACGCTCCATTCGTTGACATAGGCCAGCCCCGCACCATCCAGTGCGGCGCGCAGGACCAGACGATCGCTGTTGAGGGTCAGGGGACCATGGACGTCGATCTGCATGGCTTCGCCGCGTCGGTGGAATTCCCATGCATAGGTGGACCCGCCCGGCAGCCGGTACCGGATGCACACATGATCTTTCAGGTCGGTCGGCATCTTGGGCTTTTGCCGCCCCACCAGATAGGATGGCGCAGCCACCACGATATGCCGTTGCGCCTTTCCGAAAGGGACCGCGATCATGTCGAGCGGCACCATGTCGCGCAACCGGACACCGGCATCGAACCCTTCGGCCACGATGTCGACCAATCGCCCTTCGGCGACGATTTCCATCTGCATATCGGGATATTGGCGCAGAAATTCGATCGCGACCGACGACAGCAACTGTTCGCCCGCCCGTTCCGACGTGCTGATGCGGATCAGCCCAGCCGGGGTCGATCGCCGTTCATTGGCTTCCGACATGGCATGGGTGATTTCCTGCATCGCGGGCGCGATCCTGGCCAGAAACTGCTCTCCATCGGATGTCAGCGACACGCTTCTGGTGGTGCGGTTGAGAAGCCGCACGCCAAGGCGGGCCTCCAGCGATGCCACCGCATGGCTCACCGCCGAAGCCGACAGGCCGAGGTCGATCGCCGCGGCCCGAAAACCCTTGCGTGACGCCACCGCCATGAAAGCATTGAGTTCCGTCAGGCCGGGTGTGGAGATCATGCGAAATCACTCATGATGCTGTGCACATTTGCAGGGATTATCAAGACAATCGCATCGACTTACGACTGTTGCAAGAAGCCATAAGAGTGGGAGAGTGTCATGACGCGACTGACGACAGGATTTGGATTCCGATCGACCGCGGCAGAGGTTCTGGACAATGTCGATTTGAGCGGAAAGCGCGCGATCGTGACTGGCGGCGCGTCCGGCATCGGCGTGGAAATCGCCCGCGCGCTGGCGGGGGCGGGGGCGGCGGTGACCCTGGCGGGTTTGCCGTCCTTCGACGGGGAACCGGTCGCCGCGGAACTGCGCGCATCGACGGGCAACGATGCCATCGACGCGCGCGGACTGGATCTGGGTGACCTCGATTCCGTCCGGGCATTTGCCGAACAGTGGCAGGGACCGCTGCACATTCTGGTGAACAATGCGGGCATCATGGCCTACCCCGAACTGGCAAAGACGCCGCAGGGGCTGGAGCTTCAGTTCGGCATCAACTATTTCGGCCACTTCGCGCTCGCCACCTGCCTGCGCCGTGCGCTGTTCGCGGCCGATGGTGCGCGGATCGTGTCGGTCAGTTCGACCGGGCATCATTTTTCGCCCGTCATCTTCGACGACATCCATTTCGATTTCGTCCCCTATGATCCGGTCGTGGCTTATGGCCAGTCCAAATCGGCCGCCGCCCTGCTGTCGGTCGGGGTTACGCAGAACTGGTCCGAATATGGCGTGTTCGCCAATGCGCTGCACCCCGGCGCCGTGCCCAGCGGTTTGCAGAAGCATACGGGCGGCACCAGAACGCCGGTGGAACTGCGCAAGACGGCGCAACAGGGCGCGGCGACATCCACCTTGCTGGCGGGATCGCCGCTGCTGGCGAATATCGGCGGGCGCTATTTCGAAAATTGCAACGAATCTGCGCCGGTGGACAAGCGGACCAGCGATTTTTCAACCGGCGGCTATGCGCCATATGCCATGGACCCCGACAATGCGCAGCGTTTGTGGAAGATGTCGCATGCCCTGATCGCCGACCTGTCCTGATCTGGCAAGGCGCGCCGGACGAATGGTCCGGCGCGCAGGCTCTTCATCTGCAGCCCATCAGGGTTTTCGGCTCCAGAAAGGCCTCCAGACCATAGACGCCGAACTCCCGGCCGATCCCCGATTGCTTGAAACCGCCAAATGGCGCCATCGGCTCGAAATAATTGCCGTTGATGAACACGCGACCGGCCTCGACATCGTGCGACAGGCGCTGCGCACGGGCGATGTCGGACGAAAAGATATAGGCCTGAAGACCATAGGTCGTGTCGTTGGCGATGGCGATCGCGTCATCTTCATCCTTGTAGGTGATGACCGACAGGACCGGGCCGAAAATCTCCTCCCGTGCGATGGTCATGTGATTGTCCACGCCGGTAAAGACGGTGGGCTTCACGAAGAAGCCGCTTTCCAGCCCCTTCGGCTTGCCCGGACCGCCCGCCAGCAATGTGGCGCCTTCGTCCAGTCCCGCCTGTATGTAGCGCTGGACGGTGTCCCACTGTTTCTGGCTGACCATGGGGCCTACCTTGGTTGCGGGATCGCGCGGGTCGCCGACCTGCGTCGCTTCGACGGCGGCGCGCAGGACGGGGGCAAAGGCGTCCAGCTGCTTTTCGTGCACCAATATGCGGGTGCCGGCCATGCAGGCCTGGCCACTGTTCATGAAACCGACATCCAGCAGCGCAGGCATGATCTTTTCGAAATCGGCGTCGTCCAGAATGATGCTGGGCGATTTGCCGCCCAGTTCCAGCGTGACGCGCTTCATCGAATCCGCGCCGACCTTGACGATTTCCTTGCCCACGGCAGTGGAGCCGGTGAAGGAAATCTTGGCGACGTCGTTGCTCATGGTGATTTCGCGGCCGACGACCGGTCCGCGACCATTGACGACGTTGAACAGGCCCGGCGGCAGATCGGCTTCATGCAGCGCCTGAAGCACCGCCTGTGTCTGCAGCGCGCTCATTTCGCTGGGTTTGATGACCGCCGTGCAGCCTGCCGCCAGTGCCGATGCGAGCTTGGCGCAGATGAACCCCGCATTGGCGTTCCACGGGCTGATCAGGCCTGCGACGCCCAGTGGCTGCATCACGATGTCCGCAGTGCCGATGGCGCGATGAAAATCATATTCCTCCAGCGCGCGGGCCGCGTCCAGAAAGACGGCGGCGGCATAGCGGGGCGTCGCGGCGGCACGCGGTGCGGGCGCGCCATATTCCTCCACGATCGTGTCGACCAGCGCATCCGCATGCGCCGCGACCGCGTCGTGCAGTCGGTGCAACAGCGCGATTCGTTCGGCCTTGCCGGTGCGGCGATAGGATATATGGGCACGTTTCGCGGCCGCGATGGCGCGCTGCGCATCCTGCTCATCGCCCAGCCTGACACGGCCGATGACAGCGCCTGTCGTCGGATTGTGCAGATCGAACAATTCGGTCCCGTGCGGCGTCACGAACGCCCCGTCTATATAGATTGTATCGATGGTCCGCATGCCAGTTCCTCTCCGCTATGATGTATGCGGACCGGAATAACGCGCTAAAACTATGCGCGACAAGCATGACAATCATGCACAGATTGACGCGTAATTTCGCACAATCTTCCGGTATATCGGCACGAAGTTGACAAGCTTCATGCAAAAACCTACCAAGTAGTATGTTAGTAATGCGCCGAGCCATGATATGGATGCGTCGCAACGAAAAAGGGTGCGTCAGGCAGGACACCGCCCCTGAAAAGGGAGATTGCGCCAAAAATGGCGAGCGGTGTCTGAATGCCGGAGGGGCCAGAAATATATGGCCCGGCCGTACCGGGGTGATGATTTAGGTGGAGGTATCACATGTCGACGGTTCTGGTGGTCGGTGGCGCGGGGGGCATCGGATCGGTCGTGATCGACATATTGCTGGCGCGTGGCCGTCCGGTCATCACGACGGTGCTGAACGAAGCGGAAGCTGACATCGTACGCACCCGGTTCGACGGGCGCGTGCCGGTCGATGTCGTCGATCTCGCAGAACCCGAAGATGCGCGCGAAAAGCTGATCGCGCTGGCCGCCGCCCGGCCCGACCTGAACGGCGTGATCGTGTGCGCCGGGGTCGCCTGGTTCGGGGCGGTCGAAACCACCCCCCTGTCGGTATTTTCCCGCATGATGCAGATCAACGCGGTGGGCACCGTCGCCATCTATCAGGCGACTTTGCCGGTGTTGCGGAAAAATGGTGGCAGGATCATCCTGATCAGCACGATTGCCGGGCGTGTCCCGATGGCGTTCATGCCAGCCTATAGCGCGTCGAAATTCGCGCAGGAGGCCCTGTGCGACAATATGCGCCGGGAAGCGGCGCGTCAGGGTGTGAAGGTCAGCATCATCACGCCCGCTGGCGGCATTCGCACCAACATGGTGCAAAAACAGGTCGACGGCATCCGGCAGGAATTTGAATCGCTCAGCGACGAACATAAGCAACGCTATGGCTATCTGTATGAAGGCTATGGAAAATTCTCGAAGAACAGCCTGGAGGCGACGGCCTACACACCTCAGGCGGTGACCGATGTGGTGTTCGAAGCCTTCGATGCGGAACAGCCCGCCAGCCGCTATCTGGCGGGTGACGGCGACATCGTCACATTGATGACGGGCATGAGCGATCATCAGCAGGACGCCTGTTTCGACGCGCTCTTCGCCGACGGGGCCACCTTTACATCGTCCAACATCAGGGAATGGATGGCCCGCCAGTCATGATCCGGCGCAGGCGCCCGTCATCGCACAGGCGCCCGTTCCGCCGGGATATCGCACCGACATCCATCGCAGGAGGTACAGGGTGACAGTGAAATCCGCCGATATGGCTTCGATGCGCCTGCCAGATGCGGTGGACGTTCCATCCGATCCGGGTGCCGGGAAATGGTATCTGCTGGGCATATTGATGCTGATTTCCCTGATGGGAACGATCGATCGCGGGGTGATTTCGGTCACCGCCGAACCGCTGAAGGCCGATTTCGGCCTGAGCGACAAGCAGATCGGCCTGTTGAGCGGCATGGCCTATTCATCGACCTATGCGTTGGCGATCCTGCCCATGGGATGGCTGGTCGACCGGGTGAACCGGCGCAATCTGCTGAGCGCGACCGTCACCATGTGGAGCATATTGACGGCGGCCTGCGCCGCATCCTCCAGCTATGCCGCGCTGTTTGCCGCGCGCATGGGGGTGGGGGCCGCCGAAGCGCCGGTGTCGCCCGCCAGCATGTCGATCGTTGCGGATGCCTTTCCCGCCAGCCGACGCAATACCGCAATCAGCCTGTTTCTGGCCGGCTCCGGCGTGGGCGTGCTGTTGCAGTTCGTAATCGGCGGCTGGTTGCTGGCCCATTTTCACTGGCGCGCGGTTTTTCTGGTCGCAGGGGGGCCGGGCATCATTCTGGCGATATTGTTGTTCCTGACCACGCGTGAACCCGCAAGGGGCGCGTCTGAAACGGCCGATGACGCCCCGAAGCCGGAGGTGGCGAAGGCGCCGACGATGGGCGAGGTGCTGCGCAATATCGGCGCGAACAGGCCGCTGTGCCTTGCCATCCCTGCAATTACGCTGGCGACCGGCGTCTTCTTTTCCTTCGTCACCTGGACGACGTCCTTTCTGGTGCGCATCCATGACCTCAGCATCAGCGGCGGGGCCTTGCGGATCGGCATCATCTTTGGCGTGGGCATGACGGTGGGGTGCGTTCTAGCCGGGCCGCTGGCCGATGCTTTTGCGAAGGGCGACCGGCGCAGGATTGCGATCGTACCCGCCATCGGCACCTGCGGCGGGGCCATTGCGGGGGCCGTGCTCACCATGGCGCCTTCCTTGCCGGTGGCGCTTGCGGGGCTTGGCGCACTGGGACTGATGGCCGGGTTCAGCCTGGGGCCGGGTTATGCGCTGATCCTGTCGCTGACGCCGCCGCGCGAACGGGGGGCGCCCATGGCGACGACGAAGCGCAGCGCCGAATTGCGGGGCGGGGGGCTGCTCTCCTTCCGGACGGGGGCGATTTCGGACGCGGTGGGGGGCAGCGATTCGATCCGCCCCGCGCTTTTATCCAATGCGGCTTTGTTGATGGTGGCGGTTTTCTTCTATCTGGCGATCCATCGCATGGTGGGGCGGCAGGAACGATTGTCAGGTGCGGGGACCGTCGCATGACCATGGCGTTTCGCCCGCCTTTCCAGCGATGACGGGCGGCGCGTCTTACCCGCCCCGATCCCAGCAAAGGTCGCGGCCCGACCGCGACCTTGCCAGCGCGATGGAGGCCAGCAAGGCCCCCGCCATATCGCGTGCGGTGGCGGTGCTGCGCTTTCTGGGAAAGGCCGATTTGCCCTGCGGCGTTCATACCGTCGCGCGCGAACTGGGGCTGGTGCCCAGCACCTGCCTGCATGTGTTGCGCACGCTGGTGGCCGAAGGGTTGGTGTCGTTCGACCGGGACACCAAACGCTATGCGCTGGACGCCGGCATATTGACGCTGGCGCGGCACTGGCTGCGCCGGAACCGCTTCACCGACATGGCCCAGCCTCTGCTGGACGATCTGGGCCAGACCTATGACGTGACGGCGCTGGGTGTCCGGACGTCCGGGCTGGATCATATGGTCGTGGTCGCGCTGTCCCAGACCGGCCCGACATTGCAGCTGAGCACCCATATCGGTAGCCGCTTTCCCGCGTTGATCAGCGCCAGCGGCCGATGCGTCGCCGCCTTTGGCGATTTCGCGGAGGCCGACCTGCTCGCCAGATTCGCGACGTTGCAGTGGGACAATGCGCCAACGGTCGAACAATGGCTGGAACAGGTGGAGCAGACCAGACGGCTCGGCTTCGCCGTCGATCACGGCCAATATATCGCCGGGGCCAGCGTGATGGCGACGCCGGTATGGGAAACGGACGGCACGTTCCGCCATGCTCTGGTCACGATCGCGATCGGCGGCGCGCTGCACCGCACGGATACGGACGCGCTGTCCGCCAGCCTGCTGACCGCAGCGAAAACCATATCCCGGCGCCTCAATGGTCTGTCGGCGGATGAAGAAGGCCCGGTCGGAAAAATACGAAAGGCTGGATGAGGGTGATGATGCTTGCCGACCTACTCGAACATGGCCGCATGGGTAGCTTTCGCGATCAGCCTTTGCCCGACGACTGGACGCAGGGGCGTACCACCTATGGCGGGGCGTCGGCGGCCATGGCATGGGCGGTAGGGGCCGATCTGGCGCAGGGATTGCCGCTCAAAAGCGCGCAATTCGCTTTTACGGCGCCTCTGGCGGGAAAGATGGATGCACAGACGCGCATTCTGAAACAGGGCAGAAACGCGATTTTCGTGGGCGTCGAACTGACGGGCGAGCTGGGGACTGCGTTGATCGCGTCACTTCTGTTCGCGCGCGCTCGTCCCTCGAACCTTGCATATAACGATATGCCCGCTCCGGCCGCGATGGCGCCGCAGGAACTGGATTCGCGGCCCCGCCCCACGGGTGCGGCCGCCTTTACCGCGCATATGGATTACCGGTCCGCCACGCCACAGAAGGTGAAGGGCATGCCCGACATTCTGCGCTGGGTACGATTGCGCGATCGCGATGGCGTGCCGGGCATCGCCGAATTGCTGGCGGTTGGCGATGCGCTGCCACCTGCGGGGCTCGCCCTGTTGCCCGAACCGCGTCCGGCCAGTTCCTGCAACTGGACGATCAACATTCTGGATGACGACCCCCGGACGACCGACGGATGGTGGCTGCTGCAATCGGCCGCCCGGTGGATCGACGCAGGGTTCGGATCGCAGGTGATGACCATGTGGAACAGGAACGGTCGTGCCGTCGCACAGGGGATGCAGAGCGTCGCCATTTACGGCTGATCGCCACCGTTCGGGCATATCGGCATTCCGACATTGCCGGCGACAGATGGACTTTCCGCCCACCCGCTGGTGATCGGGGCAAGGGTTCATTCCTGATCGTCAGCAACCCCGTCCCCCGTCGACCGCGCCCCGCGTCTCTTTTTTTATGTTCGATATATGCAACATCATTTCCTATTTACAATGATACTCAGTCGTATGATACATGGTTCATCGGCGCTTCCACGCGTGAAGCCGCTCCCTCTCCGCAAGCAGAGATTGTGACGATGACGAGCAAACTTACCGAATTTACCCGCTATGCAGACGCGCAACAGCACGCCAGCGGGCAGGCGCTGTGGGATCTTTTCGATGGTGACGCCGACCTTCTGAACATCGCGCACGAATGCATTACGCGCCACGCGGATGGATGCGGCCGAGCGGCTGTCCGGATCGCCCATGCCGATGGGCGCAACGAATGCCTGTCCTTTGATCGGATCGCGGCGGGGGCGGCGCAATTTGCGCATTGGCTGGATGCGGCCGGGGTTCGCAAGGGGGATCGCATCGCTTTCATGCTCGAACCGTCGCTGGCATTTTATGTCTGCCTGTTCGGTGCGATGCAGACCGGCGCCATTTCCGTGCCGATGTTCACCCTGTTCGGGCCGGATGCGCTGAAGCTGCGGCTGAATGATTGCCATCCCACGATATTGATCACCAACGCGGAAAAGGCCGACATGGCCCGCGCCGCCGCGGCGGAATGCGGGCAGATCCGGATATTGGTGGCCGATGACGGGCTGATGGCCGACATGGCGCAATATCCGATCCATTATTTCCCAAAGACGCGTGCGGATGATCTGGCGGTGTTCCAGTATACGTCGGGCACGACCCGCGAATTGCCCGAAGCCGTAAAACATACGCACAAGGCATTGGTGACGCTGATGTTCGCGGCGCTGTACGGCACCGGCATTCGGCCCGGCGACGAATTTTTCTGCCCATCGTCCCCGGCCTGGGGGCATGGATTGTGGCACGGCACGCTGGCGCCGCTGGCTCTGGGCGTCACGACCGGCACTTTTGCCGGTCGCTTCGACGGCGTGCGCCTGATGCAGGCGCTGCAGGATTATGGCGTGACCAATTTGTCCGCCGCCGCGACCCATTATCGCATCATGAAGAATAGCGAAAAGGCCGATCAGTTCAGCTTTTCGATCCGGAAACTATCCTACACCGGCGAACCGATCGACCCCGCGACGCTGGAATGGATCGATCGTCATTTCGGCGTTCCGGCCTGTTCCATGTACGGCACCACCGAAATCGGGGTCGTGCTGGTCAATTATCCGGGGGCCGAAGACTTTGTCGTGAAGCCTGGTTCGTTGGGGAAGGCCGTGCCGGGGCAGCGGCTGGAGGTGCAGGCGCCAGACGGGCGTCCATGCGCACCGGGCGATATTGGCGAACTGATGCTGTGGCGCGGGGGCGGCTGGCTGTCGACCAAGGACCGGGCGAAGACCGACGAGGACGGATATTTCTATCATTGCGGCCGGGCGGACGACGTCATCATTTCGGCGGGCTGGACGATGAGCGCCGTCGAAATCGAAAATACCCTGCTCAAACATGACAATGTGCTGGAAGCCGCCGTTATCGGCGTGCCCGATGAAACCCGCGGGCAGGTGGTGAAGGCGTTTCTGGTCACGTCCCGCGCGGGTGACGATGCTCTGGCCAAGGAGCTTCAGAATTTCACGCGGGAACGGCTGAGCCAGCATGAATTTCCGCGCCTGATCGAATTTGTCGAAGAACTGCCCAAAACCCCGGCGGGCAAGGTCCATCGCAAGATGTTGCGCGACCGGGAAGCCGCATTGGCGAATGCAAACTAGAATAGAGAAGGAGAAGATATGGCTACTCTGGCTGAAGAAACCCGCAACCGGTTTCCGAAAATCACCGAAGCGGGTCTGGACGATCTGCGCAAGCGTATCGGCGTGGCGATCACCGACACGGTCGAACCGTGGAATTATGAAGCATCACGCGATGCGATCCGCCATTACGCGCATGGCATCGGCGACGATAACCCGCTCTGGTGTGACCCGGCCTATGCGGAAAAGAGCAGATATGGGTCGATCGTGGCGCTGCCCAGTTTCCTGTTTTCGACCAGCCGGATCGTATCCGGCTATTGCGGCGGGCTGGCGGGCGTGCATGCGATGTGGGCGGGGGCGGACTGGACCTGGCACAAGCCCGTCCTGCGCGACGACGTCATCCGCACGCAGGCGCATCTGAAGGATCTGGTCGAACATCAGACCCGTTTTGCCGGGCGCGCGTTCCAGCAAATCTATCATGTCGATTTCTTCAACCAGCATGGCGATCTGGTGGCGGAATGCGATTCCTACGTCTTTCGCACCGACCGTGACGAGGCGCGCGAACGCGGCACCAAATATACCGAAGCGCGCGGCCGGGTGGAACCGTTCACACAGGATCAGCTGGCGCAGTTCGCCGACATGTATGCAAAGGAAGAAGTGCGCGGCGCGGCGACCCGTTACTGGGACGACGTCAATGTCGGCGAGGCGTTGCCGCGCATGATCAAGGGGCCGATGACCGTCACGGGCTTCATCTGTTACGCGCAGGGCTGGGGCGGCCTCTATATCCGGGCGAACAAGATCGCGTGGAACATGTTCGCCAAGCATCCGGGACTGGGCATTCCCAATCGCTTCAACGTGCCCGACTGCCCGGAACGGGTGCATTGGGACGAGGCGTTCGCGCTGGAGGTCGGCGCGCCCGGCGCCTATGACTATGGCCCCGAACGCTGTTCCTGGCTGACCCATCATATCACCAACTGGGCAGGGGACGATGGCTTCCTGCGGAAATCCAAATGTCAGGTCCGGCGTCATAATCCCGATGGCGACGTCATCTTCATCGACGGATCGGTCATCCGCAAGTTCGAGGAAAATGGACGCAAGCTCGTCGAAATTCAGCAGCGGGGCGAAACCCATCGCGGCGAATTGTCCGTCATCGGATCGGCGATAGTCGAGCTTCCCGCCAAAAGCTGAAGCCATCCGTCAGGAAATGAAAAGGGGGGAGCGGGACGATGGTCCTGCTCCCCCCTTTTCATGTTCATCCACGCCATAAAAAAAGGAGCGCCCACAGATGTCATGGGCGCTCCGCATGCAGG
This sequence comes from Sphingobium sp., assembly GCF_048594625.1. Lineage (GTDB taxonomy): Bacteria > Pseudomonadota > Alphaproteobacteria > Sphingomonadales > Sphingomonadaceae > Sphingobium. Next base: position 96,615 of record NZ_JBMDWL010000106.1, read on the forward strand.
CCTTTGAACGGCAAGGCCGTCAGAAGGGATCCCAGGTGAAAACATCCGAAGACCGGTCCAGCGGATAAAGCGACGGGCGGAAAGCGGGCAGAGCGGTTTCCACGCAGCTTTCCGGGGTCCAGCCGTCCGACGTCTGCGCCGTGCGGATGGGGCGGGGCTGCGAAAAAAGGACGATTTCATTGTTGCGCACGGCGAATATCTGGCCGCTGATGTCGGCCGCATCGTCCGCCATCAGCGCAACGGTGAAGGGGGCGATCTTGGCCGCCGTCATGCGCTGCAACACATCCAGACGATGCTTGTTTTCCGGTGTATCGGGGATCGACCCGGTCATGCGGGTAAAGGCGAAGGGCGCGATGCAGTTGGATCGCACGTTGAAGCGGGACAGGTCCAGCGCAATGCATTTGGACAGGCCGGCGACCCCCATTTTGGCCGCGCCATAGCTGACCTGCCCGAAATTGCCGATCAGACCCGAAGTCGATGACATATGGATATAGCATCCGCTCTGCTGATCCTTGAACAGGTTGGCGGCGGCGCGCGATACGTGGAAATAGCCCGACAGGGTCACGTCGATGACGATGTTCCAGTCATCCTCGGACATCTTGTGGAACATCCGGTCGCGCAGCACGCCCGCATTGTTCACGACCGCGTCGACCCTGCCAAAGGCGGCCACGGCATCATCGATGATCGCGTGCGCGCTGTCCCATCCCGCCACGCTGTGAAAGCTGGGGATGGCGCGTCCACCGGCGGCCCTGATTTCTTCCGCCACCCGTTCGGCCGGGGCGCTGTCCGTCCCGCTGCCCGATTGCGATACGCCCAGGTCGTTGACGACCACGCTGGCGCCCTTTGCGGCCGCCAGCTTGGCGATTTCCGCGCCGATGCCGTTGCCCGCGCCGGTCACGACGACGACTTTCCCCTCCAGCAATTCACCCGTCATTTATTGGCCTTTCGCGCAGGGCGACGCTGATCGCCCATTGGCCAAATATTTGATATATGAAATATCCATTGTCAATATAGAATGACTTGGTTAGCGTCACGGCATGATGCTGGGAGAGCGACCATGAACCTCGACGCCGTCGTCAACAGGCCGTTTCCGCTGGTGCGGCAGGCTTATGGGGCAAGGGATACGATCCTTTACGCGTTGGGCGTGGGGGCCGGTCGCGACCCGATGGCGACAGCCGAACTGCCGTTCCTGTACGAAAAACAACTGCGCATATTGCCTTCTCAGGCATCGACCCTCTGCTATCCCGGCGCATGGCTGGCGGAACCGGGGCTTGGCATCGACTATGCCCGCATCGTCCATGGCGAACAGGCGATGACCTTTCATCGTCCGCTCCACCCTGTGGGGGAAGTGATCGCGGAACATGAGATATTATGCATCGACGACAGGGGCGATCAGCGTGGCGCCTTCATCCATTTCGAAAAGCGGCTGTTCGATGCCGACGATGGTGCGCCGATATGCAGTGTCAGGTCGGTCTATGCCTGTCGGGGCGATGGCGGTTGCGGGTCATGGGGGGGGGCGCCTGCGGGCGCGCAGCCAATGCCGCAACGCGAAGCGGATCATGTGCTGGACATCGAAACGGCTGCTGGACAGGCGCTGATCTACCGGTTGAGCGGCGATTATAATCCGCTGCATATCGACCCGGCGGTCGCGGTGCGGGCCGGGTTCGAACGGCCGATCCTGCATGGCCTGTCGACCTTCGGCGCGGCCTGTCTGGCGTTGACGCAGACATTATGTGCTGGTGTGCCCGAACGAATGACCGCGCTGTCGGCGCGGTTCAGTCAACCCGTCTATCCAGGCGATATATTGCGGGTCGAGCTGTTTGTGGACGGGGCGGATGTCCGCTTTCGCGCGACGTCCAGGGACCGGGGCGTCGTCGTTCTGGATAGAGGGGGCGCGCAGATCGCATTGCCCGCAACCATCGCCGACGCGCCCGGTCATAGCCCCGCTATAAGCGCCATGGCCGGAGCGGCGTGATGGCGACCGGTATTTCCGCATGGGGCAGCTATCTGCCCAGAGCCCGACTGCTGCGGTCCGCCATCGCCGACGCGCATCAGTGGATGGCGCCATCGCTCCGCTCGCTCGCGACGGGGCGCAGGGCCTATTGCAACTGGGATGAAGATGCGGTGACCATGGCGGTGGAGGCGTCCAGACACTGTCTGGGCGATCGCGACCGTGGCATGGTGCGCGCCATACAGGTCGCATCCACGACATCGCCCGCCGCCATTCTGCAATCCAGCGCCGTCGCAGCCGTGGCTCTGCGGCTGGATGACAGGGTGCAGGCGATCGATGTCGGCGGTTCGCACCGCGCCGGAATCGCGGCGCTGGGTGATGGCCTGCAGTCCGGTCGCGACGGCGCGCTGATCATCGCTTCGGACCGGCTTCGGGCGCGCCCGGCCAGTGTGCAGGAAATGCAATATGGCGCTGGCGCTGCGGCATTTCTGCTCGGCAATGGCGATGATGTTGCGGTGGAACTGATGGGCCGCGCCAGCATGACGACTTTGTTCGTCGATCATTTCCGCGCCGCCGCGGCATCGCATGACTATTATTGGGAAGAACGCTGGATCCGCGAAGAAGGCTATGCCAAACTGGTCGGGCAATCGGTCCGGGCCGCCCTGGACGATGCGGGCGTATCGGCGGACATGGTGCGCCATTTCATCTTCGCCGCGCCGCTCAAAAATGCCGCTGCGCCCGTTGCGCGGGCGGCGGGCATCGCGCCCGAAACGGTGGCCGATCCCCTGACCGACGATGGCGGTTATGCCGGGGCGGCGCATGCGCCGATGATGCTGGCCAATGTGCTGGACGGCGCAGGCGCGCATGAAGTGATCGTCGTGGTCGGCTTTGGTCAGGGCTGCGATATACTCGTCCTGCGGACCACGCCGTCGATTACAGCCGCCCGACCGGCCCGCCGCACCGCAGACATCATCGCCAGCGGCAGAAGCAGAAATGCCTATGCGCAAATGGCGGCATTTTATGGCGAAATCGCCCCGGACTGGGGCATGCGGGCGGAACGCGACACGAAAACGGCGCTGACCGAACAATATCGATCGTCGCGCCAGATCGGCGGGTTCGTCGCAGGCCAGTGCCGGTCCTGCGCGCAGGTGCAGTTTCCGCAACTCAGCTATTGCGTCAATTGTCAGGCGTCCGCCTCTGCCATGACGCAGGTGCCGCTTGCCGATCTGACGGCGCGCGTGCTGACATATACCGCCGACGCGCTCATGTATTATCCCTCACCCCCGCTTTACGCGGGCTTTGCGCAGTTCGACAATGGCGCGCGTCTGTTGATGGAATTTGTCGATGTCGATCCGCAGGATTTCGACGTCGGCACGCCGCTCACCATGTGTTTCCGGATCAAGGAACGCGACGATGTTCGGGGCTATTGCCGATATTTCTGGAAAGCGGCGCCTGCACTTTGACCAGTCGGACAGGAAGGAGGCGCCACCATGGCTGCCGGTATCAAGGATAAGGTCGCCATATTGGGCATGGGCTGTTCCCGTTTCGGGGAACGGTGGGATGCGGGCACCGATCGGTTGCTGGCCGAAGCCTTTGACGAGGCGCTGGCCGATGCTGGCATCGAACGGGATCAGATAGAGGCGGTATGGGCCGGTTCCTGTTTCGACCGGATCAACGTCGGCAATTCCGCGATACCGGCGGCAACGGCTCTTCGGCTCGACGGCATTCCGGTCAGCCGCATGGAAAATATGTGCGCGACGGGGACGGAAGCGTTGCGTGGGGCCGTCTATGCCGTTGCGTCGGGCGCTGTCGATTTCGCCATGGCGATCGGATCGGAAAAGCTCAAGGACACGGGCTATGGCGGCTTGCCCGTACAGACCAAGGGCACGTTCAACGATCTGTGGCTGCCCATGGTGTCCGCCCCTGCGGGCTTTGCGCAACTGGCGGCGGGATATCGGGCGCGCCATGGCATGGCGAGAGATGATCTGAAACGCGCGCTTGCCCATATATCCTGGAAAAGTCATCAAAATGGCGTGAAATCGCCCAAGGCCCACCTGCGCAAGGCGGTGTCGATGGATGCGATCCTGGACGCGCCGATCATTGCCGAGCCGCTGGGCCTGTTCGATTGTTGCGGCGTGTCCGATGGCGCGGCCTGCGCGATCGTCACCACGCCCGAAATCGCCAGATCGATGGGCCGAACCGACATCGTCACGGTGAAGGCGGTGCAACTGTCCATATCGTCGGGCCGGGAAACCGGGATGAACGCATGGGACGGCAGCTTCGTGCGCAATACGCGCATCGCCGCCGCAAAGGCCTATGCCGAAGCGGGGATCAGCGATCCGCGCGCCGACATCGGCCTGGTGGAGGTGCATGACTGTTTTTCGGTCACCGAACTGGTCACCATGGAGGATCTGGGCCTGTCGGACGATGGCCGGGCGGTGCATGATGTTCTGGACGGCCGATATGATGCCGATGGCGTCATCCCCTGCCAGATCGATGGGGGGCTGAAATGTTTCGGCCATCCGATCGGGGCATCGGGGTTGCGCATGGCCTATGAAATCTATCTGCAACTGCTGGGACGGGCAGGGGATCGGCAATTGCCCCATCTGGATTTCGGTTTGACTCATAATCTGGGCGGCGTCCCCTATCTGGGCGTGTCTGCGGTGTCGATATTGGGGCGGCTCTGATCCGGCTTTGCCATTGCATGCTGGCAACGGCGCGTGGCCTATCCGATGGCAAAGCTGGCGCGTCGGGCCTTCTGTGACTACAGCGGGACAGGACACAGGATATAAGGCGACACGCTCCATGCCGAATGAAGATCAGGGTTTGACGGACATGGAACCCGATGCCGCCGACATGCTGGATGCGCCGCGCAGCCGCGCGCCTGCGGTCGCACGGGCGGCCACCATCCTGCGCCTGTTGTCCGCCGAACCCAGAGGATTGGGGGTCAGCGAGATTGCGCGCCGGGCCGAACTGGTGCCCAGCACCTGTCTGCACGTCCTTCGGGCGCTGGTGGAGGAAGGGTTCGTCAATTTCGACGACCATCGCAAAACCTATCGCACCGCGGCGGGCCTGATCACGCTGGTGCGGGCGGCGCTGGCGAACAGCAGTTTCCCGCGCGCGGTGCAGCCGGTGCTGGATCGGCTGGTTGACCGGTTCCCGGTCACGGCGGTCGCGCTGGAAGTGGACGGGAAGGAAAGGATGATCGTCGTGGCGATTTCCCGCCCCGGTGGCGCGATCAGCCTGCATGTCGATGTCGGCAACCGGTTTCCCGCGCTGCTCAGCGCATCCGGGCGTTGCTTTGCCGCCCAGTCGGGGCTGGACAAGGCCGCACTCAGGAAGAAATTCGACGCGCTGCGCTGGGATCAGGCTCCGACATTCGACGACTGGTATGATCAGGTGCAGCAGGCCCGCATCGAAAAGACGGCGGTCGATCATGGCCATTATGTGCGGGGGCTGGCCATCGCGGCGGCGGCGCTGCCCTATTCGCCCGATGGCGTGCATCGCGGCATTGCTTTGATCGGCTTCGAACATCAGGTGACCGGCGATGTTCTGGAACCGTTGCGCGCCGCGTTGATCGACGCCGTTGGCGAGGTCGCCGGGCTGATCGACTGATTCGACCGGACCGGGGCCTACCGATCCGCACCCTTTTCCACATATCGGGCGCGCAGATAGTCGACGAAGGCGCGCATCGCCGGATTGATGTGGCGGTTGCGCGGATAATAAAGGCCAAGGCCGGGATAGGGTGGCGTCCATTCGTCCAGCAGCTGCACCACATGCCCGGCGTTCAGCGCATCGGCCGCCAGCCAGCGGGTGACGTAGGCCAGGCCCAGCCCGCCTACCGCCGCCTGCAACGCCAGCCGCGATGAATCGACGATCAGCGGCCCGTGGGTGCGCACGGTGAAGCTCTTGTCGTCATGGGTAAATTCCCAGCGATAGACGGTGCCGGGCGACAGGCGCAGCTGGATGCATTGATGCATGGCCAGATCCGACGGCATGGAAAGCGACGGCGCCTTTTCCAGATAGGCGGGCGCACCCACGACGATATGCTGCTGCGTCGGCGCGCCGACCGGGATCGCGATCATGTCGGCGGGCGCCTGATCCAGCAGGCGGATGCCACAATCGAACCGTCCTTCCGCTATATCCACCAGCGCCGCGTCGCCCTGAATTTCGATCCTGACCAGCGGCGCGGACCGCAGGAAGGGGATGAGCAGCGATTCCATCACCTGTTCGATCGACGCGGTGGAGGCGTTGAGGCGGATCAGGCCGGATGGCTGCGCATCGCGGGCGTTGATCTGTTGCACAGCCTCCGCAATCTGCTGCACCGCGGGGCGCAGGACCGACAGCAGTGCCTGCCCCGCCTGCGTCAGCGACACGTTCCGGCTGCTGCGCAGCAGCAGTTGCGCGCCGACCCGCCGTTCCAGCCCCGCCACCGCATGGCTGAGCGCCGATGCGCTGGCACCGGTCGCCCGCGCCGCCGCGCGAAATCCGCCATGCCGGGCCACCGCTTCGAAGGCCGCCAGTTCGGATGGCGCAAGCCGGGAGACTGTTCGAAATAACTCATCGGGCTGTGTCATTATGTCCCACTAGCCCAGACGATGATTGCGCACCATCTCCCCCGCAACAGTTGTGAAGGAGATATTGCAGTCATGATCCAGACCCCGTTCGAATTTGCGACCACGGCCGCCCAGGTGTTGGAGGGCGTCGACCTTTCCGGAAAGACCATGATCGTCACCGGCGGCAATGGCGGCGTCGGCAAGGAAGTCGTCCGCGCGCTGGCCGCCGCTGGCGCCCATGTCACGCTGACCGCGCGCAATCCCGAAACGGCTGCGCCCGTGGTCGATGAACTGCGCGCCGCCGCGCCTGCTGGCCGGATCGACGTGGCGCAGATGGACCTTTCCGACATGGCGTCGGTCCGTCGCTTCGTCGATCAGTGGAGCGGCCCTGTCGACGCGCTGGTCAACAATGCCGGGATCATGGCGCTGCCGTCGATCGAACGCACCGCCGAAGGACGGGAAATGCAGTTCGCGACGAATTTCCTTGGCCATTTCGTGCTGACCTGCGGACTGTACGACGCGCTGAAACAGGCGAAGGGGCGGGTCGTGTCCGTTGCATCGACGGGCAGCCTGTACGGCCCGGTGCTGTGGGACGATCCCGATTTCCGCTTCGCCCGCTACGATCCGCTGCTCGCCTATGCCCAGTCGAAGACGGCCTGCATCCTCCTTTCCGTCGCGATCACGCAGCGGTGGAAGGATAGCGGCATCACCAGCAACGCCGTGCACCCCGGCGCGATCGCAACCAATCTTCAACGCCACACCGGCGGCCTTCAGACGCCCGAAATCTGGCGCAAGACGGCGGAACAGGGTGCCGCAACGTCCGTGCTGCTGGCGGGATCGCCGCTGCTGGATGGCGTGAGCGGCCGGTATTTCGAGGATTGCAACGAAGCGCCGGTCGTCACCGCGCGGCCGGACGGGCGCGTCGCGGGCGTGGCGCCCTATGCGCTGGACCCGGTCAATGCCGATCGCCTGTGGGATATGGCCGAAGCCATGGTCGGGGGTGCGGCATGACCGGGCGCGTCGGCTTCATCGGCCTTGGTGATCAGGGCGCGCCGATGGCCATCGCCATTGCGGAGGCGCATGATCTGCACGTCTGGGCGCGCAACGACCGGTCCTATGCCGGTCTGGGTGATGTCTCGTTCGAACGGGCGGACGGGCCGGGCGCGCTTGCCGGCATGGTTGATTTTCTGTGCCTGTGCCTGCCCGGTGACGCGGAACTGGAAGATCTGCTGTTCGCGCAGAATGTCGCGGCGGCACTGAAGCCGGGCAGCGTGGTCATCAACCATGCCACCGGCGATCCGGACGCGGCGCGGCATATCGCCGCACGGCTGGCGAAGCTGGACATCGCCTATCTCGACGCGCCGGTCAGCGGCGGCCGCCCCGGTGCGGTCGCGCGGACCATGACCTGTTTCGTGGGTGGAGATGCGCAGACGCTGGAACGGTGCCGCGCGATCATCGCCTGCCACAGCCGCAACATGCCCCTGATGGGCGCGGCGGGGGCGGGGCAGATGACGAAGCTGCTGAACAACATCCTGACCGTGTCCAACATGCGCAATGTGGTGGAAGCCTTTGCCCTTGCCAGGGCGGCGGGCGTGGACCTGCCCGCGCTGCAACAGGCGCTGAAGGAAAGCAGCGGCGGCAGCTTCATCCTGCAGGCGATCGGCAAGGCGGTGACGCCCGCCATCGCGGATCATATCGCAGGCCTCAACCGCAAGGATGTGGCCGAATTCGCCAAGGCCATGCGCGACGGCGGTCTCGACCCGACCGTGCTGGTGGACTGGGCGATGGCGGGACCGGACGGCCTGCCGCAGCTGGCGGGCGAACTGTCCCCGGCGGGGCAATAGTCCATCACCGATGCGCCGGACGGCCGTAATACCGGTCGTCCGGGCGTCAGCCCCTGCCGGACAGGGCGCTGGCGATCCTGTCGATCAGCCGGTCGGCAACCTGATCCTTGGGCATGGCGGGCCAGACGTCGATGCCTTGGGCGCTGACGATCTGCACGCTGTTGTCATCGCCGCCCATCACGCCGCCGGACACGTCATTGGCGACGATCCAGTCCGCGCCCTTGCGCGCCAGCTTGGCCTGCGCATGTTCGGCGATCTTCTGGGTTTCCGCGGCAAAGCCCACCAATAAGGCGGGGCGCTGCGCATGATGGCCGAGTGTCGCGAGAATGTCCGGATTTTCGACCAGAGCCAGCGGCGCGGGCTGCCCCGATCCGTCTTTCTTCAGCTTCTGGTCGGCGGCGTCGGCCGTGCGCCAGTCGGCAACGGCGGCGACCATGATGGCGGCGTCGGCGGGCAGGGCGCCTTCGACCGCCGCCAGCATCTGCCGTGCGGTTTCCACGTCCACGCGATCGACGCCGGGCGGGGTGGGCAGGTGCACCGGTCCTGCGACCAGAGTGACCCGCGCACCGGCCCGCGCGGCGGCGGCGGCGATGGCGAAGCCCTGCTTCCCCGACGAGCGGTTGGCGATATAGCGCACCGGGTCGATCGGCTCATGCGTGGGACCGGCGGTGATGAGGACGTGGCGACCGGCCAACGCTCCGTTGGGTTCGCGCGTGTCGAGAACCGGCTGGCGAACAGGCTTCCCGACTTCGCTCGAAGCGAACGGCGTTTGGAGCAGCCGCTCTATCTCGTCCGCGATGGCTTCGGGTTCGGGCAGGCGCCCCTTGCCATATTCGCCGCAGGCCATTTCGCCGCTGTCCGGCTCCATCACATGCACGCCGTCGGCGCGCAGCTGGGCCAGATTGCGCTGCGTCGCGCAGTGGTGCCACATGCGCACATTCATGGCGGGCACGGCCAGCACCGGCTTGTCGGTCGCCAGCAGCAGGGTGGTGGCCAGATCGTCGGCGATGCCGTTCGCCATCTTGGCCAGGATATTGGCGGTCGCGGGCGCGACGACGACCAGATCGGCCTGCCGCGACAGCTGGATATGGCCGATTTCCCGTTCTTCCTTCAGGTCGAACATGTCGCCATAGACATGATCCTCCGTCAGCACGCCCAGCGACAGCGGCGTCACGAACTGCTGCGCGCTGCCCGTCAGCACCGCGCGCACGGCCACGCCGCGCCTGCGCAGCGCGCGCACCAGTTCCAGCGATTTATAGGCGGCAATCCCGCCGGACACGATCAGGAGAACGCGTTTCGTCATATCTGGATATGTAGGACCGCCGAGCCGACTATGCCAGCCAGCGCCGCGATCGCCGCCACGGCGGCATAGCGCCAGCCGCCGCCCACGCGGATCAGCTTCACTTCCGTCAGCGGGGGCGGGGGCGGGGCGCCGCCCTTTTCGGGGAAGGCATCCTCGACCCGCTTCACCAGCGCGGGCAGCCGTTGCAGGATGCGCCAGTTTTCGATGAGCGCGTCCGCCGCCTTCGCCTCCGGCCCCAGTTCGTCGCGCAGCCACCCCTTCACATAGGGACCGCTGGTTTCCCACATATTGATGTCGGGATCGAGCGTGTGTGCCACGCCCTCCACCATCACCATCGTCTTTTGCAGCAACAACAGGTGCGGCTGGGTCTGCATGTCGAAATCGCGGGTGATGGCGAACAGGCCGTCCAGCATGCCGCCGACCGACAATTCGCTCGCCGCCTTGCCGCGCATCGGCTCGCCCACGGCGCGCAGGGCCGTCGCAAACTCCGCCACATCATGATGGCCGGGCACATATTGCGCCTCGAAATGGATTTCGGCGACGCGCTTATAATTGCCGGTGATGAGGCCATAGAGGATTTCAGCGAGCCACATGCGCGCGCGCCGGTCGATACGCCCCATGATGCCAAAATCGATCGCGACGATGTCGCCCGACGGCGTCACGAACAGATTGCCCTGATGCATGTCGGCGTGGAAAAAGCCCTCCGCAATCGCCTGCCGCAGGAAGGCGTTGACCAGCCGGGCGGCCAGTTCCTTCACATCATGCCCGGCGGCGATCAGCGCGGCGCGATCGGAAATCTTGATCCCGTCGATCCACTCCATCGTCATGACCTTGCCGGTCGTGCGGTCCCAGTCGATGGCGGGGATGCGGTATCCCGGCATAGCCTCCATCGCTTCGGCCAGTTCGGATGCGGAGGCGGCTTCGCGGCGCAGGTCGAGTTCGCGCGCCGTCCAGCGCTTCATGTTCGCGATGACGAGGCGCGGGCGCAGGCGCGCGATTTCGCCGCCCAGCATCTCCACATGGGCGGCGGCCCATTCATAGGTCTGGATGTCGCGGTTGAACTTGTCGATCACGCCGGGGCGGATCACCTTGACCGCGACGTCGCGCCCGTCGGTCGTCACGGCGCGATGCACCTGCGCGATGGAGGCCGCGCCTACCGGCTCTTCGTCGAACCGGCTGTAAAGCGCCTCTATCGGGCGGCCGAAGCTCTGTTCGATCTGGGCGCGGATCGTGTCGAACGGCACGGGCGGCAGTGCGTCCTGAAGGCGCAGCAGGTCGTTCGCCGCATGATCGCCGACCAGATCGGGCCGGGTCGCCAGCGTCTGGCCCAGCTTGATCGCAGCCGGGCCGATCGACTGGAACGCGTCGGCATAGCGGGGCTGTTTGGGCACACGCGCGCCGAAACGGGCGATGCGGACGAGGCGACGGACGGGCGCAGGCGTCAGCGGATCGCGCTCGATACCGGTCAGCGCGCCATGCCGCGCCAGCGTGCGGCCCCATTTCACGAGGCGCCAGAGATGCGTGATATGCGCGGTCATTATGGCGTCAGATCTTCCAGCCCGAATGGATCGCGACAAGCCCGCCCAAAATCGGTTCCACCTTCGTATTCACGAAGCCCGCTTCGCGGATCATGGATTCGAATTTCGGCATGGGCGGGAAACGGCGGATCGATTCGATCAGATAGCGATAGCTGTCGGCGTCGTTCGCAAACAGCTTGCCCAGTTGCGGCACCAGCTTGTGCGAATAGACGTCATAGACGTCCGAAAAGCCCGGCCATGTCGTGGTGGAAAATTCCAGGCAGAAGAAACGGCCGCCGAACTTCAGCACCCGGTTCGCTTCGCGCAGCGCCTTGTCGATATGGGTGACGTTGCGGATGCCGAAGGCGATCGTGTAGGCGTCGAATTCCCGGTCGCCAAAGGTCAGCGTTTCGGCATTCTGCTCCGACCAGATCAGGCTCTCATAGCCCTTTTTCTGGGCGCGTTCGACGCCCACGGCCAGCATTTCCGGGTTGATGTCCGACACGGTCACATGCGCGCCATGTTTGTGCATCCGGAACGCGATGTCGCCGGTGCCGCCTGCCATGTCGAGAATCTGTTCGCCGGCGCGCGGTTTCACCCGGCGCACGAACTGATCCTTCCACAATCGATGCGCGCCGCCCGACATGGCGTCGTTCATCAGGTCATATTTGGCCGCGACATTGGAAAAGACTTCGCGGACCATGCCCTGTTTTTCAGTGGCATCGACGTCGCGATAGCCGAAGGATGCTGTTTCGCTCATGGCGTTCGCTCTAGCGGCTGTTCCTGCGCCATGCCAGCACGAAGGCGGGGGCGACACGCTTTGATGCTGCACCCCGATATATTGCCCTGATACCTTCTCCCAAATGCGTCCCCCCTAATGCCTCCCCTCTGTCATGGCGGGGCAATCGATCCTACATGACATTCCATGCCTGAGCTTCCAGAAGTCGAAACCACCGTTGCGGGCCTGCGCTCCATCCTTCAGGACAGCGTGCTGACGCGGGTGGAGCCGCGCCGCGCGGACCTGCGCTTTCCCATTCCCGTGGACCTGCGCCAGCGGATGACGGGGGCACGAGTGACCGGCCTGTCGCGCCGGGCCAAATATGGCCTGATCGAAACCGATCGCGGCGACATGATGATATTCCATCTTGGCATGTCGGGGCGCTGGCGAATCGATCCGGCGGAAATCGGCACGCACGATCATCTGCTGCTGGAAACCGGCAGCGGTCACCTTCTCTCGCTCAACGATCCGCGCCGTTTCGGATCGGTCGATCTGGTGCGGGCCGATGCATGGGCCGCCTACAGCCCCTTTACCCGCATGGGTCCGGAGCCGCTGGGGCCGGATTTCGATGCGACCCGGCTCGCGCTGGCGCTCAAGGGGAAGGGGACGTCGATCAAGGCGGCGCTGCTCGACCAGCGGATCGTCGCGGGGCTGGGCAATATCTATGTGTGCGAAGCGCTGAACATGGCGGGCATCGCGCCCACGCGGGCGGCGGGCAAGATCAGCCGCCCGCGACTCGCCCTGCTGGTGGAGGCGATTCGCGACGTGCTGTCCGCCGCGATCATCGCGGGCGGATCGACCCTGCGCGACTATGCGCGGCCCGACGGGGAACTGGGCTATTTTTCCAACCAATGGCGGGTCTATGGGCGCGAAGGGGCCGCTTGCCTGTGCGGCGGCACGGTGCGGCGCCGCGTCGATGGCGGGCGCTCCACCTTCTTTTGCGCGGCGTGCCAGAAATAGCGCCGATCGCAATTTGAAAGGGCCGAATCCGTTGACGGGTGCCCGGATACTCTGTAAGGGGCGCTCCTTCACGAGGCATGTCGGCAGTTCGGCGGGCCTCTTCCCGAGATTTGACGAGAACCGAGGAATAGAATGGCCAATACGCCGCAAGCCAAGAAGCGCATCCGCCGCAACGAGCGTCGCGCCGCAATCAATGGCGCCCGCATCAGCCGGATCCGCACCCTGGTGAAGAAGGTGGAAGCCGCCATCACCGCTGGTGACAAGGCCGCCGCCACCACGGCGCTGCAGACCGTTCAGCCCGAACTGGCCCGTGGCGTTGCCCGCGGCGTGCTGCACAAGAACACCGCTTCGCGCAAGTTCGGCCGCCTGACCAAGGCTGTCAGCGCGCTCGCGTAAAACCCGACTGGGTATTGACGGTAATCAAGGCCCGCTCCAGCAATGGGGCGGGCCTTTCGTCGTGCTTAACAGTTTCGTCATTTTTCGCGATCCGCGAATTTCCGGCGATTCGACGCGCTGCACCAAGAAATGCGTCAAATAATCCGTTGAAATATAGGTATAATTTGAAATCGCCCCGATTTCCGGGGCTTTGCTGAGTCAACGGCTTTATTTCACTTTTTTGAACCGGACCGCCCTTGATCCCATGAAGCAGGCCCGTCTAATTTTGAAATCCGGCTGCTGTCGAATCACCTTGCGGCGGCCGTCATGAAAGATTGTGTCGTGGAGAAGCCGGAAACGGGGGCGTTTCCGGGGTAACTATCTTTGCGTCTTTTTGTCCTGCCCGATTCAGGGGGCATGATTGGTTGGGGTCGACTAAGTCTATGAAGGATGTGGTGCGCGTGGTTGGTTGGCAGGACGGAGAGGTCGGCCAGGCCGATTCTGGTCTGGAAGCTGCCTGGACCGGCATTCGGGCCGGTCTTCGCCGCGATGTCGGCGCACGCATGTTCGACCAGTGGCTGAAGCCCGTGCGTCTGGGCGACTATTGCGCCGAATCGCAGACGCTGGACCTGCTGGTCGCCAGCGATTTCAGCGCGAATTTCGTGTCCGGCCAGTTTGGCGACCGCCTGCGCATGGCGTGGCGCAGCGCCGGGGTCGGGGTGCGCGATGTTCGCCTGCGCCGGGCGCCCGACGCGACCGGCCCGCGCCTGCTGGAGGTCGTGCATGTCGAACAGGCGGCGCCCGCCGCCGTCGAAACGCCCGTTGCCGTCGCATCCAATTTCCAGCCGCGCCATGCGTTCGAAGAATTTGTGGTGGGCGACACCAACCGGCTCGCCTGTTCCGCGGCGCAGGCGATGGCGGGCGAAGCCACGCCCCGTTTCAGCCCGCTGTTCATCCATGGCGGCACGGGACAGGGCAAGACGCACCTGCTGCACAGCATCGCGCGCGCCTTTTCCGCCCATTCGCCATCGGCCCCGGTTCTCTACATGTCGGCCGAACGCTTCATGGTGGAATTCGTCAACGCCATGCGCGCCAATGAAACCATGGCGTTCAAGGGCCGCCTGCGCGCCGCGCGTCTGCTGCTGATCGACGACATCCAGTTCATCGCGGGCAAGGGGTCGACGCAGGAAGAATTTCTTCACACGATCAACGACCTGATCGATACGGGCGCGCGCATCGTCGTGACCGCCGACCGGGCGCCGCAGCTGCTCGAATCGATCGATCCGCGCATCCTGTCGCGTCTGGCGGGTGGCCTTGTCGCCGATATTCAGCCCGCTGGCCTCGACCTGCGCCTTGCGATTCTGGAAGCGAAGCGCGCGGTAGCGGGCGATCCGCCGGTGCCCGATGCGGTCATCGATTTCCTGGCCCGTTCGATCCGTTCGAACGTGCGCGAACTGGAAGGCGCGTTCAACAAGCTGCTTGCCTATGGCCAGCTGACCGGCCGTTCGATCGACCTTGATTTCGCCCAGCAGATGCTGGCCGACGCGGTGCGCGCCAATGCGCGTCGCATTACCGTCGATGAAATCCAGAAGGCCTGCGCCGCGCATTTCAAGATCGATCCGTCGGAAATGCGGTCCAAGCGTCGCGCCCGCGCCGTGGCCCGTCCGCGTCAGGTGGCGATGTATCTGGCCAAGAAGATGACGCCGCGTTCGCTGCCCGAAATCGGCCGCATCTTTGGCGGCCGCGATCACAGCACGGTGATCCACGCCGTCCGCACGATCGAGGCGCTGCGCGAAAGCAATCCGGACATGGACGCCGACGTCCGCGCGCTTCAGCGCCTGCTGGAAGGCTGATCTTCCGCTCTGGCTTCCACGCGCGGAGCAGCTAGGCTGGCGTCATGATTCGCCAGCTTGCTCTCCTCGCCGCCGCCTTCCTGGCATTGTCGCCCGTCGCGGCGCAAACACCAATGCCGTCACCAGCCGCGCCGCCACCCCCCGCGCCACCACCGGCATCCCAGGATGTCCGCGTCACGCTGACCACCGACGCCGGGCTGATCATCATTGCGGTCCACCCGGACAAGGCGCCGGTCACCGCCGCCAATTTCCTGAAATATGTCGATCAGAAACGGCTGGACGGCACGGCCTTCTATCGCGGCGTGGGCGCGGCCGATTATGGCTTCGTACAGGGCGGGGCGCAGAATGATCCCAAGCGCATCCTGCCGCCGATCAAACATGAACCCACGACCCAGACGGGCCTGACCCATGATGACGGCGCGCTGTCCATGGCCCGCTATGCACCGGGCAGCGCGACTGGGGATTTCTTCATCGTGTTGGGCAAGATGCCCGGCATGGACGCGCAGCCGCAACAGGCGAGCGGCGACAATCAGGGTTTTGCCGTCTTCGCCCATGTGGTGGAGGGGATGGACGTGGTGAAGGCGATCCTCGCCGCGCCCAAATCCCCCACGGCGGGGGAGGGTGTGATGAAGGGGCAGATGCTGGAAAAGCCGGTCAAGATCGTCACGGCGCGGCGGGCGCCCTGATATAATCCGCCACCGTTCGCGCTGAACCTGCCGGATTGGGCGTCGGATTTGGGGCGGGTGGCCCCGATCAGGCTTCGGTGCTCCCCGCCTGATCCACGATCCGCGCGGTCGCCACGTCGGCGGTGACATTGCCGACGGTGCGGAAGATGTCGGGCACCGTTTCCACCGCCAGCAACAGCGGCAGCGCCTCCACCGGCACCCCCATCGCCAGACATATGGGTCCGGTGGTGGTGAAGAAGGTGATCTGGCTGGGCAGGCCGACCGCTGCCAGGCTGACGATCGCGGCGACCGCCACCCCCATGATGAGTTGCGCCGGGCCAAGCGCCACGCCATTCATCGCCGCGACATAGAGCGCCACGCCCAGATTGGCGGGTGGGCTGGTGATGCGGAACAGGGAAATGGCCAGCGGCAGCACGATGCTGCGCGTGGTTTCGCGCACTTCCAGAGGACCGTCGCACGCCTGAATCATGGCGGGCAGCGACGCGATGGAACTTTGCGTGGAAAAGGCGATGGCCTGCGCGGGCAAGGATGCGCGCAGGAACCTGCCCGGCCCGCAACGACCGGCTAGCACGACCAGCGGATAGACGAGCAGCGTCACCGCGATGCAGATGATCACGATGAAGCCGATATAATGGAGCAGCGCGCCTGCGGTCGCGAGGCCGGATCGCGCGCCTGCGACCAGCGCCAGTGCGAACACGCCCAGCGGCGCCAGCCACAATACCCATCCGACCACGACCAGCAGCGCGTCGGCCAGCGCCTGAAAGAAGCCGGTCAGCATCGCCCGCCGATCGGCCGCGATTCGCGTGACCGCAAAGCCGAAGATCAGCGCGAACAGCACGACCGCGACCACCTGTCCTTCGCTGGCGGACCGAAGCGGATTGACCGGGATGAAGCCCAGCAGCCATTCGGCGGAGGGGCGGACGTCGGGCACTTCGCTCACGGCCTCCGCCCCCGTCAGCGCGCCGACCGCACCGGCCGGCACGGGCCAGATATGCAGCATCAGCGGCCCGATCAGCGCCGCGACACTCGCCGCCGCCGTCAGCAGCAGGGCGAACAGGGCGATGGCGCGCCCGGCCATGCCGTTGGTGCGCGCGCTGGTCGCCGCCTGCGTGATGCCGGTGACCAGCAGCGCGAAGATGAGCGGGATCAGCGGCATTTGCAGCCCGCCCAGCCACGCCTTGCCGATGGGCTGGGCCAGCGCGACGACATCGCCATCCCATCCGCCACCCCATTCGGTGAGCGCAATGCCGCTTCCCAACCCCAGAATGAGCGCGATCAGGATGCGGACGGTCAGGGACATAGGGGGGCTTTCTCCCGATGGAAGGGGCTGTTCATGATAACGGGCGGGGTCGGGCGGACCACCATATCGCTTCTGTCGATACAGCGAAGGAGACAATCGCGGCGTTTTTGCAGAATGACGCGCGGCGGGCCGGTCATATCCTACAGGCGTAGAATATAATATAATGAAAAGGCCCGACAATCTGGACGATTGCCGGGCCTGTACCCATTGATTGAGGTGCCTGTCAGCCCTTCTTTTCGGGCGGCAGGGTGATCTTCACGCTTTCCCCATTCTGGCCGGGGAAATTGGTGAACATCGCGTCGATCAGGTTCGGGACCAGATAGGTCAGCTTGTTGGACAGCGACTGGGCGCTCGCCTTGCCTTCGAACAGGCGGCGATTGTCGGCCGCGCGGTCGATCTTCATGCTGAGGTCGCTGGTATAGACGGTGTAGCTGGACACGTCGTTATAACCCGCGCCGCCGAACAGCCAGGGATCGTAGAAGCCATAGCCCCAGGGACGACCCCAACGACCGCCCCACATGCCGCCGCCCCAGGGGCCACCGCCCCATGCCCCATAAGGGCCGCCGCCAAAGCCGGTCGAGCGCACCTTTTCGCGGCCATTGTCGACATCATAGGCGACACGTACGATGAGGTCGGCGCGCGCCGGATCGCTGGCCGCGACATAGCCGGTCTGGGCCAGACGCTGGCCGACCAGATCGGCATAATGGGCGAACTCCAGACCACCGGCCAGACTGGGATTGTCGGCGACGATGGTATAGCTTTGCCCGGCGGGGGCAGGAAGCTGCTGAAAACGGGCGACATCCGCCTTGAACGAACTGGCGCAACCCGACAGCGCCATCAGCGCCAGCGCGGGCGCCGTGATCAGGCCGAACTTCTTGAAACGAGCCATGTTTTTACGTCCTATTTCAGGCGAACCCGCCTGCGACCATCTTTGCGCCCTGTCTTAGCAAAACGCAACTGAACATCGTTTGAACGCACGAACCCGTCGAACGGGCGCAAAACCATGTTCTCATTTCCATGACGTCGCGGCGGCGCTGTTTCCGTCCATCTCCCTTCATACGGCTGCGGATGCGGGCGCAGGATGCTGCCAGCGCATCGCGCCCCCGGGCGCGTCAGCGCATCAGGCCTCCCGACGCGTCAGCGCATCAAGCCCCCCGGCGCGTCAGCGCATCAAGCCCATGGCATCATAGGCCGCCCGCAACGTCGGTTCTGCCGCTGCCGAAGCCTTGGCCGCGCCTTTGTCGAGGATCGCGTCCAGCGCCGCGTCGTCCGTGCGCAATTCCATGAAGCGTTCGCGAATCGGGCGCAGCGTTTCGACCAGCACTTCGCCCAGCGCAGGCTTGAACGCGCCGAAACCCTTGCCCGCGAAATCGGCGCAGACCGAATCCGTCGTCCGGCCGGTCAGCGTCGCAAAGATCCCGACGAGGTTGCCGGCTTCAGGGCGACCGGCCAGACCTTCGGCCGTTTCGGGCAGCGGTTCGGGATCGGTCTTGGCCTTCTTCACCTTGTTCATGATGGCGTCGTCATCGTCGGTCAGGTTGATGCGGCTCATGTCGCTGGGGTCGGACTTCGACATTTTCGCCGTGCCGTCGCGGAAGGACATGATGCGCGCCGATTCCTTGGGAATGATCGGGTCGGGCAGGGTGAACAGCTCCACGCCGAAATCGGTGTTGAACTTCGTCGCGATGTCGCGCGCCAGTTCCAGATGCTGTTTCTGGTCCTCGCCCACCGGCACGTGGGTGGCGTTGTAGATCAGGATGTCGGCGGCCTGCAGCACCGGATAGACGAACAGGCCGACCGAAGCGCCCTCACGGTCCTTGCCCGCCTTGTCCTTGAACTGGGTCATGCGGTTCAGCCAGCCGATCCGCGCCGTGCCGTTCAGCAACCAGCACAGTTCCGCATGGGCGGGAACGCGCGCCTGATTGAACAGCACGCTGCGGTCCGGATCGATCCCGGCGGCGACCAGCGCGGCGGCCATGTCGCGAACGTTGCGGACGCGCTGTTCGCGCCCTTCATGCACGGTGATCGAATGCATGTCGGCCAGAAAGAAGAAGCACTGGCTCTGGCTGTCCATCTCATCCTGCATCCGCACCCAGTTGCGAATCGCGCCCAGGTAATTGCCAAGGTGCAGATTGCCGGTGGGCTGGATGCCGGAAAGGACGCGCATTATTAGATCCGTTCTTCTTCAGGTTGCACTTTTGCGGCGCATCAGCGCCTTGATGTCGGACAGCCGATAGGCCCCCGTGACGACGGACGCCAGCCCGTAAAGCGCCACGCCCGCGCCCACCAGCACCGCCAGCGCCACATAACGCTGCACCATGGCGCCGGTCAGCCACGGATCGAGCAGATCCTCGCCCGCCCATAGCGCTGCGCCCATGATGATCGCGGCGAGAGCAAGGCGGGGCAGGCGGCGGCGCAATCCGGCATCGGCGGCGAAATGGCCGCGCTTTACCAGCGTGGCATAGAGCATCGCGACGTTGACGGTGGAGGAAAGCGCCGTCGCCAGCGGCGGGCCTATATGCCCCAGCGTGGGAATCATCGCCAGATTGCCGACGATGTTGATGACGATCGACAGCATCGCATAGCGCACCGGCGTCTTCGTATCGCCGCGCGCATAATAGCCCGGCGTCAGCACCTTGACGAGGACGTAGCTGGGCAGGCCGATGGAAAAGGCCGACAGCGCCCACCCGCACCGCATCGCGTCGTCGGGCGTGAAGCGGCCATATTGGAACAGCCCGCGCACGATCGGTTCGGCGACGGTCAGGAAAGCGACGGTCGCAGGCAGCGTCAGGAACAGGGCGAGTTCGATGCCACGGTTCTGCGTCTCCATCGCTTCTGCCTCCTGCCCCTTCGACAACATGCGCGAAATGGTGGGGAGGAGGATGGTGCCAAGGCCGATGCCGATGAGGCCGAGCGGCAGCTGGTTCAGCCGGTCGGCATAATAGATATAGGTGATCGAACCCGACGCCAGCAGCCAGCCCGACAGGGCGGTGGAAATCAGCAGGTTGATCTGCGACGCGCCGGCTCCGGCGGCGGCGGGCAGGATCTTGCGCAGCAATTCGCGCACGTCGCCGTCCATGCGCGGGCGCTTTATCTTCATCGACACGCCCGCGCGCCTGCATGCCCAGATCAGCCAGAGCAGCTGCAACGCGCCGCCGATGGTGACCGACATCGCCTGCACCCGCGCGGTTTCATATTCGTCCGCGCCGTGGAACAGCCACAGGCCCGCGATCATGCTGACGTTCAGCAATATCGGCGCGGCGGCGTTGACCCAGAATTTGTCGAGCGAATTGAGGATGCCGCCCAGCAGCGAGGCGAGCGAAATCAGCGCCAGATAGGGAATGGTGATGCGCGACAGGGTGACGGCGAAGGCGAACTGCGCATCGGTCGGGTTTTGCCGCGCGAAGCCGCCGGACAGCGCCCATGTAACCGGCCATGCCGCCGCGATCAGGATGGCGGTGAACGCGATCAGGACCGGCAGCAGCACGGCGAGCGCGCGTTCGGCAAAATCATAACCTGCCGGTAATCCGCCGTCGCCCGCCGCCTTTTGATTGAACAGCGGGATGAAGGCGGCGGAAAAGGCGCCTTCTGCAAAAAGCGCGCGGAACATGTTGGGCAGGCGGAACGCGACGCCATTGAAGGCGTCCGACGCGAATCCCGCCCCGACATAGCGCGCCGCGAGCGAATCACGCACCAGCGCCAGCACCCGGCTGGCGAGGGTAAGGCCCCCGACGGAGCCAAGGGCCTTGACCAGTTTCATGCGATCATTCCTCGATCCGTTCGGGCTGAGCTTGTCGAAGCCCTGCCCTTCTCTTTCGAAGAAAAGGACTGCCCTTCGACCAGCTCAGGGCGAACGGAAATCAAGGACATCTGTGGTTCAGGCGTGACCGGCCGGTTCGCCCGAAGTCACTTCCATCTGCTGCGCCTGCTGAAGATAGAGCGAACCGAAGTCGATCGGGTCCAGCAGCAGCGGCGGGAAGCCGCCGTCGCGGATCGCATCGGCCAGCACGCGGCGGGCGAAGGGGAAGATAAGGCGCGGCGCTTCGGCCAGCATGAAGGGCTGAACCTGTTCTTCGGGCACGTTGCGCATGCCGAACAGCGCGGCGTACAGCAGTTCCACGGCAAAGGCGGTGCCCTGCGGCGCGATGGCCTTCACTTCGATCTTCAGCGCGATTTCCAGCACGTCTTCACCGACGCGTTCGGCGCCGATGTTGAACTGGACGTCGATCTGCGGCTGGTCCTGCCACTGATAGACGGCGGGCGCGTTCGGATTTTCGAACGACAGATCCTTCACATATTGGCTGATCAGCGCGATCTGGGGCGCGCTGTCGGCGCCATTGCCCAGATTGGTGGTGATGTGATCCGTTTCGTCGGCCATGCTCTTCCCTAGACTTTCCATGTTGGCCGGCGGCATCAAAGCCCCCGATATGATGACCCGCGCGTCTAGCAGGGGCGTGCCGACAGGGCAATGGCGACGGGCGACGGAACGGGTGGGGGAATAGGCGGGGATGTCGGGGCGGGGAATTGGGGCAAGCCCCTATTTGAAGTTGCGTGCAAACATGCCTATGTTGGCGGGAACAATGTCCCACGACAAAGGGTATAGCCTTCCGTGTATGTGATCGTCATCCTCGCCATGATCGCCGGTTTTCTGGCGCTGCGGCTCTATTCTGTCCTGGGCAAGCGCACGGGGCATGAACAGGAGCCTGCGCTGCGTCCCGCCGACGAACGCGCCAAGGTGACGGTGCTGCAACCCGGCCCGGTGGCGCAGAACGCCGGCGATTCGGTGCGTCTGGCCGAAGGGCTGATCGGTCCCGGCGCGGAAAATGGCGTCCGCGCGCTGATTGCCGCCGATCGCAATTTCGATGTGCCGCAATTCGTGGAAGGGGCCAAGAGCGCCTATAAAATGGTGCTGGAAGCCTTCTGGCGGGGCGACCGCGACGAACTGGACTGGCTGTGCGACGCCGATGTGCGCGCGTCGTTCGAAGAAGCGATCGCCGCCCGCGAAACCGATGGCCATGTGCTCGACAACCGTCTGGTCCGCATTGAAAAGGCGCAGATCGTCGAAGCATCGGTCAACGGTCGCATCGCCGAAATCGCCCTGCGTTTCGAGGCCGACATCGCCGCCGTCACCCGCGACAAGGATGGCAATGTCATCGCCGGGTCGTTGACCGACGCGGTCGGCACGAAGGACATCTGGACCTTCACCCGCGACATCCGCAGCGCGGACCCCAACTGGAAGCTCAGCGAAACCGACGAAGCCGCATGATCGCGCGTCAGTCGGGGGCTGCGCTGCTTGCGGCGCTGATGCTGTCTGCCTGCGCAGGTGGCGTCATTCCGCCGTCGGCCGGTGGCCCCGCACCGGGCCAGCCCCGGCCGTCGGGTGAGGCCGCGACCCGTCCGGTCCCCGCCACGCCGCGTCCCACCCTGCCGGTCGATGTTCCTGCCGACCCCGCGCTGGATAAAGGCACGGCCGCCGGGCTTGGCGTCACGCGCGGTCCCGACATCGCCAGCCTGATCCCGTCGGGCGAACGGTCGCGCCTTGCGCTGGCGGCATTCCGTATTTCCTGCCCCACGCTGATGCGCCGGGCCGACGGCAGCGGCCTGACCCGCGGGTCGGACTGGAACAACAGCTGCGCGGCCGCATCCAGCTGGCCGGACGCATCGGCCAGCGAGTTTTTCTCCCGCTATTTCGAAGCGGTGCAGGTGGGTGACGGCAGCGCCTTCGTCACCGGCTATTATGAGCCGGAAATAAGCGGGTCGCGCACCCGTCAGCCGGGCTATGAGGTGCCCATCTATCGCCGCCCTACCGATCTGATCGACGTCGATCTTGGCCAGTTCAGCGACAGTCTGAAAGGCCGCACGATCCGGGGGAAGGTGAACGGCACCAAATTTGTGCCCTATGACGACCGCAGCCAGATCGTGTCGGGTACGCTCGCCGGGCGCGGCCTTGAACTGGCCTATGCCGCCGACCCGGTGGAATTCTTCTTCCTTCAGGTGCAGGGCAGCGGACGGCTGAACCTGCCCGATGGCGGGGTGATGCGCATCGGTTATGATGGGCAGAATGGCCGCGACTATACCGGCATCGGCAAGCTGATGAAGGATCGCGGCCTGATCCAGGCCGGGTCGATGCAGGACATCATGCAATATCTGCGCGCCCATCCGGCCGAGGGCGCTGCGATCATGAACGAGAATAAGAGCTTCGTCTTCTTCCGCGAACTGACCGGGGCGGGGCCGCTGGGCGCGCTGGGCGTGCCGGTGACGGCGGAAGCGACGGTGGCCGCCGATCCCAAATTCATCCCGCTGGGCGCGCCGGTGCTGCTGTCGCTCGACCGGGCCGAGCCGGCGGGCATCTGGATCGCGCAGGATACCGGCGGCGCGATCAAGGGCGCGAACCGCTTCGACAGTTTCTGGGGCGCGGGCGCGCGGGCGCGGGGTATAGCGGGTGGCATGTCGGCCCGTGGCAGCGCGTTGATATTATTGCCGATCGGATCGTCCGCACGGCTGGTCCGCCCCTGATCCGCGCCATGGTCCGGCGCCGACTGACCGATGAGGAAGAGGCGCTCTGGTCCGCGCTGACCCGCACCGTGCGGCCCATGCGCCCTAGCCAGCGCCGGACGCTGGTGCCGCCAGCGGAGCCGATCGACCTGCCCACGGTGCCCCTGCCCAAGGTAATAAGGTTAACGAACGCGCCGCAGCGCCCCGTTGTTGCACCGCCCCCACGCAAGCCCGCACCAGTGCTCGATACCGGGTGGGAGAAGCGAATCCGTAGCGGCGCGATCGTCCCCGACATGAGCATCGACCTGCATGGCCACACCCTTGCAGCGGCACATGTTCAGTTGAATCAGGCACTTGCTTCGGCCCTGTCGCGGGACGTCCGCGTGCTGCTGGTGGTGACCGGGAAGCCGCCGCGCACCAAGCTTGTTTCGGATACGTCACGACGCGGCGCGATCCGTGGAGAGATTGGCCACTGGCTGGAAACCAGCCCATGGGCCGACCGCATCGCCAGCGTCCGCATCGCCCATCCGCGCCATGGCGGCGACGGCGCGCTCTATTTGATATTGCGCCGCAAGAAATGACCCATTTTTGTAAGACTTGCTGATCATTTCTTAACCAGTGCCCTTCATATCACATGCCCGGAGGTTTCCCGTTGAAACCGATTTTGGGGCAGGGAGGCACATGCAGGGCGTGACGTTGAAAAGCCGCGCTGCTGCCTTTGCCTGCGCCGCGGGCGCGCTCGTCTTCATCCTGTCGCTGGTGCTGGGCTACACGCCGGGACAGCAGGACGACCTGATGCAGGTCGGCCGCGCGCTGATCATCGCCATTCTGTGCGGCACGATGAGCTGGGCGTCGGCGCGCCGCACCATCGCCACGACCGCCAGCGCGATCGACGTCGCCACCGACCGCCTGCTGTCAGCCGCGCATGGCGACCTGCAATCGGCGGTGCCGCCGGAAATCGGACAGGAACTGCCAGACCTGTCGGTCGCGATGGAAAGCCTGTTCAGCCAGGTGCGCACCAATCTGGACCATGTCCAGACGCTGGCCCTGTTCGATCAGATCACTGGCCTTGCCAACCGCACCAGTTTCTGCCGGCAGGTCGAACGGCTGCTGGCCGACCGGGACCATGGCGGCGCGGCCACATTATTCTTCATCGATCTGGACGGGTTCAAGGCGGTCAACGACACGCTGGGCCATGCGGCGGGCGACCAGTTGCTGGCGCGCGTGGCGGGCCGCCTGCGCGAAGTGGTGATGGCGCAGGTCAGCAGCGGGGGCGGCGATGCCGTCATCGGCCGTCTGGCGGGCGATGAATTTACGATGTTCTTCCCGCACCTTTCGGGGGAGGTCGCGGCACAGCGTATCGCCCGCGCCATCCAGTTCGCGCTGGGCGAACGGTTCGACCTTGGCAGCCAGCATATCGACCTGGGCGGGTCGATCGGCATCGCCTGCTATCCCGACCATGGCAATACGCTGGTCGGGTTGCTGCGCGCGGCGGACATCGCGATGTACCATGCCAAGCGTCAGGGTAGGGGGCGCGCGGAAATCTATACCGACGCGCTGGCGCTGGAGGCGGAGGATCGCGCCGAGCTGGAACGCGACCTGCTGCGCGGGCTGGAGCGTGAGGAGTTTCTGCTGGAATTCCAGCCACAGATTGACGTGTCGACCGGCCGGGCCGTATCGGCCGAAGCATTGGTCCGCTGGGCGCATCCGGACCGATCGCTGGTGATGCCGGGCGCATTCGTGCCCGTGGCGGAGGAAAGCGGGGCGATCGTCGCGCTGGGCGACTGGGTGATGGGCCATGTGTGCCGCACGGCGGCGCGCTGGGCGCAGGCGGGGGTCCACCAGAGGATCGCCATCAATATTTCCACGCGCGAACTGTCGCAGGCCGATTTCTTCCTGCGGTTGCGCCATGCCATCGCCACGCATGGCGCGCCGCCGTCGATGCTGGAACTGGAAATCAGCGAATCGCTGGCCATGGACATGGAACCGCGCGTGCTGGATCAGCTGCGCGCGCTGCGCCGCGAAGGGGTGCGCGTCGCCATCGATGATTTCGGCACCGGCTATTCCAATCTGTCCCGGTTGAAGGAACTGCCGGTGGACCGGGTGAAGATCGACCGTTCGCTGGTGCGCGACATCGCGACGTCGGCCGAAGCGCGCACCATCTGTTCCGCGGTCGTCGGCCTGATCCAGGGGCTGGGCATGGAAGTGGTGGTCGAGGGGATCGAAAGCGAAGCGCAGATGGATGTGCTGCGCGTGATCGGCTGTACCCTGTTTCAGGGCTATCATCTGGCCCGCCCAACCGGTGAACAGGATTATCTGGCCCAGTTCGCGATGGGCGGGCAGGCGCAGGTGCGCGACGCCGGATAATCGCCACGGCGACGGGCGGGGCGGTCATCCCGCCTTTCGTTCAGCGGAACACCCATTGCCGGTTGAGGCCGAAGACGAGCAGCGGCGTTACGAACAGCATGCCCGGTATCGGCGACCATTCGGGCCAGCCCATATGCGTGACGCACAGATACACCCACAGCGCGTTGATCGCATAGCTGACCAGCGATACGATCACGAACTTCGTGCCGCGCGCCGCATGGCCGCCCGCCGCGCCATGGCCGCGAAAGGTGAAGGCGTTATGGCTGACATAGCCGATGCCGACCGCCGCCAGATAACCGATGAAATTGGCCAGTTGCGGATGCAGCCCGGCCAGTGCGGCCAGGCACCAGTAGATCGCCGCCTGACAGGCGGTGACGAACAGGCCGGTCAGGCCATATCGCACGATCTGCCAGAACAGCGGGGCATGATCCCTATATAGTCTGGTCAGGAAATTCATCGCTTGCCCCGTTGCGCTTTGACGCGCAGCCTCTAGGGCATGTCCCGATTGGATCGGATATGCCCTGATCGTTTTTTGCTTGCCGCATTCTGAGGTCGACTGTTCCAGCCGACATCGCCATGCTCTAGAGCATCCCGCGATCGGATCACATTCTATCTTTCTATTGCTTTTCGCATTTTCGGAACCAGCAGATGATGCCATCGGCTTCGAAAATGCTCTAATCGAGCGACATGACCTTGCCTAGCGCCGACGCCCTTCGTTCCCGCCTGCTTCACTGGGTGCCGATCCTGACCGCCTATGCCGCGCGGCACTGGAAATGGCTGACCTTCCTCCTGTGGATCATCATCGCGGTGGTGATGGTTGCGACCCGCTGGCCCGCCATCCACTGGCTGGTGCTCAGCGATACCGACGACAATATCCGCTATGTGCAGGTGAAGGACTGGCTGGCGGGGCAGGGCTGGTACGATCTGCGTCAATATCGGCTGGACCCGCCGGGCGGGGCCAATATTCACTGGTCGCGCATCGTCGATATTCCGATCGCCGGGCTGATCCTCTTCTTCCGCGCCTTCGTCGATCAGGGGCTGGCCGACCGGCTGGCCTGCGGCATCGCGCCCATCCTGCCGCTGTTGCTGCTGATGATCAGCCTGGGCTTTATCGGGCGGCGGCTGGCGGGGCCGAATGGCTGGTTTCTGGCGGTGCTGGCGCCGCTCGCCACGCAGATGGGGCTGGGCATGTATGTGCCGATGCGGATCGACCATCATGGCTGGCAACTGGCGCTGGCGGTCACGATGCTGGCCGGGGTGATCGACGGCAACCGCCTGCGCGGCGGGGTGATGGCGGGGGTCAGCAGCGCGCTGTCCATCGCCATCGGCATGGAAATGATCGTCTATCTGGCGGCGGGCGGTGCGCTCATCGCGCTGCGCTGGGTATTCCGGCCGGGGGCGGAGCGGCGGATGATGCCCTATGGCATCAGCCTGGCGGGCGCGACGTCGCTTTTCTACCTGCTGTTCGCCAGCTATGCCAATCGCGAGATGGTCTGCGACGCCCTGTCGCCCATCTGGGTCGCGGTGTTCGGCGCGGCGGGCGCGGGCATGGTGCTGCTGTCGCTGCTGCCCCTGCGCGGCTGGATCGCGCGGCTGGCGGCGGGCGCGGTGGTGGGCGGCGCGGTCGGCCTGTTCTTCTATCTGAACTGGCCCCAATGCCTGACCGCCTATCAGATTTCGCCCGAGCTCCAGCGGCTGTGGCTCGCCAACATCCGAGAGGCAAAGCCCATCACCGCGCAGGCGCAAACTCTGGTCGTGCCGTTGATGGCGGTGCCGGTCGCGGGCCTCATCGGCCTTGTCTGGGCGCTGTGGGATGCGCGGCGCGACACCGAACGGCTATGGGCGTGGGCGACCGTGGGTCTGATGATGCTGTTTTCCACCGCTCTGCTGTTCTGGCAGCTGCGCGCTGGCCCAGCGGCGCAGCTGCTGGCGATCCCGCCTGCCGCATGGGCGGCGCATCGCCTGATCTCGGCCATCCTGACGGGCACGCGCCGGGTGCGGATCGCGGCCGGGGCGGGGGTGGCGCTGCTGGCAGCGATTGCCTGCGCCTATCCGCTCTATCCGCAGGCGGTGAAGCTGTATCAGGATGCGACCGGGACGAAGCCCCGGCCATGGCGCCCGTCCGCCATCGCACGCACCGAATCGATCAAGAAGGCGAATGGGCGATGCCGCACGCTGCCCGCGCTGGAAGTGCTGGACCAGCTGCCGCCTGCCACCATCTTCACCATGGTCGATCTTGGCCCGCGCCTGATCGCCACGACGCATCACAGCGCGCTGGCCGGACCCTATCACCGCAACGGCGCGACGATCCTCGACATCCACCACGCGTTCGACAGCCCGGCCGACGGCTTCCGCGCCATCGCGGCGAAGCATCATGCGACCTATCTGCTGGTGTGCCCATGGTTCCCCGAAGGCACCATCTATCAATCGCGCAGTCCCGGCGGCTTTTACGCCGGGCTGATGCGGGGCACGATTCCCGACTGGCTGATCCCGGTACCGCTCAAAACCGGCATGACGCTGCCCTATCAGCTGTATCGCATCGATTATTCAGCGCCGGGCCGCAAAAAAGTCGCGAAGCAGCGCTGAGGCTTCGGCCTCGGCCATGCCGCCATAGATTTCTGGCCGGTGCAGGCATTGCGGCTGGGTAAAAAGGCGCGGCCCCTGTTCGATCGCGCCGCCCTTTTCATCGCGCGCCGCATAATAAAGCCGCGCAATCCGGGCGTGGGCAATCGCCCCCGCGCACATGGGGCATGGCTCCAGCGTCACCCAAAGGTCGCACCCGGTCAGGCGGAAATCGTTCAGATGCGCGGCCGCCGCCCGCATGGCGACGATTTCGGCATGGGCGGTGGGATCATTGTCGCGGCGGTTGCGATTCTCGCCTTCGCCGACGATCGCGCCATTCTTCGTGACCACCGCGCCGATCGGCACTTCGCCCGCCGCCTCCGCCGCGCGGGCAAGGTCCAGCGCACGCCGCATGGGCGCGGGTAGCGGGAATGGAGGGGGAAAGGGCGGGACGGTCACGCCCCGCCCGTTACAATATCATCGCCGCCCATGAAAGGCGGGGACGAAAGGATTGGCGCGAAAGGAAGGTCGCGAAGGGATCAGGGCTTCTTCACGTCGACCGTGGGGACGTCGACCGTTTCCTTGCGCGTGCCGACCTCCACCTTGGCGACATTGGCCTCATATTTGGGCAGCGCGCCTTCCTTGACCGCGATTTCGGGCAGGCGACCCTCGCTCGTCTTCTGCAGGTCGATGAAACCGGTTGCCAGCCCCACGCCCACTACGATAAGCGCGATCAGCAACAATCCGCCGATGAAACGCATAAGATCCTCCTCTGGAAAGTCGGGGTTTGAACGCGGGGGGCGGCAAAATGGTTGCGCAACTGCCACAAAGGCGGCGGGCGCATGGCGCAAGGCGGTTGACGCTGGACGCGAATCCCGTTATCGGCGCGGCTTTCCGAACGAACCCGAATTTTCAAAGGTTGATTGACTATGTCGCGCATTTGCGAGCTGACCGGTAAGGGTCGCCAGGTGGGTCACAATGTTTCCCACGCCAACAACAAGACCAAGCGCGTGTTCCTGCCGAACCTGCAGAACGTTTCGCTGATCTCCGAAGCGCTGGAAACCACCGTGAAGCTGCGCGTGTCGACCCATGGTCTGCGTTCGGTCGAACATAATGGTGGCCTGGACAACTGGCTGGTCAAGACCAGCGACGACAAGCTGTCGCTGAAGGCGCGCCGCCTGAAGCGCGACATCGTCAAGAAGAAGGCTGCCGTCGCAGCCTGATTTCTGACCGATTCGTTTCGGCATGAGGAGCGGCCCCGCAACGGGCCGCTTTTTTGCGTTTGAATTCGCTTCATGGCGGGCTTCAGTCTGCGCCTTTCTGCGCCTTTCTGCGCTTCCGGTGCTCACATATGTTATGTATGCCGCGCGCCGGTTCTCGAAATGCACAGCCTGCAACCCGCCCCGAACCGAATTCAGAACACTCAATCCATCGTGAATTTCAGCAGCAGCGTGCGCTGGAAAAATTCGTGATTGTCGTCGGACACGATCCAGATGACCGGCCGGCCGCCTTCGCGGGTCACCGAAATCCCTTCATAATTGTCGGCCAGCAGCGGCGGCGCCAGCCGCGCCAGCGTGCGCGCCTTCAGCTCCGCGCCCGGCGTCAGCCTGTCCGGCAGGTCGACGATGGCGATCACGCCGGTGAACAGCTGCTCCACCGTCAAACGGCGGTTGAGGACGACCAGATGCCGTTCGTCCAGCACCGCCATGTCGGTCGGGCGATAACCGCGCGGCGGCACATAGCGCAGGTGCATGGGCGCGGGCGTCGATTTTTCCGCCGGGTCGCCCGCGAACAGCAGGCTGTCGTGCCGCCCGTCCGCCGTCATGCCCATTTCCCCGATGGCGATGAACCGGCCGTCGGGCAGGCGGGTCAGGGATTCGATCGATCCGGTCTTGGGCCAGGCATAGATTTCCGGCCATGTCCGGCATGCCTCCACCCGTGAAAAGCCGGGGCCATAGCGGCAGATCGCCTGTTGCAGTTCGAACCCCACCCAATAGCGGCCGGTGGCGGGATCATGTGTCATGCTTTCGGAATCCCATGCCCACCATGGCCGGTAACGGTCTTGTGGGCGGATGGGCAGCGGCGCGATGAAGGGGTGGCCCCTGCCGTCGCCGGGACCGACATGGAATCCCATCAATATGCCGGAATCGCTCAGCCCCAGCATGTCGCCCGATGGCGACGCCAGCAGCGCCGATATGCCGCCAAATCCCGCATTGTCGCTGCGCAATTCCCAGCCGCCCAGATATGTGAGCGATCCGACACGGCGCAGGCCGGGATCGACGCTGCTCAGCGGCAGGGCATGGGCGGTGACCAGCAAGGTGCCCGCCAGAACCTTTTCCGGCTTGCTCATATGCGGTGCGGGCAACAGCAATATGGCAAGGGCCAGAACGGTCAGGATTCGCTGCATCGTGCTTGCCATAGGGTAAAATCCGGCAGGGCGCAGCAGGGCTGTGACGGACCGTTCCCATCTGAACGGCGGCTGACACCCCCATTCAGGATCGGCTCAAGGCGAATCAGGCATAACGGCATCAATCGATGGGCAATCCCGTTCTTTTTCAGCGGCCGCCCAGGAGGATGGCATTTGGAGGAGCAACGCCATGAAGATGAAGTTTCTCGTTAATCTGGGAGCCGCGCTGGCCATGGGCGCCGCTTCCTTCGCCGTGACGGCAACCCCGGCTGCGGCGCGTGATGGCTATTATCGCGGCTACGATCGTGGCGATTATTATCGCGGCAATCGTGGCTGGCGCGGGGATCGCGGCTATCGCGGTTACGACCGTGGCTATCGCGGCGACTATTATCGCGGTGGTTACCGTGGCGGCTATCGCGGCGGTTATCGTTGCCGGGATAATGGCACGGGCGGCACCATCATCGGCGCGATCGCAGGTGGCCTGCTCGGCAACGAAGTCGGCAAGGGTTCGGGCCGCTACGGTCGTCGCGGCGATGGCACCACCGGCGCCATCATCGGCGCGGGCGTGGGTGCGCTGGCTGGCCGCGCCATCGACCGCAACTGCTAAAGCATCATGCGGAAAAGTGGGAACCGGTTTTCCGCTTAAAAGGATGCGACAGCAAAAATTTGGAGCGCGCGATCTGCGTCCTATCTAACGCAGCGCGCTCTAAAATCGCGTATCACCACATGAAGGAAGGGCTGCCTCGAAAGGGGCGGCCCTTTTTTCGTGCGGGTTCAGGGCGTCGGTGATTGTGCCGGGGGCGTCCGCTTTCGATCGGCGCGGGCAGCTGCGACGGCGGCGGGGTTCAGCCCGGCACCGCCATCCTGCGCGGCCGCTTCGGCCTGCGCATCCAGTTTCGCTGCGGCATCGTTCAATGCCTGCGCTTCGCCCGCGCTGACGCCGCCCACGCCATCCTGCGATCCCGATCCGCATGCGGACAGGGGCGTCATGCATAAGATGGCCATCAACAGGCGAACCATAAAGCGACTTTCAAAAGAAAAGGGGCCGCGCCGTGACCGGTGCGACCCCTTTTCCGTTTATCAAGACCCGAACGGGACCAGATTACATCGCGTTGGCGGCGTTGTTGGTCGCGTTCGACGCAGCGTTCGCAGCATTGTCAGCAGCGTTCAGCGCAGCGTTCATGGCATTGTCGGCAGCGTTCGAAGCGTTCTCGGCAGCGTTGGCGGCGTTGTTGGCGGCGTTTTCATGGCCACCCGAGCAAGCAGCCAGGCCCAGCGAAGCGGCGAGAACGAGCGAAAGAGCAATCGACTTGGTCATGGGTTAAAACCCCTCTCTGAGAAAAACAAAATGCAGACCACTCTCGGAGAAAAGCTCACCCCCCATTGCGCCTGCCCCCCGATTCGTAATGTGTTGAACGTTCCAAGGCAATCCCATTCATACAATCGAAAGGTCTCAAAACCGCCATTTCGTCGCGCAATCACCCTGAAAAGCCCCGCAATTCCCGAAAAATGGCCATGAACAGCGGCGGCATTGACGTATATAAAGATTTCTTTATATGATGTGAAAATGCACGCGGCACTCGATATTTTCCGGGCACTTGGCGACCCGACACGGCTGCGCATCATCCATTTGCTGCGCGCCATGGAACTGGCCGTGGGTGAAATCGCACAGGTTGTGGGGCAAAGCCAGCCACGCGTGTCGCGCCACGTCCGCATTCTGGCCGAAGCGGGCCTCGTCGAACGGCGCAAGGAGGGGAACTGGGTGTTCCTGCGGCTGGGCAAGGACCGGTCGGTGACGCCGTTTCTAACGCTGTTCGATCGGCTGGACCCGTCGGAAGGCGAAGCGCTGTGGCAGACGGCGGACCTCGCCCGTCTGGCGGCGGTGCGGGCCGACCGGGCGCGCGCGGCCGAAACCTATTTCGCCGAACATGCGGAGGAATGGGACGCGATCCGGTCGCTCCATGTGGCGGAGGCGGAAGTGGAGGCGGCGATGACCGCGCTGCTGGGCCGCGAACCGATCGGCCATCTGCTCGACATCGGCACCGGCACCGGCCGGATGATCGAACTGTTCGGCGGCGCGGCGGAGCAGGTGACGGCGCTGGATCGCAGTCCGGACATGCTGCGTCTGGCCCGCGCGAAGCTGCCGCAGGATGCGGGCGACAAATATGCGCTGTTGCTGGGCGATTTCCTCGACCTGCCGATCGATGCGGGCAGCGTCGACACCGTGTTGCTGCATCAGGTGCTGCATTATGCGCAGGCGCCCGAACGGGTGATTGGGGAAGCAGCACGGGTGACCGCCGCCAATGGCCGGGTGCTGATTGCCGATTTCGCCGCGCATGAACGCGAAGAGCTGCGCCTGCGCGATCAGCATGCGCGGCTTGGTTTTTCCGATGAACAGATGACGGGCTGGTTCGCGCAGGCTGGACTGGCGCTAGAGGGTGTGGAAACGCTGCCGGGCGATCAGCTGACGGTGCAACTGTGGCTGGGGCGGCGCGCGTCGGCCTGATGCGGCGGGGCGGGCAGGGCTGTCGCGTCGGTGACGGCGCTTCGCCCAACAGCGGCTGCCTGCATTGTCCTACCCGACGGCGATCTGTTATCACGGATGGTGACTGCCCTCTGCCCAGCCTCTCGCAACAAAATGTCCCGCCATTGTTCCGAAATGTCGCATCTAGCGGGAAATGTGCGAAGTTAAGCGCAGGCTGTCCGGCTCTGCGCCGTCATTCCTCCACCATGTCCTCGCCCGGTGCGGCATCGACCCAGCGTCGCGCCATGGCATAATCATGGCCCGCCCGCAGGAAGGCGGCGATGGCTTTTTCCCGTTGCTTCGGGTCGCACGGTGCGCTGGCATAGGGGCCGATCCGCTTGCGCCGGGCAAAGCGTTCCGCCGCCATCCATGCTTCGGACGCGGTCTGCGCATCCGCCTGTTCCCGGTCGCCATCCCTGATCCCCGCCGCCCGCAGCGCTTCGTCCACCCGCCTTGCGCCATAGCCGCGCCTGGCCAGCGCCCCGCTCTTCATCACGGCAAAGCCCGCATCGTCGATATAGCCAAGCGCCACGAAGCGATCCGCCAGCGCTTCGGGATCGGCAGGGCGTTCACCGCCCCAGCCACGCTCCCTGATCTTGCGCCGCAGATAGTCGATCAGCTTCCCCCGGCTGGTCGCAAAGCGCGCAACCTGCCGCAGCGCCATGTCGCGCAATGCATCTTCATCCAGCGGCGGAGCGGGGCGTTTGCCGGTCATGATAGGCTTAATGACCGATGCGCCATCTTTATGCCACAGTCGGGCCGGAATTTCACCGCGCCTTGTCGTCTAATAAGCGAGGCTGGAAAACGAATAAGCGGTGCATCATGCGGCCAAAGCTGCTAGCGGCCCCGCTTTCGTAAGTTTAAGACATTGGGTGAAACCAATATGACGGGTTCGCAAAGCATGATGGCACCGACGCCGACCACAGATGATCTTCCCCGCCGCTTTTCGGATTTCGAAACGCTGGGTGAGGCGCTGGACTATGCGGCGCAGGGCAAGCGTGGCCTGAATTTTCACGATGCCCGCGGCAATCTGGCGCGGCCCTATCCGTTCAGCGAACTGCAGGGCGACGCCATCGCCTGCGCCCATCGCCTGATCGCCCATGGCGTCAAGCCGCAGGACCGTGTGGCGCTGGTCGCCGAAACCGGCGCGGATTTCGCCATGCTCTTCTTTGGCATCGTCTATGCCGGCGCCTGGCCGGTGCCGCTGCCGCTGCCCACCAGCTTCGGCGGCAAGGACAGCTATATCGACCAGTTGAACGTTCAGCTGTCCAGCTGCGACCCGATGCTGTTCCTGTTCCCCAAGGAACTGGAAGAGATGGCGGGCGAAGCCGGCCGTCAGAAGAATGTCGAAAGCATCGCGTTCGAAGATTTCATCGCTCGCGAGGCGACCCCGGTCGATCTGCCGCAGGCGAAGGGCGAGGAAATCGCCTATCTGCAATATAGCAGCGGTTCGACCCGCTTTCCCCATGGCGTCGCGGTGACGCACCATGCGCTGCTGTCCAACCTGTCGGCGCACAGCCACGGGATGCAGGTGCAGGACAGCGACCGCTGCATCAGCTGGCTGCCCTGGTATCATGACATGGGCCTGGTCGGCTGCTTCCTGTCCGTCGTCGCCAATCAGGTGTCGACCGACTATATGAAGACGGAAGATTTCGCCCGTCGTCCGCTCGCCTGGCTCGACCTCATCAGCCGCAACGACGGCACTTCGATCAGCTATTCGCCGACCTTCGGCTACGACATCTGCGCGCGTCGCATGTCCAGCCAGACCAAGGCGGCCGACCGGTTCGACCTGTCGCGCTGGCGTCTTGCGGGCAATGGCGCGGACATGATCCGCCCCGACGTGATGCAGAGCTTCGTCGACGCCTTCGCCGACGCAGGGTTCAGCCCCAAGGCGTTCCTGCCCAGCTATGGCCTTGCCGAAGCGACGCTGGCCGTCACCATCATGCCGCCGGGCGAAGGGATCATCGTCGAACTGGTCGAGGAAACCGACCTGTCGGGCGGCGACGCGCCCGAAGGCCGTCCGCAGCGGTTCCGTTCGATCGTCAATTGCGGCAAGCCGGCCAAGGACATGGTCGTGGAAATCCGCGATGAAGACGGCGGCCTGATGAACGAACGTCAGATCGGCAAGGTATGGACCACCGGACCCAGCCTGATGGTCGGCTATTTCCGCGATCAGGAAGCGACCGACGCCTGCATGGCGGACGGTTGGCTGGACACGGGCGACATGGGCTATCTGTCCGATGGCTATCTCTACATTGTCGGCCGTGCCAAGGACATGATCATCATCAACGGCAAGAACCACTGGCCGCAGGACATCGAATGGGCGGTGGAACAGCTGCCCGGTTTCAAGCAGGGCGACATCGCCGCCTTCGCCATCACCACGCCGGGCGGCGAAGAAGCGCCCGCCGTGCTGGTGCATTGCCGCACGTCGGACAATGAAGAACGTTCGCGCCTGCGCGATCAGATCCGCGAACGGGTCCGCGCCATCACCGGCATGAACTGCGTCGTGGAACTGGTGCCGCCGCGCACCCTGCCGCGCACATCGTCGGGCAAGCTCAGCCGGTCCAAAGCGCGCAACCTGTACCTGACCGGTGAAATCCGCCCCTACGACATCGCGGCCTGAAGGCTAATTTTCCGAACGGCCATCAAGGTTACCGATTGATAACATCTGACTGCTAGCGCGGTCCTGTGGGTAGCAAGAACGATCAGAGCGAAGAGCCGGATTGCCAGGAACGCATATCGCTTCGCGCGATGATGGGCCTGACGTCCCGTCTGGATGCAACCGGCCTCCGCGTGCTGGAGGCGCAATTGCGGTCGGCCGATGGCGTCGCCATCCTGCGCCACGGCATGAACATGTGCGGCCTGCTGTTCGTGTGGCAGGTGTTCGCCGATTGCTGTTCGGCCTTCCGCCTTATCGGATGGAGTGCGGCGCTGATCGGGGCAACGGCGCTGGCCTTCGCATTGGGACGGCAGCGCTGTCGGACGCATGATGTCGGCCTCACGCCATCTGACCTTCGGCGCCATGCCATAGGCGCGCTGTTGCAGGGGCTGGTCTGGGCGGCCTGCATGTCCTTTATCGCCCGGTCCGGAGCGACGGACGAACTGGTCGCGCTATGGACCCTCATCAGCTGCATCATGGTATGCGGGGCCATCAGTTACGCGCCGACGCCGCTGTCGGCGCTGGCCTATCTGGCGCCCTGCATCGTGGGCGTGTCGGCCATGTTCAGCGATGGCGGCCAGTTGCCGCTGCGCGCGCTGGCGACCAGCTATGCCCTTTCGCTGCTGGCAGGGTGCCTTATCTATGCCCGCACCTTTGGACGGCAGCATAGCAGCACCGTGCAGCTCGCCGAAAAAAGCGAGGTGGTGAGCCTTCTGCTGCGCGAATATGAGGAAGGGGCATCGGACTGGCTGTGGCAGACCGACGCGCTGCGCCGGATCAATGGCGTGTCGGCCCGCTTCGCCGAAACGATGCACATGGCGCCCGCCCAGCTGGAAGGCGTGCCGCTGGTTCAGATATTGGCGGGCAGCGGGTGGGACAGCGGCCGTTTCGCGGCGGGCCTGCACAGTCTGGCCGACCATCTGAAACGGCGCGAAAGTTTCAGCAGCCTGTCCCTGCCGGTCGAAATCAACGGGCAATGGCGCTGGTGGGAATTGTCCGCGTCGCCCCGTTATGATGAAAATGGCATATTTCAGGGCTTTCGCGGTGTCGGGTCCGACGTGACGGCCCAGCGCGAATCTGCTGACAAGATCGCCCAGCTGGCCCGGTTCGACCCGTTGACCGGCCTGCCCAATCGCAGCCATCTGCGCGAAGTGCTGGAACAGGCGCTGGCCGATGCGGAAGGGCGGACCAACGGTTGCGCATTCCTGATGATCGACCTCGACCGGTTCAAATCGGTGAACGACACGTTGGGTCATCAGATTGGCGACAAGCTGCTGAGCCAGGTGGCCCGTCGTCTGCGCCAGATATGCGATGCGGGCGCCTTTTGCGGGCGGATCGGCGGTGACGAATTTGCGGTCGTTCTATCCGTCGTCGTCGATGGCGCATCGGTGCCGCGTCTGGCGACGGCGATCATCAGGGCGCTGTCGGCATCCTATCAGGTCGATCAGCATGTGCTGCATGTCGGGGCGTCCGTCGGTTCGGCCATATCGCCGATGGACGGCCGCGATTCCGAAGCGCTGATTCGCAGCGCCGACCTTGCCCTCTATCGCGCGAAGGATGAAGGGGGCGGGCTGCATTGCGCCTATGAACCCCAACTCCATGCGCAGGCGGAAGAACGGCGTCAGTTGGAACTGGCGCTGCGCGATGCGCTGGACAAAAATGAATTGCATGTCCTGTATCAGCCGGTGGTCGATGCCGATCAGGGCACGGTGCTGGGGTTCGAAGCGCTGCTGCGCTGGACGCATCCCCGGCTTGGCCCCATATCGCCGGTCAAATTCATTCCGGTCGCCGAAGAAGCCCGGCTGATCGGTCCGATCGGCGAATGGGTATTGCGCACCGCCTGTATGGAGGCGGCGAACTGGCCCGGTGATGTCCGCGTCGCCGTCAATGTTTCAGCGGAGCAGCTGAGCCAGCCCAGTTTCGTGACGGCGGTGTCGGCGGCTCTGTCGGAAAGTGGGCTGGAAGCGCGGCGGCTGGAACTGGAAGTCACCGAAAGCGTGTTCATGAGCGACGACACCGGCGCCGTGCGCGTGCTGGATCAACTGCTGGCGCTGGGCATCCAGTTGTCGCTGGATGACTTCGGCACCGGCTATTCCTCTCTCGGCTATCTCAGCCGCACTCGGTTCAACACCATCAAGATCGATCGCAGTTTCGTCGTTGGGGCGTCGCGCAATACGGCGGAAAGTCTGGCGATCATTCGCGCGGTGGTAACGCTGGCCAACAGTCTGGGCATGAGTACGACGGCGGAAGGCGTGGAAACGGAAGCGGAGCTGGACATGGTCCGGCGACTGGGCTGCAAGAAGGTGCAGGGCTATTATTTCGGGCGGCCGATGTCGCCGCAGGATGCCGCCCGCCTGTTCCCCGCGCCGCCGAAGCTCGCCTTCGGCTGATCGCGCTTATTTCGCCAGCAACTGCCGCTCCACCTGCGTCCACAGAGCGGAAAAGGCCTGCGCGGGTTGCGACTGGGGCGCAAAGGCACCCAGAGGTTTGCGCCGCACCGTCATCTGTTCGATCGTGCTGGCCATCGGAATGGCATGCCAGTCCGGCTGGCTGTCCAGCGCCGCGCGGTGCAGGCTGCGGCGACGGTCGACCATGGAATAGAC
The DNA here is from genome assembly GCF_048594625.1 of Sphingobium sp. Taxonomy (GTDB): domain Bacteria; phylum Pseudomonadota; class Alphaproteobacteria; order Sphingomonadales; family Sphingomonadaceae; genus Sphingobium. The sequence continues at coordinate 135,355 of NZ_JBMDWL010000106.1, forward strand.
CGGCAGGATCGGCGCATGGCTGCCGCCGCGCTGGACCAGATAGCGGGCGACTTCCCCCATGGCGCGTTGCGACAGCGGCGATGGAATGACCGGGATGACGATCATGTCGGCGGCGCGCAGCACCTGCTCGCTGGTTTCGGTCAGGCCGGGCGGGCAGTCCAATATGATCCGGTCATAATCCCGGCCCAAACTGTCGATCAGCTTGGCCAGCCGTTTCTTCTTGTCCATTTCGCGGAACAGATGATCCAGACTGCGCAGCGACGTATCCGCCGCGATCAGGTCAAGTCCCGGCACGGTGGAAGGCTGGATCAGCTTGCGGACATCCACATCCTTGCTGAAGATCGCCTGCGCGGCATCGCGGCTTTCCGTGTCGGTGGACAACAGCCAACTGGATGCCGCCTGAGGGTCCAGATCCCACAGCAAGGTACGCCTTTTGGAAATACAGGCCGAAGCCCAGGCCAGATTGATGGCGAAGGTGGTTTTCCCCACGCCGCCTTTCAGGCTGTAGACGGCGATGGTCGCCAATGCCGGTTCCTTTGCCATGAATGGG
>NZ_JBMDWL010000107.1:0-11796 GCF_048594625.1 Sphingobium sp.
GCCATCGACCGTGACCGTGCCGGCCACATTGCCCACATTGACGATCGCCAGTTCGCGCCGCTCAAGGAAGGGGTGACCCGCCGCCGACGCCGGCTCGGTCTGCGCGGGCAGCTGCACCGGCGCATCGGCCACCGCCACGCCACCGATCACGAAACGCTCCGCATGCGTATAGTTCAGCACGCATTCGCCATCCCGGAACAGGCCGCCGATCAGGTAACGATCCCGCAGCTCATCGTTCGATACGCATTCCATCATGTCAGGGTGCGTCGCATAATAGGTCTTCTCGAACATCGGGATTCTCCTCTCCTCAGCGCCTGTTGGACACCGGTGTCATGTGACAGGGCCTATCAGCTTGTGGCGGGCGGCGCAACCGATCCGCGTCGGATCAGCGTCGAACTGAACATGGACGGTTCATTGACCTCCGCCCCCTCCCCGATTGCCGTCCCGATCAGCTTGAGCGCCGCCGCACGGCCCATCGCAACGATCGGCCAGCGCACCGTGGTGAGTGGCGGCCACACCCGGGTCGTAACGGGGGTATCGTCGAAACCGATGATAGACAGCTCGTCCGGCACAGATATGCCGCGCAGCCGCGCAGCATAAAGAACGCCCGCCGCCATTTCGTCATTGCTGGCGAAGATCGCCGTGGGCCGCGGCGAAAGGTCCAGCAGGCTTTCCGATGCCGAAAGCCCCGATTCGAACGTATATTGGCCATCCGCTATCAGGCTGCGCGGCAAGCTGATCCCCGCTTCGGCCAGCGCCAGTTCAAAGCCATCGCGCCGCTCCTGCGCCGAACGGAAACCATGCGGCCCGGCGATCAGACCTATCCGGCGATGTCCCTGCGCGATGAGGTGGCGGACCGCATCGGCCACCGCTTCGCGATCGTTCGACGCCACCATATGTTCGGCATCGTCCAGCACCGCCGATCCCATGCGCACATAGCGACAGCCTTCTTCGTCCAGCATCCGCGCCAGCGCATCATTTTCCGACATGGGCGGCAGGATGACCACGCCGAACAGACGCTGGCGCGTCACGAAGCTGCGAATATCGTCCATGACAAGATTGGATCCACGGTCAACCGGGCGAATCACCAGTTCGAATTCGGTGCCGTGCAGCGCCTCCAATATCCCCTTTTGCATGCTCAATATCATCTGCACATTGGGATTGTCGTAGATCAGGCCGATCAGAAAATTGCGTCCCAGCGCCAGCGCACGGGCCTGTGGATTGGGGACATAGCCGGTTTCCCGGATAATCGCTTCCACCTTGTCGCGGGTTTCCTGATTGAGCAACGGCGAGCGGTTGATGACGCGACTGACGGTTTTCTTGGACACGCCGGCCATGCTGGCGATGTCGTTGATGGTCAGTTTGGGCGCCTGTCCCTCATCCTGTTTCTGTTTTGCCATGTCGCCTTATAACGTGGAATACGGCGGACGCCAGACGCGTCCGCTTGCCAATGACACCGGTTTCCATTACTCCATCGATCAAATCACGAAAAGGATGTTCGATGCGCGACAGCAATGGAGCAGGGATCATAGCGGACCATTTCGTGTCCGCACGGCGGGCCGCTACAGGATTTGCCGACTATCCCGGCACGCCGCCAGCCACATTGGAGGATGGTTACGCGATACAGGCGCTGGCGCTGGCGCAGATTGCCGATCCGGTCGCGGGGTGGAAGGTCGGGCGGATATTGCCGCCGCTGGATGCGCGCTATGGCTGCGACCGGCTAGCCGGGCCGATTTTCGCGTCGATGGTCGGCAAGGCGAGCGATGATGCCGAAGGCTTGATGTTCGCCGATGGCTTTGGCGCGGTGGAGGCGGAGTTTCTGTTTCGCATCGGCAAAAGCCCTGAACCTGGCAAACGACACTTTACGCTGGAAGAAGCCGCCGATCATGTCGATGCCGTCCATATCGGCATCGAAATCGCCAGCTCGCCCTTTCAGGGGATCAACAGCCTGGGACCGGCCGTGACGGTATCCGATTTCGGCAATAATAACGGCCTGCTGATCGGGCCAGAAGTCGCGAACTGGCGGAGCGGTGATTATGCCGACCAGACAGTGGTGACCCGGATCGACGGAGCGGAAATCGGGCAGGGTACGGCGGCCGCCTTTGCCAATGGGGCCATCGGATCGGTATCCTTCATTCTGGAAAATCTGATCGCACGGGGCATTGCCGTACGGCCGGGCTGGTGGATTTCCACCGGTGCGGTTACCGGTGTGCATCAGGTGCGGCCGGGACAGCAGGTGGAAACCGATTTCGGGGCGCTTGGCACGCTGCGTTGTCGGATGGTCGCCCAGCAACCCGATAACCAGCAAAGCAAATAAGAAGCGGACGACAAGAGTCGCGAACAGGAACAGGATGATATGAAGGACATGCCCATCCAGGATCGCCCGCCCACCCGCTATCGCTGGGTCGTGGTCGGGCTGTTGTTCGCGGCGACCGCGATCAACTATGTCGACCGTCAGATGATTGGGGTGCTCAAACCCACCTTGGCGAGTGAGATGCAATGGTCGGAAACCGACTATGCCAACATCGTCTTCTGGTTTCAGGCGGCCTATGCAGTGGGCTATCTGGGGTTCGGCCGGGTGGTCGACATGGTGGGCGCGCGCTTTGGCTATGCGATTGCGGTGGTCATCTGGACGATTGCCCATATGGCGCATGGCGGCGTGCATAGCGTGACGCAGTTCGCCATGGCGCGTTTTGGGCTGGGCGTTGGCGAATCGGGGAATTTCCCCGCCGGGATCAAGGCGGTGACCGAATGGTTCCCGCAAAAGGAGCGCGCCTTTGCCATCGGCCTGTTCAACGCGGGTGCCAATATCGGGGCGATCGTTACGCCCCTGCTGGTGCCATGGCTGACCATCGCCTATGGGTGGCGGGTCGCCTTTTACACCACGGGCATTTTCGGCATTCTCTGGCTGATCGCCTGGCTGACGCTGTATCGCAGGCCCGAAGAGCATAAGAAGATCTCCGACGGCGAACTGGCCTATATCCGGCAAGACCCTGCCGATCCGGTCGAACCCATCGGCTGGGGCCGCCTGATCACCGTTCGGGAAACATGGGCCTATGCCATCGGCAAATTCTGCATCGATCCGATCTGGTGGTTCTTCCTTTTCTGGCTGCCGGGGTATCTGGGCACGCGCTATGGCCTTGACCTGCTGAGTTTCGGGCCGCCGCTGGTCGCCATCTATCTGCTGTCCGATCTGGGCAGCGGGGTTGGCGGATGGATGTCCGGCCGGATGATGAAGGCGGGCAAGAGCGTGAATGTGGCGCGCAAGCTGACCATGCTGATCTGCGCCTGCGCCGTGGTGCCGGTCTTCTTTGCGCAATCGATCGACAATCTGTGGGTGGCCGTGCTGATCATCGGCATCGCGACCGCGGCGCATCAGGCCTTTTCCGCCAATCTCTACACATTGCCGTCGGACCTGTTCCCGCGCGGGGCGGTGGGATCGGTGGTCGGCATCGGCGGAACGCTGGGCGCGGTCGGCGGCATGGTGATGGCGAAATATGCAGGCTATGTGCTGGACAGCATCGGCAGTTACACGCCGCTGTTCGCGGTCGCGGCCAGCGCCTATTTCGTGGCCCTGCTGGCGGTTCACCTGCTGTCACCGCGACTGGAACGGGTGAGTGTGACGGCGGCCGACTGAGCGGCTCCGGATCGATCGTCAAAAGGCCCGTTGCGTAACGCAGCGGGCCTTTTCATTGGCGATGATCCCCCCCGGCTGAATGGGACAGCGAAGGCTTAACTTCGCACATTTCCCGCTTATTCGGACATATCATTATCAGGTTGGGTATTTTAATTACCATGCCCTTCCAATTGAACCTTTCCTGATATGACAGGCATGCAGGACTGTAGGACAGGCGCGGCCCAGTGCGGGATTGGCATTTCAGTCCGGCACCGGAGCGCGCGCATCGATCAGGCCATCGTCACGCAAGGCCCGCCAGAAATCGGCGGGGATCGGCATTTCCATCCATGCCAGCGCGCTGTCCAGATGCGGGGGCGAGGCAATGCCGGGAATGATGCTGACGACCGCCGGATGGGCGAGCGGGAATTGCAGGGCGGCAGCGCCCAGCGCCACGTCGAACCGGTCGCATTGCAACTCCATGCGTCGGACCCGATCGATGATCGCCGCCGGCGGATCGCCATAATCATAATGGACCGGGCCGCCATGACGAACGCCCTGCGCCAATATGCCCGAATTGAACGGACCGCCGACGACGATGCCGACATTGCGTTTCACGCATAGCGGCAACAGGTCGTCCAGCGCCGCCTGTTCCAGCAGCGTATAACGCCCGGCCAGTAGAATGATGTCGATGTCGGCATGGGCCATGATGTCGAGGCAGACGGCCGTTTCATTGACGCCAAGGCCGATGGCCTTCACTATGCCGTCGCGCCGCAATTCTTCCAGCGCACGCAGCCCGCCGTCCAGCAGTTCGCGCATGCGGGCATCATGGGCATCGCCATGAGCGAAGCGACCGATGTCATGGACATAGAGAATGTCGACATGATCGCGCCGCAGCCGTTTCAGGCTGGCTTCATGGCTGCGCATGACCGCATCATAGCCATAGTCGAACCGGCTTTCATAAGGTTCGGGCGACACGAAACCCTGCCTAAGCCGCGCAAGGTCTGCGTCCGGCACCGGATCGAGCCGTCGGCCGACCTTGGTCGAGATGATCGCACTGCCGCCGGGGTCCAGTGCCGACAGGGCATCGCCCAACCGCTTTTCGCTGAGGCCGAAGCCATAATGCGGGGCGGTATCGAAATGGCGCAGGCCCACCCCCCATGCCCGTTCGATGACATCATAGGCCGCCGCATCGGGAATGGCGCGGTAGAGATTGCCGATGGCGGCCGCACCAAAGCCGAGCCTGCCCGGATCGAGCCGCATCATGCCGTTCCCAGACCATAAAAGGCGCGCGCGGCTCCTTCGAAAAGGCGGGCGCGGGTCGCTGCGTCCGGATCACCGGCAAGGCGCAGCGCATCATCGACCCAGTCGCCATAGCTGTCCCCCATATGGAGCAATACAGGCCAGTCGCTGCCCCACATCACCCGGTCCCTGAAACTGTCGAGGATATGGGCGACATAGGGGGCCAGCGCATCCGCCGCCTGTCCCGGCGCCTGTTCGGTACGCAGGCCGGACAATTTGCACCAGATATTGGACCGCCCGGCGAGCGCCGCCAGATCGCCGCGCCATGGGTCAAGCAATCCGTCCGCCGCATGGGGTTTGGCCCCATGATCGATGACGATCGGCAGGTCCGGCCAGCGGTCGGCGAAACGGGCGAGGACGGGTAGATGGCGGGGCTGGACCAGTGCATCGAAACGCAGGCCATGATCCAGCATGGCGGCGATGGCGGGCGACAGGTCGTCGCGCAATATCCATTCGCTATCGGTTATGGATTGCAGCATCGGGCGCAGGCCGACACATTTAAGGTGTCGGGCAAGCTGCGCGATACGCGCAGGCGCCGCCGCTGTTTCCAGCGCGACCCAGCCGACTACGCCCAGCACCAGCGGATCGTCCGCAACCAGATCCAGCATCCAGTCCGTGTCCAGATCATCCGGTTGGGACTGGACCAATATGGTGCCGGTCAGGTTCATCCCCTGCGTTGCCCCGCGCAGATCATGGGGCAGGAAGTCGCGATGCAGCAGGGGCCATTCCCCATCGGGCCAGACCTGCCCCGGCCCGCCGATGCGCCAGAAATGCTGATGCGAATCCAGAATGCGCAATGCCGTCACGCTATGCCTTCCATTGTCGACGCTCTCTTCCTAAACAGCCGTGTCGCTTGCGCTTCTTATAAACATACTACATCATACAACATGATGGGCGGCTGTCCATGCCGCACCATCGGATTTCGGAAAGGACGTACCATATGAAATTATGCCGTGTCGGAAATGCCGGGCAGGAACGCCCGGCGATGATCGATGGCGGCGGCGCGATCCGCGACCTGTCGGCGCATATCGACGATCTGGACGGTGCGGCCATCGGTGCGGAGGGTCTGGCGAAACTGGCGGCGATCGATCCGGCCAGCCTGCCGCTGATCGAAGGGCCGGTGCGATATGGTCCGCCCGTCACGGGCACGCGCCAGTTCGTGGCGATCGGCCTCAACTATGCGGACCATGCCGCCGAATCCAACCTGCCCATTCCGGCCGAGCCGGTCGTGTTCAACAAATGGGTTAGCTGTATTCAGGGCCCGAACGATCCCGTCGCCGTCCCTGCCGGATCACGCAAGACCGACTGGGAAGTCGAGCTGGGCGTCATCATCGGCACGGCCGCGCATAATGTGCCGGAAGCCGATGCGCTGTCCCATGTCGCGGGCTATTGCGTGGTCAACGACGTGTCGGAACGCGAATGGCAGACCGAGCGCGGCGCGACCTGGGACAAGGGCAAGGGCTTTCCGACCTTCGGTCCGGTCGGCCCGTGGCTGGTGACGTCGGACGAGGTGGGCGATCCGCAGGCACTGTCCATGTGGCTGGACGTCAATGGTGTGCGCAAGCAGGACGGCAGTACGAAGACGATGATCTTCACCGTGGCGCAGATCGTCGCCTATGTCAGCCAGTTCATGACTTTGCTGCCCGGCGACATCATCACCACCGGCACCCCGCCCGGCGTGGGATTGGGACAGAAGCCCGAACCCTGGTATCTCAAGGCGGGCGATGTCGTCAGCCTGGGCATCGAAAAGCTGGGCGAGCAGGCGCAACAGTTCGTCTGACATGAAATCCATGCGCGCGCTTCATCCGATCGGGCGCATGGACGATGTGTCGATTATGGGCTGGATAGGTCGGCGGTATCAGCCCATGATCGCACTGGCGCCATCGGGCGGCCGGTGTCCGTTCATGCCCCAGCGCCCCTGCGAAGGATCGTTCGGGCCGCGTCCGTTGCCGACTGGAAGGCGACAGGCGAAGCGTGCGCCGCCATCGGCACGATTATGCGCTTCGATGTCGCCTTCATGCATGCGCATGATCGTCTGGCAGATGGTCAGGCCCATGCCCATGCCTGCATCCTTGGTGGTGAAGAAGCCGTCGAACAGGCTGTCCAGATGGTCGTCACTGATGCCCGGACCGGAATCCTCCACCGACAGTTCGACCATGGCATCGTCCAGCTGCCGCGTGGTCACGATGATTTCGCGCCGGGCATCGGCCGGGCCATGATCTATCGCCTGAATGGCGTTGACCAGAAGATTGACGGCAACCTGCTGAAGCTGAACCTTGTCGCCGCCTATGTCGGGCAGGCCCGATGACAGCGCCAGTTTGATATGGACCCGCTTTTCCAGACTGTCATGATGGATGATGCGCAGCGCATCGATCACGATGGCGTTGAGCGACAGGGTGCTCCACACCGGCGCCTGTTTGGATGTCATGCCCTGAATACGGCCGATGATGTCCGTTGCCTGCGTGGCGCTTTCGATCACGCGCCGGGTCAGCAGCTTGACCCTGGCCAGATTGGGCGGATCCTGCCCCAGTCGCTTGAGCGTGATTTCGCCATTCATCCGGATCGCCGATAGCGGCTGCTTCACTTCATGGGCGATGGATGTCACCAGTTCACCCAGCGTCGAAAGGCGCGCGGCATGGGCCAGATTGGCCTGATGCTGGCGCAGTTGCGCCTCGGCCGCCAGCCGATCGCCAATTTCGAGCATGATGACGAAGGTCGTATCCAGATCGTCGGTCGGACGGGGATAAACCGCCACGACCATCACATCTACCACGCGCCCGTCGAAGGTATTGACGCGCAATTCCTCCATATATGTTCGCCGCCCTTCGAAATGGGCGACCATGATGCGTTCGGCGGTCGCGATCGCAAGATCGAACAGATAACGGACCGGGCGCAGCAACTGCCTTTCGTCGTCGGCGCCCAGCAACAGGATGGCGGCGCGGTTGACCCGCGTCACCAGAACATTGTCGATCGCCGTTTCGACGAGGTTGGGCCGGTCGGCGATATAGCCGCGAATGTCGGTCAGGCCACTGGCCCGCAACTGTTCGAATTCAGTCCAGGCCCGTCTGGAATCGATTTCCCACAGAGCGATGGGCATGTGCTGGAGCAGGCCGTCGAGCAGGCCCGCCCGGCCATCCCCTTCCTTCCCAAAAGGTTCCACGGTGTCCCCCCCGCCCGCTGTTTCGGCAACGGATGCGCTGTTGCCAAATTCGACAATGTCGATCGGTCGACCGGATTGGTCGCGGCGCAGGGTCAACCGTACAGCAACCAAAACCGCCTGTCCGGCGCGGTCGAGCCGCTGAACCACGCCGGACCATTGTCCGACATGCCGCCAATCATCATGCGGTAGCCAGAATGATCCGGCGAACCGGTCCATATGGCGTCCGATGACATCCGTGGCGGCCCAGCCATAGAGATGCTGCGACGCGGCGTTCCAGTAACGGACCACGCCATCCAGATCGTAGATGACGATGCTTTCGCCCGCCAGGTCGATGATGTCGGACATCGCCGGGTCACAGGATGGTTCTGCGGTCAGGAGTCTGGATGTGCCCTGTTCCATGCGTCAGGCCGTACAGCCGCATCCTGCGGACGGGGCCGAATCATCTCCGAGCCGAATCAACAGCTTGTCGGAACCACAGGTGTCAGTCACGCCGGTCATCATCATCTGCCATTCAGATCGCGTTTCGATTGTTTCCTGCGGCCATCGGGTCATGGCCGAAGAAAGAACGGGCGCGAAACAAAGCGCGCGGTAGCTTGTTTTGCGGGGCGCGCGCCTGCATCTCAATCCCCGAACGGGTATCATGCCCCAAAGTCCATATTGACACAATCCAGCAATAATTTCCGCGCATTGCGATCGCGATTAAAGCCGAAGAAAATCTGTCTGATTTTGCGCGGGCGGCGCAATCTATCGTCGTCGGCGGCCTCCGTTGATTGACAAGCCTGTCACCATCCGCTCTAAACATCATACATATTATCTAAATTGAAGAGTGATATGGGACGCCTTGCTGGCAAGACGGCGCTGGTGACGGCCGCAGGGCAGGGAATCGGCCGGGCGACGGTAGAGGCATTCGTCCGCGAAGGAGCCTGCGTCATCGCTACCGATTTGCGCGTCGATGCCCTAAGCGACCTGAACGGTGCCCAGGTACAGGCGCTGGACGTCACCGGTGCGCAGGCCGTGCGCGCGATGGCGGCGGCGCATCAGGACGTCGACATCCTGTATAATTGCGCGGGCCATGTCCATGCAGGCACGATATTGGATTGCGAGGAGGAGGACTGGGCCTTTTCCAACAGCCTGAACGTCACCGCGCAGTATCGGGTGATCCGCGCCATGCTGCCCGCGATGATCGCGCGGGGCGGCGGGTCGATCATCAACATGTCGTCCATCTGTTCCAGCATCAAGGCGGTGCCCAACCGCTTTGCCTATGGCGCGACGAAGGCGGCGGTGATTGGCCTCACCAAATCGGTCGCGATCGATTTCGTGACGCAGGGCATAAGGTGCAATGCCATATGCCCCGGCACGGTGGAGACCCCGTCGCTGATCCAGCGGTTGCACGACACGGGCGATTTCGAAAAGGCCTATGCCGAATTTACCGCGCGACAGGCGATGGGACGGTTTGGCCGGGTGCAGGAACTGGCGGCGCTGGCCGTGTATCTGGCGTCGGATGAATCCGCTTTTACCACCGGCACGATCAACGTGATCGATGGCGGCTGGGTGAATTGACGGGTAGCGATTGGTGAACGGGCGCCGGGCAAGAGCGCGATGGAGAGCATGCAATGAAGCGGATGCGGATGCTGGCGGGATGCGGAGCGGCGGCATTGATGATCCCGGCCATCGCGACGGCGCAGGACGGCCCGGTGACGATCCATGTCGCGCCGGGCGGCAACGACCGCGCGCCGGGAACGCAGGCACGCCCCGTCCGGACGCTGACCCGCGCGCAGGCGCTGGTGCGCCAGCATAATGCCAGGCGCGACGTTACCGTGATGCTGGCGGACGGCACCTATAGCCTTGACGCGCCATTGCTGTTTCGCCGGGCGGATGGCGGCCTGAACGGACATAAGGTCATATGGAAGGCGGCCGAAGGCGCGCATCCGATGCTGTCCGGCGGCATGGTCGTGACCGGGTTCAAACCGTTCGATGAAGAACGCCGCCTCTATGTCGCGGACGTGCCGAAGGGGATCGACGCCCGGCAATTGTGGGTGGACGACACGCTGGCGGAAAGGCCATGGATGGAGGTGCGGGCGGCGGACCTGCGTTTCGGCGCGACCGGGTTCGACATCGTCAATCCCGACCTGCAATGGCTCTCGACGCTCAAACGCCCCGACCGGCTGGAGATGGAGGCGACGGGCTTCTTCACCGATCGTGTCTCGCCGGTGAAAGCGATCGACGGCGCGCGCGTGACCATGGCCCAGCCGGCATGGGACAATAATAGCTGGGGCTATGACACGATCACAAAGCCGATCTTCCCACAGGACAGCCGCCTGTTTCTGGTCAACGCGCTGGAATTTGTGGGCAAGGCCAATGAATGGCACAGCAAACCCTATCAATGGGTGGTCGATCCGCAGGCCGGGAAACTCTATCTGCGCATGGGGCCGGACGAGGATATAGCGCAGCGGCGCGTCGTCCTGCCCCGGCTGGAAACTTTGGTATCGATCAGCGGCACGCCCGACGCGCCGGTCGAAGGGTTGCGGTTCGAAGGGCTGCGTTTTTCGCACAGCAGCTGGATGGGACCGTCGCGCCCCACCGGCTATGCCAATCAACAGAGTGGATCGTTCCTGTCGGACGTTTCGCCCATCCGGCCCGCCGACGCGTGGGAGACATGCGGGTGGGGCTGCGTCGAATTTGAATCGATGCGGCAGAAATGGCACCAGATGCCCGCCGCCGTGCAGGTTTCAGCCGCGCGCGACATCCTGTTCCAAGGCAACCAGTTTTCGCAGCTGGGGCAGATCGGCCTTGGCATCGGCAATAATCCCGACGCCAATCTGTCGGGCGTGGGGCTGGCCACCGGCCATATCCGGGTGTCGCGCAACCGCTTCACCATCCTGTCGGGCAGCGCGATCATGGCGGGCGGGATCAGGGTGGACGCCCATCATCCCAAAGACGCCGCGCTGATCAACCGCGATCTGGTGATCGAGGATAATATCGTCGCCACCGTATCGCAGGATTACAAGGATAATGCCGCGATCCTGACCACCTATATCAGCGGCGCGCGCATCGCCCATAACGACATCAGCGACGCACCCTATGACGGGATCGCCGTGGGTTGGGGCTGGGGCTATAATGACGCGGGCGGCAACCCCAATTATGACGAGAACGCCAGGGGTTATGTCCATAATGTCGGATATGCGACCCCCACGACGCTGCGCGACACGATGGTCGAGGGGAACCGCATCCATGGGGTGAAGACATGGTTCATGGATGGCGGCGCGATCTATAACCTGTCCGCCAATCCCGATGCCGTCATTCGCGGCAACCATATTTTCGACATAGGCGACAAGATCGCCATCTATCTGGACGAAGGGTCGAAGCATTTTCGCGTGACCGGCAATGTCGTCGAAACGCGGGGCAAATGGCTGAACATCAACACGGCGGGCAAGATGTACCGGCGGCGCATTTCCACGGATAATGTCGCGACCGGCAACTGGCATATTTCGAACAGCACGGGCGGCCGTTGGCTGGCGGAAATCGGCAATGTCGCGCGCGACAATATATTGCAGCCCAATCGCGACTGGCCCGCCGATGCGCGAAAGGTGATCGATGAGGCCGGGGTGCGACCCCTGCGCTGAACCGGTTCGGGCGGATCGGCCGCCCTATCCCTTCCCCCCCTACTGGCCGCCCGATCCCTTCGAGCGGCCATTTTTTTGGGGTGAGCGCATCATTGCCG
>NZ_JBMDWL010000108.1:0-3934 GCF_048594625.1 Sphingobium sp.
AAAGCGCATCGACAGGGTCGGCGGATCGATCGGCTGCGCCTTGATCGGCGTGTTGACCTGCGGGTCGGCGATGGTGTTGGAAACGGTCGCGACGGTCAGACCGGCGAGCGAGATGATGTCGCCAGCCTTGGCCTCGTCCACAGGCACGCGGTCCAGACCCTGGAACGACATGATCTTCGACGCACGGCCGGTTTCGATCACATTGCCTTCGGCGTCCAGCGCGTGGATCGGCTGGTTGACCTTCACCACGCCCGACTGGACGCGGCCGGTCAGGATACGGCCAAGGAAATTGTCGCGGTCGAGCAGCGTGACGAGGAAGCTGAACGGCGCGTCCTGATCCAGCGATGGCGGCGGCACATGGTCCACGATCTTCTGGAACAGCGGTTCCAGCGTGCCTTCGCGGCGCTGCGAATCTTCGCTGGCGTAACCGTTACGGCCCGACGCGTAGAGGACGGGGAAGTCGAGCTGTTCGTCGGTGGCGTCCAGCGTCACGAACAGGTCGAACACCTCGTCCAGCACTTCCTGAATGCGTTCGTCGGGACGGTCGACCTTGTTGACGACGACGATGGGTTTCAAACCGAGAGCAAGAGCCTTGCCGGTCACGAACTTGGTCTGCGGCATTGCGCCTTCCGACGAATCGACCAGCAGGATCACGCCGTCGACCATCGACAGGATGCGCTCCACTTCACCGCCGAAGTCGGCGTGGCCGGGCGTGTCGACGATATTGATGCGCGTGCCGTTCCATTCGACCGAGGTGGGCTTCGCCAGAATGGTGATGCCGCGTTCCTTTTCCAGATCGTTCGAATCCATGGCGCGTTCTTCGACGCGCTGGTTTTCGCGGAACGTGCCGGACTGACGGAAAAGCTGGTCGACGAGGGTGGTCTTGCCATGGTCGACGTGCGCGATGATGGCGATGTTACGCAGGGACATGAATCTGCCTTTGGGATCGGGTTTCCCGGCGGGCACCACGCCTGTCCAGGACTATCGGGCGCGCCCCTACAGGAAATGATGCGTTGCGGCAAGGGCAGGTGGCGGATCGCCCCGCCCGATCCGTCAAACCCGCTGCGACACAAGGATGCGCCACGAAGGAGACGCCCATGACCGACAGCCCGCTGATCAGCCGCCGTACCCTGATGCAGGCCGCCGCCATCGCCGCCCCTCTGGCGCTGACCCCCGACATGCTGAGCGCGGCGGGCAAGCCTGCGCTGCGCGACGCGATGATCCTCGATCCCGCGATCCGCTATTTCAACGCGGCGAACATCGCCCCGACCTTCCGCAGCGTGGTCGACATCCACGAACGCGAAACCCGCGCCTTTCAGGCGGACCCGTCGGTCGAACGCCGCGCCCTCTATCCCAAAGCTGCCGATGCGCTGCGCGAGCGGCTGGCAAAGCGCCTGCATGTCACGGCGCAGGAAATCGCGCTGGTCCGCAACAGCAGCGAAGCCAATACGGTCGCCGTGCGCGGCCTCGCGCTCAAGGCCGGCGACCGGATCATCCTGACCGATCACAACCACCCCTCGACATGGGACAGCTGGAAATTGCGGGCGCAGCGCGAAGGGCTGGACCTGCATGTCGTGCCGGTCCCGGTGGGGGCGAAGTCCGCGCAGTTACTGTTCGACGGCATCGCCGCCGCCGTGACGCCGAACACAAAGGCGATCTTCCTGTCGCATATGAGCAATATCAGCGGCATCCTCTATCCGGTGGCGCAGATCGCGCAGCTGGCCCGGTCGAAGAATATCTGGTTCCATGCCGACGGCGCGCAGACCTTCGGCTGGCTGGGGCTGGACCTCGCCGCGCTGGGCGTGGACAGCTATTCGGGCAGCACGCATAAATGGCTGATGGGACCGCTGGAGGGCGGCATGCTCTATGTCCGGCGCGAACGGCAGGCGGAACTCCAGCCGATCATGATGAGCCATGGTTACTGGCTGACCGACGAAGCGAACCTCAGCACCGCGCAGAAATATGAGATTTTGGGTCAGCGCGACGATCCGCGCCTGATGGCCTTTGCCGCGACGCTGGACGTACTGGACGGCGTGGGTCAGGCGGCGATCGAACAGGCCGCGCGGCAGCGCGCGGCGTCGATGCGGCAGGCGCTGTCCGCCGTGCCCGGCGCGAAACCCTTTGGCAGCGGGGTGGAAGCGGTCACCGGCCCGGTCATCACCGTCGCCTTCCCCGGCCGCGACGTCGCGGCGCTGCGCGCGAAACTGTGGCAAGCGAAAATCGCCACCGCCGCGTCGAAGATTGGCGGCGTACCTGCGATCCGCTTTTCGCCGCATGTCTATAATAGCGACGACGATGTCGCGGCGGTGATCGAAGCGCTGCGGATGGGGTAGAAGATAAAGGCCGTTCCCCCTCCCGTTTAAGGGAGGAGGTTAGGGGGTGGGCTGGACGGTGCGAAAGCCCACCCCGCTGCGACTAGCGCGCTGCGCGCGCAAGTCTCGCTGCCCCTCCCGCGAGCGGGGTGACGGAAACCCCTGCTTTACAAAAGCGCAATATCTCCTTGCCCTGCGGGCCGACCTTTCTATGGTGCGGCCCGTCGCACATAATATACCATATCCCTGCAAGGAGCCTCCATGCGGTCTGCCGCCACCTTCGCCCTCGCGTCCCTCATCGCCCTTTCCGCCCCTGCCCTCGCGCAGAAGGACGCGCCCGATGCCGCGAAGCAGCATGGCGACAAGGTCGCCGAACAGATCGCCGCCAACTGGGCCAGCGCCCCGGTCGAGGAAGTGACGCAAAGCAGCAAGGGCACGGCCCGCGTCGACGGCAAGGCGATCCCCTATACCCAGACCGCCGGCACGCTCACCATCCGCGATGAAAAGGGAAAGCCGGTCGCCAGCATGTTCTACACCGCCTATACGGCGGCGGGTAAGAACCGCCCGGTCACCTTCTTCTACAATGGCGGCCCCGGTTCGTCGTCGCTGTGGCTGCGCATGGGCAGCTTCGCGCCCGAACATGTGCGCACCGACAATCCCGAAGCGGTGAAGCCCGCCCCCTTCGACGTCGGCCCCAATAATGACAGCCTGATCGGCAGCACCGACATGGTGTTCCTCGACACGATCGGATCAGGCTATTCGCGCATCCTGGGCGACGCCAAACCGTCCGATTTCTACAGCGTCGATGGCGATGTGGACGCCTTTGCCAAGGCGATCATCCGCTACACGACCAAGAATGGCCGCTGGGCATCCCCCAAATATATTTTCGGCGAAAGCTATGGCACGACCCGGTCGGGCGCGCTCGCCTATCAGCTGGAGGATCGCGGGCTGGCGCTGAACGGCGTGGTGCTGCTGTCGTCGATCATGAATTATGGCGTGCGCCAGTCCGGCTTCGACGCGATCCATGTCGGCTATATCCCCAGCTATGCCGCCACCGCCTGGTATCATAACCGCGTGCCCGGCGGCCGCCCGGAAAGCCTGGAAGCCTTTGTCGAGGAAGCGCGCGTCTTCGCCAACGGTCCCTACGCCACCGCGCTGCTGAAAGGTTCGGACATCAGCCCGCAGGAAACCGACCAGATCGCGCAGCAGATGAGCCGCTTCACCGGCTTGTCGGTCGATTATCTGAAACGCGCCAATCTTCGCGTCAGCCTGTCTCGCTTTCGCAAGGAACTGCTGCGCGAAGATCATGCCACGATCGGCCGCTTCGACAGCCGGTACAAGGGCATCGATGCCGACGCGGCAGGCGAAGACCCGGAATATGATGCGTCCAGCACCGGCATCACCGGCCTCTATGTCGGCAGCTTCCTTGATCAGGTGACCAACAGGATCGGCTATAAGACCGACCTCAGCTATCGCCTGAGCGCGCGTGAAGGCGGCGACTTCAAATGGGACTGGAGCCATGTGCCGCCCGAAGGCGGGCGTCAGAATGTCGCCGACGTGACCGCCGACCTTTCCGCCGCGATGCGCACCAACCCGCATCTGCGCGTGCTGTCGCTGAACGG
>NZ_JBMDWL010000109.1:0-32781 GCF_048594625.1 Sphingobium sp.
TGATCGATCATCTGCTTGGTGACGAGCGGCGCCAGCGCGGCGTTTCCGATGCCGACCAGTCCCTGATCGGTGAAGATTTCCACGATCAGCCAGCCATGGAAGGTGAAGGTCCCCATGGTTTCGGGCGACAGCATCGGCGACACCAGATCCATGGGATTGGTGCAGAAATGCGGTGGCAGGGGTACGGTTTCGCCTTCCCACTGGACCACGCGGGTGCGGACTTCGGTGATTTTCAAGGGAGGGCCTTTCGAGAGAAGATGAGTTGGGAAATGCGCGGAATGCAAAGGCAGATCAGCGCGAAGGCGATGAGGTGGAGCAAAGCCGCGAGCGTCAGCACCGGCGTGTAACCAAGCCCGGCGTCGAGCGCCCAGCCCGCCGCCTGCCCCATGACGATGCCGCCGAACGCGCCGCCAAGGCCGACGAGGCCAGCGAGACGGCCGAGGGCGCTGCGCGGGGCGAGATCGGTCGGCAGGGTCATGACGAGGGTGGACCAGCTTTGCTGACCGAAGAAGGCGAGGCTGAAAATGGCGATCACCACCGCGACCGACGGAGCCGATGGCGCCAGCATGACCCACGGCATGCAGGCGGCGCTGAGGCCCAGGGCGATCTTGCGCGCGGCATCGACGGATCGGCCGGAGGAGAGGAGGCGACTGGAGAGCCAGCCGCCGCAGAGACTGCCCACGCCCGACGCCGCATAGGGTATCCAGCCGATCGTCGCGGCCTGTTTCAGGTCGAAACCATGGGCCTCGAACAAATATTTGGGCAACCAGAAGAGGTAGAAATACCAGGCCCCGTCGCTGAGGAATTTGGCGACAACAAGGCCGCGTACTTCGCGGCGGGACAGCAGCATGGCGACCGTTGGGGCCGGGCCTGCATCCGCTTCTCCATGAGTGGCTGTGTCTTCGCCCGTCGGGGTGCGATAGGTCAGATACCACCAGAGCGCCCAAAGCAGGCCCAAGCCGCCGGTGATGAAGAAGACCCAGCGCCAGCTGGCAAGGTCGAACCAGTGGCCACAGGCAAGGATGCCCGCGATCAGCGGCGGGGCGATCACCGCGCCCACCGCTGTCCCCGCGTTGACGAGGCCCATGGCGGCGGCGCGCCGTTCGGGCGGGAACCATTCGGCAATGGCGCGGGTGGCGGCCGGAAAACCGCCGCCCTCCCCCACGCCCAATAGCAGGCGGCTGACGATCAAGGCGGCGATGCCGCCCGCCACGCCATGACTGGCGCAGGCGAGCGACCAGAAGATCATGATGGCAAGGAAGCCCGCCCGCGTCCCCACCCTGTCGAGCAGCCAGCCCCCGCCCAGATACATGAGGCCATAGGTGGCGAGGAACGCGGAATCGAGGAACGCCTTCGTCTGGTTGCCGATCGGAATGTCGGCCTCGATATATTTGATCGCCCAGGGCAGGGTCTGGCGGTCAAGATAGCTGATGGCGATGGCGACGGTAATCATCGCCGCGATCCCCCAGCGTCCCGCGTAAAGCCGATCCCCTGCCCCGACCAAAGCCGTCATCTTATCGGGCGTCCAGAACCAGCAGCGCCACGCCCTGACGCGGAAGCGTCAGATCGACGCTGGCCCCGCCGCGCCCACCAGTGACGGTGATATCCTGCGCCTGCATGACGGATGCCTTTTCCAGCTGCGCATATTGATCCTGATCGGGCGACTGGGGCGATCCCATCGCCTTCCATGCGGAAAAGGCGTTGGCATGATCGCCATCGACCCGCCACAGCTTTGCGGAGGCCGGTGCGGCCTTCAACCCTTTCAGATTGATCTTCACCTGCGCGTCCGGCCCGGCGACATCATCGTCATGATAATGCCATAGCAACATCGCAAGTTTCCCATCCTTTGTCCGGGTCGCGATGGAGCCGATGTCGGCATCGGCCTGAATGCCGTCCGCCATCGCCCGATCCAGCGGGATCTGCGCGGGGTTGGTGGTCGCCAGCTTCATTTCACCCAATTGCGCGAACATGCGAAAGACATTGAGGACCGGCAGGTCGACGCCATTGGTCGATAGCTGGCGATAACCCGCAAACCATGGCTGATCCTCGAACTCGAAGGACCAGGACAGCACGCCTTCCAGATTGACCTTGCGCCGTTCCGCCAGTTCCCAGATGCGCGCGAAGCTGGCCGCCGTGTAGCTGCTGTACATCGTGCCGTTGCGATAATCATTTTGCGGCCCCGGACAGGCAGCGCAGCCTTCGGGATCGCTTTCGCCGATCACGACCGGCTTTTTCGCCAGCGACGGGATGGACAGCACCTTGTCGAAACCGCGATTGGCTTCGCGCAGATGGGTGGCGATGCCCATGCGGACATGGCCATCGACGAAGACCGGCTTGCCCTTCGCATGGAAGGACAGGAAATCAGTGGGGGTGCCGGTCTGACCGGTGACATAGTTTCTGCCGGACGACACATGTTTCAGGAAGCCGTCCATGAAGGTGCCGCCTGCCCCCGCGACATCCGGCCCACCGACCTTTGCGGTAGGCAAGGCGCGGCGGACGGCGCCGATCGCATAATCATGCAGCTTGTAGAATTCCTCTGGCGAGGCCGTCCAGTAGAAGGGGGAATTGGGTTCGTTCCAGACTTCGAAGTACCAGTTCTCTACTTCTGCACGCCCATATTTTTCGACGTTGTGGCGCGTCCATTGATAGATGAGTTCCGCCCATTTTTCATAATCCTTGGGCGGATAGGTCCAGCCGGTCGCGATCAGCTTGTAATCGAAACCGGGACGCCAATTATGCTGATAGGGCGTGCCTGCCGGAGCGGACGACATTGCTTCGGGCATGAAACCGATCTGGAGATAGGGGCGCACGCCGCGCGCCAGATAGGTGTCGATGATGCCGTCGACGACTTTCCAGTCATAGACAGGCTTGCCATCCTTCGTTTCGGTATAGGCGTTGCTGCTGCCCCATTTGAAAGCGGCGGTGCCGTCCCCGCTGCTGAGCAGATTATGGGCGCGGAAGAAGACTTCCCCCTTTTTCAGTTCCCCCAGTTCGACCAGCAATTTGCGGCCATCCTTCATGGTCGCGTAATTGGGTTCATCCGCGCCGAAGAAACGCCAGACCGGCGGCAATTTGCCCGCAGGTTTCGCGGCATCCACGCCGATCGTCACCTGCCGCGCCTGCCCCGCTGCATCCTGGGCCGTCGCCAGTTGCGGCAGCGCCATCAGGGCTGTCAGGGAAGCGATAAGCCGGGCAATCGTCATGGAATATCCTTTCGATAAGGGCATGGCGTTTTTCAAAGCTTCGCCCGGAAACCAAGGGCGAAGGTGCGCGTGTAAAGAACCGTGTCGCGCGGGTAGAGGCCGGGGTCGTTGAACGACGTCTGGTAGAGATTTTTCAGCACATTGGTCGCGTCGAATACGACGGTGAACTGGGGATTGATCTCATAGGAAAATGACAGGTCAAGATTGCTGATCTGGCCATTGGTGATGAAATTGGGATTGACCCCGGTAAAGTGCAGCCCGGCATTATATTTATCGCGCCAGACATAGGAGATACGGCTGGAAAATCCGCCCTTTTCATAGATGAGTGTGCCGGTGGCGGAATATTTGGACACATTCTGGAACGGGATGTCCATATAGCCGGTCACGCCGGGTAGCGGCGACAGCGCGCTGTTTTTCCCATCGATATAGGTGCCGTTTGCGCTGATCCCGATCCCGTCGAGCCAACCGGGCAACCCCTTTGGAAAGACGGTGAAACCACCCTCTATCCCCTGCAATTTCCCCGATCCCGAATTTTCCGGCCGGGTGATCTGATAGACGCCATTGTCCGGTCCCAGATAGTCGATGTCGAAATTGCTGGTGACCGACTGGATGAAGCCGGTGACGTCGCGGCGGAATATGGTCGCGGTGATCGAACTGGACCGGTCGATATACCATTCGAGCGACAGGTCGTAATTGTCCGACCGGATCGGCCGCAAATCGGCATTGCCGCTGGTGCCGCGACCGAAGGGTTGCTGCCCCGGCACTGGCGGCGTCAGGGTGAGCGCGGGGTTGAGCTGTGCGAAGCTGGGCCGGGTGATCGTCTTGCTGGCGGCGAAACGCAGGAAGAGATTGTCCTGGAGTTTGTAACGCAGGGCAAGGCTGGGCAGCACATCGGTGCCCTTGTTGCGGATGGTCACGGGCGAAGTCGCACCGCGCAGCACAAGGAAGGCGTGGGAGGTGATGTCGGTGCGGATCACGCGCACGCCGATCTGCCCATCCAGCCGGCCGACCTCTATATTCGCCTGACCATAGCCCGCGTAGTTCTTTTCCGTAATGTCGAAATGCTGCGTATCCTGAAAAGCCGGATCGCCCGGTGCAAGGCCGAACAGCTGGCGCAGCGACCCGACATTGTTCAGCAGATAATCCGTGGTCGGCGTGGCCCATTGCCGCACGAATTGCCGCGTACCGGTGTAGAAATCGCCCGGCGTTACCGTCATCAGACCCGGCAGACTGGCGGCGCGCGTTGTATAGCAGCGGACCGGACCAGCGGCCGAACAATTCGCGATCTGGGTGAAGCTGTCCGACTTCGCATCGCGCTTGCTGAAGCGCGCACCGATGTCCAGTCCCGAAAAGATCAGGAAGGGTGAGCGCCAGGACAGATCGCCGCGCCAGGCCAGTTCCTTGCCATCCCCAATCGTGCGCGTGGTCGATAGCCGGGAAAGATAATAGCGCGACGGATCGGCCATATCGTCATTGGGAAGGGTGAAATAGGGCGCGCCCGATCCGTCGTTGAACACTGCATCGGTGCGCGACGCGATGAAATCCACGTCCAGATTATTGGCGATGTCGGTGGCTTTGGACCGGGTATAGGAAAATTCGGTCGCAGCCTTCCAGTCGCCCGCTTCCCAATCCGCGCCGAGCGCACCCTGCCAGCGATCCGCCTTGTTTTTATAGGCCGTTCCGAAATTGGCGACCCGACCGCCAGTGATGCTGAGAGACTTCACCAGTTTCGTGTCATCCACGAAGACGAGCGGAGACAGCAAAGTGCCGTTCATCGACGTGAAATTCTGATTGCCGTTGCCGCGTTCGCGATAGCCGTAGATCAGGCCGTCGGCGTGAATGGTCAGCCGTTCGTCAGGCGCCCATTGCAGCGTCGCATTGACAGCCGGACGGGTGCGCGTTCCAATCCGGTCGAAAGCGCCGATCACGTCGGTGCGGAATACGCGCGGGTCAGCCGGATTGGTGCCACGCGGGTCGAGCGGGACGCCGGGCGTATAGGGCGCGCGGCTGTTATCCAGATTATAGCCGAAATAGCCGCCGCTATAGATGGTCTGATCGCGATAGCGGGTCCTGTGGTATGAAATGCTGACCAACGCGCCGATTTCGCCGATGCCGGTCGACCAGCGATTGGAGATCAAGGCGCTGGCATAGGGATCGATCCGGTCGGGCTGTTCGCTATAAACCTCACGTCCGGCAAGCGCCAGTTCGAAGCCCCTGAAATCGAACGGGCGCCTGGTGCGGACGTTGATGAGGCCTGCTATGCCGCCTTCAAGCTGATCGGCGGAGCGCGACTTATACACGTCCACGCCCGAAACCAGATCGGCCGGCACATCCGCCAGCGACAGCGACCGGCCGGTGGTGCTGAAGATGTTGCGGCCATTGATCAGGGTGACGACATCGGGAAGCCCGCGGATCAGGACCGTGGCCGATTCGCCGCGGGCGCGCGGAGAAACCTGAATGCCCGGCACGCGCTGAAGCGCCTCCACAACATTATTGTCGGGCAGTTTGCCGATGTCCTCCGCAACGACGGAGTCCACCAACTGTTGCGCGTTACGCTTGATATTCTGCGCCGACGACAGGCTGGCCCGCATGCCGGTCACGATAATGTCGCCGTCGATCACCGCATTCGCCTCCTGCGCGGCGGCCGACTGCGCAGCCAGCACCGCACATAGCGAGATAGAAAGATACACGCCTGCCTTCATCGCACATCCCCTCCGAGTCATTTTTATTTCTCATACTAGATGACGGAGGTTTTTGTTTGTTTAAAGCCATAATTTGACGGAGTAAATGAGCATCAGCACAAATCGCCAATTTTTCTCATACCAATTATGGTTTTTATGCCGATTGCACTTGACGATCCGAACGGCGAGGATGACGAAAGCGCATGACGCAAGCTGATGATCACCCCCTTTCCCGCCCGGCTCATGCGACGCAGCGGGCCGTGCATGACCGGATCGCCCATGATCTGGGCATTGCGATCGTCGGTGGCCGCTACCAGCCCGGCGACATCTTGCCCGGTGAAGACCGTTACAGTGCGGAACAGGGAGTGTCGCGCACCGCCTATCGCGAGGCCGTTCGCGTGCTTTCAGCCAAAGGACTGGTCTATAGCCGGACCAAAAGTGGTACGCGGATCAATGATCGACTGCGCTGGAACATGCTGGATCTGGATGTGCTCGCATGGATGTTCGAAGCCGGACCGACACAGGCGTTCCTGCGCGATATTTTCGAGTTGCGGATCGTGGTGGAGCCTGCGGCGGCGCAGTTCGCCGCGTTGCGCAGGGACGGGCAGGATATTTCACGCATGGGCCATGCGCTGGAAGGAATGCGTCAGTTTGGCCTCAAAACCCCCGAAGGGCGCGCCGCCGACCAGAATTTCCATCGCCAGATATTGCTCGCGACGCGTAATGAATCGCTCATAACCCTTGCGACATCGGTCACCGCCGTTGTCGCCTGGACCACGCGGTTCGCCCGTGACGAGCGCAAGGAATCGCGCGATCCCATGCCGGATCATGACGCGGTATTCGACGCCATCATGCGTGGAGAGGGCGAGGAAGCGCGCCTGAAGATGCTGGCCCTGATCCGCAATGCGTCCAACGATGCGGGGATGTTGTAGCGGGCCGCATTTTATTTCTCATACCAGATTGAGAAACCATTCTGATCGTCTTGCCGAGTAGCTGTCGGCAATCTGAATGATTTGCGATCGGTCGGCGAGACCCTATCGCGAAACACAAATGAGCCTATCGGCTGGCAGACTGGCCTGGCCCGCCCTAAGCCTTAAAACATGATCCGATTGGAGGGGGTCGGACCATGTTCCAAATGTCTTTTGTTCACCGCATTTTGCGGGCCATCATCTGTTCCAGATGACTTCAAGATGCTCTAGCGATTCGCCTTGTCCGCGGCCTGTCGGGCGGCGAGCTGACGCGCGGCTGTTGCAGTTGCGTCGGTCGCCGTCACGATGCCGTCCTTGTCATTATCCTGCTCAGCGAAGGCGCCGGCGCCCGACGCATCATATTCCGCCTGCGTCATCTGACCATTTTTGTCCTTGTCCAGCACGCCGAAGCGGACATGCGTCTGCCGGATCTGGCGCTGACGTTCCATCTTCTTTTCCTCGCTGCGATCGGACGCGGCGAGCTGTTGCTTCAGGCGGGCGCTATATTCCTTCACATATTCTTCTTCCGACACCCAGCCATCACCATTGCTGTCCGCCGCCTTGAAGCGCGCCAGGCGACCGGCATCAAATTCGACGCGGGTCACCTGACCATCATGGTCGGCGTCATAGTCGTGGATGAAGGCCGATCCTTCATGCGGTGCAGCCATGGCCGTTCCGGCAACGCTGAGCAGCGCGACGGTCAGGGCGATATGGATTTTCACAGGATCTCCGTCAGTTGAAAGGACGCGCGCGTCAGGCCGCGTCGAAGGTCAATGTGTAGGTGTAGCTGCGATAGGGTGCTTCGGACCCGGCGGGGGCCACACGGCGATGCCGCACGAGGATGATGTAAACGCCCGCGTCGTCGGACTTCAGCGTGAAGCGACTATCGGCACCGCTCTTGATCTGGGCGACGACCTTGCGTCTGTCATACAGGCCCGCCGCGCGGAACAGGGTGATATCGACGCTCGCCAGCGGCTTGCCACCGAACAGCAGCGCGAAACTGGCGTCAGATCCCGCCACGATGCCATCGGGATGGGCGAAGGCTTGAATTTCCAGCGCCTTGCCGATCGTCCGTAACGCCGCATCGGTCGGCTGACCGCGCGTGACATAGGCGTCGGCCAACGTCATGCTCTGCACATCGACCATCTGCGCATTGGCAGGCGGTTCTCCACCTTCTGCGCGCATTTCCCATTTGTCGCCCTGTCGAAACATCTTGCCTTGCGCGCCGCACGCTGGCCGCTGGTCACGCGATAGGCGCCATCGGCCGGTATCGCCGCTTCGAAAACGCTCAGATCGCACAAATGCGCGACCGAACCGGTTGGAGCATGGTGAGGAAGAGGCGGAGATGGCGGCCAGTGCAGACGCCGCCGTCCCGCCTTCCGCCCGTTCCTCCCACGCCTGTGGCTCAACCGGGCCCTGTCGCAGCGGCGGCGCCACCCATGTTGGTCGTGCCGCCGCGCCTGTCGGTTGCTGCGCCGGTATCACCTGTATCGACGCCCGCCAGCGCCGTTGCGGCAGCGGCGCGGCCAAGCCCCCGGTCTTGACCCAGTCCGATGTCGCACCGCCCGGCGGGGGGGGGGGGAGGCCGACGGGCTGGACGTCAAGGCGCCGCCGGGGACGAGCCGCAGCTATGCAGCCAAGGTCCGGTCCTGGCTCTATCCCCGCCGCGCCCGGATGCGACGGGAAGAAGGCCAGGTGCAGGTGCGCTTCGTCCTCGACCGCGGGCATGCTTCTGGAAAGCGTCATTGTCCACGGGTCAGGCAAAGCGGCACTGGACGAGGAGGCCGAAGCGATACTGCGCCGCGCTTCGCCCTATCCGCGCGCGCGCCTCTGGAACTGCCCGGCGATCGCATCGAATTTACCGTGCCGATCATTTTCACGCTGCCGGTGTGATTCATCGCCCGGTAGAGTGCGGGCGCGCGTTTACTGGCCCGTCTGCGAACTGCGGCGCTTGGCCCAGCTGCTTTCGATATGTTCGCGCATCGCCCGCGCGGCGGCTTCCGCATCTCCGACAGCGATCGCATCATGGATGCGCTTATGCGCGGCATGGGTGTCACGCACATGCGCGACGCTGAGTCGCCCGGCATAGCCATGGGTCTTGAGCGCCTTTCCCTGAATGCCATCAATGATCGCCTTGCTCAGGCGGTCGCCGGACATGCGCATGATGATGTCGTGAAACTGCACATCTTCATGCACATAGGCGGCGGGCATTTCGATCAGCCCTTCCAGCTTCCGGATCTGGGCCGACAATTCGGCGAGCGTTTCGGGCGTGACCTTCTTCGCTGCCTTGGCCGCCATCGATGCTTCGAGCGAAGACCGGATTTCCGAAAGATTGTCGAGATAGGACAGCCCGTCCTCCCGCCGGAACAGCGCTGCAAGGATCATAGGATCGAGCAGGTTCCAGTCGCGCGATTCCCGCACGATGGTGCCCCGCCCCTGCTGCGACACGACCAGTCCCTTTTCCGTAAGGGCCGTGGTCGCTTCGCGCACCACCGTCCGACTGACGCCGTACAGATCGCACAACATGTTTTCCGGCGGCAACGCGGTGCCGGCAGGATACATTTCGGTCACGATCGCATTGACCAGATCTTCCACCACCGCTTCCGCCAGTCTGGGGCGACGGCGTACCCTTTGCGTCGCTGCCAAAGACCCCATGGCCGCCTTATCCTGCATCTGTTCTAACGCCTTTTCCGGTCACGACGCCCTTCCCTGCGTCGATTTCGACCGTGGACCCGATTGACAAGCGCCGTCAAGGCTTGCCAAATAATATAGATAATACATAATATGATTTATGGCCGGACCAGTTCGGTAGGGAGGATAAAGGCATGAAGATTACGGGCTATCGCAGCCTTACTGCCTATCACGACTGGCAGCGTCCGGTGGGTGATGTGAACGGCGTCGTACAGTCGGGAATTACCGAAGTACCGGTGCTGTTGCTGGAAACCGATGGCGGCCTGACGGGCATCGGCCTTGGCCAGCATGCGGAGATCGAGCGCCTTTTCCCCGCCGTCGACAATGCCGATCCGCGTGGCGTGTCAACGCTTTACGATGCAATGTTGGCGCATGTATTCAAAAGCGGCCATGCTGGCGCGACGTTCGGCACCATCGCGGCGATCGACATGGCCCTGTGGGATCTGAAGGCGAAGATGGCCGATGAACCATTGTGGCGCACATTGGGTGCGGGCGACCGGTTCGTACCGGGCTATGCATCGGGACTATGCTATGGGCTGGATGACGCGGCCTTTGGCGCGCATTATCGCGCGTGGGCGGATCGCGGCTTCAGCGCGGCGAAGATCAAGGGCGGGCGTGATCTGGATCGTGACATTGCGCGACTGGAAACGGTACGCGACATATTATCCCGCAACAGTGATCGCCCCGCATTGATGCTGGACGTCAACGAAGCATGGAACTGCAAGCAGGCGATCCGCCATCTGGCGGAAATCGAAAAGCGGGTGGACCTGACCTGGATCGAAGAGCCGGTTCGGCGTTGGGATGCAGCGGGACTGGCCGACATTGCGCGGGCGGCAAGGACGGCGGTAGCCACGGGCGAAAACCTCACCGGGATCGAACAATATCTGCCCCTGTTCGATGCACGCGCAGTCGACATCGTACAGTCCGGCAGCGTGTGGGGCATCACCCATTTCATGCGAGTGGCGATGGCGGCCCATTCACGCGGGCTTCCCGTATCGCCCGTCGCCTATAATGCCAATCCGGTCGCCCATGCCGCAGCCGCCATGCCCAACATGATCGGCATAGAGGTGCAGGATTTCGGTGTGCCCACGGGGTTTGACGTCGATCAGCAGATTGCCGACGGCGGCATTCTGCTGGGTGACCGGCCGGGTCTGGGCATCGTTATCGACGAAGCCACCATTGCGGCCAGCGTCGCCGGAAACGGATGGAATGTGCAAGGCGGCCCGCATCGTCGCCCGCGCAATGCCGGACTGTATCTCGCCCCCAAAAGCGGGACCGTGGGCCTATGAGCGATGCCGCCGCCCCGATGCAGGAGCGCTCGCCCGGCTGGGTCAGCGGCACGGCGCGCGTGCGGCTGCAACTGTCGCTGATGGTGAATTTCTTTCTGCTGATGGCGCTGTACAGCGGAGTTCTGGGCGTATTGCTGCCCAATCAAATCGCCGAACTTTCGCCCGGTGCGAAGGAAAATAATCTGGCGCTGCTCTTTGCCGTCACATCGATTTTTTCGACGCTGGCCACGCCCATCGCTGGCGCCCTGTCCGACCGGACGCGTAGCCGCTGGGGTCGGCGGTCGCCATGGATCGCCATCGCATCGCTGATCGGGTCGCTATGCCTGTTCGGCGTTTCGTGGATGACCAGTTTCTGGTCGCTGATGATCCTGTGGGTGATGGCGGCCGTCGCCTATAACAGCATGCAACCGGCCATGACGACATTGATCGCCGATCGTTTCTCCCCCGAATCGCGCGGCGGCGTGTCGGGCATCGTCGGCGCGGGCATGACCGCGGGACTGACAGCGGGGACCGTCGTGGCGGGGTATCTGGCGGGGGAACGGGTGCTGGCCTACGCCCTGTTCGCAGGCGCGATCGCGGCGTCCTGCATCGCCTTCGTCGCGCTCAATCGCGAACCGCCCAGCGACGACCTGCCCCATCGCCCGATAATATGGAGCAGCTTTGCCAAGAGCTTCTGGATCAGCCCGCGGGACCACCCCGATTTCGCATGGGCCTTTGCCAGCCGATTCACCATCTACATGGGGTATCAGGCGGTCGCCGCCTATCTGCTCTATATCTTGCGCGACTATATCGGGCTGGCGGACGGCGCGTCCAATATCGCCATCGCCAACATGGCCCTGCTCACGCTGGTCTGCCTTGTCATATCGTCGCTGGCGTCGGGCTGGCTGTCGGATCGGTGGCAAAGGCGCAAACCCTTCGTCATTCTGGGCAGCCTGATCATGGGCGTCGCGATGGCGGCGCCCATGATCGCGCCATCCATGGTAGGCATGTGGATCTATGCCGGGGTCATCGGCATCGGATATGGCATGTTCATGTCCATTGACATGGCGCTGATGACGCAGGTGCTGCCGCAAAGCGCGGAAGGGGATGAAGGCAAGGATCTGGGCGTGCTGACCACTGCGGTCAACATTCCCCAGATCATCAGCCCGGTCATGGCCGCCATCCTACTTGGCCTGTTCGACAATGATTATCGTGCAATCTTCATCGCTGCGCTGCTGTTCGTGTTTGGATCGGCGCTCTGTGTGCTGCCGATCCGCTCGGTACGCTGATTCATATTATGTATTACGTCATTTGACATGCGCGCAAAGTTGCGCCATTAATATGATAATAAGAATGAGGGAGAGTGGAACATGAGGAAGGTGGGTGGAATCCGTCTTGCGTGCATGGTTGCAGCGTCTGGCATGGCGCTGACCATCGGCAGCAGCGCCAGTGCGCAACAGGCCACGGCACCACAAGGCACGGAGCCGACGAACGAAGACATCATCGTAACCGGCATCCGCGCCAGCCAGAAAGCATCCATCGACATTAAGCGCGATTCCATCAGCGTAGTGGATTCGATCGTGGCGGAGGATCTGGGCAAGCTGCCCGACCAGAATGTCGCGGAATCGCTGCAACGTGTCGCGGGCGTCACCATCGAACGGAACCGCGGCGAGGGGCGCTATATCACCGTGCGCGGCTTTGGCCCGAAATTCAATGCGGTGACCGTCAACGGCCGCACTTTGGCCACCGACAATAATGGCCGCGAATTTTCATTCGACGTGCTGCCATCCGAAATCATCGCAGGCGCCGACGTCTTCAAATCGCCCCAGGCCAATATCAATGGCGCGTCGATCGGCGCTACCGTGGACGTGCATACGCTGCGCCCGATCGATCAGAAGGAAAAATTCGCGTTCAGCGGGTCCGCCGGGCAGATGTGGGCGGAACTGGCCGACAAGTTCAATCCGGAAATATCGGGCGTGGCGTCGTGGCGGAACGAGGATCGGACGATCGGCCTGTCGCTGTCGGGTGTCTATACCAAACGCGATACCCGCAATGACGAATTCACGATCGGCGCGGGTCATGTCCGCCGGTCGAGCGGCGACAGCTATTATCGCGCCAATGGCGTGGACGGCGCACGCATCGGTCCGGGCGTCGCACCATTTTCCAATGTCTCCATGCCGTCCAACCTGTCCCCTTTTTTCTTCGAGCGCAGTCTGGAACGGTACGGCTTTTCCGGCGCATTGCAGGTGCGGCCGACCGATACGCTGACGGTGACGCTGGACGGCCTGTATTCCAAGGCCAACTTCACCGAACAGCAGACCGGCCTTGCCTACGACTTTTCTGGCGGCACGCTGGTGGAGCAGGTAGTCGAGGATGGCGAAGCCGTATATCAGCGCTATCAGGGCGGGTTTGTCGACCAGATCCTGCAATATGATCAGCGCAACGTCACGACCGACCAGTTCGGCATCAATGTCGAATGGAAGCCGGTCGATACGTTCAAGCTGAAACTGGATGCGTCGCGGTCCAAGGCGGAACGGCGGGGCAAGGAGAACAACCTGTTCACCACCATCCGGCGCAAGAATATCGACCATTGGTTCGACCGGCGCAGCGGCAGCCCGATTTACGAATATGGTTTCACCAGCCCCAATTACGCCAATCCAGCGACCAATCCGCAGGGGATCACCGCCCATTATTATATCTGGGGCGGCGGCACCGATGTCGATGACAAGATCAACGAATATCGCGCCGATGCCGAATGGAATGCGACGTCGAACCTGACCTTCTTCACCGGTGGCATGATCGCCAACCGCAAGAAGACGCTGACCGCCGATGAAATGCCCTTTGGCGAACAATGCGCCTATTGCGGATCGAACCGGGTACTGCCGACGTCGCTGTTCAGCCCGACCAACCGCAATTTCTTTCAGGGAAGCGGCCCGGACAATATCATCCGCGACTGGGTGATCTATAATCCCCAGCAGCTGGTGGGCGTGATCGACCAGTTCGCGGCGGCCGATGGCATCGCCTTCAATCCGGCGGTCTTTTCGCCGTCGGCGTCCTCGGTCGTCGATGAAAAGGTCAAGATCGGTTATGTCATGGCCAATTTCGAGACCCTGCTGGGATCGATGCCGCTGACCATCAATGCGGGTCTGCGGTATGAGAATACGGACTATACCTCTTCGGGCGCGTCGCGGACCGTCATCAGCGCCAGGCCGCGGGTGGACGCCAACGGCAATCCCACCGGCCAGAACGACATCATCGTGTCGGGCATCGTGCCGGTCAGCTTCCGCGGCAAATATGACGACTGGCTGCCGTCGCTGAACGTCAAGCTGGAGGTGACGAACGAACTGATCCTGCGGCTGGCCGCGTCC
The DNA here is from genome assembly GCF_048594625.1 of Sphingobium sp. GTDB lineage: Bacteria > Pseudomonadota > Alphaproteobacteria > Sphingomonadales > Sphingomonadaceae > Sphingobium. Next base: position 14,180 of record NZ_JBMDWL010000109.1, read on the forward strand.
AAGGTGATGACCCGGCCGACGCTGACCGACCTGTCGCCACGCCAGAGCATCCAGACCAACCCGGGCAATGAAACGATCAGCCGCGGCAACCCGGACCTGCAACCGTTCCGCGCGAAGCAGGTGGAACTGGGCGCGGAATGGTATTTCGCGGATTCATCGCTGCTGTCCTTCGCGGCCTTCTACAAGAAGATCGACAGTTTCGTGACCCAGATCACCACCCCGCAACAGGTGGATCAGGTAACGTTCCAGGTGACCGTGCCGGGCAATGGCAAGGGCGCGACGGTCAAGGGGTTCGAAGTCGGCTATCGACAGGCGTTCAGCAGCCTGCCCGCCCCCTTTGACGGTCTGGGGGTCCAGACCAGTTTCAACTATACCGATTCCAACGCCCGTTATGAAAATGCGGTCGCCAACGTGTCCTTCGGGCTGGAGGGGCTGTCCAAATATAGTTACAGCCTGGTCGGCTTTTACGAGAAATACGGGGTTCAGGCGCGTGTCGCCTATACCTGGCGTGACAATTTCCTGCAGGTCGCGGTCGGGCGCAATGGCGAGCCGGAATTTTTCAACAGCTATGGCCAGCTGGATGCCGGGCTTTCCTATGAAGTCACGCCCAATTTCACCGTCTTTGCCGACGCGATCAATCTGAACGACGCCAAGGAGTTCATCTATTCCGTCAGCGAAGACCGGACCAAGGAATATCGCCGGACCGGCCGCCGCCTGTCCGCCGGGGTCCGGGTGCGTTTCTGACATTTTGGGGCGGGGCGAAGGCTCCGCCCCACCCCCTATCCCATCCAGCCGGGAATATCGCGGCGGGCATGGAGTATGCGCCAGACATCGATATGGTCGGGGCGATCCACATAGAAGATCAGATAGGGAAAGCGCGCCATTTTGCGGTGGCGCAGACCCGGCAGGTCGAGTTCATGGGCGTAGCGGGTGGAGCCGCTGGCAGGACGGGCGGAGATCAGCCGGTAGCCGTCGGCCAGCGCGTCGATGAAGCGCAGCGCGACATCCTGTCCCGCCTGCCCGGTATAATAGTCGATAATCTGATCGACATCAGCACGCGCCATGGCGCGCGGGATGATGCGTTTCACGGCAGTCAGCGCCGCTGGCCGGTCACCCGATCGCGCAACATATCGAAATAGGTCGCGTCCGCCGCATCCGTCGGCGCGCTGGCGGCGCCGTCGAGCAACAGGGTGCGCAGCGCCTGCCGATCCTGATCCTTTCGAATGAGGTCGCGCATATATTCGCTGCTGGTCCCGAAACCACGGCCCGTCACCTGCTGATCGACGAAAGCCTTGAGCGTTTCGGGCAGGGAGATGTTCATCGTGGTCATGCCGTCACCTTAAGGCTTTTGGCAAATTTTGGCAAATCGCCATGCGATGAAACGCGGTTGTGAGACAGCGAAAGTGACAATGTTGCGCGATTTCGCACATTATATATCGCCGTAAGTTATTGATAATATGTGATATTATCGAATGTTGAAATGACAGCCTGTTCGCGACTCTAAAATATCCCTTATTTTTCAATGATTTGATTGCGGTCCTATTTCGTCACTTTGTATCGTTTTCGCGGCCTGCGCGCATGACGGCGCGTTGAAAGGCATTGGCGGTAGGCGACAGTTCGTCGCCATGGATCAGCCAGAGGCTGGTGCGGACCTGCGGGAAAAGGGGGCGCTGGATCAGCTTGTCCATGTACAGCCGCGACAGCGAATGGGCGAGGATGGTGACGCCAAAACCCGCGGCGACAAGGCCGAGCAGGGTCGCGACGCTGCTGACCTCCAGCGTGATGTCGGGCGCGAAACCAGCCTGATCGCACAGGGCGAAGAAATGATCGTTGAAGTCCGCGCTGCTGGCGGTGGCGTAGAGCACGAAGGGCACGCCCGCCAGATCGGCGATGGTGGGATCGGCATCCTGCTGCGCCAGGGCGTGATCCTGCCGCAGGGCCAGCAGCATCTCTTCCTCCAGCAACCATGTGCTGCGCAGTCCTTCGGGCAGGGATGGCGGCGCGACGGCGCGGACGATGCCGATGTCGAGATCCCCCCGTTCCATCATCCTGACCTGATCATCCTTGCCCAGTTCGTGGACGCGCAGGTCGACTTCCGGCTGGTTCTGGCGGAAATCGTGCAGCGCGTCGGCAATTTGCGGCACGAAGGGCGCGGACGCGGTGAAGCCGAGCGCCAGTCGGCCCAGATGACCGCTTTGCGCGCGCCGCGCGACATGGGCGGCGCGATCGGCCTGTTCCAGCGCCTTGCGCGCTTCGGGCAGGAAAAGGCGGCCCGCCTCCGTCAAGGCGACCCGGCGACTGGTGCGGTCGAACAGGCGCGCGCCCAGTTCCTGTTCGAGCATGCGTATCTGTTGACTGAGCGGCGGTTGCGACATGCCGAGCCGTTTGGCGGCGCGGCCGAAATGCATTTCTTCGGCAACGCAGATGAAATAGCGCAGATGTCGGAGGTCCATCGTATCAGGTCGCAATATATATCAATCATGCTTTTTTATATATTGGACACGAAAGAGACAAGTGCCCATAGCCCGGTCACAGGTAGCGTTTCGAAACTAAGGTTCGACGCCCGCACATGATCCACAGCTGTTCCGTGGCGAGCCGCCATGATAGCGTCATCCTGATCATCGTGCGGTTTTTCCTGAATGGAGAGGCCAGTATCAGGGATCGGCCGACAACCGTCGGTGCGATGCATGCGGGAGTCGTGGATTGATCGGGATCGTCAAGGTTGCGCTGAACAGGCCGCTGACCTTCATCGTCATGGCGATATTGATCGCAATCGTTGGCATCATGTCGGCGATCCGCACGCCGGTGGACATTTTCCCCAATATCCGCATCCCCGTGATCGCCGTCGCCTGGCAATATTCCGGCCTGCCGCCCGAAGACATGTCGAACCGCATCATCAGCCCCTATGAGCGGGTGCTGACCACCACGGTCAACGACATCGAACATATCGAAAGCCAGTCGATGCAGGGCATCGGCATCGTGAAGATATTCTTCCAGCCCGGCGCCGACATCCGCACCGCCACCGCACAGGTGACATCCGTGTCGCAGACGGTGCTGCGCCAGATGCCGCCGGGCGTCACCCCGCCGCTGATCCTGAATTACAGCGCGTCGACCGTGCCGATCCTGCAACTGGCCCTGTCGGGTCAGGGCCTGTCGGAACAGCAATTGTTCGACATGGGACAGAACCAGATCCGCCCGCCGCTGGTCACCATTCCGGGCCTTGCCATGCCTTTCCCATCGGGCGGCAAGCAGCGGCAGATCCAGATCGACCTCAATCCCGTGGCGCTCCAGTCCAAGGGGCTGACCGCACAGGATGTCGGCACCGCCATCGCCAACCAGAACCAGATCAATCCAGCCGGTTTCGTCAAGATCGGCGCGACGCAATATAGCGTGCGGCTGAACAACGCGCCCGGCACGATCGAGGCGCTGAACGACCTGCCGGTCAAGGTGGTGAACGGCGCCACCATCTATATGCGCGACATCGCCTATGTGCGCGACGGCAACGGCCCGCAGACCAATGTCGTGCATGTCGAAGGACGCCGGTCGGTGCTGCTGACGGCGCTGAAAAACGGTGCGACATCGACGCTGGCGATCGTGGACGGGGTGAAGGAAGCCCTGCCCAAGGTCAGCGAGACATTGCCCGAAAGCCTGAAAATCCTGGTGATCGGCGACCAGTCGCTGTTCGTGAAGGCGGCGGTCGAAGGCGTGATCCATGAAGGGGCGCTGGCCGCGGCGCTGACGTCGCTGATGATCCTGCTGTTTCTGGGCAGCTGGCGGTCGACCGTCATCATCGCCCTGTCCATCCCGCTGGCCATTCTGGCCGCCGTGGCGGCACTGGCGATGTTCGGACAGACGCTGAACGTCATGACGCTGGGCGGGCTGGCGCTGGCGGTCGGGATTCTGGTCGACGATGCGACGGTGACGATCGAAAATATCAACTGGCATCTGGAACAGGGCAAGGGGGTGGTGGAATCCATCCTGGACGGCGCGGCGCAGATCGTGACCCCGGCCTTCGTATCGCTGCTGTGCATCTGTATCGTGTTCGTGCCGATGTTCTTCCTGCCGGGCGTTGCGGGTTTCCTGTTCGTGCCGATGGCATTGTCCGTCGTGTTCGCGATGATCGCGTCCTTCATCCTGTCGCGCACATTGGTGCCGACCATGGCCATGTATCTGCTGAAGCCCCATGTGCATCATGGCGACGCGCATATGGCGGGCGAAGCGGGATCGAAAAATCCCCTCGTCCGGTTCCAGCGCGGGTTCGAAAAGCGGTTCGAGAAGGTGCGGCAATCCTATATCGGGCTGCTGCGTGGGGCGCTCAATGCGCGCAAGCCCTTCCTGCTGGGCTTCATGGGCGTGGTCATCCTGTCCTTCGGGCTGCTCCCCATGCTGGGCAGCAATTTCTTCCCGGCGGTGGATAGCGGGCAGATCGCCATGCATGTGCGCGTGCCGGTGGGCAGCCGTATCGAGGATACGGCGGCGCGGTTCGAACGGATCGCGGCCGCGGTCAAGGATATGGTGCCCGCGCAGGAATTGGGATCGATCACCGACAATATCGGCCTGCCGGTCAGCTCCATCAACACCGTCTACAACAATAGCGGGACCATCGGCCCGCAGGACGGCGACATGATGATCGCGCTGAAGCATGGCCATCGCCCGACCGAAGACATCGTGGCGCAGCTGCGCACCGAATTGCCGCGCCGCTTCCCCGGCACGACATTCGCTTTCCTGCCCGCCGACATCACCAGCCAGATCCTGAATTTCGGCGCGCCCGCGCCCATCGACATCCAGATTGCGGGCAAGAATGCCGACGCCAACCGCGCCTATGCGCAAAAATTGCTGGCAAAGGTCGCGGTCATCCCCGGCCTTGCCGATGCGCGCATCCAGCAGCCGGGCCGTTCGCCGCAGCTGGACGTCGATGTCGACCGGTCGCGCGCGGGGCAATATGGGCTGACCGAACGCGACGTGACGACCAGCCTTGCCAGCTCGCTTGCCGGGACGGCGCAGACCGCGCCGGTCTTCTTCGTCGATCCCAAGAGCGGCGTTTCCTACCCCGTCGTGGCGCAGGCGCCCGAATATCTGGTCGGATCGATCAGCGACCTGTCCAATGTGCCGGTATCGGCCGCGGGCGGCAGCAATGGCGCGGTGCAGCCGCTCGGCGGCCTTGCCACCATCGCGCGGTCGAGCACGGTGCCGGTGGTATCGCATTATAATATCGCGCCGGTGCTGGACATCTATGCCACGGTGCAGGGTCGCGACCTGGGCGCGGTGGCGGGCGACATCAACGCGGCGATCAAGTCGCTGGAAGCCGAAGTGCCCAAGGGCGCGACGGTCACCATGCGCGGCCAATATGCGACGATGAACACCGCCTTTTCGGGCCTTGGCTTTGGCCTCGCCGGGGCGATCATACTGATCTACCTGCTGATCGTCGTCAATTTCCAGAGCTGGGTCGATCCGTTCGTGATCATCACCGCCCTGCCCGCGGCGCTGGCCGGGATCGTGTGGATGCTGTTCGTGACCGGCACCACATTGTCGGTCCCGGCGCTGACCGGCGCGATCATGTGCATGGGCGTGGCGACGGCCAACTCCATCCTGGTCGTCAGCTTCGCGCGGGAAAAGCTCGCCGAACTGGGCGACGCCACCGCCGCCGCGATGGAAGCGGGGATGGTGCGGTTCCGCCCGGTGTTGATGACCGCGCTGGCCATGATCATCGGCATGGGTCCGATGGCGCTGGGCCTGGGCGAAGGTGGCGAACAGAATGCGCCGCTGGGCCGGGCCGTGATCGGCGGGCTGATCTGCGCCACGATCGCCACCCTGTTCTTCGTACCCGTGATCTTCAGCTTCGTTCACCGCCGCCGCAAGGCCGCCGACCCCCAGATGGAAATGCAGCCCAGCCATGCATGATATGAACCCGGAACAGCAGACCGACAGCGGCATCGACAAGAAGGTGATGAAGCGCGTGGGCATCGGTGCGGCCGTCGTCGCCATCGCCATTGTCGCCATCGGCACCGCGACGCGGATCAACGCGACCAACGAATTGCGCGAAACCGCCGCGCAGGCCGCCGTGCCGACCGTGGCGACCGTGAACCCCAAGCGCGACGACAATGATGGCGGCGCGCTGGTCCTGCCGGGCAATGTGCAGGCCTATAACAGCGCGGCCATCTATGCGCGGACCAATGGTTATGTGCGGCGCTGGCTGGCCGATATTGGCGACAATGTGCGGGCGGGCCAGTCGCTCGCCGTGCTGGACGCGCCCGAAGTGGACCAGCAGCTGGCCGCCGCGCAGGCCGATTACCAGACCGCGCTGGCGCAGCAGAAGCTGGCCGACACGACGGCGAAACGATGGGCCGTGATGCTGGAGAAGGACGCGGTTTCCAAGCAGGAGTCGGACGAGAAGAATGGCGATCTGGCGGCGCGATCGGCGGTCGCCAATGCGGCGCTGGCCAATGTGAAGCGGCTGCGCGCGTTGCAGGGCTTTACCCAGCTGGCCGCGCCGTTCGACGGGGTGGTGACGAGCCGTTCGGCACAGATCGGCGCGCTGGTGGTGGCGGGCAATGCCGCCGCGCAGCCGCTGTTCACCGTGTCGGACGTGCACCGCATGCGCATCTATGTCCGCGTTCCGCAGGGCTATTCTTCGCAGGTGCGCAAGGGCATGCCCGCCACGCTCACCCTGCCGGAATATCCGGGGCGGACATTTACCGCCACGCTGACCAGCAGCGCAGGCGCGGTCGATGCGCAATCGGGCGCGGTCCTGGTACAGTTGCAGGCGGATAATCCCGACCGCGCGCTGAAACCCGGCGCCTTTGCGCAGGTCCGCTTCGATGTGGGGCAAGGCGGCGGGAACGGCCTGATCCTGCCGGGCAGCACGATCCTGTACAGCAATGACGGTCCGACCGTTGCGGTCGTGGGCAATGACGGCCGCGTCGCCGTGCGCCCGGTGACCATCACGCGCGATGAAGGCGCGACCGTGCTGGTTTCGGGCGGCCTGCGCCCCGCCGACAAGGTGATCGATTCCCCGCCGGATTCGATCCGGTCGGGCGACCGGGTGAATGTGCAGGCGCCCGGCGGCAAGGGTACGGCCCATGGGAAATAAGGGCGTGCGGCGCAGATTGGCCGGCCTGAACTTTGGCATGCTGAACGTCGGCATGCTGAGCGTCAGCGTGCTGGCCGCCGCCATGCTGAGCGGATGTTCCATGGCGCCCGCCTATCAGCCGCCGCAGGTCGCCGCGCCGCAAGCCTTCAAGGAACTGGACGGCTGGGCGCAGGCGACGCCGATGGACACGGCCCCGCGCGGCGAATGGTGGGGCGCGTTCAACGATCCGGTGCTGAACGATCTGGAACAGCGGGCGGCGGCGGCCCGCCCGACCCTGACGGCGGCGCTGGCCCGTTATGATCAGGCGCTGGCGGTGGCGCGGGTCGAGGCTTCGGACCTGTTCCCCGATGTGAATGCCGGTGGCGACGCCAGTCGGCAGCGCGTGTCGGGCAACCGTTTCATGGGCAACGGCAATCCGCAAAGCTATAACGACTATATGGTCGGCGCATCGCTGGATTACGAGCTGGACCTGTGGGGCCGCATCCGCAACAGCGTGCGCGCGGCGCGCGCCGACGCGCAGGCGAGCGAGGCCGATCTGGCCGCGGCGCGGCTGAGTTTGCAGGCGGCCGTCGCCGATGCCTATGCACGGCTGCGCGGGCTGGATGCGCAGGCGGACCTGCTGCATCGTACGGTCGAAGCGTTCGAGCGCGCCTATCAGCTGACGAGCACGCGCCATGAGGGCGGCATCGCGTCGGGGATCGACGTCAATCGCGCGAAGACGACGTTGAGCAACGCCAAGGCGCGCATTTCCGCCGTGGCCAATGACCGGGCCGCCACCGAACATGAAATCGCCGCGCTGGTGGGCGTGGTGGCTTCCGATTTTTCGATTCCGCCCAAGGTCCAGAAGCTGAGCGCGCCCGACGTGCCGACCGGCGCGCCGTCGCAGCTGTTGCAGCGCCGCCCCGATGTCGCGGCGGCCGAACGGCGGATGTTCGCCACCAATGCACGCATCGGCGTGGCGAAGGCAGCCTTCTTCCCTACGCTGACCCTTGGGCTGAACGGCGGTTGGGAAACGACGCATGGCCAGTTGCTGACCACGCCCAACAGTTTCTGGGGCCTGGGGCCGCTGGCGGCGGCGGTCAACCTGTTCGACGGCGGGCGCAGGCAGGCGCAGGTCAAATTGTCGCGCGCCGAATATGAGGAGCAGGCAGCCGCCTATCGCGGCACCGTGCTGGGCGCATTCCAGCAGGTGGAAGACGGCATCGCCGCGCTGCGCCACCTGTCCGCGCAACTGGTCGACCAGCGCGACGCCGCGCAGGCGGCGCAGCGGACGAGCGATCTGGCCTTCACCCGTTATCGCGACGGTGCATCCGATTATCTGGAGGTGGTGATCGCCCAGACCGACGCGCTCAACGCCCAGAGCGCGTTGTTGAGCGCCCAGATCGCGCAGATGCGGGCCAGCATATCGCTGGTCAAGGCCCTGGGCGGGCCGACGACACAGGCATGACACGACCGGCATAGGGTATTTTCAACGCAGATGGCATCATCTGCCGGCTCGTAAAATGCGGGCCGTGAAAGACAAATGCGGCATGATCCGATGCAGTCTGACCGGATCATGCCTTAGCGCGTGGATTGGCGCAGGCGCGATCGGCAGGCCAGAGCGCGCTGCGTTGAATGGCAGGCAGATCGTGCGCTCTAACTTCTGGTTGTCGCATCGTTTCAAGCGGAAAACCGGTTCCCACTTTTCCGCACGATGCTCTATGCGCCGCTTCTCTGCCAGGCCGCCCAGCGCATCGACAGCCCCCTCACCGGGGCGAACGGGATCAGGCGCGGCACCAGCTTTCGATGATGTCATCGATGCGCGCGCCACTCAACCCCTTGTCCGCAAATTCGAGCGTGGCGACATCCAGAATGTTGAGCCGGGTTTCTTCCGCTTCGCCGGCCTGTCCGCTCGCCTTGCCGTCATTCACTGTCGGCGATGTTCTGGCCACGCAAAACCCTTCCCTGTCTGCGACAGGGCATCGCTTGCCGGCGCAGGCCCATACAAGAGAGGATGATAGCTATCGGGAAAAGGCCGATAATGGACCGGGTCAGTCCAGCAGTGTGCGCAAAGGTGGCATGGCGGCGGCGCCATGATCCTCCAGAGCATCCAGCGTGGCGATGGCCATGGCGCGATATGCCGGGAGAAGCCGGGGCTGATCAGCCGAGAGCGCGGTCAGATGACGGGCGATGCTGTCCACGTCGCCACGCAGTAACGGTCCGGATAGTCCGCCGATCCCGCGATCAAGCCCGTTGTCCAGCGCCGCACGCACCAACGGCGCGAGCAGCGCGGACGGATCGGCTATGCCCGCCATGGCGAGTGCGTCCCGCGACCCGGCGATGAGGGTGACGAGATGGTTGGCGGCATGACATAGCGCCGCATGATACAGGGCGCGCTGATCCTCCCCCACCTGCTCCGCGACGCCGCCGAGCCGGTCCACCAACTGGCGGGCGGCCAGAATGGCCGGTGGCGTCCCGGCGGTGATGACGAAGCGGGCGCCCTTCATGCGCGCAACTTCCAGAGAAGGATCGCCGGTGAAGGTCATGGCAGGGTGCACGGCCGCGGTCAGCGCGCCGCGACTGGCAAGAGGCGACAAGGAAGCAGCGCCGGAGCGGCCGCTCATATGGGTGACGAAGGCAGCGGACGCTTCGGGCATAGCGTTGGCGATCCGGTCCACGATGTGCGGGATCGCGTCATCCGACACCGCGATCAGGATCAGGCCGCAGGTGGAAGCGATCGTCGCCAGATCCGGCGCGGCAATGGCGCCGGGGATGGCCGAAGCCAGTGCGTGGCTTTTGCCGTTATCGCGCCCCCAGATCAGCAGCGGCGCAGCCGAATGCCCATGCATTGCCAGCGCCATCGCATGGGCGACGCGCCCGGTGCCGATGATGGCGATCCTGCTATAGAGGGGATGGGCCTGCATGATGGCGGGATGTATCGTCCGTTCGGACCCCCTGCAATGCCGTTCGGTCGTGCGAGGATGGGCGGCCCGTTAAGGACATTTCGCAAGGCGATGGCATGATATGCGCCATATGGTGACGATATGCGCTATGTCCTGACCGCCACTGCCCTTGCCATTCCGGCCGCCGGACAGGCCGCCGATGTGCCGTTGTCGCCCATCGGCCTGCCCTTTCAACCCGGTGCGCCGGTGCCGGTCGCGCCGGACCATCCGCTCTATCATCGCGTCGCCATCGATCCCGTTGCGGATATGCCGGGCGTCGTCGGCGCTTCGGCCACGGGCGGCATCATGGGCGCGGCAAAGCGATCCAGTTTCGAGAAGGCGCTGCGCGAAACGCTGGAGAAGCTCAATCTGCTGGCGCCGGACGATGCGACGGCAAAGGTCAGGCTGACGCCGCGCTGGATCGGGATGGATGCGCCGTTCAGGATTTCCTTTTCCAGTCAGGCAACCGTCCGCATGGGATGGCGCGTGACGCGGATCGACAATGGGCAGGCGATTTTCGACCGGGACATCGAAACATCGGCGGAATCGAAAGGCGGCAGCGGCAGCGAACGCGCCACCGGTGTCGGGCGGGTCGCATTGATGACCAATATCGCATCGGCGATGCGCTGCATCGACATGGCCGCCTATGGCCGGGCGCCGCAGGATTGCGCGCTGACGCCCGGCTTCACCTATCACGCGCCGACCTATCGCTTCGTCTATCTGCCCTGATGAACGACGCAGGTCGGTTCGATCAGGCGCGGGCGGCGGTGATGATGATTTCGACCTTGTAATCCGGCGTCGCCAGTTTCGATTCACCAGTCGCGCGGGTCGGTGCGGGCACGTCGGCGATCCACGCGTCCCAGACGCCGTTCATTTCATCGAAGGTCGCCATGTCGGCCAGCCAGATGGTGGCGCGCAGGATATGCGCCTTGCTGCTGCCCGCGAGGGTCAGGAGGCGTTCGATTTCGTCCAGCGCGGCCTGCGTCTGAATGGCGACCGTTTCGCCTTCGCCGATCTGGCCCGCCAGATAGACGGTGTCGCCATGAATGACCGCTTCGGACATGCGCGGGCCGGTTTCTATACGGGTGATGGTCATAGGATTATCCCTCAGTTGCGGTAGCGAGACAGAGCGAGGTCGGCGGTTTCGATCGCCGGTGCCCGCCCGCTGATGATGTCGGCGATGACATGGCCCGAACCGCAGGCCATCGTCCAGCCCAGCGTGCCGTGGCCGGTGTTGAGGAAGAGATTGTCGATCTTCGTCGCGCCGACGACCGGGGTGGAATCGGGCGTCATGGGGCGCAGGCCGCTCCAGAAGGTCGCGCGGTCCAGATCGCCCGCGCCGGGGAAGAGGGTGCCGACGCTATGGTTGAGCGTATCGCGCCGCGCCTGTGGCAGGTCGTTGGTATAGCCCGACAGTTCGGCCATGCCGCCCACCCGGATGCGATCGCCAAGGCGGGTGATCGCCACCTTGTAACTTTCATCGAGCAGGGTCGAAACCGGCGCGCGGTCGGCATCCACGATGGGCGCGGTGATCGAATAGCCCTTTACCGGATAGACCGGCAGGCGCAGGCCGAGCGGAGCCAGCAGCAGCGGCGAATAGCTGCCCATCGCCACCAGATAGGCGTCGCCATGGACCGGCCCCTGCGCCGTCACGACATGGGCGATCCGGCCGCCTTCGGTCACGAGGCCCTGAATATCATGGCCCATCAGGAAACGGACGCCCTGCGCCCGCGCCATGTCGGCCAGCGCATTGGTGAATTTGAAACAGTCGCCGGTTTCGTCATGGGGCAGGCGCAGGCCGCCCACGATCGATGCGGCGCTGGCGGCAAGGCCGGGTTCAGCGGCAAGGCATCCGGCGCGGTCCAGCACTTCGAACGGGACATTGTCGGCGCGCAGCACCTCTATATCCCTGGCGATGCCGTCCATCTGCTTGTGTTCGCGAAACAGCTGGAGCGTGCCGCGGCTGCGTTCGTCATAGGCGATGCCGGTCGCTTGGCGCAGGGCGATCAACATGTCGCGGCTATGTTCGGCCAGACGCACCATACGGCTTTTGTTCACGCGGTAATCCGCCGCATTGCAATTGCCCAGCATCGCCACCAGCCAGCGCAGCATCGCCATATCGACCTTTGGCCGCAGGATCAGCGGGGCATGGCGCATGAACAGCCAGCGCAGCGCCTTGGCTGGAATGCCGGGCGCGGCCCATGGCGAGGCATAGCCGGGCGAAATTTCGCCCGCATTGGCGAAGCTGGTTTCCTGCGCAACGCCGGGCTGGCGATCGACGACGGTAACCTCGTGCCCCGCCTGCGCCAGATACCAGGCCGATGTGACGCCGATGACGCCGCCGCCCAGAATGACGATCTTCATGCGCTGATGCTCCCCATGTCTGCGGTGACGGGCGCGGGCAGATAATCGCGCGCATAGCGGCGGCCGAGCCGGGTCAGGATTTCGTAGGAAATGGTGCCTGCGTCCGCCGCGACCGCATCGATGCTCTGATGCGGGCCGATCAGTTCGACCGGCGCGCCGGGATAAAGCAGATCGTCCGGTATGTCGGTGACGTCGATGCCCATGCTGTCCATCGAAACGCGGCCGATGAGGGGCACGCGGATGCCGCCGATATAGGCGCTGCCGCGATTGCTGAGATGGCGGGGCCAGCCATCGGCATAGCCCACCGAAAGGGTGGCGACATGGGTCGGGCGATCGCAGCGGTGGGTAAGACCATAACCCACCCCTGCCCCGGCGGGCACATGGCGCAGTTGCATGATATAGGCGTCGAGGGCGATGACCCCGTCCATGGGATTGGGATCGCCATGGGGCGCCCCGCCATACAGGGCGATGCCGGCGCGCACGATGTCGCCATGGGCGACGTCCAGAGCCATGGCGCCGCCCGAATTGTCGATGGAGCGCGGCACGCCGGGGAACTGATCTGCAAGACGGGCGAAGAGGGCGCGCTGATCTTCGTTCGTTACGTTGTCCGGATCGTCCGCGCAGGCGAGGTGCGTCATGATGAGACCGATGTCGATCCCGTCGAAGCGATGGGTGTGATCGCGCAGGATCGCCAGCTCCTCAGCGGACAGACCGAGGCGGGACATGCCGGTATCGACCTGAATGACCGCGGGGAGCGGATGGCCAAGATCGCGGGCAAGGGCGCTCCAGCGTTCGATTTGCGGCAGTGCGTTGAGCACCGGGACGGCGCCGATGGCGGCGCATTCGGCCTCTGCCCCCGGTGGCAGGCCATTCAGAACATAAAGGGCCGCGTCATGGGGCAGATGCGGTTTGAGTTCCGTCGCTTCGCACAGATGGGCGACGAAGAAATGGCGACACCCGGCCGCCAGCAGCGCCTGCGATACGGGGAGCGCGCCAAGACCATAGGCATCGGCCTTTACCACCCCGGCGACCCGCGCCGGCGCCACCTGTGTCACGATCCGCCGATAATTGGCCACCAGCGCACCCAGATCGATGCGCAGGCAGGCCGCCGTTCCCAATTGCATGGCCGTCCTCTTCATTATGATCGCACCATAGCCGACGCTTCTTCGAATAGGAGTGCAAAGTACGGACGATTATTGCATAAACACCATGTATGAACACGATCGTCCCGCAGGATTTGCAGAATTGACCAGCACGCTGGATAATGCCGATCGCGCCATATTGCGCCTTTTAAAGTTGAATGCGCGGCGATCCAATGCCGAGATCGCAGCGCAGGTCGGACTATCCCCATCCGCCTGTCACCGGCGGATCAGGCAGCTGGAAAATGAAGGCTATATTCGCGGCTATACGCTGATCGCGGGCGGGCGGGACGAACATGCCATGGTCAATGTGCTGGTGCAGGTGACGCTGGACCGGCAGACCGACGATTATCTGGCGCGGTTCGAACATGCGGTGCGGCAATGCCCGGAAATCCGTGAATGTTTCCTGATGACGGGCGCGGTCGATTACTGGCTGCGCGTGGAGGCGGAGAGCGTGGACGCCTATGAACGCATTCACGGCGAGATATTGTCGCGCCTGCCCGGCGTGACGCGGATCAACAGCAATATCGCGATGCGTGACGGGCTGAGACCGCGACGGGGCAAGGGTTAGAGCATTTAGCCGTCATCTGGGACAGATGACGGCGCGTACAATGCGGTCGACAACAGACATGCGGCGCATGATGCGGTGCGATCCTATCGGATCATGCCCTAGGCGGCGAACTCCGCGCGGATGGCGTCGCCATGCTCGCCGATCTGCGGCGCGGCGACGGGGCGGTGCGGGCGATGACCGTCGATGCGGACCGGCGCGCGGGTCGTCATCATGGGGCGATCGCGGGTGGGCAGGCTTTGCAACTGGTCGAGCCGGGCGAAAGCCTGCGACGCGAGCAGCGCGGGCCAGTCCAGCACCTGCGCGCACCAGACATCCTGCGTACGCAGATGCGCGATCCAGCTGGCCGTGTCCCGCTGCACCAGTCGGTCGGCGATCCGGGCCTGAAGATCGTCGCGGTCGGTGAAGGCGTCGCCGGTCAGGTCGATGTCCAGCATCGCCTGCAACTTGGGCAGCGGCGTCATCGCCAGCGCAAGCCAGCCGTCCGCCGTGCGATACACGCCATAGGGCGCGGCGAGATAGGCATGGGCGTTGCGCATTTTTGCCCGGCGCGGCAGGCGACCGCCATCGTTCAGATGCGTGGTCAGCACTTCGAACTGAAAATCCACCATCGCTTCCAGCAGGCTGGTTTCGACATGGGCGCCCTGCCCCTTTATCGATCGGCGGACGAGCGCGGCCAATATGCCTTCGGTCAGGACATGGCCCGCCAGCATGTCGGCAATGGAAAGGCCGAAGGGCACCGGGCCATCATCCGCATTGCCGCTGAGCCACATGGCGCCCGACAGCGCCTGCGCCAGCAGATCCTGCCCCGGCAGGCCGACCCATGGGCCGTCTTCGCCATAGCCCGATATGCTGCCCACGATCAGGCGCGGGTTGCGGGCGCGCAGCGCCTGCGGCCCGACGCCGAGCCGGTCGGCAACGCCGGGACGGAAATTCTGGATCACGACATCGGCACGGGCGGCGATGCGATAGAGAAGGTCGCGGTCGGCTTCGTCGCGATAGTCGAGCGCGATGCTTTCCTTGTTCCGGTTGATGGCGTGGAACAAGGTGGAATCCCCGCCAATGTCGGTGTTGGTCAGATAGAGGGTGCGGCAGATGTCGCCGATGCCGGGTCGTTCGACCTTTATGACCCGCGCGCCCAGATCGCCAAGGCGCAGCGCCGCCGAGGGGCCGGACAGGAATTGCGCCATGTCCAGCACCAGCAGGCCATCGAGCGGCAGATCGTCTTGCATCAGAAGCTTTCAGCGAAAAGGCGGTTGAGCGCAGCGATGACGGAGGCGGCGGCTTCGCGGGTGCGCAGGGCCTGATTCAGGCGGTCGGACGCCTGCTGCTGGAACGCCATATAGCCATCGTGGCGCGGGCGCAGCCATGCCCGGTCCAGCGTGGCGCGGGTGGCGCGGTAGAAATCGGCGGTTCCCGCGTTGACGGCATCATCCTCCCACGCCTGCGCATGGCCGGGCTGCCCCCCGGAACGGGCATAGAGGCTGGTCTGGATCGCGCCGCCCGCAACCCATTGGGCGAAGGCGGCGGCCTGTGGGATGGAGGCGCTGCTCGCGGAAATGGCGAGGCCCGTGCCGCCCAGCGCCGATCCGGCAGGCCCGGCCGCACCCGTCACCGGCATGTCGTGGAAACGGACGCGGGTGGGCAGGAACCCCGCCTGCGCATAGCTGACATAACCGTAAATGAGCGGCGCGGCGGCGATCGAGGAGTCCGCCGTTCCCATGGCGTTCAGGACGGCGATGGGGTCCTGGTCGTAAGCGATGGGGTCGATCAGGTCGGCGAGGTGTAGCAGGCGGTCATAGGGCGTGGCGGCATCGGCCGGAAACAGATCCGGGCCATCGACATTGAGTGTCACCCCGTCGAGGCCGCAGAGCGAGAAGAGCGACATGAGGCTGTGAGGCGCGCGCAGCGGCAGCGCCAGTTGCCCGGCCCTTGCCAGTGCGACGACATCGTCCCAATTTTCGAGCGGCCGTTCGATGCGGCCGGGCACCCATGCCTGCACCTGCGTCGCGGCGTCGATGGGGAGCGCCCATTGGTGCCCCCGCCAATGATAGCTGGGATAGGACAGGCCCACCGACCCCTGCGCTATGTCGGCCAGCGCGTCGGCGTCGCACGCTTCGTCCAGCGGGACGAGACATCCCGCATCGGCAATCTGGCCGACATGGGGATGGTCGATCACGATGAAATCATATTGGCGCGCCAATTCCTCGACCGGGAACGTCTCGAAATCCTGAAGCGAGCGACGGTCCCAGATAATGTCCTGACCGGTCATCGCCTTCCATTCGCGCGACGCCGCGATCAGTGGATCGACACCACGCGGATGGTCCCATGTCATGCCTCGCATCGCGCCCCTCCAGTTACTCAGACAAATATATTGACTCGGTTCGCGCTCATCCATAGCTTAAGAAAATATCATATTAAATGACAATTGTTTGGAAGAGGGCGCGCGCTTGTCATCGGATGGATCGGATCGGACGATGCGGCTGCCTCTGGCCGGGCTGACGGTGCTGGATTTCAGCCAGTTTCTGGCGGGGCCGTCGGCCGCGCTGCGCCTGAGCGATCTGGGCGCGCGGGTTATCAAGGTAGAACGGCCCGACGGCGGCGATGCGAGCCGAGGCCTGTATCTGGCCGACCTGCCCTTCGATCAGGACAGCGCGCTGTTCCATGCCATCAATCGCGGCAAGCAGAGCCTGACCGCGGACCTGAAGGATGGCGACGATCTGGCGCTGGTGAAGCGGTTGATCGGGACGGCCGACGTGCTGATCCATAATTTCCGGCCGGGGATTATGGAGCGGCTCAGCCTCGGCTGGGATGATGTGCGGGCGATCAATCCGCGCCTGATCTATGCCGGGGTCAGCGGATATGGGCCGGATGGGCCATGGCGCGACCGGCCGGGGCAGGATCTGCTGGTGCAATCGCTGTCGGGTATCGCCTGGCTGTCCGGCGATGGCGACGGGCCGCCGGTGCCGGCGGGGCTTTCCATCACGGACATGATGGCGGGCGCGCAGCTGGTGCAGGGGATATTGGCGCTGCTGGTGCGGCGGGGCATGAGCGGAGAAGGCGGGCGGGTCGACGTCAGCCTGATGGAAACCGCGATCGACCTGCAATTTGAACATCTGGCGGTCTATCTGAACCGGGGCGGCGCCATGCCGGGGCGCAGCGATGTGGCGAATGCCAACCTCTATCTGGCCGCGCCCTATGGCATTTATCGGACGGCGGACGGCCATATCGCGCTGGCGATGACGCCGGTGGACCGGCTGGGCATGCTGATCGGGTGCGCGGGACTGGCCGAATTTCCGAAGGATCGATGGTTTGCCGAGCGCGATGCGATCAAGGCGATGCTGCGCGATCATCTGGCAACGCAGGGCAGCGTGCACTGGCTGGCGATACTGGAACCGGCGGGGATATGGGCCGCGCCGGTGCAGGATTGGCCGACGCTGACCGGCAGCGCCGGTTTCGCCGCGCTGGACGCGGTGCAGCAGGTGACGGCGCCCGATGGTGCGACGCTGGCGCTGACGCGATGTCCGATCCGGGTGGATGGGCAGATCATCAGGAATGAGCGGGCGGCCCCGCGACTGGGCGCGGACAGCGCCGCCATCCAATCCGAACTGACAGGTGCGCCATGATAATCGAGCAATATTTTGAGGATTACGAGATCGGATCTGAACGGCAGAGTTTCGGGCGGACGATTACCGAAACGGATTTCGTGGTCCATGCCGGGCATACGGGCGATTTCTTTCCGCACCATATGGATGCGGACTGGTGCGCGACGCAGGATTTCGGGCAGCGGATCGCGCATGGGACGATGGTGTTCAGCATCGGCATCGGGCTGACCGCGACGGTCATCAATCCGCATGCCATGTCATACGGCTATGATCGGCTGCGCTTCATCCGGCCGGTCCATATCGGCGACACGATCCGCACCATCACCCGCATCGCCGACAAACACGACCATCCCAAGCGCGCCAGCCATGGCGTGGTGACAGAGGCGGTGGACATCCGCAACCAGCGCGACGAAACCGTGCTGGCGTGCGAGCATCTCTATCTGGTGGCGCGGCGGGGCGCCTGATGCCGCTGCGGGCGCGCCATATCCTGACCGGCTTGTCGGTCGTGGCCCTGGTGGTCGCAGCGGCTTCCCTGCTGGGCGTGCGGCAGGTGGTGATGGCGGCGCGGCCGCCCGCTCCTGCCCTGCCTGCCGGGGGTGATCGTTACGGGTTGTCGACGGTGGGGTTGAGCTATCCCTTTGCCGCCGCCATTGCCAAGGGGTTCAGCGATGCGGCGGGCAAGGCGGGGGCTACGGCCGTGGTGCTGGACGCCAAGGGCGGCGTGCAGAAGCAGGCGAACGACATAGACGACCTGATCGCGCAACAGGCCAGGGGCATCGCCATCATGCCGATCGACAGCGTGGTGGCGCAGGGTTGGGTCGAACGGACCCTGCGGCGGGGCATCCCGGTAGCCTCAGTTGCCGCGCTGATCGGCGATCCCCGGACGCGGGACGTGCGCGATGTCTATCCGGGGCT
>NZ_JBMDWL010000011.1:0-14629 GCF_048594625.1 Sphingobium sp.
GATGCGCTGCTTGATCTTGGCCGGTTCCAGATGGGTGACGGCAATGGAGCCGCTGCGCACCGCGGCGCTGCGACCACTCTCGATCCGGCGGACGGCGGAACCGCCGTTGCGCACCGCGACGATGCCTTCGATCACGGTCAGTTCGGTCACGTCGGGGCGCAGCCGCACGTTGAACATCGTGCCGACGGCGCGCACCAGTGTACCGTCCGCATTCACGATGAAGGGGCGTTTTCCATCATGGGCGACGTCGAAACGCGCCTCCCCCTTCAACAACCTTATCGACCGGATGTCGTCGCGCAACGCAACCTCGACCGAACTGTTGGTGTTGAGGTGGATCAGCGATCCGTCAGCCAGCCGCACCGTCCGCGTTTCGCCCAGCGCCGTGCGATAATGATCGACCGTGCCGATCAGGCGCAACGCCACGGTGGATGCGACGCCCACCGTCGCGGCCGCCACCGCCAGTCCGGTCAGCAATCCCCGTCGGCTGATCGCCGGTTTGGCCTCTTCTTCTTCCACAGCCGCGACATCGTCATCGGGCGCGGCAACGTCACGCTGACCGGCGGGCAGTTCGCTCAACCGCTCGCTCAGTTCCCATCCGGCCTCCGCCTTGGCGAAGGCAAAACCATGGGCGGGGTCCAGCGCCACCCAGGCATAGGCCGCGTCCCAGTCTTCGGCCGCGTCGCTCGCCCGCGCCTTAAGGTACAGACGAGCCGCTTCGGCTTCGATCGCCTGCATGTCCTGCGCGCTTGTGTAGCGACCAACCAAATCCGGAACCCTCAAACTGACCGATGGCCTGCATTATCTTCACAGCGGCGCGCGTCAAATGCTTGTCCACTGTAAAAACGGACAGGCCCATCTCCTCTGCTATATCCTTCACCGATTTCTCGTGCACCCGGCGCAGGATGAAGGCGCGTCGGCATTGCGCAGGCAAGGTGTCGAGAATGGCCTGAAGATGGCGCAGTTCGTCGCGGGCATGCAGCGCTTCCTCGGTCGAATTATCGACCTGAAGCACATCCAGTTCGGCCACCAGTTCCAGCGACACGATCTTTTCGCGCCGTGCTTCATCGATCAACAGGTTGCGCGCGATCTGGAACAGGAAAGCCTTGCCGCTATGCGTGCGGTGGATGTCGCCGCTGGCATAGGCGCGGGTCATGCATTCGGCGACCAGATCGTCCACATCGGGCGCCCGCGACACCACGCGGCGCAAACGCGACCGCAATGCCCCTTCATGCGGCAGGATGGCCTGCTTGAACCAATCCAGCCTTGCCCTGATCGATTCCACGTCCACGCTATTCCCCTGTTCTTCCCATTCCTCTCCTCCCTCGTGCGCGCTTCCCTTCGCTGCGAGGCAGGCCGTAACCCGATAGCGCCTGCCTCGAAGTCACAAAAATGAGATATTTTTAAGCGTCGTTAGCAGAAACGCGATCCGGCTCCGTATCCACCACTGACAATCCAAAAATTTCACCGGGGGTACGATGACGCAGAATATTCGGAAGCTGACCATGTGCGCCGCTGCAACGATCATTGCGCTGAGCGCATATCAGGCGACGGCCGCAGAACCGGCAAAGTTCAAGATTCCCGCCCAGTCGATGCAGACCGCACTGACGCTGTTCGCGCGCCAGTCCGGCATTCAGCTGCTATTTCCCTATGATCAGGTCGCCGGGCTGCACGCCCAGTCGGTGAACGGCAAGATGGCGCCCGACGTCGCGTTGCAACGGCTGATTGCAGGGTCGGGGCTGAAGATCACGCTGTCGAACAACAATGTCATCGCCCTGTCGCTCAGCAATCCCACGCAAAAGGCGCGCGGCGTCGAAGTCGCCAGCCTCGGCGTCACCGCCCTGCCCTTTGCGATGCAATCGGCCGGTGCCGTCGCGCCGCAGGCCAGTCTCGCCGACGACGAACCGACCGGCCCCGCCATCGTCGTCACCGGATCGCGCGGTCAGGCCCGCACCGTCACCGACAGCCCGACGCCGATCGACGTCATTTCGGGCGAAGACCTGACCCGCACCGGCAAGGCTGGCGTGTTTCAGGCGCTGAACACGCTGGTCCCGTCCTTCAACCTGCCGGTGCGCGCGGGCGGCGCGACCTCCACCGTCATCGCGACCGGCGGTCTGCGCGGCCTCAACCCCGATCAGGCGCTGATCCTGGTGAATGGCAAGCGCCGTCACAAGACGTCGCTGATCAACGCCGTGTCCTCGCTCTACAACGGATCGGTTCCAGCCGACCTCGACATGATCCCGACCTCTGCGGTCGATCATATCGAAGTGCTGCGCGACGGCGCTGCCGCCCAATATGGGTCGGACGCCATCGCCGGGGTCATCAACATCATCCTGAAGGATGATGCGAAGGGCGGCTCCGCCAATTTCACCGCCGGTCAGAATTTCGATCGTTCGGACGGCGAACTTTATCAAGCCGACCTCAATTTCGGCATGAAGCTGGGCGAAGACGGCTTCGCCAACCTGTCGCTGAACCTCAAGAAACAGGAAATGTCGAACCGCGCGATGCCGCTGGCCGACTGTTCGGTGACGGCGACCACCACCTGCTTCTATCCGCTGGTCGGTGGCCAGCTGGACCCGCGCGATGCGGCGGCGGTCGGCACCGAACGCATCGTGACCACCAGCTATGGCGTCATGCCTTCGCGCAGCATCAATACCGCGCTCAATGCCGGTTACGATCTGGGCGGGGTTCAGCTCTACGCCTTCGGCACCTACAGCCAGCGCCGGTCGGACCTGTGGTACAGCTATCGCTATCCCAAGGACATCAATAATGTCATGGGCATCTATCCCAACGGCTATCGCCCGCACGTGATGATCGACGAAGAGGATTTCGAACTCACCGTCGGTGCCAAGGGCGAAGTGGCCGGCTGGGACTGGGACTTTTCCACCGGCTATGGTCGCAACCGCGCCCGCCAGTCGTCGGAAGGCACGCTCAACCCCTCGCTCGGCACGCTCAGCCCGACCGAATTCTACATCGGCACGCTCAAATCGTCGGAATTCGTCACCTCGCTCGACCTGACGCGCGGCTATGATGTGGGCGGCGGCAATCTTCAGGTGTCGGCCGGTGCGCAGCAGCGTCATGAACGCTATCAGACCTTTGCGGGCGATCCCGCCAGCTACGCCGTCGGCCCCGCCATCGTTTCGGGCATGACGCCGGGCGCGCAAAGCTCCGCCGGGTTCCAGCCGGACGATGCGGCCTATATGTCGCGCGACAATTTCTCGGTCTATGCCGATGTGGCGTGGGATCCGAACAAAGACATCACCATCGGCGCGGCCGCCCGTTTCGAACATTATGACGATGGCAGCGGCAACACGCTGATCTGGAAAGTGAACGGCCGTTATGCCGCGACCGAATGGATCGCCTTCCGTGCGGCGGCGAATACCGGTTTCCGCGCCCCCGCCGTCGCCCAGCAAATCTATACCCAGACCACCAATCAGTTCCGCACGGTCAACGGCGTCCCCAACCAGCTGTTGCAGATCAAGACGCTGGCGGTGGACGATCCGGCCGCCATCGCGCTGGGCGCAAAGCCGCTTCAGCCCGAAACCTCGTTCAACATCTCGGCCGGCGTGGTGCTGACGCCGCTGCCCAACTTCAACCTGACGATCGACGCTTACCAGATCGATGTGGACGATCGCATCACCATCACCAGCACGCTGACCGGTACGGCGATTTCGAACATCCTGATCGCCAGCGGCGTACCGGCGGCGGAAGCCCGCACGCTGACGGCGCAATATTACACCAACGCCATCGACACCCGCACCCGCGGCATCGACGTCGTCGCATCCTACAAGCACAGCCTGTTCGACACGGTGAACATGCAGTGGAATCTGGGCTTCAACTATAACAAGACCAAGATCACCCACATCATCGACAACCCGATCCAGCTGGCGGCGCTGGGCAGCGACTATGTGCTGTTCGACCGCGCGCGTCAGAGCAACATGACCAACAACCTGCCGCGCACGAAGCTGTCGATCAGCAACCTTGCCACGCTGGGCGATTTCACCCTGTCGTCGCGCGTGACGCGTTTTGGTGGTTTCAAATCCTATCAGAACGGCGTCACCACCGGCGGCGTCACCACCTATCCCAACGACCGCAGCTATGGCGCCAAGTTCATCACCGATCTGGAAGCCAGCTGGCAGGTCACGCCGCTGGTCAACATCGCGGTCGGTGCGAACAACATCTTCAACGTCTATCCTGACAAGAATCGCGCCAGCGACGTCAGCGCCACGCTGGGTCAGGGGCTGTATGCGGGCACGTCGCCGATCGGGTTCACCGGCGGCTTCTATTATGCCCGCGTCGGCCTGACCTTCTGATCCATCACCTTCGACGCGCCGCTCCCTGCCACGGGGGCGGCGCCTATTTTGCTTTGACGGGAGAAATGATGGCGATGCGCCACATGACGATCTGGCTCGCGGCCCTTGCCGCTTCGTCCGCGATGACGGCTTCGGTCGCTGCCCCTTCCACCACATGGGGCGGCGGCGAAATCCTGTGGGACAGCTTCGGCGTACCGCACATCTATGCCAAGACGGAAGAAGGCGGCTTTTACGGCTTTGGCTATGCGCAGGCGCAAAGCCACGGCAATCTGCTGCTGAAAATGTATGGCGAAAGCCGCGCCCGTGCCGCCGAATATTGGGGCGACAAATATGAAAGCCAGGACAAGTGGCTGGTCGCCAACGACGTCCCCGCCCGTTCCGCGCTGTGGTTCAGGCAGCAGACGCCCCAGATGCAGAAAAATCTGGAAGCCTTCGCCGCCGGGGTCAATGCCTACGCCGCCGCCCATCCGGACAAGATCGCGGCGGACATGAAGGTCGTCCTGCCGCTGAAGGGCGTGGACATCATCGCCCATGCACAGCGGCTGATGAATTTCGGCTATATCGCATCCGACCGCAAGGTGATGGTCGATCCGTCGATCAACGAAGCGGGCGGGTCCAATGCCTGGGCCGTCGCGCCGTCGCGTTCGGCCAGCGGCAAGGCGATGCTGCTCGCCAATCCGCACCTTCCCTGGGCGCCCAGCCAGCTGACCTATTATGAAGCGCAGATCACCGCGCCCGGCATGGCCATATATGGCGCGACGCAGGTCGGCCTGCCGGTGCTGCGTTTCGGCTTCAACAATGATCTGGGCTTCACCAACACCGTCAACACGATGCAGGGTTTCACCAGCTATGCCCTGACGCTCGACGGCGATGGCTATCGCTTCGATGGCAAGACCCTGCCGTTCAGGGCGGTGACGAAAAGCTACAGGGTCAAACAGGCCGACGGTACGCTGAAAACCGTCAGCTTTGAACAGAAAAGCACGGTGCACGGCCCCGTCTTCACCCTGCCCGACGGCAAGACGACCATCGCGCTGAAGGTCGCGGGGCTGGATCGGCCGGGCGTGCTCCAGCAATATCTGGACATGGGCAAGGCGCGCGACTGGGCGACCTTCGAAAAGGCGCTGCGCAGGATGCAGGTGGTGATGTTCAACATCGTCTATGCCGACCGCGCCGGGCATATCCTCTATCTCGACAATGGCCTGCTGCCCAAACATGCGTCGGGCGACCTCAAATACTGGTCGGCGCCGGTGCCGGGCGATACGTCGGCGACGCTGTGGAAGGACGTCCACAGCTATGACGACATGCCAAAGCTGCTCGATCCCGACACCGGCTTCGTCCAGAACGCCAATGACCCGCCATGGCTGGCCACATGGCCCCGCGCGCTCGATCCCAAAAGCTTCCCGGCCTATGTCGCGCCGGTCGGCCCGATGAGCCAACGGGCGCAGATGTCGGTCAAGCTGATGACGCAGACGCCCAAGATCAGCTTCGACGATTTCGTGACGCGCAAACTGACCACGACGTCGCTGATGGCCCAGCGTATGCTGCCCGACCTGCTGGCGGCCGCCGCCGGTTCGAACGACGCCGATGTGCGGGCCGCAACCACCCTGCTCAAGGGGTGGGACCACCGGTTCGAAGCCGACAGCCGCGCTGCGCTGCTGTTCGAAACATGGGCCGCGATCTTTGCGCCAAAGAATTTCACGGACCAGTCCAACTATGCCGTCAAATGGACGCAGGACGATCCGCTGGAAACGCCGCGCGGCCTGAAAGACCCCGTGGCCGCCGTCGCCATGCTGAAACAGGCGGTGGCAAAGACGAAGCAGCTCTATGGCGCGATCGACCGTCCCTTCGGCGACGTATCCCGTTACCATATCGGCGACGTCAGCGTTCCGGCCAATGGCGGCTTCGGCAATAGCGGCGTGTTCCGCACCATCACCTGGGGTCCGATGAAAAATGGCGAGCGCACGCCCGTCCATGGCGAAACCTGGGTATCGATGGTCGAATTCGGCACCCCGATGAAGGCGGTGGGCCTCATGAGCTATGGCAATAGCAGCCAGCCCGGATCGAAGCATAACAACGATCAGCTGCAACTGCTGGCGGACAAGAAATTCCGCACGCTGTGGATCGACCGGGCCGATGTCGAAGGCCATGTGGAAGAAAAGACAACGTTCTAAAGACAGACGGATCGCCGGGATGCGGGCCATCGCATCCCGGCGATCCGCTCGACTGCCTCCGCCCCTATGGCCGGGGCATATCGCCAAAACAGGTTCCGATCCGGCTGCATCGGCACAACTGGCGAAGCTGTCGGTCCCATGCTTGAACCCGCACCACCGCTTTGATAATTCAAACCCTTCGACATCAATTTGTTGCTGACCCTTGCGGTCCTCCTCCAGATTCCAAGCGTGACGCACACCGCCAGACGACTGGGCATAAGCCAGCCGACGGTCAGCCGCGCGTCCCCGCGCCCGAACCGAAAACATCCTTCGGCTATTAAGTGCTGTGGCATGATCGCAGCGCGCGCGATCCTGACATGTCGTGACTGGTCGACATGTTGTCGGATGGGACCGTCATGGCGAACATGATCGGCGCGCCGCCATGAGCGGGACCGACGGTTACATTTCCGACGTCCGCTATCCCGCCTTTTTTCTACCGAAAAATGCAGCCGCTCTGGCTCTCCACCCTCGCCCAATGGAGCGGCCTTACCGCGCCCGATCCCGATCGCCCGTTCAGCGCCTGCAAACTGGGATGCGGCCTCGGCGTCAACCTGCTGGTTGCGGCGGCATGCCATCCCTATGCCCGTTTGTCGGCGTGGACTTCAATGCCGATCATCTGGCGCTGGCGCGCGACGCCGCCACATCCTGCGGGATCGACAATGTCACATTCGTTCACGCCGACTTCACGACCTTCGCCAGCACGCATGAAGGCAGGTTAGATTTCATGACCAGCCATGGTGTCTGGTCATGGGTGCCGGCCGATCAGCGCGCGGCATTGCTGCACGTCGCGGCGCGCAGCCTGAAACCGGGCGGGCTGTTCTATTTCCATTATATGTTGCATCCCGGATCGACCGATCTGCTGCCAGTGCAGCATCTGCTGAACCTGCGCGCGCACCATATGCCGGGTCCGTCGCCGCGAAAGGCGGAAACGGGGCTGAAACTGCTGCAGCAGATGGCGGATAGCGGCCTGTTCGCCGACCGGCCGCACATGGTGCGGCATCTGGCCAATATGGCCCGCCGCGCACCGGCCGATCTGGCCCATGAATTTCCGACCGATCACCGGCGCGGCAGAGATTTTCACGCTTCTGTTGCAACGTCTGGCGATGGGTCATGCTAGCGACGCGGACCTGCGCGCCCTGCCGGCTTTTTCAGGAGATGCAGGTGCGCTGCTGCAATCGCTGCAACTGTTGATGATGCAGGGTATCGCCCATCCGGTACGGCATGGCCCCGTGGCACAGGAGTGGCGGATCGACGCGCTGGCGCAACGGTTCACGCGCAACGGGGTCGGCATCGCGATCATCGCCCCCTGCGCCATCGCGACGCTGGGAAGCGGCCGCGTCTGACAGCTGGGCCTGCCTCACGGGGGAACGCCTGACCGACCGTGCGCTGGGGATGCGCCTGCACCACGCATCCCCGTCCCGTCGGCGCCCGCTCACTTCCCGTTCGCGCGCAACGCCTTGCGGATGTCGGCGGCGCTGGCCGACAGGGTGGCCAGCGTCGCCTTTCTGCTGCGCGCGCCGCGCCGCTTCCGCCTTCGGCGATCCGGCGGCGGGACGACCGCCGGGCGCACCCTTGGCCGCTTGCGTGAAGGCGGGGCGGATGCCGACGAAGTCGTAGACATGGCCGAACCGGTCGCCGGGCGCGTGCACCACAACACCCTGCCCCGCCGCGAACAGCAGCAGCCCCGTGCCCGACCGTGCGGCCTACGCATGCAGGCTGGCGGCCTGCGCCTCAAAGGCTGCGATCCGCTTTTCGGCCTGATCCCCGTGCCCCAGCGCCTGCCCTAGCTTGCAGACATTGCCGGTCGTCAGCGCCGCCAGATCCTTGTTCGGCGACGACATGTCGATGGTCGGCGCAATGCCGCTCAGCGCATCATATTGTTTGGCCGACCGGCGACCGATGACGATCAGATCGGGTTTCAGCACCTGTAGCGCGGCTATGTCCGGTTCGAACAATGTGCCGATGTTGCGATAGCGCGCGTCGGCATATGGGTTGAGATAGGGCGGGAAATTGCCCTTCCCATCGGGGCCCATCGGCACGCGCGCCACCGCCTCCACGCCGATGGCATGCAGATTGTCGAGCGTCGCAAGGTCGTAGACGGCTATTGCGGCAGGAACGGCAGGTACGGTGGCGCTGCCCTTGGCATGAACGATGCGGATCGCCTGCGCGCTGGCGACGACCGGCCCTGCCAGGCCGATCAGCATCGCTGCGCCCGATGCGAACAGACAGATGGTGCGAGGAAATCCCATGACGAACATCCTTGTAAAGGCATGCGCGATCAGAAAGATGCGACGGAACCCCGTCCCCTTCCCACTGGCATCATGTGGCGGGGTCAGAAGCTGACGTTCAGCGATGCGCTGAAACGGCGACCGTCTAGGATATAGGCAAAGCCGTCTTCGGGCGTCACCTGCTTGTCGGGTTATAGACGCCGACATTTGGCGCCAAATCCTTCTTGGGCTTCAGCACCAGCGCCAGATTATAGAAGGTATAGGGCAGATAGCGGAAATCATTGGTCCCCGATCCGCTGGAATTGTTGGTGCGCCCTGACGTCTTGCCGCGATAATTGGCCTGTCCGCAGACTTTCAGCATGTCGGTCGCGTCCCAGTTCAGCGACGCGTTGACCATATGTTCGGGGATGACGCCACCAATCGCGTCCGAACCGTGAAGCGACGATGCCGGGCCGCGAACAACCCCTATCCGTTCGATCGAATCCAGCGGCGGCAGGAAATTGACCGGCGTCCCCGTCTGCTGCCCGTTCAGGCCAAATGCCTGATTGTCCTGCATCCGGCGACCGTCAATCGGGAACAGGGTGTAATCCGTGCTCATCCCGCGCATCATGATCGATTGTTCGACGCCGCCATCCTGAATATGGACGCCCGGAACGTTGATCAGCGCATCGGTGATGTCGGTATAGGACCGCTGCTTCAGCTCTTCGGCGGTGATGGACCGATATGGTAGCGGGCGCACCCTGGATATTGAGTTCATACCCCGTGGCAGTGACGACGATGTCGTCGGGCAAGGGGGGGCGTCCTGCCCTGATCGTCACCGGCCGCATCCGCTGCAAAGGCCTGATGCGCCATCAACGACACCATGGCCATGGATGTGATCGCGAATATTCGCTTGCGCAGGTTCGACGATGTAACCCCCTATGGTTCGATGGATGTCTGAGCGTTGGAAATGGACGCAAGCATCCGTGCCCGGAGATCCTGTTTCGAAGCGGGCCGGACCTGCGTATGCGTATGTTATTTTTTATATTGCGAATTGATCGCAGAAAATAAGGTCGAATCCGGCGGGTCGCAACGCACATTAATGAATATGCGATATTCATATCGGATCGGGCCATGGCGAACCGGGAACGACAATGTGGCCGGGCATCCCGACGCTCGGCTATTTGCGCGAACCGGCACAGCCGTCACAATCATACCGTGGCGGTATAATCAGACATGCAGACGATGTTGGCGGCAAAGCGCGATCGGGCGCACATGACCCGTGCCGCGATGATGCGGCACGATAGGAACGACCATGTTCACCCGCAATATCCGCTTTTTCGCCGTCGCCAGCGCCATGCTGTCGATCGCGCCGCTTGCCACGGCCAGCGCCGCCACCCCGCTGCGCAGCTTTGGCGAGATCGAATTTCGCAGCGACCCCGCATCGCTGGTGGATGAAGTGCGCGCAGACCTTGCCGCGCACATGCCAACCGGCACGTCGCTGGACACCGCCCGCGCCATGTTGAAGGACGCAGGCGCCAAATGCCGCCCCGCCAGCGCCGATGGCGCGGTGCGCTGTCGCTATTACGGTATCCGAGTCCACGGTGATGGCATGGAACCGGTCAGCTGGACCGTCGACCTCAACACGACCGACAATATGGTTCAGTCCTTCACGCTGGTCCGTCAGTAACATTGCACCCGGACAGGGCTGCCATTGGCTTCCCGGACTTTTCCGCCCGCATGCGGGGCGTTTGCGGCATGACCCCCTTCCCGATGTCATGCCGCGGATGGCCCCTTCCCCGCATGTGCGCCAGTCCCCAGCCAGCTTCCCCCCGCCAGCCTTGCCGGAACAGGGTGCTGAAAGACCGGCCTGCGACGTCAAGGGCATCGGGCAGCGCACACCCGCCTGCCTTTGACGTCGCCTTTGTGTGAAATCTGACCTATGGCGAACGGCATGGCCATCGACATTCGTCAGCTTCGCTATTTCCTGGCGGTTGCCGCCGAACGCAGCTTCACCCGTGGCGCCGAAAGGCTGCACATGGCGCAGGCCCCGCTCAGCAAGCGGATACAGGAACTGGAAGAGGAAATGGGCGTCCAGCTGTTCGATCGCGACAGCCGCCCGATCGCGCTGACCCCGGCGGGCCATCTGCTGCGGGAAGAGGCGCTGCACGTCGTGCACCGGATGAGCCAGCTACAGGCGACGATGCGTCGCTTCATCGCGGCGGAACGGCCCCGCTTCGTCATCGGACTGGTGCCATCGACCCTGTATGCCGGCCTCCCCGAACTGATCGCCCGTTTCCGCGCGCAGATGCCGGGACTAGACGTCGCGCTTGCCGAAATGGACAGTTTCGAACAGATGGCCGCGCTGAAGGAAGGGCGGATCGATGTCGGTTTCGACCGGATCGTGGTCGAAGACCCGCTGATCACCCACATGGTGCTGCGCGAAGAGGCGCTGGCCGTCGCCCTGCCCGCGCAACATCCGCTGCTGGATCAGGCCCTGCTGGACCGGGACGGCGGCGTGCCGCTGGCCGACATCGCGCAGATGCCGCTGATCCTCTATCCCGGCATGCCGCGCCCCAGCTATGCCGACATCATCCTGTCCTTCTTTCACGATCGCGATCTGGTGCCCGCCGCCATCGTGGAGGTGCGTGAGCTTCAGACCGCGCTGGCGATGGTCGCGGCGGGCGCGGGCGCATGCATCATCCCGCAATCGGTGCGCCATCATGCGCGCACCGACATCGGCTACGCCCGATTGAGCGAAAGGCTGACCGCCCCCTTCCTGCTGCGCCGCCGTGCCGGGCCGATGCCCGATCATCTCCAGAGCCTGCTCGCCCTCTACGAAACAGGCGGATAGCAGGCCGCCGCATGGCGATCCGGCATCGCCGCCATGCCATCGCCCTGCGCCACCGCTTCACCGATCAGGATCATCGTCGGTCGATCCTGCGCAAAGGATCGCGCCGCCAGCGGCAGCAGGTCCAACCGCGTGCGCAGCCGCTGTTCCTGCGGCAACGAAGCATCACATGCTATCAGCACCGGCGTCGCACCGGACAGGCCTGCGGCGATCAGCGCGCGGCTCAGTTCGGGCGCAGCGTCCCGCCCCATATAGACCGCCAGCGTGCAGGCCGGATCGGCCAGCGCCGCCCAGTTTAGATCCAGCGCCTGTCCCCGGCGACTATGCGCGGTGATGAACTGAACCCGGCGTGCAATCCCGCGCAGCGACAGCGACAGGCCCGCCGATGCGGCGACGGCGCTGGCGGCGGTGATGCCGGGACAGATATGAACCGGAACACCCGCCGTTCGCAACGCTGTCATCTCCTCCGTCGTGCGGGCGAACATGGCGGGATCGCCGCCCTTCAACCGCACGACCCGCCTGCCTGCCAACGCGGCGGCGACCAGCATCTGGTCGATCGTCTGCTGGTCCTTCGAATGGCGGCCCGATCGCTTGCCCACGCCCACCCGCTCCGTGCGTTCGGGGATCAGGTCCAGCACACCCGGCCCCACCAGCGCGTCGTAAAAGACGATGTCCGCCGCAGCGATCAGCCTTTCGGCCCTGCGCGTCAGCAGGTCGGGGTCGCCCGGCCCCGCTCCCACCAGCCACACCGCGCCCGGCGCGATCGGATCAGTCGGCAGCATGCAGCACCTCCTGCGATGTCCGGAGCAGAATATTGGCGATGGCGGGCCGACACGACCCGCAATTGGTCCCCGCACCCAGCGCCCGGCCGATCGACGGCACGTCGACCAGCGCCTGTTCGCGGATGGCGGCGACAATCTGATTGAGGCCGACATCGAAACAGACACAGATAGTCGCGCCCTTGTCCGACTGAACGCCCGGCCCACGCGCGGCAAGAACGGAACCGCCCACCCCTTCGGCCCCCAGTTGCGCGATCAGCCAGTCGCGCGATGGCAGCAGGCCGGCACGCGTGATGAACAGCACGCCGCGCAACCGGCCTTCGCTGATCGTCGCGATCCGGCGCGTGCCGCGCGCCATGTCCACCGCTTCGGCCCGGTCCCCCTTGGGCAGGAATGCGTCGATCCGCGCCGGATCGCCGTTGCCCGCAATTTCATACAGCGCGCCGCCCGGCACGGTGATACGCGTCGACCACAGGCATGGCAGGCGCACCGGATCATCCCCGCGCAGGATCAGGAAACCTTTCCATTCGGTCGCCACCCGATCGACACGGGCCGGGGTGGATTTGAAACCCGGCTGTCCCGAATGCGGATCGACCAGCGGGCGGGGCAACAGGCCGGTCCGCCCGCCGCTCGCCATCTGGTCGGTCCAGTGGATCGGCGTGAATATCTCTCCCACCCGCTGCCCGTCATGGATCGCCACGCGAAATATGCTGTCGCCCTGCGCCGTGCTGACACGGGCCAGATCGCGGTCGGCCAGCCCCAGCGCCGCGGCGTCGTCCGGATGGATGTCTACCAATGGCTCTTCGCGATGGCGGGCGAGTTTGGGGGACAGGCCGGTGCGGCTCATCGTGTGCCACTGATCGCGATAGCGGCCGGTGTTGAGCGTCATCGGCCAGTCCCGCAATGGCGACTGCACCTCCATCTGTTTCGTCAGCACCATCCGCGCCCGGCCGTCCGGCGTCGAAAAACCATCGGCAAAGGGCGCATCGCCACCCCAGCGAAACGGCTCCATCGCATCGTAGGCGGCGTTGCCGATGGCGGCATGCGCGCGCAGGTTCAATACCCGTTGCCCGTCATTCTGATAGGCGGTCAACCGCGCATGTTCGCGCCAAATATCGGCGGGCCGGTCATAGGCGAAGGCGTTGCGCCATCCCATGCGCTGCCCCACTTCCTTCACGATCCACCAATCGGGTCGGGCCTCGCCCGGCGGGGGCAGGAATGGCCGCTGACGGCTAATGGTGCGGTCGCTGTTGGTGACGGTGCCGTCCTTTTCCCCCCATCCTGCGGCGGGCAGGCGGACATGGGCGTGCGCGCCGGTGTCGGTATCGGCCATGATGTCGGACATCACGATGAACGGGCAGGCAGCCAGCGCGTCGCGCACCCGCCCCGCATCGGGCAGGGACACGGCCGGGTTGGTCGCCATCACCCACAACGCCTTGATCCGCCCTTCCCCCATCTGGCGGAACAGGTCGACCGCTTTCAGGCCCGGTCTCACCGCCATCCGCTCCGCCGCCCAGAATCGCCCGACCCGAGCGACATTGTCGGGCGCAAAGTCCATATGCGCCGCCAATGTGGAGGCCAGGCCGCCCACCTCGCGCCCGCCCATCGCATTGGGCTGCCCCGTGATGGAAAAGGGCGCGGCGCCGGGCCTGCCGATGCGGCCGGTCGCCAGATGGACGTTGATGATGGCATTGACCTGATCGGTGCCGCGGATCGACTGGTTGATGCCCTGACTGAACAGCGTCACGGTGCGCGGCGTGGCGGCGAACAGGCGATAAAATTGCTCCAGCGCCGCGGGGGGAAGGTCGCAGGTGCGCACAATGCTCCACAGGTCGTGGCCATCGCCGATATGTGCCCAGAAACCATCGTGCACCTGCACATGATCGCTGATGAAGCCGCTATCCAGCCCCCCATGTGCCGCCATCCATGCCAGCAGCCCGTTCATCAGCGCGACGTCGGTTCCGGGCTTCAGCGGCAGATGCAGGTCCGCCCCTTCGCAACTTTCGGTGCGGCGCGGGTCTATGACGACCAGCTTGGTGCCGCGTTCCGCCCGTACCGCCTGTATCCGCTGATAGACGATCGGGTGGCACCATGCGGTGTTGGAACCGACAAGAATTATCAGGTCCGCCTGATCCAGATCGGCATAGCTGGCGGGCACGACATCCTCGCCAAAGGCGCGGTTATGGCCCGCCACCGCGCTCGACATGCACAGGCGGCTGTTCGTGTCGATGTTCGCCGAACCGATGAACCCCTTCATCAGCTTGTTGGCGAC
>NZ_JBMDWL010000110.1:0-19326 GCF_048594625.1 Sphingobium sp.
GCCGCGCCGCGCTCGCTTTCCTTCCCCCCATCAGGCACCGGCCGCCTCCTGCGTGACGTCCAGCTTCTCCGGCGGACCGGGCGCGACCAGAAAGCGCAGCATGACCGGCGGTTCGCCGGTGCGCGTCACCATCATCTCCACCGCGCGGGGCATCAGGTCGGGCTGCGACGGCGTCCATTCCTCGCGCCATTGCCCCTGCGCGTCGCGGAAACGCAGCACGACCGTTTCGACATTGTCCAACAGGGCGGCCGGATCGTCCCCGGCCGCACCGTCCAGTTGCGCATAAGTCCGGCGCTCCAATCGTCCCTGCCGCACCCAATATTCGACCTTTTGCAGGGATGGGCGCGGCAGATCGCCCAGATTGTCCCAGCCCCCGCGCACGAATTGCAGGACCGGCATCGCTTCCCCGCCATCATGCGCCCAGAATGCGGGCGCCAGTGTACCGGCTTCCGTCCGGGTGATGCGCGGCACCGCCTGCCCCAGGTCGGCGGCCAGCGCACCACCTGCCCGCTGAACCGCCGCCATGTCGTCCAGCCGCGCCTTGACCTGCGCCTGCGCCGACACGCTGTTGCCCAGCAGCAGCACGCCCGCGGCCGCCAGCATCGCGAATATCATCAGTGCGACGAGCAGTTCGATCAGGGTAAAGCCGTCTTCGGCGGGCGGACGCTCAGCCATGGGGGTCATTCGACCACCCGCATGAAGCTGAGCGCGGTGGGCGACGCGCCGGGTTGCCCGTCCACGGTCACATCGACCTGAAGCAGCCGCTTGTCGTCGATGGATTTCACCGTCCTGTGCCAGCGCCAGCGACGCCCTCCATTTTCCGTTTCCCCATCCTCATCCCCGATGGAGGGCGGCACGGGATCGGTCTGCACATCGACCATCAGGTTGCGCGCGACGATCTGGCCCATGGCCTTGCTGTCGAGGTCGGCGGCGGTCCGCAGGGTCACGCCCTGCAACCGGACCAGCGCCAGCGCGGCCAGGCTGAACACCGCCAGTGCGACCAGCATCTCAAGCAGCGTGAAGCCCTGTTGGGCGGAACGCCCCAAAAGCGTGAAGCCCTGTTGGGTGGAACGCCCTAAAGACGTGGAACCCCGCTCATCGCCCCGCATGTCAGCCACCAACCATAACCTTCCCCGCCATGTCGACGGTGATGGAGACGCGCTCGCCTTCGCGGGCAAGCGTCACGGTGATCGGATCGGTCGGCAGGCCTGTGCCATCGAAACCGATCTGTTGGCGGCCATCCTTCCCCACCAGCGCGCGCGTACCGCTTTTCCAGTTTGCGGTAGTGAAGGGCTTGTCTTCCAACTGCACCCATTGCCGTCCTTCGCGGCGTTGGAAGCCATAGCCGGAAGCGGACACCCACAGGCCCATTGGGCGGGCCGTCACGACCGCTTCGTCGCGCGCGGCGGCAACGCGCGCGGCAAAGCGGTCGGCATCCTCCACCACCCGACCACGCGGATCGGGGATGGCCAGAACGACGGCAGCCGAAATGAAACCGATGATCGTCAAGACGACCATCAGTTCGACCAGAGTGAAGCCCTGTTGGGCGGAACGCGCAAAAGTCATGAAGCCGTATTCGGCGGAGCGCCCAAAAGTCGTGAAGCCCTGCCGGGCCGCACGCGCAACAGGGCTGCCCCGGTCGGTCCGCTCACATTTCGCTGGAGAATATGTCAGCATTTTCGCTCTCGCCGCCCGGCTGGCCGTCCGCGCCCAGCGAACTGATGTCGAACGCGCCGCGACGACCCGGCACGGTGTAGAGATAGGCGCGGCCCCACGGATCGTCCGGCAACTTCTTGATATAGCCGCCACGGCGATAGCGCTGCGGCTGGGCCAGCGAAGCGGGCGGATTGAGCAGCGCCTGCAACCCGTCGGTGCCCGATGGATAGGTCAGATTGTCGAGCCGATACTGTTCCAGCGCCTGTTCGATGGTCGCAATGTCGGCCTTCGCCTTTTCGATACGCGCCGTATCGGTCGCCGGGATGACGTTGATCGCCACGATCGTCGCCAGCAGGCCGATGATGACGATGACGACCATCAGTTCGACCAGCGTGAAGCCGTATTCGGCGGAACGCCTCGCGGGCGTGAAGCCGTATTCGGCGGAACGCCTCGCGGGCAAAACGCCTTCTTCCGTTTCGGCAATCGTGGCCCGAATTTTTTTCCAATTCAACATAATGACTCCTAAGCCCCTGTCAGGCTTTGCAACTGCAGGATCGGCAGCAGGATGGACAGGATGATGACGGCGACGATCGCGCCCATCAATATGATGATGACCGGCTCCAGCATCGCCAGCGCGGCCGATGTGAAGCTGTCGAATTCGCGTTCGAGATAGTCCGCCGCCCGCTCCAGCATCGTGTCGAGCCGCCCCGCGCTCTCGCCACTGGCCGCCAGATAGACGAGCAGCGGCGGGAAAACGTCCGCACGGCGCAGCGCCGCCGACAGGCTGCCGCCCCCCCGGATCGCCTCCACGATGTCGTCCGACGCCCTGCGCAACACCCGGTTGTGCACGGTGTTCGCGGTCAGCGACAGGCCCTCCATCAGTGGCAGCCGGCTGGCGATCATCGTGGACAATGTCCGTGCCATGCGCGCGGCATGAAGGTCACGGATCAACCGGCCCAACAGCGGCAGGCCAAGCAGCATGGCGTCGAAGCGATAGCGAAACGCATCGACCTTCATCGCGCGCCAGAATGCGAAGGCGGACAGGCCGATCAGGATCAGCAACAGCCACCAATAAGCCGCCAGAAAGGCGGACAGGCCCATCACCATGCGCGTCAGCAAAGGCAGTTCCTGACCCACGGTATCGAACTGTTCGACCACCTTGGGCACCACGAAGATCATCAGCGCCGCTACCACGAAGACCGCAAATGTCGCCAATACGCTGGGATAGGCAATGGCGGTCAGCACTTTCGAGCGCATCACAGCCTGTCTTTCCATCAGGTCGGACAGGCGTTCCATGATGGTCGGCAGGCTGCCCGAACTTTCGCCCGCGCTGATCATTGCGCGATAGAGCGGCGGGAAGCTCTTTGGCTCCGCGCCCAGCGCATCGGCCAGACGTCGTCCTTCCAGCACGCCGCCATGCACCTTGCCCACGATCGCGCGGACACGGTCCTGCTCGCTCTGACGGCCGATGGTGCGCAGCGATTCTTCCAGCGGGCTGACCTGGATCAGGGTGGAAAGCTGACGGGTGAAAAGCGTCAGTTCCTTGGCGCTCAGGCGCGGCGTGCGAAGCGACCGCCCTGCCCGCTTGCGCGCAACCTCCGCCGCGCCGGCCTCCAGCCGCACGATGAACAGCTTGCGCGCGTCCAGCTTGGCTCGCGCATCATCGATCGTCGCGGCCTTGATGCTGCCCCGCCGTTCCCGCCCGGCGGGATCGATGACGCTGTAATCGAAATCAGCCATCGGCGATGGTTTCCGCCTCCACCGCATCGCGGCGGGACACGCGGATCGCCTCTTCCGCCGTGGTCTGCCCGTCGCGGACCAGCGCCCGCGCCGCAGAGCCAAGGTTGGGCGCGTTCAGGAAAGCATGGCGCGCGATCAGCGATTCGTCGCCGCCATCGTTGATCAGGCGACGGATCGTGTCGTCCACGCGGATCGCTTCGAATACGCCGATGCGGCCTTTATAACCGGTGCCATTGCATTCGTCGCACCCGCGCGCCCTGTAGATGATGGTGCCGGGGTCGAACCCCAACAGGGCGCTGGCCGACTTGTCCGCCTGCACCGGTTCGCGACAGGTCTGGCACAGGCGTCGGACCAGCCGCTGGGCGATCACCGCGCGCAGCGTCGATGCCAGCAGAAACGGTTCGACCCGCATGTCGCGCATGCGCGTGATCGCGCCAACCGCGTCGTTGGTATGGACGGTGGACAGCACGAGGTGCCCCGTCAGCGAAGCCTGCACCGCGATCTCCGCCGTTTCGCGGTCGCGGATTTCGCCGACCATGACCACATCGGGGTCTTGCCGCAAAATGGCGCGCAGACCGGCTGCAAAGGTCAGCCCGACCTTCGCATTGACCTGCGTCTGGCCGACGCCCTCCATCGCATATTCGACCGGGTCTTCGACCGTCAGGATGTTGCGGCTGCCATCGTTCAGGTTGCGCAGCCCGGCATAAAGCGTGGTCGTCTTGCCCGACCCTGTCGGCCCGGTGACCAGAATGATGCCATTGGGTTCGCCCAGCCCTTCGCGGAAAATGCGGTCCGGCGTGCCCGTCATCCCCAGCAGATCGAGCGTGATCCCGGCATTTTCCTTGTCCAGGATGCGCAGCACCACGCGCTCGCCCGCGCGGCTGGGCAGCGTGGAAACACGTACGTCCAGCAATTTGCCGCCCAGCGTCAGGCCGATGCGCCCGTCCTGCGGCACGCGCCGTTCGGCGATGTCGAGGCGAGCCATCACCTTGATGCGGCTCACTACAACCGGCGCCACATGGGGTGGCATGCGCAGCGTTTCGCGCAGCACCCCATCCACGCGCATGCGCACGATCAGTCCGGTTTCATAGGGTTCGATATGGATGTCCGACACGCCCTGCCGCGCCGCTTCGGCGATGATGCCGTTGATCAGGCGAATGGCGGGCGCGTCATCCGCGCTGTCCAGCAGGTCGTCGGCGGTCGGGATGTCGGCGGCCAGGATGTCCAGTTCGTCCGCGCCGACCTCCAGCGATCCGGCCATGGCCGCCGCGCTGCCTTCCATCGCATAGTGATCGGACAGGTGCCGGTCGAACTGGGCCGGTTCGACAAAGCGCACATCGAAACTGCGCGCCAGATGTCGGCGCACTTCCAGCAGCACGCGCGGGTCGCTGCCCTCACGCACCGCGACGGTCAGGCGGTCCCCCTCGACCGGCAGCATGACCACGCCATGTTTGCGGGCAAAGCCATAGGGAATGTCGATGGCCCGCGACGGCATCGGGATCGCGGGCATATCGGTATCCTGCGCCTGATCGCTCACTTCTCGCCTCCGCTTGCGGGGATTTCCACCGGCCGCACGACACCGCTCGACTGTCGCACGGTCGGTTCGATGACCTGCGCTGGCCCGGTGGCCTGCGGATCGACGATGGTGTCGCTGGGCTGTTGCGGCGCGACCGGCGGCTGTGCCCCCATATAATCGCGCACCAGTTCGTCGATCGTAGGTTCGATGTCGGGATTGCGCTGCAACTGCATGCCGCGGACATAGCCATAGCGCTGCTGCGTCAGGCGCTGCGCATCTTCCTTCGACCGCAGGATCGTGGGTCGGATGAAGACCATCAGGTTGGTCTTGGTCCGGCTGCGGCTGCGCGACTTGAACAGTTCGCCCAGCCCCGGAATGTCCGACAGCAACGGAATACGCTCGACCGTCTTGCGCTCATTATCGTCCAGCAGGCCGCCCAGCGCCAATATCTCGCCATCGTCCACGGTGACCGTCGTCTCGATCTCGCGCTTGTTGATGACGAGGTCGCTGTTCGAATTGCTGACCGGTCCCGCCACGCTCGACACTTCCTGTTTCAGGAACAGCTTGATCGCGCCGCCGGTATTGATCTGGGGCTTCACCTCCAGCTTGATGCCGACATCCTGCCGCTGGACGGTGCGGAACTGGTTGTCGAAATTCTGGCTCAACGCTTCGCCGGTCGTCACCGGCACCTGCTGGCCGACCAGAATGGACGCCTTCTGATTGTCCAGCGTCATGACCGACGGGGTGGACAGCAGGTTGCTTTCCGTGTCCGATTTCACGGCGTTGATGATCGCCCCGAATATGCCGTTGCCACCGATGCTGCCGCCCAGCCCGGCGATGGCGCCGGTCGCGCTTTGCAGACTGTTGATCGCCGCCTGCTGCAACGTGCTGGCCAGTTCGCCATTTTCACGCACTTCGGTCGTCGTACGCGTGCCGTCCGGCGCCACCACCGTCGTCGTGGTCGACCCCAGCCGATCCGCGCCATAGGCCCCCGCCAGCGTCAGCAGATTGGGCGACGCATTGCTGTAATTGGTGGCGGCAAAGCCGGTCGACGTGCTGCCGATAAGGAACTGCACGCCCAGTTTCTTGGCGGCGGCATCGCTGATTTCCACGATGATCGCTTCGACCAGCACCTGTTCCCGCCGCGTATCGACCTGACGGATGGTTTCGCCCAGCATGCGCTGAACGTCGCTGTTCGCCGCGACGATGATGGCGTTCGCGCCTTCGTACCGGGTGACGACGGCGGGACCGCGCGTCGATATGCCGCCGCTGCCCGACGATCCGGCAGAAGCCGCCGCCACGGGTGCAGCCGCCTGCGATGCCGGTGCGGCGCTGCCCTGTCCGCCAGCCGCCGGGGTCGACGCCGTTACCGGCTGGCTGGTCGATTGCCCCACCAGTTGCTGCAACACCGGCAGCAGCTTTTCGGCGTCGGCATGTTCCAGCCAATAGACGCGGATTTCCGTGCCGCTTGCCGCCTGCTGGTCCAGCTGGCGCGCCATCGCGGCCAGTCGGGCGACGGTATTGGCGTCGCCGCGGATGGCGACGGCGTTGCTACTGTCGATCGGCACGACGGTCGCGGCCGACGGCGGTGCATTTTCTCCGCCGCCCGTCGCCACCAGCGCCTGAAGCGATGTCGCGATTTCGCGCGCGCCCGCATTTTTCAGCATGATCATCTGCGTCGCGGCCGTGTCGCGATCGATCCGGCCGATCACTTGACGGATGCGGGCGATATTATCGGCATAATCGGCCACGACCACGCTGTTGCCCGCACGGTTTGCGGTGACCGACCCTTCCTTGCTGACCAGCGGCCGCAGCGTTTCCAGCGCGCTTGCCGCGTCGATGGACCGCAGGCGGAATACCTCCGTCACGAAACTGTTGCGATTGGCCGCCCGGCCCACGGCGCTCGGCTGGCCCGCCGCGCCATCGGCGGGCTGAATGCGATAGGCGCCGCCCGGCGCGGGCACGGCGACCAGCCCATTGGCGCGCAGCGTCGACAGCACGATCTCGAAATATTCGGATCGGGACAGCGGCCGGTCGGTGACGACCGACACCTTTCCTTGCACCTTGTTGTCGATGATGAAGGTGCGGCCGGTGACCCGCGCAGCATCCTGAATGAAGGCGCGAATATCCGCGTCGCGCACGTTCAGCGTCTGTTGCGCCATCAGCGGCGCAGCGATGGGAGTAGCCAGAGCAAGCGCGGTGGCAGCGGTCAAAAGGAATTTGCGGGTCATTGGCCTTGCACTATGATGTTGACCGATGCGACGGCGGCGCCGCGCTCCACGGTCAGGGCGATCCGCGCGCCGGGCGCGATCTGGTTCTGAAGGGTCTGAAGATCGCTGGCCGATCCGATCGGCTGGCCATTGACCTGGCTGATGATGTCGCCCGGTTTGAACCCGGCGCTGGTGAAGGTCGGCCCCTTCGGCAAAACGGCCACCCCGGTGACGCGACCATTTTGCATGCGCGGCGCAAAGCCGATGTCGCGTTTCAGGCCATCGACCGTCGGGCCTGCCCCTTCTGCAACAGGTTGCGGCGCGGCGCTTTGCCATCCATTGCCGCCGTCGGATGCACTCTGGGCAGGATCGGCCTGTGGCGCCGGGGTCGACTGATCGAGGAAAATCTGTTCCGCCGCGCCGCCGCGATCGATGGTGACATGGTCGAACGCCACCGATTTCAGCACGACGCCGGGCATCACTTCATCGCCCACGGCATAGCTGTTCTGCACCCCGTCCGGCGCGGCGATGATGGCCGATCCCAGACCCGACCCTTCGTTCAGCCGCACGCCATAAAGGGTGAGAGCAAGGGAGGTGACGACGCCGCCTTCCTGCTGCGGCGCGTCGGTTCCAAAGAAGGGGTCGAAACTGGCGAACAGCGCCTGACGCGCATTGGCGGACATGATCTGCGCCTGACGCCCCTCCCAGGGACCAAAGCTCCCCACTGGCCCCATGATCGCCCAGACAAGGCGCACGCATTGCAGGGCCAGCAGCAGGATCAGCGCGCGTTCGCCGATACCCAGCCAGTTGATCGGCTTTCGCCGCCCGAAAGGGTCATGCCCCAAACGGTCGCGCCCCCAACGGTCACGAATGCCGCGCATCCTATGGTCGAACGAGAAACGCATGATGTCTGGAACTGCCCCCGATTTCTTACGACCGGTCAGCTAATCTTACGATCTTACTACAGAATGACAGTTATATGACTGTAATATGACATGCGTCACGCGACTTGCATTTGGATGATCACGCAGTAGCAAAGGCGGCGCTTCGACCCTTTCCATAGCGCACCGAGCATATCCATGATCGCCATCCATACCGCCATCGACGCCGATCCTGCACGGATGGCGGCCCACCCCCGCATTCAGAAGGTGCCGTCAAAGGAACTGGCGCTGTTCATTCAGCGCGCTTTCCTCACGCCCGGTGAATGCGCGGCCCTGATCGAACGGATCGACGCCAATCGTCGTCCCTCGACCATCGCGGACCCCAATGGAGACGGATATTTCCGCACCAGCGAAACCTGCGATCTGGATCATGCCGATCCGCTGGTCGCGCAGATCGATGCCCGGCTGGACGATTTCGTCGGCATCGCCAGTGCACACGGCGAACCGATACAGGGGCAACGCTATGACGTCGGGCAGGAATTCAAGGCGCACACCGATTATTTCGATCCCAAGGGCGCCGATTATGCCCGTTTCTGTTCGGTCGCGGGCAACCGCACATGGACGCTGATGATCTATCTCGACGAACCGGCGGCGGGCGGGGCGACGCGCTTTACGAAAATCGGGAAAACCGTGCAGCCCGAAACCGGCAAGCTTCTTGCGTGGAACAACCGGCTGCCGTCGGCCGACCCAAACCCGGCGAGCATCCACCATGGCATGAAGGTCCGTTCGGGCGTAAAGCATGTCATTACGAAATGGTATCGCGAACGCCCCTGGGGCTGACCGCGCATCAGCGCCAAATGCGGGGCACGTCAACGAAGCCGTCATGCGCCTGCGCCGCCGCCTTCAACAACGCCACCTTATCCCCGACTTCGGGCTGGCAGCACAGGCCATGGCGCTTCATGATCTCAGGCGCCATCACCAGAT
Source organism: Sphingobium sp. (assembly GCF_048594625.1). GTDB lineage: Bacteria > Pseudomonadota > Alphaproteobacteria > Sphingomonadales > Sphingomonadaceae > Sphingobium. Next base: position 8,988 of record NZ_JBMDWL010000110.1, read on the forward strand.
CATTGAGTGCCCCCAGTGCATTTTGCAGGCGCCCCAGTCTGGAACCGAGTTTTTTAAGGCGTCGCCGGTCCTTCTTGCGCGTAAACAAACCGGTAAAATATTCCGCAGCATAGCGCAGCTTCTTCGCATCCCTGCGCAGTCGGTGCCGTTGGGCGTCATCCAGTCCGGCCAGCCCCCTGCCGCCCTTCGCAACCCGTTTGTCCAGCGTCTTCAGTCGTCCCATGGCGAAAGGGACAACATCGTCGGTGGACGCGGCGGTCATCCGGCCACCATCGGCCAGCCATTCGGTCAGGTCGATCAGCAACAGCCGCAGGCGGGCCGCTTGCAGCCATTGCATCAGATCATGCCGCACGCCGATCCGCGCATTTTCCAGCCTCACCCGGTCAGCGTCGGTCAGCGTACGGACGTCCAGCACATCCAGGTCGCGCGCATCCGCCATGATGTGCGCCAGCCAGCGCAACTCCCCCTGAAACGACGTCACATCCTCTTCACGCAGCAGCGGCCGGAACAGCATGATGGCGGTGCGTAGCCGTCGGATCGCCACGCGCGCCTGATGCAAGGCTTCGGGCACATAGGCGTCCAGCAACAACGCCTCGTTCAGCCGATAGTGGCGCATGCAGTTTGTCGCGATGGACAGGAACGCCGTCGCACTATCCATCCCCCCATGCAGATGGACCCGCTCCGCCCTGATGGCCGTGGGCAATGCGTCGGTCAGGTGATAACCGCGCTCCGACTTGCTCGACATGCCCGGCCTGACGGCCATATCGGCATCCATCCGCCGCGCCAGCGCGAACAGGGCGGCGGCATCGCCGCGTTTCAGCTCCAGCTCCACTTCGCACAGCGGCTCCTGCCTGCGCCCTGCGCTTACCAGTCCCTGATCCAGAACCATTTCGATCAGGGCATCGTCCCATTCGACAAGCCAGATATGCCGGTCGACATCGACTTTAAAAACAGGAACCAACTGTGACACCGCATCGCCAAGCACCACTGTTACGGGACAATCGTTGTCCAGCCTGAGCGAAAGGCTGTCGACCGGCTTTTCCCATTCGTCGCGCATGAACAGCCCGCCATGCCTTTGCCTGCTGACCTTAACCGTCTGAATATGGTCTTGCCCCGATCGCCTGATGCGCAGGCTGATCCCGTTTTTCAGCAGCAGTCGGTCCGGCGTGTCGAAATAGGTCGCGGCCAGCAGCGCGGTTTGCCCGTCCAGATCCCGCAACAACGGCCATTGCAGCACCGCCGATGCCAGATCGGGCGCAACATCCAGTTTCAGTTCGATTTCGGATGGCAAAAACGGACCCCTTTCCACCGATTTGGCGTCGCCAACCCATAGCATGTACGCCACCTGTCACAAAAAGGGTGACGACGTAATATTATTGTCATTTTAGATACTCTCAACTGTAACAGAACCAGCATCACGCTGTCATTTCCCGCGCCTACCTGCCGCATCCGAGGGCGACAGGGGGCGTTGTCCGAATCGAAATTCCCCTGCGCTCCGCACTTCAACCATCCCGGCACGACCGGAGCGGAGACGACATGGCCAAGATTAACCGTATTCAAACGATCCTGATGGCGAGCTGCGCCTGCGTGGGCCTTTCCGCCTGCGGCGCCGACGACATCGCTTCGCCCGGCGAAGGCACGATTGTCATCCCTGCTCCCACGCCTACGCCGACCCCCACGCCCACCCCGACGCCAACGCCCACCCCGACGGCCGTGACCCCGGCCGCCGCCTGCCCGACCATCGCTGGTCCGGTTCAGCTGACCGACGCCGGCACCATCACGGACGGCACCAACACCTGGCGCAACTGCGCCTTCCCGGCGCGCTTCACCGCCTCCACCGCCATTTCGAAGCAGGCAGGCGTCATCTACTCAATGCCCGGCCGCGTCGACGTCGGCACCGATCAGGGCGCGACCAGCACCGGCAACAACGTTACGCTGACGATTGATCCGGGCGTCACCATCTTCGCTGGCACCGGCAACACCTTCCTTGCCGTCAACCGCGGCAACCGCATCAGCGCCGTCGGCACCGCGACGCAGCCGATCGTGTTCACCAGCCGTGAAAACGTGCTGGGCACCAGCACCGATCAGTCGTCGGGTCAGTGGGGCGGCGTCGTACTGCTCGGCCGCGCCAAGATCACCGACTGCCTCGCACCGGCTGCGGCTCCCGGCACCACCGCGTGCGAGCGCGACACCGAAGGCGCCAGCGGCGCGCTGTACGGCGGCGCGGACGACACCGACAATTCGGGTCGCATGTCCTATGTCCAGATCCGCTATTCGGGCTTCGTCCTGTCTGGCTCCAGCGAACTTCAGGGCCTGACCCCGTCGGGCGTCGGCACCGGCACGCAGCTTGACCATATTCAGGTCCACAACAGCTCGGACGACGGCATCGAAATCTTCGGCGGTTCGGTCCACCCGCGTTACCTGGTCCTGACCGGCAACGAAGACGACAATCTCGACACCGACATCGGCTATCGCGGCACCGTCCAGTTCCTGCTGTCGATCCAGCGCGCCAACAACGACATCGGCGACGGCTTCCTTGAAACCGACTCGAACGGTGGCACCAACAGCAACGCCAGCGAAGACGCCCTGCCGCGTCAGTATCTCAAGGTTGCCAACTTCACCGCCATCAACCGCTCGACCACCGGTTCGAACGGTGCGGCCATGCTGCTGCGCGGCGGCGCCGATCTGGCGCTGGTCAACGGCATCATCGTCAGCCCGACCCAGAGCTGCCTGCGCATCGACAGCACGCCCACCGTTCGCGACGCCGACACCGCGCTGCAGGACGCTGGCAAGCCGCGCTACATCTCCGTCGTGATGCAGTGCAACAGCACTCCGTATAAGGGCAGCCGCGGCGTGGATGCCGCCACCGTCCAGTCGATCTTCGAAGCGGGCGCGAACAGCACCATCAGCTACACCCCGTCGCTGACCAGCCTGTTCATCAACGGCGCGACCGAAACCGGCCGCACCGCCATCGATCCCAAGACCATCGACAGCAACTTTACCACCACCAACTATATCGGCGCGGTGAAGGACAGCAGCGACACCTGGTATGCGGGCTGGACCTGCAACTCGGTGACCGCCAGCTTCGGTTCCACCAGCGGCAACTGCACCGTCATTCCGCGCTGATCGGCACCTGACCTCAACAGAGGCGGGGGAGCGTAAACATGCGCTTCCCCGCCTTCTTTGCACCGAATTTTCCCAAGGGGACGAATAGCATGTCGAAGCCGCTCAGCCTGGCGCGCCTGCTCCTGATTTCCACCGCGCTCGCTTCGCCCATGGCGATGGCGCAGACCGCAGCGCCCGCCGGTGGCGACGCTGGCATGACCACCACGCCCAGCGCCGCCGACGAAGCCGACGCCCAGTCCGGCAATGTCGACGTGTCGATCCCCGGCGCGGACATCGTCGTGACCGGCCGCCGCACCGCCAACATCTCGCAGGCCGCGCCGCAGGTCGTCAACGTCCTGTCCGCCGCCGACATCAAGCGTACGGGCGAAGGCGACATCGCCGGTTCGCTCCAGCGCGTCACCGGCCTGTCGGTCGTATCGGGCGGCTATGTCTATGTCCGCGGCCTTGGCGATCGCTATTCGCTCGCCCTGCTCAACGGCTCTCCCCTGCCCAGCCCGGAACCGCTCAAGCGCGTCGTTCCGCTGGACATCTTCCCGACCAGCGTGATCGCTTCGACGCTGGTGCAGAAAAGCTATTCCGCCAACTTCCCCGGTGAATTTGGCGGCGGCGTCATCAACCTGACGACAAAGGCGATCCCGACCGAATCCTATCTGGAAATCGGCGTGGGCAGCTCGGCCAATACCGAAACGTCGGGCCAGATGGGCTATACCAGCTATGGTGCCAAGTCGGACTGGACCGGCTTTGACGACGGTTCTCGCGACGTACCGCCGCTGCTTCAGGAAGCGATCAAGAGCGGCACGCCCTTCCCCAACATGCCGCGCGCCGACCTTCGCAACATCGCGATGCAGTTCCTGAACGCGGACACCACCGTGCTTCAGCGCACGAACAGTCTGCCGTTCAACTTCTCCGGCTCGCTGAACGCGGGTACGGCGATGGACGTGGGCAGCGACGGCCGCCTCGGCATCATCGCCACCGCATCCTACAGCAACAAGTGGCGGACCCGCGACACGTTGCAACAGGCGTCGCTGAACCCGGCCGAAGGCGCTGGCAAGAACACCCAGCAGATCAGCACCGACAATGAAGTCACCGTCAACGCGCTGCTGGGTCTGGGCCTTGAACTGGGCGAACAGAAGCTGCGCTGGACCAATCTCTACATCCGCGACACGCTGAAGCGCGGCGCGCTGTCGGTCGGCCAGAATGACGGTCAGATCCAGGGCGCCGACTATATGACGCAGAATACCGCATGGTATGAACGTCAGTTGATCGACAGCCATCTGGTCGGCGAATTCAAGCTCACTGATGCGCTCAGCCTCGACCTGCGCGGCGGCTTCTCCAATTCGCAGCGCGAAGCGCCCTATGAGCGTGAATTCGTCTATGTCCGCACCAACCGCGCGCTCGCCGAAGATCCGGTCGGCGACCGCTTCATCAACGCGCTCAACCGTCAGCGCGGCGACGCGTCGGTCACCTTCAGCGACCTCAACGAAGATCTGTGGTCGGCGGGCGCTGACCTCAGCTACAAATTCTCGCCCGCGCTCACGCTGACGGCGGGCTACGCCTTCACCGACACGAAGCGCACCTCGTCGCGTTACGAACTCCATTATGACGCGACCAACCTGCCGCTGGCCGTGCAGCAGTTGCGCCCCGATTATCTGACGTCGGACGCGACCATTCAGCTGTACGACATCAGCCTGCTGGAATTTTCGGGCAACTATCCGGTCTATGACGCCGCCATGCGCGTGCATGCGGGATATGGCCAGTTGCAGGCGGAAGTCATTCCGGGGGTTCAGATCAATGCTGGCGTCCGTTATGAAAAGGGCGACCAGTCGGTGACCGGCGTCGACGTCTACAATACCGGCGTCACCCCGTTCAACCAGATCAAGCGCGATTACTGGCTGCCCGCCGTGACCGTCACGGTGGAAGCGGCCAAGGGTCTTCAGTTCCGCGCCAGCGGTTCCAAGACGATCGCCCGTCCGCAGTTCCGCGAACTGATCGCCCAGCCCTATCTCGACACCGAATCCAACCGTTTCTTCCGCGGCAACCCTTTCCTGAAGGACAGCCAGCTGTGGAATGCGGACCTGCGTGCCGAATGGTATATGGGCCGTGACGAACGTCTGATCGCGGCGGCCTTCTACAAGAAGATCGACAATCCGATCGAAACCTTCACCACCATCAACGATACCTATGCGGTGACGACCAGCTTCGCCAACGCACCGGAAGCGTCGCTCTACGGTTTCGAACTGGAAGCGCAGAAATATGTCCCGCTGGGCAATTTCTCGAACAGCGACTTCTTCGCCAACCGCCGGATCGCGCTGATCGGCAACTACACCTATACCCAGTCGAAGCTGAAGGTGAAGGAAGGGGACACCACCATCCCCTACACCTACACCACCGGCGATCTGCCCGCCGCGTCGGACTATTTCCTGAACGGCGTGCCGCTGACGGGGCAGTCCGACCATCTGGTCAACCTGCAACTGGGTCTGGAAGACACCGAGAAGCTGTCGCAACAGACGCTGCTGCTGACCTATGCCAGCGATCGCGTCACCAGCCGTGGTCCCAACCTACAGCCCGACATCAAGGAACGGCCGGGCATCCAGCTTGACTTCGTCGCCCGTCAGGGCGTGACGCTGCCCGGCGGCATCAACAGCGAGTTCAAGTTCGAAGCCCGCAACATCACCGGCCGGAAATTCCAGGAATTCCAGCAGGCTGGCGACAACCGGGTCTATTACAACCGCTACAAGATCGGCACGACCATCGCCGCGTCGATAACCGTGGCCTTCTGATCCGACCGATCAGGCAAATGAACGGCCGGGGAAACCCGGCCGTTTCGCTTTTGGGGCCAGGCCATTTCGAAGGCGTCTGGAACAGATGGCGGCTCGAAAAATGCGGCGAGCAAAAAGCTGCGGGATCATGATCCAGTCCGACCGGATCACCCTCGAAAAACAAAAGGGCGCCATCCTTGCGGACGGCGCCCTTCTCCCTGAACCCGAAACATCATGCGCAAAGGCGATAACCGGCTTTGCACAATTAATGATGTCCTTACCGGTGCGATCAGCGCATGGCGTAGCTGGGGTTGAGGCGACCCAAGGCCCGTACAGCAACGTCGCGCGACGATTCTTCGTCGCCATTGGCCAGCACCAGCGTCACTTCCGGTGCGGAACGGGCCGCGCGATAGGCTTCGCGCGCCTGCGCCATTTTGCCAAGGCCCGCATAGGCGTTGCCCAGATTGATGAGCCGGGCGGGATCATTTTCCCCATAGACCGGCATCGACGCCAGCTTGCGCTTTGCGTCTTCGAAACGACCGGCCGACAGGGCGTTCGCGGCCAGCGTGCCGTCCGGCGCGCCCACCACGACCATCTCCTCAGGCGCCGCCAGAGCCATGCCCGGCATCATCGCAGCCAGCGCCAAACCCATCATTGCAGCGACCGTCTTCATCTCCCCGTCTCCTTGAAAAAAATTCTCAACATAGACAGGATTATTTCATTTAGATGACATGGAAGCAAGAGTAACCGCGACCGCAAAAAACAAGTTTCTTACGTCTAATATCAATATCTTATGATTTTTACATCATAGTGTCATAAAAGCGTAATCGAAAAAACAGGTCAAATCCTACGCGATTCGAATCGCCATGATGGGCATGGATCGACCATGCCACGCCCGATCGGGCAGCCAGATTTCGACAGGGTGGGAAGGTCCAGGGACTTCTGTTGCCCGGCGCCCTGGAAACCGCTGAATTCCCTTCTGTTGCCCGGTGGGTTCAACCGCGTTCTTCTAGGGTAATGTCAGGCCGCGAGGCCCTCAATTACGCTGCGAGAGCAAGTGCTTCGTTATCGTTGGCACTTATGAGTTTTGCACAGTTTAACGGCTTACACGGGCCGGGTAAAAACATCGTCTTTGAACACACGTCGATCCTAGTTCGGCCCCGTCAGACGCTCCGTTCCGGCATGACCGTCGCGAAGCATGTGGTGGAACCGCCGGGTACTGCCCCCGGGTCCGCTGCGTCTATTACACGACACAATTTATCACCATAGCCGGGCGAACCCGGCACCGCCCATATGGCGGCATCCGAACGGTTTTTCAAGCCATGGCCTTGCGGGATATGATCGATGCGATAGATCGGCGTCATGTGCATCATGGCCATGGCATGGGCGGCGCATCCGCGATGGCGCCTGATCCTGATCGGCAATCGCGACGAATATCACGCCCGGCCCGCCGCGCCGCTGGCGCGCTGGACCGATCATCCCGGCCTGATCGCCGGGCGCGACCTGCAATCGGGCGGCACATGGGTCGGCGTGTCGGACCATCGGCGCGCGGCCATCGTCACCAATTTGCGGGGCTACGGCCCGCCCGATCCGCAAAGGGCGTCGCGCGGCACGCTGATGACGGATCTGCTGGCGGGACAGGGCGGCTATGCCGACGTGCAACAGGCGCAATATGCCGATTTCAATCCCTTCAACCTGATCCTGATCGATCGTGATCGGGCTGATTTCCTGACCAACCGGCCCGATCCCATGCGCATCGCCCTGACGCCCGGCCTCTATGGCCTCTCCAACGGCACGCTGGACGCGCCATGGCCCAAGACGTTGGCGCTCAAGGCCGCGCTGCTCGGCTGGCTGACGCAGGGGGCGGATGATCCGGCCGACCTTTTCGAAGCACTGGCGCAGCGGACCTTGCCCAATGCTGGCATGCCCCCTGCAACCCCGTCCGATGCCCCGGACGAAGCCGCCGCATCGCCCATCTTCATCCGCAACCCCATATACGGGACAAGGTGCAGCACCATCATCGCCATCGCACAGGATGGCGCTGGGCTGATCATGGAACGGCGCTTCGGCCCGCAGGGCGAAGTCACCGGCGAAAGTCATGAGCCGTTCCGATGGCCCGATGCCTGAACGCCGTCACACCCTGATCAGTCCACCCCGCACGGCATAGCCGCGATACAAAGCGCGGCTATGCGGAAACCCGCCGCTTTCCTGCGCCAGCCGCTCGATGGCCAGCCCCAGTTCCCGGCGCGGCGACACATGGAAACGCTGCAACCATCCGAACAGCAGGCGCTTCCACAGGACGGGCAGCCGGTCCTGCTGGCCGAAATCCACGATTTCCAGCCGCCCGCCCGGCGCCACGCAACGCGCTGCCTGCGCCAGTGCCATTTCCCATTCGGGGATCATCGACAGGGCATAGCTGATGAAGACGCGCTCGAATTTGGCGCGCCCGAACAGCGCCTCCGCATCGAAACCACACGCATCCCCCTGCGCCAGCGTCACCCGGTTCGCCATGCCCGCCTTGTCCACCGAAGCGCCTGCCGTTTCCAGCATCGCTTCGCTGATGTCGACGCCATAAAGCCGCGCCTTCGGCCAGGCCTTGCCCACGGCGATCAGGTTGCGCCCGGTGCCGCAACCGATTTCCAGCACTGCGCCACCCGCAGGCGGATCGAGATCGGCGATCAGCCCATCGCGCCCGAGCAGATAATATTTGCGCGTCAGGTCGTAGATGTGACGCTGATAGCGATAAACACCGTCCATCAACTGGCGATGACTGCTCACAGCCGGTCCTTCAACACATACAGGTGGACGCCGCCATAGATGGCCGACCGGTCGCGCGCGGTGTAATCCAGCGATGCTTCCGCGCGATAATCCCACTGGTTCAGCACGGCGTCGGTCACCCGGCCCGGCAATATGCTGGGTTCCCCGGCGGTGCGGAACAACACGCGCGCACCGGGCTTGGCCGTCCGCGTGATCTGCGCCCACAGGGCGTTCAACTGGTCGTCATCCATCCAGTCCTGCGCGTCGAGCAGGATGTATCGATCGCAGCTTTCCGAGGGCTGGCTGGCCAGAAAATCCGTAAAGTTGATATGCCGTACATCGACCCGCTCCGCCCGCTGGCGCACCGCATCATGATTTGCCGCCTGCAAATAGGGCGGCAAAGCCCCTTCCCCACCGGCATAGCCACGGCCGAACGCCTGCACCGCGAAATAATTGTCCTTCAGGTCGAAATCGCAGGCCAGCTTTTCCAGCCGCGCTTTCAGCACGGTGTCCATACGGTCGTCCCCGGCCAGCGCCTCGAACTGCGCGGGCGGAATGCCAAGGCCGAACAGCGACGCAGGCTGGCTGGTCAGCCAGCGCACGAAACCCTTGTCGAAAATCGGCGCCAGTTCGCGTTCGAAGATTTCGCGCTGTTCTTCCCGGCTGCGCGCGTCCAGCATCCGCTTGGGATTGACGCCATGCAGCCGCGCCAGCAGATGCGCCGCGCCGATGAACCGGCCGAGCAGGCCGTGCTTGTAGATGCCACGCGCAAATCCGCCGATGCGCCGCCGCCCGATCAGGTCGCGCCCTTCCCAGTAACGCCGCGTCGCTTCGTCCAGATACGGCGCGACCATGTCCCGATAGGCTGCCACATTCGCCCGATTGTCCGCCTGCGCGAAAAAGCGATGGAATGTCGCATGGTCGGGCAGCCTGCGCGCAGCCATCAGCTTCAGCCGGTTGAGCGCGATATGTGCGGTATTCAGGTCCACCGCCGTGATTTTCGCGGGATCGGCGGTCAGATAGGACAGGACATTGCATCCGCCCGATGCGATCGTCACCACGTGGGTGTCGGGCGTGATCGCCAGCGCCTCCATATCGACGGCGGGGTCTTCCCATATCTGGGCGTAGACAAGCCCGCGAAAGGCAAAGGTAAAGGCGCGCTCCAGTAATCCCTGTTTCGACAGATGGCGGTGGCGGTGCACCGCATTGGTGATTTTCTTATGGGCGGTTACTGCCATGGCGCACTCCTCGCTGCCGGGTCGTTCCGCCGCCGATAGGGCAATGGCATGTCGCTGGCATGACGCGGGGATTACGTCCCGATGACTACCCTTGCGGAACCATGGCGGCCCGTCCCATCTTTTGCTCCTGATGGCTCACTGGATCGAACCGCACCCCACCGGCATCTATGTCCGCCCCGCCGATGCATGGATCGACCCATCCCTGCCGCAGGAGCGCGCGCTGGTGACGCATGGCCATGCCGATCATGCCCGTGGCGGCCATGGCCATGTATGGGCCACGCGGGAAACGCTGGCGATCATGGGCCTGCGCTATGGCACGGCCAGCGGTACGGCGGTGGACTATGGCGAAGATGTGCGGATGGGCGGCGTCACGCTGCGCTACGCCCCGGCCGGTCATGTTCTGGGGTCGGCGCAGATCATATTGGAACATGCGGGCGAACGGGTCGTCGTAACCGGCGA
>NZ_JBMDWL010000111.1:0-9686 GCF_048594625.1 Sphingobium sp.
CAGATCCCATTCGCGCCACGGCGCGATCACCTTGATGTCGGGGGCCAGGCCATAATAGCCCAGTTCGAAGCGGACCTGATCATTCCCCTTGCCGGTCGCGCCATGCGACACGGCGTCGGCGCCCACCATTTTGGCGATTTCGATCTGGCGCTTGGCAATCAGCGGACGCGCGATCGATGTGCCGAGCAGGTACAGGCCTTCATAGAGCGCGTTGGAGCGCATCATCGGGAAGACATAGTCCTTCACAAATTCTTCGCGCAGGTCGTCGATGAAGATATGCTCTTCCTTGACCCCCATCAGGCGCGCCTTGGCACGGGCCGGCTCCAGTTCCTCACCCTGCCCCAGATCGGCGGTAAAGGTGACGACTTCGCACTGATAGGTCTGTTGCAGCCATTTCAGGATCACGCTGGTGTCGAGACCACCGGAAAAGGCGAGGACGATGCGGTTGATCTTGTCGGACATAGCTTGAGCGATTCTTCCGTTAAAAGGCGCGGTAATGACCGGCGCGCCGGTAACAGCGCCGCGCCCAAAGCGCAACAAAAGCCGCATGCGAAAGGGGCGGAAAAGCCCGATGGCCTTTCCGCCCCTGTCCTCTTGGTCGGGCGTTGCCGCTTAACGGGTGCGCGGCTTCAGGAAACCGGGCGAACTGCGCTGACCACCGAAGCGATAGACCGTCTGGCTGCGATCAGGCGCGGCCGGTGTCGGTTCGGCATGGGTCGTCTGCGGCGCGGGGGCGGCGACGGCGGCATGTCCATGCCGTTCCGCATCGTGTGCCAGCAGATAATGGGCGCGTCGCAGGCGCTTGGTCCGGGTGCGGAAGGGATTTTCCGCACTGGGCGCAGCGGCGACCATGGCTTCCAGCGTCGCTTCGTCATGCAGACGATGCTGCGTGGTTGCCATGGAGGGGGCCATGGCCGGGCGCGGCGCAACCACCGGACGGGCATCTGCCGTTGCGGGCATGGCAACGGGGGCAACCGGCTCAGCAACCGGGACGGCAGCGACGGGCGCAACCGTGACAGGCTCAACCGTGGCAAGCGCAATCGCCTCATCCTGCTCGTCGCGGCGACGACGGCGCACCATGGCCGTTCCGCCCAACCCCAGCAGCAGCAGCGCGCCGCCGCCCAGCGCCCACATCAGCGCCTCGTCCGTACGTGCGGCGCTTTCAGCAGGCGTTGCTACAGGCGCAACCTCAGCTTCCTGTGCAACAACCGGATCGACCGGCGCAGGGACCGGCGCGGGCGCGGCCGACGTCGGCGCAGGGGTCGCTACCGGTTCGGTGGCGGCGCGCTGCGACATGGGTGCTGGCATCGCGGCATCGGATGTGGCGGCACGACGCTGCGTGGTTCGCGCTTCACTACGAGGGGATGAGGGTGCAGCCGCCTGAACCTCCGCCTGCTCCGCCTGAGCCGCAGCCGTGGCGGCGGCGATGCGTTCCCCTACCGGCGGCGTGCTCTGCACGACCGGCTGGCTGGGGGTGAACTGTACGCTGGCGCCATTTGCAGGCGCAGGATTTGCAGGCATAGGTGCCGCCGTGGCGGGCGCAGCCGTTTCAACCGCAGGCGCATTGACGACAGGCGGTGTGACCGGCGCTGCGGCTTCGGGCGCTACCGACGGCGTAGCGACGGGCGGCAACGCGGTCTGTGCCAGCAGCGGGGTTGCGGACAGAGCCAGAACAGCGGCAATCGCGGCCCTGGCGGGGCGGTTTGAGCGAATATTTCCAGTCATAGCAAGACATCAACGCGCAACTGCACGATCGATCGCAACATAGCCGTCACAATCGCGACGAATTGCCTCATCGCGACGTCAGGTCGAGTTCCATGAATATTCATTCATTTTAATATGAACAATGGATTTACAGAAATATGCGATAATCATTTAAAATGAACAATCGTTCATCAATGACTATTCTTCATCCTGTCTATCTAACCTTGCACCATTCAGGATATTATTACGACGCTGCTCTTCTTCCGCATCCGCCTGCCGCTGCGCCTTCGTCCGGCCGAAGCGGGCGCGATTTTCGTCAGACATTCGGCTTTTGTCGGCCCGCGCCCTGTTCTTGCGCGCCTGCCGCAGGTTGATGACGTTCGACATGGTCCGCATTCCCCGCGTTGCTCCGAGCGCTTCCATAATCTGTGCGACGCCATCTTGCCAACCGGTGCCTGCTGCCGTCATGGTCGCATCACCCCTTTCCAGCCGCATGAAGGCCCATGACCAGCATCCACGATGTCGCCGCCCTGGCCCAGGTATCGATCAAGACGGTGTCGCGCGTCGTCAACAAGGCGCCCAATGTCAGCCCGGAATTGCAGGCCCGCGTCAATGCCGCGATCCAGCAGCTGGATTATCGCCCCAATCAGTCCGCCCGGCGGCTGGCGGGGGGCAAATCCTTCATGATCGCCTTCCTCTACAACAATCCCGCGCCCGGCTATGTCAGCCGCATTCAGATCGGCGCGGCGTGGCGGTGCCGGGAACTGGGCTATCATCTGGTGGTCGAACCGGTGTCGCCGGGGGGCGCGGAACGGTTCGAGGTGTTGGACCGGCTTGTCGCCGCGTTGCGCCCCGACGGCATATTATTGGTCCCGCCCCTGTCCGACGACGAAGGATTGCTGGCGCGCCTCACCGAAATGCGCCTGCCCTATGCGCGAATCGCAGGGTCGCTGGCGGCGGAAGGTTTCACCATCCACACGCCCGAACGGGCGGCGGGGCGGATGGTCGCCGACCATCTGATTGCGCAAGGCCATCGCCGCATCGGCATCATCACCCCGCCCCCGACCCACCGCGCCGCGCTGCGCCGGGTCGATGGCTTTCGCGATGGGCTGGCGGACGCTGGCATAGCGACCGATGATTCGCTGTTCGTGCAGGGACGGTTCGACTTCGCGTCGGGGATAGAGGCGGGCGAACAATTGCTGGCATTGCCGCAACCGCCAAGCGCGATATTCGCGACCAATGATGAAATGGCGCTGGGCGTGCTGACACTGGCGCACCGGGTCGGCATGCGCGTGCCCGAAGATCTGTCGGTCGCCGGATTCGACGATACCACCGCCAGCCTGACATCCTGGCCGCCATTGACGACGGTGCGGCAACCGCTGGAGGATATGGGCCGGTCCGTCATCGACGCGCTGGCCAATGGGCCGGTCGAAACGCCGGAATTTCTGTTCACGCTGGTGGAACGGGGCAGTTCGGGACCGCCATCGCCGGGCGCCTGATCTTCTGCAGACCGCGGGGCGTAAAAAGACATCCGGCCCCGCGCGAACGCGGGGCCGGTGTATGAAGGATCAGCCGTTCAGCTGATCCTTGACCGCCTTGGCAGGCGAGAAGCCCAGCTTCTTGGAAGCAGCGATCTGGATCGTCGCGCCGGTTGCGGGGTTGCGGCCTTCACGGGCGGCGCTTTCCTTGACCTTGAACTTGCCGAAGCCGTTCACGGACACTTCTTCACCCTTCGCAGCGGCAGCCGCGATCGAGGAGAACACCGTTTCGACGGCCTTCTTCGCGTCAGCCTTGGTCAGGCCCAGTTCGGTGGCGAGTGCATCGGCGAGGTCGCTGTTATTCATGTCGTACCTTTCTCAGACAATTTCCTGACGCATAGCCCCGCTTTGCGACGCCATGCAAGCAGTTCGCAACCCCACGCATCAAGATTTGCGCGTCACGCTGGACAGGTTCGACGATCCACCGCTAACGCGCGGGCATGAGCATCGTTGCAACCATCATGAATTCGACCACCGGCCAGCCCATCCAGAAGATGGCGTTCGGTCGCATGCCCAAGCCCTGGGCGACCTTCAATCTGGAGAGCGGAGAGCGCGTCACGGCCGATCGCGTCCATGTCTGCAAACCCGCGCCGGGCAAGTTCGTCGCACCGGTGGAAGTATGGGTCACGCCCAAGGCAACGGGCTGACACGGCGCGGGCGCCGCCATATCGGCATCGACAATAGTCGGTGTTTAAACGCGCCGCCCGCCCGACCGCACTGTACGGAGATTTTCGCCAGCAGGCAGCCACACCGGACCCGTCATCCGCCGGAAGACGCGGAACCACCCGGAATGGCGGGATTGCTGGTTCCGGGCGCGCCCGGCATCAACACGCCATCGGCATCACGCGTCTCGTCGGGGGCAGGCGCCTTATCCTGCTCCTTCGCATCGGGCCTGCGCTTTTCTTTCGTGCGGCGGGGTGACGAAGGGCGCGCTTCGCTTTCGGGACGCCGCATATCATTGGCATGATGGCCGTTGCCCTGTGGCATGGTGGTTTGCCCCGTGGTGGCTTGCGGCAATGCCGCAGCCGCCAGCGTAACGATGATTGCGAACATGATCCATCCTCTCGCCTATCGCGACCGTTTCGACGGCCTGACTGTAAAAGCGCGCAGGACAGATATGGGTTCCAGCCCGACCACGCCAAGGCAACCCCCGGCAAAGCGGACGGCAAGGTCGTTACCGATATTTCGCTGATCTGCCGATTGGAGCGGGTAGCGGGGATCGAACCCGCATCACAAGCTTGGAAGGCTAGTGCTCTACCATTGAGCTATACCCGCCCGGCAGGCGGACGCCCTGCCATCAACCGCTATGACTCGTCAACCATGATTGTGGCGGATCGCAAAGATCGCCCCTTAACCGCCTGCATCATTTGTTCTATCACCGCGCCATGGACAGCCCTTCCCTGCGCCAACTGGATATATTCGCGCAGATGGTGGCCGCGGGCAGCGTCATGCGGTGCGCGCGTGACCTCAATGTCAGCGTCGAACAGATAGTGCAGGATATGGCGTCGCTGGAAATGCGGCTGGGCTATCGCCTGTTCGACGATCTGGAGGGGGCGGCCCGGCTGACCCCCGCCGGGCGCAAGACCGCGCAGGCCATGACCCTGTTGACGCAGGACGCGCCCGCACCGGCGCAGGAGGCGGAGAAGCCCGCGCCCATCGCTGCGCCCGCGCCCTCCCCCGAACCGGAGGCCATGGCCGCACCGGTTGAGGAAGAGCCCCCCACCCCGTTCGTGCCGATGCCGGTTCTGCCATCCCGGCAACCGATCATATTGGCGGCGCCCGCCCCGGTATTCGGCCATTTTCAGGATGCGCTGGCCGCGTTCGAGGCGGCGAACGAAGACATCGCCATCACGCTGGACCTGCATGTCCACAACGCGCAGGATGCCGCCATCGTGCTGGCCAACGGGCGGGCCGACATCGCCTATTTCTATGCGCTGGAGGAACCGGCCGGTTTCAGGTCGCGATATGGCTGGTCGGAACAGCTGAACCTGTATGCCGGGAGCGGCCATGCGCTGGCGCGGGCGGACAGTGTCAGCCGGGACGATCTGGCGCTGACGCCGATGCTGTCGCTCGAAACGGGCAGCGGCATGCGCGACATCATCGAAGCCGCGCTGGCCAAGGGGCGGTTCCGCAACGCCATGCCGCTGCTGGAAAGCGACAATATGTTCGAAATCATCGCAGCGCTGCGCGATGGCGCGGGCTGTTTCGCGGCGTTCGGCACGCTGGCGCGCGACATCGGCCGGATGAGCGGCATTCAGCGGCTGGCGCTCGACATGCCATTGCCCGCGATCGAAATCCGGCAGGCGATCGCCCCCCGATCCGCCGACAAGCCCGCCGTGGAGGCGCTGGCCGAATTTCTGTTTCTGTAACCATCGCCCCACATCTGCGCCAAAGCGGAACAGCCGACACCGCCGCCAGTGCGCGCCAGAATCTTGCCTTTTGTGACAATTTCGTTACAAGCGGTCCATGCGTCAGATCGCCGCCCTTCCCTACACCACCGATGCCAACGGCGTGATGCAGATATTGCTGATCACGTCGCGGGAAACGCGGCGCTGGGTCATTCCCAAGGGCAATCGCATCAAGGGCATGGCCGGTCACCGCGCCGCCGAACTGGAAGCCTATGAGGAAGCGGGCATTCATGGCATCGCCTGTCCCGCGCCGCTGGGCCGGTACAGATATGACAAGCGCAAGCGCAACGGTTCGTCGCGCGAGGCGACGGTGGAGGTTTTTCCGCTTGCGGTCACCGGCCACCTGACGCAATGGCCCGAACAGGGACAACGGGAACTGCGCTGGTTCCCGGTCGCCGAAGCCGCCAATGCCGTCGATGAACCCGATCTGCAATCGATCATCGCGGCGTTCCGCGAACCGCCCGCCAATCCGGGCTGGTTCATCCGGCTGCTGCTGGCGATTCGCGAAAAGCATGATGAAAGGACTGGAATGCTGCGCTGGTTTCACGCGCTGATGCCCAAGCAGGGGCGCTTCTTCGATCAGTTCGAGGATCATGCCACCACGCTGGTCGCGGGCGCCGATGCGCTGGCGCTGCTGCTCAAGGGCGGACCGGACATGGCCGGGCACATCAAGACCATTTCCGATCAGGAACATCTGGCGGACGACATCATCCGCGATGTGTTGCAGGATGTCCGGCGCATTTTCGTGACGCCGTTCGACCGCAGTGCCATCACCGGCCTGATTGGCGTGATGGACGACGCCATCGACCAGATGAACCAGACGGCCAAGGCCATCGCGCTGTATGAGGTGAAGGATTTCGCCCCGCAGATGCAGGATATGAGCGCGCTGATCGTCGAATGCGCGCGCATCACGTCCGAAGCGATGCCGCTGCTGCGTTCGCTCAACCTCAACGCCACGCGGCTGCACGACCTGACCGAACGGCTGGTAAAGCTGGAAGGCCATGCCGACATCCTGCATGAAGCGGGCCTGAAAGCCCTGTATCAGCAGGCACGCGCGGGCAATCCGATGGATTTCATCGTCGGCAACGAAATCTACAGCCATCTGGAAAAGGTCACCGACCGGTTCGAGGATGTCGCCAACGAAATTTCCGGTCTGGTCATCGATCACGCCTGACCTTTCGGCACGCCATATCCACCCGTTCGCTTCGAGCCTGTCGAGAAGCGGATAGCGCACATCTCTCGTTTCGCGACCATGTTCGAAACGAACGGACCCAAGGATGTTTCGATCCATGCAGGACACAGACTAACCCGCCATGGACCCCATCGCCCTTCCCCTGCTGATCGCGCTGATCGGCGTTGCGCTGGCCTTTGACTTTCTCAACGGCCTGCACGACGCCGCCAATTCGATCGCGACCATCGTGTCGACCCGCGTGCTCAAACCGCAATATGCGGTCGCATGGGCGGCCTTCTTCAACTTCATCGCCTTCCTCTTTTTCGGGCTGCATGTCGCCGAAACCGTGGGCAAGGGCATTGTCGACGCCAACATCATCGACCCGCAGGTCATTTTCGGCGCGCTGATGGGGGCCATCGCCTGGAACCTCATCACCTGGGGGCTGGGCATCCCGTCTTCGTCCAGCCACGCGCTGGTCGGCGGCCTGCTGGGCGCGGGCACGGCCAAGGCGGGGCTGTCCGCGATCGTGTGGAGCGGCGTGTTCAAGACCAGCGCCGCAATCGTCATTTCGCCCGCCGTCGGCCTGTTCCTGGCGCTGATGCTGGTACTGCTCATCAGCTGGATCTTCCGCAAGTTCACGCCACAGGGCGCGGACCGGGTGTTCCGCAAGCTGCAACTGGTGTCCGCATCGCTCTATTCGCTGGGCCATGGCGGCAATGACGCGCAAAAGACGATGGGGATCATCGCCGTGCTGCTCTATTCGCAGGGCCTGCTGGAGGGCGGATTCCATGTCCCCTTCTGGGTGGTGATCAGCTGTCAGGCGGCAATGGGCGTCGGCACGCTGCTGGGCGGCTGGAAAATCGTCCACACCATGGGGTCGAAAATCACCCGGCTGACCCCGGCTCAGGGTTTCTGCGCGGAAACCGGCGGCGCGATCACCCTGTTCATGGCGACCCATCTGGGCATCCCCGTATCGACCACCCATACCATCACCGGCGCGATCGTCGGCGTGGGCGCATCGCGCCGCCTGTCGGCGGTACGGTGGAACGTGGCATCCAGCATCATCGTGGCATGGGTCGTCACCCTGCCCGCCGCTGCCGCGATCGGCGCGCTATTCTACGGACTGACCCGGCTTTTCTAAAGCATCGTGCGGGAACGTGGGAACCGGTTTTCCGCCTGAAAGGATGCGACGACAAAAACTGAGAGCGCGCGACCTGCGTCCCATCTAACGCAGCGCGCCCTGGAAAAAAGCGTCATCGCCCACATGACAAAAAGGGCGCGGAATCACTTCCGCGCCCTTTTTGCATATGTCCCGCGACGTTCAGGTCACGCGACCCAGCCGATGGTAGAGATTGGCATATTTGATCGATTCCGGCTGATCCTGCACTTCTTTCAGATAATGGGCGATCGCGGTGCGGATCAGGCCGAAATCCTGCTGGGAAAAAACAGCGCGCGAACGGGCGGGCTGGGGCTGTTCGATCGTGTCGGTCGTCATGTCTTCGTCCTTCGCGGTGATGCCCATGCGGGCTGATGCACACAGAAATAGACGCTATCCGCGCAGCCGATAAGGCCGATGAGTGGCCGTCAGTCATAAAAAGATTTGGTCATATTGTCATTCTATGACATCATGACTTCATGGCGGAGCTGGTCGATCGCAAACTCTATCTGGGGCCAAAGCTGCGCGTGCTGCGCCGCGAACTGGGCCTCAATCAGACGCAGATGGCCGAAGAACTGGGCGTGTCGCCCAGCTATCTGAACCATCTGGAACGCAATCAGCGGCCGTTGACCGCGCAGATGCTGCTGCGCCTCGCCAACACCTACGACATCGACATTCGCGATTTCACCGCGCAGGCGCAGGATGGCGGGCCGGGGGAACTGAGCGAAATATTGTCCGACGCGCTGGTCCGCGACATCGGCATCGCCCGCGACGAAGTGCTGGAAGTCGCGGAAAATTATCCTGGCGTCAGCGAAGCCATCGCCCGATTCTATCGCGCGCTGGGCGATCTACGCAAAATGCCGGGCGAAGCGCCGACATCGGGTGATGGCGGCCCGGCGCGGATGATCGCGCCCATCGACTGGCTGCGCGAAACCATCGCAAAGGCGGGCAATCATTTCGCGGAAATCGATGCGGGCGCGGAAACCCTGTCCGCCGACCTACCCGACGATCCGGCGCTGTTGCAGGCGGACCTTCGGGCACGGCTGAAGGACCGGCACGGCATCGCGGTGCAGGTCGTGCGCGCCGATGTGCTGGCCGACACGCTGCGCCATTATGACATGCACCGGCGGCGCCTGTTGCTCAGCGAACGGATGCCGCCATCGGGACGGCTCTTCGCCATCGCCTATCATGTCTGCGCGCAGGAACTGGCCGACGCCATCGCCGCCCAGATCGCCCGCGCCGCCCCGCCGGATGAAGACAGCCGTCGTCTGGCCGTCATGGCGCTGACCAACTATGCCGCCGCCGCCCTCCTCATGCCCTATGACCGGTTCCGGCAGGCGGCGGAACAGAGCCGCCATGACCTGCCCCTGCTGCGCGAGCGGTTCGGCGTGTCGATGGAACAGCTGGCGCACCGGCTCACCAGCCTGAACCGCACGGGCGCGCGCGGCATCCCCTTCTTCATGGCGCGGATTGACCGGGCCGGGATCATATCCAAACGCTTCGATGGGGAGGCATGGCCCTTTGCCCGGTTCGGCGGCACCTGCCCGCGATGGGATGCGCACGGCATGCAGGATGCCGAACGGGTCACGGCGCAGTTGATCGAAACGCTGGACGGCAGGCGCTTCGTCACGCTGGCGGCCGGCCTGCCGCAGCGATCGGGCGGCGCTCGCGGACGGACCGTGATCGCCTTGGGGTGCGATGCGAAACAT
>NZ_JBMDWL010000112.1:0-24686 GCF_048594625.1 Sphingobium sp.
CCGGTGGGGGGCTGGGCGGGTATTTCCCCCGCCGGGCCCCACCCCGACGCGCTGGCCGTCAGTCGCGGCCGGTCAGTTCATCCCCGCGCACGGCGGCGACGTGCAGCACGTTGGTCGACCCCGGCGTGCCGAAGGGGACACCGGCCAGAACGACGATCTTGCCGCCCTTTTCAGCCATGTCGTGGCGCAGCGCCATGCGACGGGCCTTGCCGATCATCTCCTCGAAATTGCCGATGTCCTTGGTGCGGATGGCGTGGACGCCCCAGGTCAGCCCCAGCTTGCGCGCGGTGTCGTCGCGCGGGGTCAGGGCCAGGATCGGCGCGGACGGGCGTTCGCGGGCGACGCGGCGCACCGTGCTGCCCGACGATGTGAAGCAGGTGATGGCGCTGGCGCCCACGACATTGACGATATTGCCGGCCGCTTCGGCCAGCGCGTCCGCCGTCGTGGGATCGGGCAGGGTTTCGGTATAGTGCAGCCGGCCGATATAGCCCGGATCGCGCTCCACGCTGTTGGCGATGCTGTCCATCATCGCGACGGCCTCCACCGGCCAGTCGCCCGCCGCCGTTTCCGCCGACAGCATGATCGCGTCCGCCCCGTCATAGACGGCGGTGGCGACGTCCGACACTTCGGCGCGGGTGGGGGATGGCGACTTGATCATCGATTCGAGCATCTGCGTCGCGACCACGACCGGACGGCCGAGGCGGCGGGCGGTGGCGACGATCTGCTTTTGCAGCGGCGGCACGGCCTGCGGCGGCAGCTCGACGCCAAGGTCACCGCGCGCGACCATCACGCCATCGGCCAGTTCGACGATTTCCTCCAGCCGCTGCACGGCCGACGGCTTCTCGATCTTGGCCATCAGCGCGCCATGGCCGCCCATCAGCTTGCGCGCTTCGGCCAGATCCTCCGGCCGCTGCACGAAACTGAGCGCGATCCAGTCGCAGCCCTGTTCGACCGCGAAGCTGAGGTCGCGGCGATCCTTGTCGGTCAGCGCGGGGACGGGCACCACCACGTCGGGCACGTTCACGCCCTTGCGGTTGGACAGCGTGCCGCCGACTTCGACGATGGTGTCGATGCGGTCGTGGCTGATCGCCTTGACCCGCAGCACCATCTTGCCATCGTCCAGCAACAGCCGGGTTTCGGGCACCAGCGCGGCATAGATTTCGGGATGGGGCAGGTTGACGCGGTGCGCGTCGCCCGGTGTTTCGTCCCGGTCCAGCACGAAGGGCGCGCCGGTTTCCAATATGGCGAGGCCCTTTTCAAAGGTGCCCACGCGCAGTTTCGGTCCCTGAAGATCGCCCAATATGGTGGTGGGGCGGGCGAATTCCTTTTCCAGCGCCCGGATGGAAGCGATGCGCGCGGCATGATCCTCATGCGCGCCATGGCTCATATTGATGCGGAAGGCATCGGCCCCGGCGACGAACAGCGCACGGATCATTTCGGGCGAATCGCTGGCAGGGCCAAGCGTCGCCAGGATGCGAACCTTGCGTGAACGGGGCGGTAATTTCGTCATGTCTTCTCCTGAGCCTCATGATCGCTACCGGCCTGCCCATTGGCATTGCCAGTGCGTCGTTATGCGTTATCCATGCTGCACGACAGGATTATGTAGATCAGCGAAAGAGGTTCCAACGCCGATGGCCGACACCATAGTCACAGATGCGGTTGCTGCAACCGCCTTCCGCCGTCTTGTGATGCATTTACAGCATCGAACGGACGTCCAGAATATCGATCTGATGGGCAGCGCGGGGTTTTGCCGCAACTGTCTGGCCGACTGGATCGCGGAGGCGGACGGGGGCCTGACCCGCGATCAGGCGCGCGAAATCATCCACGGCATGCCCTTTGCGCAGTGGAAGGACAAGCATCAGGGCGAAGCCACGCCCCAACAGATCGCAAAGATGCAGGAGAGTGTGGCGAAAAACGCCGACAGTCATTAGAGGCGTCCGCCAGCCTGATTCACATTCGCACTTTTATACGGAGAATCCCATGAGCGAGGGTAACGTCGCCGCCGACCAGCTGCGCCTTCTGATCGAACGCATCGAGCGTCTGGAAGAAGAAAAGAAGGGCATCGGCGACGACATCAAGGACGTCTATCTGGAAGCCAAGGCGACCGGCTATGACGCCAAGATCATGCGCCAGATTATTCGCCTGCGGAAGATGCAGCCCCATGACCGTCAGGAAATGGAAGCCATCCTCCAGACCTACCTGTCCGCGCTGGGCATGGAATAAGGGGGGCGCTTCACCCGTTCGTCTTGCGTGCATGCGGCGTTCGTCGAAAGCCTGTGTTAAACCGTCTCATCGTCATGAGATGGTGATCCGCAACGCGAACGGGAGAAGACTATGTCCGACATCATCGTCAGCACCACCAGCCGTCTGGAAGGGCGGCCGGCGAAGGATTATCTGGGCATCGTCACGGGCGAGGTGATCGTGGGCGCCAACCTGTTCCGCGATCTGTTCGCCAGCGTGCGCGACATCGTGGGCGGCCGGTCGGGCGCCTATGAAGACGTGCTGCAACGTGCCCGCGAACAGGCGATCAGCGAAATGCGCGGGCGTGCCGCCGCCATGGGCGCCAATGCCGTCGTCGGCGTCGATCTCGATTATGAAGTCATCGGGTCCAACGGATCGATGCTGATGGTGTCGGCATCGGGCACCGCGATCACATATTGACTGTTTGTTTGGAAATGCGCCCTTGGTGCGGAACCAAAAATCCGCTCTTTCGCGCATTTTCAAGATGGACACGCCATTTTGCTGACGGTTGCCCTTTGGGCGGCCGCTGGTGTAAGGGCGCGCATCACTTTCAACCGGCAGATAAGAATTCAGGACCATGGCAGGCCATTCCAAATTCAAGAACATCATGCATCGCAAGGGCGCGCAGGACAAGAAGCGCTCGTCGATGTTCTCCAAGCTCAGCCGCGAAATCACCGTCGCGGCCAAGATGGGCATGCCCGACCCGGACATGAATCCGCGCCTGCGTCTGGCGGTCAACGCCGCCAAGGCCCAGTCCATGCCCAAGGACAATATCCAGCGCGCCATCGACAAGGCGACGAAGGGCGACACGGAAAATTACGAAGAAGTGCGTTATGAGGGCTATGGCCCCGGCGGCACCGCGATCATCGTGGAAGCGCTGACCGACAATCGTAACCGCACCGCCACCAATGTGCGTACCGCCTTCGCCAAGAATGGCGGTAACCTCGGTTCATCGGGCGCGGTCAGCCATGGCTTCGACCGCCTTGGCCTCATCACCTATCCCGCCAGCGCGGGCGACGCTGAATCGATCTTCGAAGCGGCGCTGGAAGCGGGCGCGGAGGACGTGTCGTCCAATGAGGACGAACATGAAATCTGGACCGCGATGGATGCGCTCCACGAAGTCGCCAAGGCGCTGGAGGCCAGCCTTGGCCCGGCCGACGGCGCGAAGCTGGCGTGGAAGCCCACCACAACCGTCGAAGTCGACGAAGGCAATGCCGCCACGCTGATGAAGCTGGTCGACACGCTGGAAGATGATGATGACGTTCAGACCGTCTGGGGCAATTATGAAGTGTCCGACGAAGTGATGGAAAAGCTGGGCTAAAATGCTTGTCTCCGTTCGTGTCGAGCGTAGTCGAGACACGCCAGGCGCCATGCTTCTCGACTGCGCTCGAAGCGAACGGATATATTTTCTATGATCCTTCTCGGCCTCGACCCCGGCCTTGGCACGACCGGCTGGGGGCTGATCGCCGCGGACGGCAATCGGCTGACGCATATCGCCAATGGTCACATCAAGACCGACAGCGCCATGTCGCTGGCGACGCGGCTGCTGGCGATCGATCTGGCGCTGACCGACCTGATCCTGGAACATAAGCCCGATGGCGCGGCGGTCGAGGAGGTGTTCGTCAACGTCAATCCGCAATCGACGCTGAAACTGGGGCAGGCGCGGGGCGTCATCCTGCTGAACGCATCGCGGGCGGGGATGGAAGTGGGCGAATATGCCGCCCGGCTCGTCAAGAAATCGGTGGTCGGCGTCGGCAACGCGTCGAAGGATCAGGTCCATGCCATGGTGCAGCGCCTGTTGCCCGGCGCGAAGATCGCCGGGCCGGACGCCGCCGACGCGCTGGCCGTCGCCATCACCCACGCCCATCATGTGGCGAGCGCACGGCGCATCCCGACGCGGTGACACCCCGTCCCCGTTCGCTTCGGGCCTGTCGGGAAGCGAATCGGGCGATATGCTTCTCTACGCGAACAGGTCGCCCAGAAAATCGGCCATGGCGCGGAAGCTGCGCCGGTCGGCATCGGGGCTGTAGGCCAGCCCCTTTTCGGGCATATGCACGCTTTCGTCGGTAAAGGCATGGCCGGTATGGCCATAGGCGTGGATCTGCCAGTCGCATCCCGCCTGCGTCAGTTCCTTCGCCAGCGCGACGGTCGCTTCGGGCGGGGCGATCGGATCGTCCCAGCCGTGGCAGATGAGCAGCTTCGCGCCGATCGTGGCATTGGGGAAGGGCGGCGCGTCATAGACGCCGTGAAAGCTGACGCCGCCCGCAATGTCCGCGCCCGACCGGGCGAGATCCAGCACGCATTTGCCGCCGAAGCAGAAACCGATCGCCGCCGTGCGGGCCGCGTCCACCTCCGCCATGTCCTTCAGCACCGCGTGCGCGGCTGCTACCCGGTCGCGCATCATCGCGCGGTCGGCGTTGAGCGCGTTCATGAACCGGCCCGCATCGGGATCGGCGCGGGTGGTGCGGTTGCCCTGTCCAAAGACATCGGCGACCAGCACGGCATAGCCCAGTGCCGCGACCCGCTCCGCATAGGCGAAATCGGCTTCCTTCGTTCCCAGCACATTGGGGAACAGCAGGATGCCGGGCCTGACCCCGGCGGCGGCGTCCACCACCGCCAGGCTTTCGAACCCGTCATGCAGGATGGTGCGGCGGATGATGGTCATGCAATGCTCCTTTGCGAACGTCAGATGCTGCCGAAGCCGGGGGCTTCGCCACGGGCCTGCGTATCGATGCGCTTGGGTCGTTTCCAGCCGATGCCGGGCCGCTTGCGCAGGTGCAGCGTGGGCCAGGCGCCCCGGTTGCTGCGCTGGGCAAGGCGCATGCCCTGCGCGCGGTAGGCGGCGATCACCGCGTCGGCCTGTTCATTGAGCAGGCCCGCCAGCACGATGCTGCCGCTATCCTCCACCAGCGCGCACAGCGCGGGCGCCAGTTCGATCAGCGGCCCGGCCAGAATGTTGGCGATCAGCAGGTCATAGGGCGCCCGGCCGATCAGCGCGGGGTGATTGCCCCCCGCCGCCGTCACCAGCGCCAGCCTGCCCGGCCCGTCGCCCAGCGGAATGGCATTGGCGCGGGCATTGTCGCCGGTGATTTCGACCGCGACCGGATCGATGTCCGACGCGATGGCATGGATGCGCGGCCACAGGTGCATGGCGGCAAAGGCGAGCAGCCCGGTGCCGGTGCCGATGTCGGCGACATGGCGGAACCGCATGCCCACGCGGCGCATCCGGTCCAGCATGGCAAGGCAGCCCGCCGTCGTTTCATGCTGTCCGGTGCCAAAGGCGCGACCGGCCTCGATCAACAGGTTGATATGTCCGGGCAGTTCGGGGTCGCTGGCGATGTTGCGGACATGGAAACGCCCGGCGGTGACGGCTTCCAGCCCCTGCTGGCTCAGCGTCACCCAATCCTCATCCGGCAGCGCTTCGATGACGGGCTTCGTACCCGCGGCGCTGGGTACCAGCGTTTTCAGCAGCTTGATGGCGGCGGGGCTGGGCTTGCCCTCGAAATAGGCGTCCAGTTGCCAGACATTGTCATCGTCGGGCGCAGCCTCGCTGGTCATCAGCACCGGTGGCCGGTCCATCATCGCAAAGGCGGCGATGTCGCCATCGATCGCTTCGGCCTCGGCGCGGGTGCAGGGCAGGGTGACTTTCCAGCTTTGCGCGAGGGTCGTCTGGTCGGAAGAAGCAACATCATTCATCCCGCCGCCTTTAGACGAGTGGGGGATGGAGGGAAAGCGGGATGGGGACAGGGAGAGCGGGTGGCGCGGTTTGGGCCAGTTGCGGTCATGTTCCCCCTCCCGCTGGCGGGAGGGGGGATGGCGGGAAACCACCCATCCGTGCTGCCATCTCTACCTTGAGATGAGCAGCGCCTCTATATTCAGGCCGATCGACGAATTTTACGCCACCTGCCGTCCGAAATCCGACGATGCGTGGCGCAGGCTGGCGAGTTTGCCTTCGACGCTGACGAAGCCGCGTTCCAGCTGATCGATTTCCGACGCCACGACTTCGGTGTCCTGACGGATCGCCGAAATGGTGGTGGACATCGAATCGGCCGCCAGTGCGGTTTCGTCGACAGCGGCGGTGATCATCGTCACGGTCTGCGCCTGCGCGTCCATGGCGTGGCGGATGCGCTCGGCGCTGGCCTGCACTTCGCCCACCGTGTCGCGAATGCGTTCGTTGGTTTCCACCGACTGGCGGGTGGAGGCCTGAATATCGGCGATCTTGCCCGCAATCTCGTCGGTCGCGCGCGCGGTCTGGTTGGCCAGGCTCTTCACTTCCTGCGCGACGACGGCAAAGCCACGCCCAGCGTCGCCCGCCCGCGCCGCTTCGATCGTGGCATTGAGCGCCAGCAGGTTGGTCTGCCCGGCGATGTCGCGGATCAGGCTCAGGATCGATTCGATCGATTTGGCATGTTCGGACAGGGTGGCCGACATCGACACCGCGTCGCCCGACTGGGTGGAGGCGCGCTGCGCGACTTCGGCGGCGCTTTCCACTTCGGTGCGTGCATCCTCGATCGCGCGGATCAGACCGGCGGAGGTGCGGGCGGCTTCGCGCATGGCGAGCGCGGACTGTTCGGCGGCAGCGGCGACTTCGGACGCCTTGCCCAGCATGCCGCGCGTGGCGGCGGACGCATCCTTGGCCTGTTCGCGCAGCGATTCGCCCAGTTTCGACGCGCCGTCGATTTCGCCCACGATCCGCTGTTCGAACAATGTGCCGTAACGCTGGCGTTCGACGCGCTGCGCATCGGCCTGATCATTGGCCAGCACATTGCTCATAAAGCCTGAGTCGATCATCGCGATCTGCAACATCATGCCCAGCAGGCGGCGGCATTGCGCATCGTCATGGCCGTGGCAGCGGTCCCAGATAAGGTCGCTCACACGGGCATTGGCGGCGGCGACGGCGTTCAGCACCGCGCGCACCGACACATCATGCTTGCGCGCGTGGCGCACGCAGTCGGCCGCCGACTGCGCCCAGCGTCCTTCGGCAAAATGCAGCAACTTTTCGCGCACATATTTGTCCGCTTCCTGCTCGATTCGCCCGACGATCCCGCCGCTCAACCGGTCGCGCAGGCCGGTTTCGCGCATATAGCTGCTAAAGAAAGCCGCGCCCACGCTGGCCAGATCATCCCCGATCAGTTCGCCGATTTCCCGCGCGGAACGGGCGATGGCCCCGGTGGGATCGACTTCCGCCATATATTCCGACGTGGCGGCGGCGGTGGACAGGTTGGACGGCATGAAGGAACGGCCCTTGGCTATGACGTTATCAGTTACGATCCGATCCTTAGCGCCGGTTGGTTAATCACTTCTTATGCCTGATGCGAATTGCAAGGCCGGGTTGCATGAAAATGCGCGCCTTGCCGTAACGGGTCGCTGGCCATCCTGTCCGGGCGCATTGTGGGGGAAGGCGGCGGGGCGGAACGGCCCGACGGTGCGGCAACGGCACAGCAACATGGGGAAAACGGCACGGATGGACGGCAGGGACTTTCTATCCTTTCGACTGCTTGCCCTATCGGCGTATCGCTCCTAAGGGGAGCGGACTCACAGACAAGTATCTAGGGACCAGGGTAGACATGGCGCGAACCACCAGCCGGCCACTCTCGCCGCATTTGACGATATGGAAATGGGGACCGGCCATGGCCGTTTCCATCATGCACCGCGTGACGGGCAACGGTCTGGCGACCGCTGGCGCACTCGGCCTCATCTGGTGGCTGATGGCCGCCGCGACCGGACCGGAAGCCTATGCGACCTTCGTCGCCTGCGCGACTTCGCCGATCGGTTATCTGGTGATGGCGGGTCTGTCCTGGTTCTTCTTCCAGCATCTCTTTTCCGGCCTTCGCCACTTCGTGCTCGATATGGGCGCGGGTTATGAGCTGAAGAACAACAAGATGTGGTCGCTGCTGACCTTCGTCCTGTCCACGCTCGCCACGCTGGCCTTCTGGGCCGCGATCTGCACGGGGAAATTCTGATGGGTACGGGTACTGGTATCGGCCGCGTTCGCGGTCTTGGATCGGCCAAGCATGGCGCGCAGCACTGGCTGGTGCAGCGTTATACCGCCGTCGGCAACCTGTTGCTGGTGCTGTGGCTGCTGTTCAGCCTGATCGCGCTGCCCGGCCTCGACTATGAAAGCGTCGTCGGCTGGATTTCCAACCCGCTGGTCGCGGTGCCGCTGATGCTGATGGTGGTCAGCATCTTCATGCACCTGCGCATGGGTATGCAGGTCATGCTGGAGGATTATGTCCATGACAAGGGTCTGGCCTTCTTCTCCATGCTGCTGCTGAACTTCTATGCCTTTGGCGGCGCGGCCGCGGGCGTTTTCGCGATCGCCAAGATCGCCTTCATCGGGATCGTCAAATAATGACCGAAGCCTATAAGATCATCGACCACACCTACGACACCGTCGTGGTGGGCGCTGGCGGCTCCGGCCTGCGCGCGACCATGGGCAGCGCCGAAGCGGGCCTGAAGACCGCCTGCATCACCAAGCTGTTCCCGACCCGCAGCCACACCGTGGCGGCGCAGGGCGGCATCGCGGCATCGCTGGGCAACAACAGCCCGGACCACTGGACCTGGCACATGTACGACACCGTCAAGGGGTCCGACTGGCTGGGCGATCAGGACGCGATCGAATATATGGTGCGCGAAGCACCCGCCGCCGTGATCGAGCTGGAACATGCCGGCGTGCCGTTCAGCCGCAATGCCGACGGCACCATCTATCAGCGCCCCTTCGGCGGCCACATGCAGAATATGGGCGCTGGCCCGCCGGTGCAGCGCACCTGCGCCGCGGCCGACCGTACCGGTCACGCCATGCTGCACGCGCTGTATCAGCAGTCGCTGAAATATGACGCGGACTTCTACATCGAATATTTCGCCATCGACCTGATCATGGAAGATGGCCCGAACGGCAAGGAATGCCGCGGCGTCATCGCCATCTGCATGGAAGATGGCTCCATCCACCGCTTCCGCAGCCATGCGGTCGTGCTGGCGACGGGTGGCTATGGTCGCGCTTACTTCTCGGCCACATCGGCGCACAGCTGCACCGGCGACGGCGGCGGCATGGTGCTGCGCGCTGGCCTGCCGCTGCAGGATCTGGAATTCGTGCAGTTCCACCCGACCGGCATCTACGGCGCGGGCGTGCTGATCACCGAAGGCGCGCGCGGCGAGGGCGGCTACCTCACCAATTCCGAAGGCGAGCGTTTCATGGAACGCTATGCCCCGTCGGCCAAGGATCTGGCGTCGCGCGACGTCGTGTCCCGTTCGATGGCGATGGAAATGCGCGAAGGGCGCGGTGTGGGCGAGCATAAGGATCATATCTTCCTGCACCTCGACCATATCGATCCCAAGGTGCTGGCCGAACGCCTGCCGGGCATCACCGAAAGCGGCAAGATCTTTGCCGGCGTCGACCTGACGCGCCAGCCGCTCCCCGTGACCCCGACCGTCCATTACAATATGGGCGGCATCCCCTGTCACTATCCTGGTCAGGTGGTGACGACGAAGGGCGACGATCCCGACGTCGTGGTGCCCGGCCTGTTCGCGGTCGGCGAAGCGGCGTGCGTGTCGGTCCATGGCGCGAACCGCCTTGGCTCCAACTCGCTGATCGACCTTGTCGTGTTCGGTCGCGCCACCGGCCTGTTCCTCAAGGACAATCTGAAGCCCAACGCCCCGCACCGGGCGCTGCCGGCCGATGCCGCCGATCTAGCGCTCAGCCGTCTCGACCATTATCGCAATGCGAAGGGCGGCACGCCGACGGCGGACATCCGCATGGACATGCAGCGCACCATGCAGAAGCATGCCGCCGTGTTCCGCGACAGCGCCCTGCTGTCCGAAGGCGTGACGCAGATGCAGGCGGTCAACAAGCGGTTGCAGGATGTGAAGGTCACCGACCGTTCGCTGATCTGGAACACCGACCTCATCGAAACGCTGGAACTCGACAACCTGATGAGCCAGGCCATCTGCACGATGGAAAGCGCCGAAGCCCGCAAGGAATCGCGCGGCGCCCATGCGCATGAGGATTTCCCGAACCGCGACGACGAGAACTGGATGAAGCACACCATCAGCTGGTTCGAAGGCTGGGGTGGTTCGGGCGGCAAGGTGACGCTCGATTATCGTCCGGTCCACGATTACACGATGACCGACGAAGCCGAATATGTGAAGCCCAAGGCACGCGTATATTAAGGTTTTGGATTTTCAGGTATAAATTGAAAAAAGGGGGCTGGCCGCAGGGCTGGTCCCCTTTTTCGTTTCAGCAGGGTTTCAAAAAGACATGACGCAGCAACCGGACCGGATCGCCATCCTCTATCAGGCGCTGCCCCCGCCGGTGATCGACGGCCTGCGCAAGGATGCAAAGCCGGGCGGCTATTCCGATGGCGGGGCGGACATCGGTTTCGTGCTGCGGGAGGGGGGCATGACCTGCTGACCCCGGTGGCCGATCCCGACCCGACCCGGCCGCTCGACTGGGTGTTCCCCGATACGGCGGATGGGATTGCGGCGGCCATCGCGGCGGACGCGACGATCCTGTGGGCGAACAGCGTCTTGTTCGAAGGGCATCCGATCGAGGCGGTGATGGGGCAGGTGCGGATCGTGGGCCAATTGCCCGCCCTGATGCAGCTTTATGACGACAAGTTCGGCACCAACCGCATGCTGGAACAGGCGGGCCTGCCGGTCGCGCGCTCCTTCCTGATGGCGCGGGATGGGCGGCCGGGCGTCGTCGCGCTGGCCGATGTGCAGGCGGCGCTGGCGCAGGCGGGGCTGACCTTTCCCCTGATCGTGAAGCCGGTGCGCGGGCGCGGCAGTCAGGGCGTCAGCCGCGTTGCCGATCGAAATGGTCTGATCGCTGCCGCCACGGCCCTGATCGAAAGCGCGAAGTTCGGCGACACGCTGATCGTCGAGGAATATCTGGCGGGGGAAGAAGTCACGGTGACGGTGATGCCGCCGGTCGATGGCGGGTCACATCGGGCGCTGCGCCCGGTGCGGCGCTTCAACCAGGAGGACGGCGTCGCCCCCTATAATGGCGACGTCGCCGTAACGGCGAACAGCGTCGCGATCGACGAAGCGGAGCTGGCGCAGCCTGCCGTGCAGGCGATGCTGGATGCCTGCGTCCGGGCGGCACAGCTGGTGGGCGCACGCGCGACGATCCGCATCGATTGCCGCGCGGACGGGCAGGGCGATTACAAGCTGTTCGACCTCAACATGAAGCCCAACATGACCGGTCCGGGCCGCCCCGGCCGCGACGATCAGGATTGCCTGTCCGCCATCGCCGCCCGTGCGGATGGCTGGAGCTTTGCGACATTGCTGGAAAATATGCTGGCGGCGGCCTGGTGAAGTGGCGTGGTGAAGCGGCGGGAGGACGGCCGATCCGCCATCCTCCCACCCGTCATCGTCACAGGGCGGCGAAATCGATCGGGGCGTGACGATCGAGCGTGCGGCTCTGATCCTCCAGCGGATATTTGAGGCCGCTGGCGCAGTTGAACAGCACTGCGCGTTCATCCCGCCCGATCAGCCCTTCGTCCAGCGCGCGCTGATATGCGGCCAGCGTCGCCCCGCCCTCCGGGCAGAGCAGCAGGCCGTCGTCGCGCGCCACATCGCGCACAGCGGCCGCAATGGCGTCGTCCGACACCGCCAGCGCGGCGCCGCCGCTTTCGCGCACGGCGCGCAGGATCAGGAAATCGCCGACCGCCTTTGGCACGCGAATGCCCATGGCGATGGTCTGCGCGTCTTCCCAGCGATCGGCAAATTCCACGCCCTGATCGAAGGCGCGAACCATCGGCGCGCAGCCTTCCGCCTGTACCGCGAACATCTTGGGGCGTTTCGACCCGATGAAGCCGATCTTTTCCAGTTCGTCGAACGCTTTCCACATGCCGATCAGGCCCGTGCCGCCGCCCGTGGGGTAGAAGATCGCGTCGGGCAGTTCCCAGCCCAGCTGTTCGGCCAGTTCCAGCCCCATCGTCTTCTTGCCCTCGATCCGGTACGGCTCCTTGAGCGTCGAAAAGTCGAACCAGCCGCGTTCCTTCGCCCCCTGTCCCACGATCGCCCCGCAATCGTCGATATAGCCGTTGACGCGATAGACGCGCGCGCCCTGCGCGGCGATTTCGCGCACATTCACTTCGGGCGTGTCGGCGGGGCAGAAGACGATCGCCTTCATCCCCGCAACGGCGGCATAGGCGGCCAGCGCCGCGCCCGCATTGCCGTTGGTGGGCATCGCAACCTGCGTCACGCCCAGTTCCCTGGCCATGGACACCGCCATGACGAGGCCGCGGGCCTTGAACGATGCGGTGGGCAGCCGCCCTTCATCCTTGGCCAGCAGCTGCGCGCCGCCCAACCGCGCCGCCGTGCGGGGCAGGGGGATCAGCGGGGTGGCGTTTTCGCCCAGGCTCACGATGTTGGATGTCTGCCGCACGGGCAGCAATTCGCGCCAGCGCCACAGGTCCATGGGCCGCTGCGCCAGCGCGTCCTTGGTCAGGGTCGCGCGCACGGCGTCCAGGTCATAGCGCACCAGCAAAGGCTTCCCCGCCGCCGACAGGCCATGCAGCCGGTCCGCCGCATAATGTTCGCCGGTCAGCGAACATTCCAGATGCGTGACGAAGGTCGGGCGGTCGGTGATGAGGTTGAGGTTGTGCAACACTAAAATCTCCGTTCGGGCTGAGCCTGTCGAAGCCCCGCCCTTCTTTTTAGAAAGTGGGGCCCTTCGACAGGCTCAGGGCGAACGGGACAAACAACCCGGTTGGTTCAGTCCGGCTTCTTTGCCACGCTGACCATCGCGGGGCGCAGCAGGCGGTCCTTGATCATGTAACCGGCCTGCATTTCCATGATGATCGTGCCGGGCGCGGCGTCGGCCGACGGCACTTCCATCATCGCCTGATGCTTGTTGGGGTCCAGCGGCTGGCCGACCGATTCCAGTTTCGTGATGCCGTTGCGGCCGAACACGCTTTCCAGTTCGCGGCCGGTGGCTTCCAGACCGACGACCAGTCCCTTGAACTTCTCATCCTCGCGCAGGTCGGCGGGGATGGCGGCCAGTGCACGGCTGAGGTTGTCGGCAACCGACAGCATGTCGCGGGCAAAGGACGTCGCGGCATAGGCGCGCGCGTCGCCCAGTTCCTTTTCCAGCCGACGGCGCACATTCTGCGTGTCGGCATGGGCGTAGAGGATGTCCTGTTTCGCGGTGGCCAGTTCCGCCTCCAGCGCGGCGATCCGTTCCGATGCGGCATCGCCTGCGGGCGCGGCGTCTTCGGGCAGCGCGTCGGCCATTTCGGTATTTTCGATATTGTCTTTGTGTTCGCTCATCTCATCAATCTCGACAGCGTCTGTGCGGTAAAGTCCACCATGGGGATCACCCGCGCATAGTTCAAGCGCGTGGGGCCGATCACGCCGACAACGCCGACGACCCGGCCATCCGCGCCACGGTAGGGCGCGGCTATGACCGAAGAACCCGACAGGGAAAAGAGCTTGTTTTCCGACCCGATGAAGATTTTGGTCGCGCTGCCCGCCAATGCGCTTTCCAGCAGGCGGGAAATTTCCTGCTTCCCCTCCAGATGTTCCAGCAGCTGGCGGACCCGTTCCAGATCGGCGGCGGTGCCGTCGTCGATCAGATGCGCCTGCCCCCGCACGATCAGCACCGGCCGGTCGTCGGCATCGTGCGACCATATCGCCACGCCCCGCGCCACCAGTTCGCGCGCCGCGCCGTCCAGCGCGCTGCGTTCCGTTTCCAGTTCCTGCGCCAGCTGGTCGCCCGCCTGTCGCAGGGTCAGGCCGGTGAAGCGGGCCGACATGAAATTCGCGGCCTCGTTCAGCATCGACGGGGTCACACCGCGCGGCAGGTCCAGCACGCGGTTTTCGACGGAGCCATCCTGCCCCACCAGCACGGCCAGCGCCTGACGATCATTCAGCGACACGAAACCGAATTGCCGCAGCACCGGTTCCCGGCGCGGCACCATGACGATGCCCGCGCAGGCCGACAGGCCGGACAGGGTGGCGGTGGCGGCGGACAGCGCTTCCTCGATCGGTCCGCCTTCGGCCAGCCCCGCTTCGATCGCGCGCCGTTCCTCGACCGACGGTTCGGCCGCCTGCATCATCCCGTCCACGAACAGGCGCAGCCCGGTTTCGGTCGGCATCCGCCCGGCCGACGTATGCGGCGCAGCGAGCAGGCCCAGCTCCTCCAGATCCTGCATGACGTTGCGAATGGATGCGGGCGACAGGCTCAGCGTCGCCAGCTTGCTGATCGTGCGCGATCCCACGGGCAGGCCGGTGCCCAGATAATTTTCCACCACCAGGCGGAAGACATCGCGCGCGCGATCATTGAGTTCGGAGATCGGGGTGACCGACATGCCCTTCATCTAGGGCCAGTCGCGCAAAGGCTCAAGGTGCCACCGCCTTGGGATTGAGCATATGCTGGACGTCCAGGATCTTGGGGATCGACGCCAGCGCCACGCGCAGCCTGCCATATTGCGGGTCCATGCAGCCCGACTGATAGTCGAGCCGCGTCACCGCCTGACCCGGACGGGTCCATTCGACGCTGTAACTGGGCATGTCGGTGGCGAAACGGGTGCAGCTTTTCTGGTCGATCCGCTGGCTGGTGCCGGTCGCGGGGCGATGCGGCGCCAGCGTGGTCAGCAACCTGCGATATTGCGCGCGGGTCAGGGTGAAGCGGGTCGGCCCCGGCACCGATGTAAAGCGTTCCGGCGTCAGCAGGCCCGATCCGTCGGGCGACACCAGAACATTATAGGCCGGGCATGCCCCGAAACAGCGCCCCGCCGTAAAGCGGATCACGTCGCCCGGCGCCTTTGGCGGCTCCAGCCCTTCCTGTTCTGCCATGCAGCCGGTCAGCGCGAACAGCGCGGCGGCGGCGACCCGGATTTTTATCGTCATAACCCCTCATATCGTCCAAATTGCGCTCTGGACACTGGCAAGTGAGGCCGCCCGGCGCTAAGCGGCGCTGTAAGTGTGCCTTTCGGCGCATTGACGGCGCCCATCGGGTTCAGCCGCCCTGACATGTTTCGGAGAATATCTATGCGTCCTTCCGGCCGCGCGCCCGACCAGATGCGCGACATCACCATGGAACCCGGTTTCACCGTCCACGCCGAAGGATCGTGCCTGATCAGTTTCGGCGACACGCGCGTCCTGTGCACCGCGTCGGTGGAAGAAAAGGTGCCGCCCTTCCTGCGTGGCAAGGGTTCGGGCTGGGTCACGGCGGAATATGGCATGCTGCCCCGCGCCACCCACACCCGCGGCAGCCGTGAAGCGGCCAAGGGCAAGCAGTCGGGCCGGACGCAGGAAATCCAGCGGCTGATCGGCCGTTCGCTGCGCACCGTCGTCGACCTCAAGAAACTGGGCGAGCGTCAGATCGTGATCGACTGCGACGTCATTCAGGCCGATGGCGGCACGCGCACGGCGGCCATTTCGGGCAGCTGGGTCGCGCTGCGCATCGCGGTGGACAAGCTGCTGGCGTCGGGCGCCCTGACCGAAGACCCGATCATTCAGAAGGTCGCGGCGATCAGCTGCGGCATTTATGAAGGCACGCCGGTCCTCGACCTCGACTATGCCGAAGACAGCAATGCGCAAACCGACGCCAACCTGATCCTGACCGGCGACGGCAAGTTCGCCGAAGTGCAGGCGACGGCCGAAGGCGCCGCCTATGACGAGGAAGAGCTGCTGCGTCTGCTGCGCCTTGCTCGCATCGGCTGCGCCAAGATCTTCGCCGCGCAGGATGTCGCAACGGGGCGTTAAGGCTTTCCCCGTTCGGTTCGAGCCTGTCGAGAACCTTTCTTTCAAACCGCTTCTCGACAAGCTCGAAGTGAACGGAGATAGTCATACCATGAGCGACGATTTCGGACAGGAACAGGCGATCCGTAAACTCAAGCCAGGCCGGCTGGTGATCGCCAGCCATAATCCCGGCAAGGTGCGCGAAATCGCCGCGCTGCTCGGCCCCTATGGGATCGAGCCGATTTCCGCCGCGTCGCTCGACCTGCCGGAACCCGAAGAAACCGGCACCACCTTCATTGCCAATGCGGAGCTGAAGGCGATGCAGGCGGCCGATCTTTCCGGCCTGCCGGCCCTTGCCGACGACAGCGGCCTGTGCGTGGAGGCGCTGGGCGGCGACCCCGGCCTGTTTTCCGCGCGCTGGGCCGGGCCGACCAAGGATTTCGGCATGGCGATGCAGCTGGTGTGGGACAGGGTGCAGGCCAAGGGGCCGGACGCCAGCCGCAGCGCGCATTTCGTCTGCGCCCTTGCGCTCGCCTGGCCCGACGGCCATGTGGAGGCGTTCGAAGGGCGGATCGACGGCACGCTCGTCTGGCCGCCACGCGGGGAGAACGGCTTTGGCTATGACGCCATGTTCCAGCCGCTGGACCATGCCATCAGCTTCGGCGAAATGGACCCGGACGCCAAACATGCCATGAGCCACCGCGCAAAGGCGTTCGATCAGCTGGTCGCCGCCGTAATCTGAAGCGCCGTTGTCCGAAACATTATGCCGTCATCCGGAACGGGTGACGGCGCGCAAAATACGGTCAACGACAGACCATGACGGCATGATCCGATCGAGACTGATCGGATCATGCGCTGCGATTGCGATGACCCGAACGCCGGGTCAGGGCGCGACGCTCGCCACCTGCGTTCCCGCGATGGACGCAGGCGCAGGGGCCGGTGCATCGTCGTCGGCATCCAGCGGGCCTTTTCCAAAGGCGTTGCCCGCCGGGAAGTAACGGCACACCAGATATTCATTCTGTGGCCCGTCGCCCAGCGCGCAGCCGACCTTCTTTGTGCCGCGCCAGATCATCTGCGTATAATGGCCGACATCCTGCCAGCGCCCGGTGCTGCTGAGGTCGGGCAGTTTTCCGTCCATCCGCGTCAGCCGCTTTTCGTCCAGGAACGATCCGACCATCACCTCATAACCATAAAGGCGGCGCGGCCCCATCCACAGATTTTCGCCGCTGGGGATGGTGCGGCTGGCGCGCGCCGAATGGCGGAACTGGCCGCTGCGCGCCATATCCTGCGCATAGCGTGCCGCGTCGGCCGCCAGCGCATCGTCCCATTCCAGCAGCGGCAGGCCCAGCGACGCCCGTTCGCCATTATGCGCGTCGATCATCACCGCGCGCAGCAGGTCCGGCCCGCGCGCCGCTTCGGTCATGCCATAATAGGCCGCCGGCATGACGACGCCGCCTGCCACCACTGCGTCGGTGGGCGCGGCGGCAGGCGCGGATGCCGCGACCGGTGCGGGCGCACCGCCCGGCCCGACGCTTTCGGACGCCTGCGCGCCCCCGGTCCCGACCATGAGCGCAGCCCATAGCGAAAGCCGTAAAAATTCTTTAGAGCCGCCCCCAGCCATGGTTCCCGATACCCCCGCCAGCACATTCGTGCCCACTGACGCGCAAGCCTTATACATTCACTGGCCATTTTGCGTTTCCAAATGTCCTTATTGCGATTTTAACAGTCATGTCCGCGACAGCGTGGATGTGGACGCATGGCAGGCGGCATTGCTGGCGGATATGGCGCATGAGGCCGCCCTGACCGGCGGTCGGCCGCTGTCGTCCATCTTCTTTGGCGGCGGCACCCCGTCGCTGATGCCCCCCGCGCTGGTCGAGAGGTTAATCGACGCGGCGCAGCGGCACTGGGGCTTCACCCCCGACATAGAGATCACGCTGGAGGCCAATCCCAATTCGGTGGAGGCGGCGCGCTTTGCCGATCTGGCGGCGGCGGGGATCAACCGCACCTCGCTCGGCCTTCAGGCGCTGGAGGACCGGGCGCTGCATTTTCTGGGCCGCGCGCATGACGTGGCGGAGGGGCTGGCCGCGCTCGACACCGCGCAGTCCGTGTTCGACCGGGTCAGCTTCGACCTCATCTACGCCCGCCCGGATCAGGGGGAAGCGGACTGGCAGGCGGAACTGGCGCGCGCGCTGTCCTTTGGTACCGGCCATCTGTCGCTCTATCAGCTGACGATAGAGCCGGGCACGCGCTTTGCCACGCTGGTCGCGCAGGGGAAGCTGACCCCTGCCGATCCCGATCATGGCGCGACGCTTTATGAATTGACGCAGGCGATGACGGGGGCGGCGGGCATCCCTGCCTATGAAATCAGCAATCATGCGCGGCCGGGGCAGGAAAGCCGCCATAACCTCACCTACTGGCGTTATGGCGACTATGCCGGGATCGGGCCGGGCGCGCATGGGCGGCGCGGCGGCATGGCGACGCTGCGTCACAAGAAGCCGGAAAACTGGATGGGCGCGGTCGACCGCAACGGTCATGGCATCCAGAGCGAGGAGCCGCTGGCGGGCGACGACCGGGCGCGCGAAGCGTTGCTGATGGGGCTGCGCCTTGGCGAAGGGGTCGACCTGGCCCGTATCGCCGCGCTGTCGGGGATCGGCGTGGACCGGCTGATCGACGAACGGGCGGTGGAACAGCTGACGGGCCTTGGCCTCGTCCGGCTGGAAGGACACCGGTTGCAGGTGGCGCCTGCGGGCATGCTGCTGCTCGACGCGATCCTGCCCGAAGTGGTGGCGATCTAAGGCGTCGCGCCTCAACGCAATTTAAGTCATCTGAACCAGATGACGGATCGCAAAGCGCTGGAAGCAAGAGATATTTCGAGCGTGGACCGATTCAGTCCGGTCAGTTCATGCTCGAAAGAGGAGTTGTTCGCCCCTTTGGCAAGAGCAGGAAAGCTAAGTCGAGGCCCCGTCTTTCCTTGAAGCAAGAGGCCGACGAGGCATGATCGGATCACGCCCTGTCGGCCTCTTGCTTTGCGCCGGTTGTGGGCCAGCGGGCGATAGCGCCCGCTGCGCCCATGATCAGTGCATTTCGCGGTCGAGTTTGGCGATTTCATCGTCGATGTCGCGCAGCGCGTCGGCCTGGTCCTTTGCGGGCATCCGGCTGTTGGCGATCTGCGTGCGGGCCTGCATCAGGCCGCGGCGCGCCGCCATCTTGCCCATGCGTTCGGCCTGCGCGGCCTGCCGTTCCGCCAGCGCCGTCTGCCGTTCCGCCATGGCTTCGGCCCGGCTAGCCTGACGTTCGGCCTCCGCCTCCGCCCGGCTCGCCTGCGCTTCGGCGCGGCGAGCCTGCGCCTCGATCGCGGCGTTGCAGATGCGGATGCGGACGGTGCGGCGACCCTTGGCATCCACGATTTCGCGGCGCGACATCGTCTGGTTGCTGCCGTCGCATCCTTCGCGAACATCCATTTTCGGCACCATGCGGTCGATTTCGGCTTGCGTCGGGAAGCGATGGGTTTCCACCCGGCCATTGGCATGGGTCACGGTGACGCGGCCATTTTCGGTGCGCACGGTGACGGGCGGCATCGGCGGTACGGGCGGCACCGGGGCGATCATGTCGGCGGCGGGCGGGATCGGCGCTGCGGGGACGTCGGGCGCGGGCGGCGCCCAGCTGTCGGCGCGGACTGCGGGCGTGGCGGGCACGGTCGGAACGGCGGGGACCGCTGCGACGGCGGAAACCGGTGCCACGGCGGCCACCGGCGCCACGACCGGCTTCACCAGATCGGTCAGCTTTGCGAAATCGGCGCCTTCCACCTTGTCGGTGATGGCCGCCATCTGC
The DNA here is from genome assembly GCF_048594625.1 of Sphingobium sp. Lineage (GTDB taxonomy): Bacteria > Pseudomonadota > Alphaproteobacteria > Sphingomonadales > Sphingomonadaceae > Sphingobium. The sequence continues at coordinate 19,759 of NZ_JBMDWL010000112.1, forward strand.
TGTGCGGCGCGGCTGCCCGATGCGGTCAGCGCCAGTCCGGTGGCGGTGACGACCGCGACGGCGGCCATGCCCCAGCTGATGCGGCGGAGCGAAATGTCATGATTGGACAGCATTTTCAGCCTCCCCTTAAGAGCGGTTATGCGGTTGAGATGACAGGCACCGGCGAACTGACGCCCACCGGCGGCCTTCAATATGGCGCGGCCATAGGCATGGGCCTGATCGCGGCCGTAAAGCGACAGGACGCGCGCGTCGCAGGCGGTTTCCTGATCGGCGCGATAGGCGCGATAGGCGACCCATGCGACCGGGTTGCACCAATGGACCGCCAGCAGCAGCAGCGCGATCATGTTGGCGGCCAGGTCGCCCCGTTCATGATGTGCCCGTTCATGGGCGATCGCCATATCCTGTTCCTGCGCGTCGTAACGCAGGGCGAAATCGGCGGGCAGCACGATATGCGGATGGAATACGCCAAAGGCGAGCGGTCCCGACGCATGTGGGCTGGTGACGATGCGGATGCGGCCTTCTTCGCCGATGGGCGTGGCGCCATCCAATATGTGGCGGCGAAACCGGATATAGCCGACCGCCTGCACCGCGATGAAGAGCATCGTGCCGACGAACCAGATGGACAGGCCCGCCTCCAGCCATGGAAAGGCGGATGCATCGCTTGTGACCGGCAGGCCGGGAAAGGAAAGCGCGGATGAGGACAGCGTCGTCGGCGCCGCCAGCAGGTCAGGCAGGCCCGCCTGATCCACCGCCAGATGCAGCGGCGACGGATCGACATCGCCGGGCAGCGCAGGCAACAGCATGCGCGCCAGCGGCAGCGCCCAGAGCATATAGGCCGCCCCAGCGCCTAGCCAGCGCGCGACCGGCCGCCGCAACATCATGACCATCGCCATCAGCAGGGTCGTGGCGATCAGCGTTTCGGCCAGCCAGACGCTCATGATTTCAGCCCCTTCAATATGGCTTCCAGTTCGGCGATGTCGTCCGCCGATAATTGATCCTGTTCTGCCAGCTGCGCGACCAGCGGCGACACGCGCCCGCCGAACAGCCGGTTGACCAGCCGCCCGGATTCCCCCGCGACATAATCGTCGCGGGCGATGCGCGGGCGATACAGGAAACGGCGGCCATCCTGATCGGCGTCGATCACATCCTTGGCCATCAGCCGCGACAGCAATGTCTTGACGGTCTGAAGGCTCCAGTCACGGTCGGCGGACACACGGTCGGCAACGTCGTTGGCGGTCTGCGGCGCGGTTTCCCACAACGCTTCCATCACCACCAGTTCCGCTTCGCTGATCTTCTCGCTCACCTGTCCGACACCCGACTCACTATTAACAACCACAGATGTAGTCGCATCGATTACGGATGTAGTCAATAGGCGATCATCGTCGCCGTCGTGCGGCGTTTTGCGTTGAAAAGGCTGAAAATGTCGGAATTTTTGACAATCGCGGTCATGGCGCGACGGGCGTTAACCTTTGGAAGCCCCCGCTTTGCGTATGCGCCCCATATTGGCACGGCGATTGCGACGATGTTCGCGTTCCCACCGTTCAACTACCGGGGGATGCAGGCAGGTCTCCGCAGGCATCCCCCACCCGGTGGTTCCCCACATGATTAGGCTGCGCCGCGCTCCCGTCGCGCCCACCAGTAAAAGGGCAGGCCCGCCAGCATCAGCAGAATGCTCGATCCGCTGGCGACCACGCCCGCACCCCACAGCGTCCACAAGGCATAGCCAAGGCCGATCGCGGCGGCGGGCACCACCAGGCGAAAGCGCAGGCTGGCCAGCGCGCAGCCGACATAGAGCCACAGCGTCGCCGACGTCGCCAGCAGCGCCATCATCGTGAACAGCGCCACCAGCCCCTGCAGGCTGTTCGCCACCAGCATCAGGCTGGCCAGCGTGGTGGACAGGATCAGCGCGCGCACCGGCGTGCCCTTCGCATCGGTCTTCGCCATCCAGCGCGGCAGTTCGCCCGCGCGCGCCATCGCCAGCGGCACTTCGCCCTGAAGCAAGGTCCAGCCGTTGAGCGCGCCAAGGCAGCTGATCACCACGAATATCGCGACGAACCGCGCCGGACCCGCCGACCAGTAATGGCTGACGAACGCGCCGAAGGGCGAACCGGTCTGGGTTTCCGCCGCGGGCAGGGTCAGGGCGATGCCCGAACATACGATCAGGTAGATAAGGCCCGTCGCCGCCGTGCCGATGATGGTCGCGCGCGGGATGGTGCGGCCCGGATCGCGCACCTTGTCCGCCGCCACGCTCGCCGATTCAAATCCCAGCAATGCCCATAATGTCAGGGCGGCCGACGCGGTGATGCCCGCGCCCGTCAGCCCCTGCGCCGGGAAGGGGGCGACCTGCGCGCTGCCATTGCCAAGGATGATCGCCAGCAGCGCCAGCGCCACGACGATGGGGACCAGCTTGATGATGGTGGTGACGATCTGCGTCATGCCCGCCGCCCGCGCGCCGATCAGGTTGATGCCGGTCATCATCCACAGGAAGGCGATCGAACAGGCCGCGCCCATGCCCGGCCGGGTCAGGGCGGGCACCATGCTGCTCAGGTTCGCGGTCGCCGCGACGGCAATGGTCACATTGGTGATGATCAGCGAAATCCAGTAGATCCAGCCGATCGAAAAACCGGCCAGCGGGCCATAGGCTCTGGCGATCATCTGTGACGGGCTGGCGTCCGGCATGGCGACGGTCAGCCGCGCGATGACGAAGGCCAGCAGCAGCGACCCGGCGATGGTGAATATCCACCCCGCCACCGCATCCCAGCCAAAGGGCGCAAGCGATGCGGGCAGCAGGAACACGCCCGATCCGATCATATTGCCCATGACGAGGGCGATGCAGGCGGCAAGGCCCAGCGTACGGGAAGATGGGCGCGCCGCGCCCCTATCGATGTCGGGAAAATCCATGGCAGGCTATTTAGAGCATTTCGACGTCATCTGGAACAGAGGACGGATCGCAAAATGCGGTGAATGAAAGACGGCTGGAGGATGATCCGATCCGATCGCATCAGTCTCCAGCCGCGCGTCAACCTTTGCCCTCGGCTGTGTCCCATAGCGGGGCAGCGGCAGATTGGCGGTCCGCGCATCTTGGTCCCGTACCCTGCCGGGTCTATCCTGCCGCTTATGCGCATTCTGTCCACCACGCTGCTCGCGTCCATCGCCATTGCCTCTGCCGCCGTAGCGCAGGGCAATGCCGCCCCCTTCACCGTCGCCGAAACGGGGCAGGGCTTTGCCACCATCGGCGATGCGCTGGCGGCGATCGGCGACCGGCGCGGCACGGTGGTCGTGGCGCCGGGCACCTATCATCAGTGCGGCGTGCAGGATGGCGGCGACGTCACCATCCGCGCCGCGACGCCGGGCACCGCGATCTTCGACGGCGTGCCGTGCGAAGGGAAGGCGGCGCTGGTGCTGCGCGGGCAGGCGAGCCGGGTCGACGGCATCATATTCCAGAATATCCGCGTGCCCGACGGCAACGGGGCGGGCATCCGCCTTGAAAACGGCCATCTGACCGTCAGCAACAGCCTGTTCCGTAACAGCGAGGAAGGCATATTGACCGGCGATTATGACGGCGGTCAGGTGACGATCGACAAATCGACATTCCGCAAGCTGGGCCGGTGCGACCGCGACCTGGACTGCGCGCATGGCGTCTATATCGGCCGTCTCGCCAATCTGGTGGTGACCAACAGTCGTTTCGATCAGGGCGATGGCGGACATTATCTGAAAACCCGCACCGCCCGCGTGACCATCACCGGCAACAGTTTCGACGACAGCGCCGGGCATCTGACCAACTATATGATCGACCTGTCCAACGGCGCGGTCGGCACGATCACGGGCAATGAAATGGTGCAGGGCAAGGACAAGGACAACTGGTCCGCCTTCATCACCGTGGCGCCCGAAGGCCGCGAACATTCCAGCGCGGGTCTGGTGATCGACGGCAACAAGGCGGGCTTTGTCCCCGGCGTAGAGCGCGGATCGACCTTCGTCGCCAATTTCACCGACGACGCCGTGCGGATCGGCAGCAACGAACTGGCCCCGTCGATGAAGGTCAAGGATCGCCGCTGACTTGATCGCGCCGCTGTGGTAAGCGGACGCCATGCGAACCACCTATGACAGTGCGACCGTGCGCCTCTATCATCTGGGCGATGACGGGGCGGCCATGACGATCATGTACGGCCCGCTCAGTCAGGCGCTGCATGTCGCGGAGCAGCAACCGGCGGAGGTGCAGGATGGGCTGTTTCTGGCTACCGACAATGATGTCGTCGCCTATCTGGACCTGATAGAGGGGTAGGGGCCGCCACGACGCGGATGGATCGCATCCATAATTCTGCTATGGCGCGTCGATGCTTCAAAGTCAGAATATGTCCGGCATCGTCGATGTCGATGGCTTCAAATATGAATGGGAACTGCGCCGCGAGCCGCGCTGGAGCGACGATGAAGGCTGGCGCGGCATGGCGATCGCCCTGATGCAGGTGGATATGCAGCGCGAAGCCGTGCTGGAATTTCCCGCGCCCAAACGCCTGATGAAGGGCCTGCCGCGCGGTCGGCTGCACATGAACGACGCCATCGTCGCGCGCGGCGTGCGCGCGGCGCTGGCCGCCGGGTGGGAACCCGCGTCGCGGGGGCGGCCGGTCATCTTCACCGTGGATGCGGACGGGAACTGATCCAAGTTTTTTCAAAAAATGCGCGAAAGTGCGCATTTTCGATGCGGCGCCAGCCCACACCCCCGCCCGGCCACCCAGACATGGTATCCTGATGGGTTGGCCGGGCGGGGCTGTGGGCTGGTAGCGCATCGAAAATGCGCAGTTTCGCGCATTTTTCAAAAAAACTTTGATCAGTTCCCGTCCGCATCCACGGTAAAGATCACCGGCCGCCCCCGCGACGCGGGTTCCCACCCGGCGGCCAGCGCCGCGCGCACGCCGCGCGCGACGATGGCG
>NZ_JBMDWL010000113.1:0-4346 GCF_048594625.1 Sphingobium sp.
CTGCGGCCAGGGTCGGTGATCTTGCCCAGACAGTGCGGTTCCATCTGCGCCCATTGGGCGTCCGTCAGTACAAAGCGATCCATCCAGAGTGTGAATCACAACTCCAGCAAAATGGAAATCCTAAATCCCCACACCCCTTAGTCGATCCTCTGGAACCAACCGTGCCGATGCTCGCTCTTGCCGAGGAGGTTCCTCGCTATGGCGACGCGTGCATATTGGCAGGGCCAGATCAAGCTGGCGCTGGTGTCGATCCCGGTCGAAATCTATCCTGCGACCAAGTCGGGCGCGGCGGTTTCTTTCCGCCAGATCCACGAACCCACCGGCAAGCCCATTCAATATGAGAAGGTAGTGAGCGGGGTCGGCCCGGTCGACCGCGACGAGATCCTCAAGGGCTTCGAGCTGTCCAAGGGCAATTATGTCCTGCTGAAGCAGGAGGAGATCGAGGCAGTCAAGATCGAGAGCCGCAAGACGCTGGACCTTGTCCAGTTCGTCGAATCTGACGCGATAGACGTCCTCTATTATGAGAAGCCCTATTTCGTGGTTCCGGCAGACGATCTGGCCGAGGAAGCTTATGCGGTCCTTCGCGACGCGCTACGCCAGACAAAGAAGGTGGGCCTTGGCCAGCTCTCGGTGCGCGGCCGCGAGCAGCTTGTGTCTCTGAAGCCGTGTGGCAAGGGGCTGGTGCTCGAAGTGCTGCGCTATGCCGACGAGGTGAACAAGGCGCAGAGCTATTTCAAGGGACTGCCAGCCGATACGGCGGACGAGGACATGCTCGATCTCGCGGTCAGCATCATCGACAAGAAGACCGCGCCCTTCAAGCCGGATGAGTTTCACGACCGCTATGTCGACGCGCTTCACAGGCTGATCGACAAGAAGAAAAAGGCCAAGGGCAAGCGGATCATCGAGGATGTCGATGACGAACCGACTGGGCGGAAAGCCGGCAATGTTATCGACCTGATGGCCGCGCTCAAGAAGTCCGCCGGAGGGGCGAAAAGCACACCAGCGAAGAAGACGGCGGCCAAGCCGAAAACCGCGACGAAGAAGGCCGCGCCCAAGCGCAAGAGCGCCTGATGGAACTCAATCCCGACACGCCTCTCCAGCTGATCGACGGGCCGGCCCTGCTTCGCCTGGGCGTTGCGGCCATCCTTGGCCTTCTGCTCGGGCTGGACCGGGAACTGCGCGGCCACGCGGCGGGCATGCGCACCCATGGGCTTATCTGCTTCACCTCCGCGCTGATGACCGTCTGCGCCATTGCCCTTCACCTTGAGCTGCGAGGACAAGGAAATATCGATCCGCTCCGCGTGTTCGAGGCTTCCGCGGCGTTCACCGGCATCATAGCGGCGGGGCTGATCGTCTTCAGCAAGGGCGAGATCAAGAATCTGACGACGGCTGCCCATATCTGGCTGGCGGCTGTCATTGGAATCGCCTGCGGCGCGGCGCTATGGCCGCTGGTGGCAAACGCGACCGTCATCGCCGTCATCATGCTGTCCCTGCTCGGCCTCGTCGAACGGCGCTGGCTCGATCCGCAGGATCGGAAAAAGTGATGGCCGCTAAAGACGCGCTCTCCACCTATAACGCCAAACGCGACTTCGCCCGTACCCGGGAGCCCAGGGGCAAGATCGCAAAGACCGGCGGCCACAGCTTCGTCGTGCAGAAACATGCCGCGACCCGGCTGCACTGGGACTTTCGGCTGGAGGTGGACGGCGTGCTCAAAAGCTGGGCCGTGACCAAGGGGCCCAGCATCGATCCCGCCGACAAGCGGCTCGCGGTGCGGACCGAAGATCACCCGCTCGATTATGGCACGTTTGAAGGCTCCATCCCCAAGGGCGAATATGGCGGCGGTACGGTGATGCTGTGGGACCGCGGCACCTGGGAGCCAATCCCAGGCAAGAGCGCGGATGATATCAAAGAAGGGCATCTGCATTTCATCCTGCATGGCGAACGCATGAAAGGCGAATGGCTGCTGGTACGGATGAAGGGCCGGCCCAAGGAGAAGCGCGAGAACTGGCTGCTGCGCAAGATCGACGACAAGGAGGCGGGGTCGGGCGACGTACTGGTCGAACGGGCGCTGACCAGTGTGTTGACCAAGCGTTCCATGGCACAGATCGAGGCGGACAAGGGCGGCGAGCAATCGCTGGCGGGCTCAAAGGGCAAGGCCTTTTCCGCCAGGATGCAGGCGGCCAAGGATCATAATGCGAAGGTCGCGCCCAAGCGAAAGGCGCGCTCCACCGCCCTGCACCCCTTCGTGAAGCCTCAGCTTGCAACGCTGGTCGACGCCGTGCCGACCGGCAATGACTGGCTGCATGAGATCAAATATGACGGTTATCGCGCGCTGATCGCAGCGAGTGGGAAGAAGGTCAGGTTCTACACACGCAACGGCCTCGACTGGACCGACAAGTTCGGGTCGCTGGTCGCATCGATCGCTGCACTCGCCCTACCGCCTTGCTTAATTGATGGCGAAGTGGTCGCACTGGACGGCGACGGCAATCCGGATTTCTCGACGCTGCAGAACGCGTTGAGGCGGGGACATGGCGAGGAGGATGCCGACCGCCCCCTACATCTGTTTGCCTTCGATCTTCTGTCGCTCGACGGGCAGGATCTGAAAGGGCTGACGACGATCGAACGCAAGGAGCGGTTGGAGGCGCTGCTGGGTGAAGCCGAAAGCCCGATCCATATGTCCGACCATGTTCTGGGTGCGGGCGAAACGCTGTTCCGGTCGCTATGCGATGCAGGGCAGGAAGGCATCATCTCGAAACGCGCCGACGCACTCTATCGCAGCGCGCGAACGCGCAACTGGGTGAAGGTCAAATGCACACGGCGGCAGGAGTTCGTGATCATCGGCTGGTCGGAGAGCAAGGCGAAGGGACGCCCTTTCGCCTCTCTCCTGCTCGCCCAGTATGAGGGCAAGGCGCTGACCTACAAGGGCAAGGTCGGCACCGGCTTCGATAGCGCCGCAATGGACGATCTGGCCGCGGCCATGGCACCGCTCGCCATCGACAAGGCAGCAGCCGATGTGCCCCGCGTCGAAGCGCGCGGCGCGAAATGGATCAAGCCGAAGCTGGTCGCCGAAGTCGCCTTCGCGCAATTCACCGGCGACGGACGCGTGCGCCATGGCAGCTTCCTAGGCCTGCGTGGCGACAAGCCGGTCAAAGCGGTGAAACCCGAAAAGCCTACCCCCACCCCCGCACCGCAAGGCAGTGTCGCGATCAGCAGCCGCGAGCGGGTCATATTTCCCGACAGCGGGCAGACCAAGGGCGAACTGGCCAACTATTATGCCCGCGTTGCCCCGCTGATGCTGCCCTTCGCGGCGAACCGGCCGATGAGCCTCGTCCGCTGCCCGCAAGGGCGGGCCAAGAAATGCTTCTTTCAAAAGCATGACAGCGGCGCCCTTGGTGAAGCCGTTCGACAGGTGCCGATCCGGGAGAAGGATGGCGGGTCGGAGGATTATATCTATGTCGAGGATGCCGACGGCCTTCTCGCCTGCGTCCAGATGGGCACGATCGAATTTCATGGCTGGGCGAGCCGCGCGGACGCGGTGGAAAAACCCGACCGGATGATCTTCGATCTCGATCCCGATGAAGGACTTGATTTCGACGTCGTGAAACAGGCCGCCACAGACATACGCAATCATCTAACCGATATTGGCCTTGTCTCCTTCGCCATGCTCTCAGGCGGCAAGGGCGTGCATGTCATCGTCCCACTGACGCCCGGTCATGACTGGGACACGCACAAGGATTTCGTATCGCGCTTCGCCCAGGCGTTGAGCGCGGCAGAGCCAGACCGCTTCACCGCGACGATGAGCAAAGCCAAGCGCAAGGGCCGTATCTTCATCGACTGGCTGCGCAACCAACGCGGCAGTACCGCGATCCTGCCCTACTCCGCCCGCGCCCGCCCGGGCGCCCCGATCGCGATCCCGATCGACTGGAGCGAACTTGCACGCATGAAGGATGCCCACCCCTTTTCGATCGGCGATGTCGAAACGCTGCTGAAACAGGTCGCAAAACTCAAAGGTTGGGGCTTCGCGGCCCAGAGCCTGCCGGAAATATAACGTTTCGACCCTTTGTGCCCGTTCAGGCGCCGATTTTTCGTCCCAAGGTGCGGTCCGTCCGCTAACCGGCATGTCGCGACCAACTCAAACCATTCCGAGGTAGCAGCGGAATGGCAGGTCGCGCCGGGAGTGGTGATCGAGGTAACAGCTGGCAATCATCCTAGGCGGCGTGGACAAATTTAAGCCAGTATCTGGCCGTTGCGAGATGGACCATTCCAAGGAAGCTATTGGCCAGTTGATCGTATCGGGTAGCGATGGCGCGGTTGATCTTAAGGTGGCCGAACATGCGCTCGATACG
>NZ_JBMDWL010000114.1:0-46337 GCF_048594625.1 Sphingobium sp.
GTCGGTTCTTTCTTCATCTCTTATCGTCAAGGGTTCACGCCCTCAACCCGCCCTGTATAAATTTGCGTCGCGGTTAAGCCGAACTTTACCCCCTGCGCTTACCATGGCCCCGACTTTGCGAATGAGGGGCTTGATGACGCGCGACGGCGTACCGATGCTGATGCTGATCGATGACGAACCGGCGCAGCGACGACTGGTGTCTGCGCTGGGCGCGCGGGCGGGATGGCGGACCATCTTTGCCGCCGACGGGGAAACCGCCATCGCGACCCTGGGCACGCAGGACGGGATGATGCTGGACGCAATCATCCTCGACCAGTGGAGCCCCGATTATGAGCCGTCGGGCCTGATCCGCGAAATCCGCGAACGCCGCCCGGCATTGCCGATCCTGATCCTGACGGCGCACAATAATGTCGCCATTGCGGTGGAGGCGATGCGGGCCGGAGCGACCGATTATCTGTCGAAGCCGATTGCGCCCGACCGGTTGCTCGCCGCGCTGAACGCGACATTGGCCGATGGCGCGGCCGCGGGCGAATTGCGTCCACTGACCGAAAAGATCACCGCGCCGCTGTCTTTCGAAGATGTGGTGGGTTCCGCCCCGCAGTTTCGCGCGGCGCTGGCCATCGCGGCAAAGGCCGCGCGCGCCCGCGTCCCCGTCCTGATCGAAGGGGAAAGCGGCGTCGGCAAGGATGTCATCGCGCGCGCCATCCACGCCGCATCCCCCCGCCACAAACAGGCGATGGTCACCGTCAATTGCGGCGCCATCCCGGCCAACCTGGTGGAATCGGAATTGTTCGGCCATGAACGCGGCGCCTTTACCGGCGCGTTCGACCGGCATGTCGGCAAATTCGCCAGCGCGGACATGGGCACCATCTTTCTGGACGAAGTCAGCGAAATGCCGCTGGATGCACAGGTAAAGCTGTTGCGCGTGTTGCAGGATGGCGAAGTCCAGCCGATCGGCGCGCGCCGCCCGATCCATGTCGACGTCCGCGTCATCGCCGCGACCAACAAGAGGCTGATCGAGGAAGTCGAAGCGGGGCGTTTCCGCGAGGATCTCTATTATCGTCTGAATGTCGTGCAACTGACCGTCCCGCCGCTGCGCGAACGGATGGGCGACATTCCTGCGCTCAGCCGCCACCTGCTGGCCCGCATCGCGACCCAGCCGGGCCTGCGCAGCCTGGGCGTGACCGACGATGCACTGGCGCTGTTGATGCAGCATGGCTGGCCGGGCAATGTGCGCCAGTTGCAGAACGCCCTGTTCCGCGCGGCCGTGCTGTGCGAGGGCGACGCGCTGACGCCGCAGGATTTTCCGCAGATCGCCGCCCATATTCAGGCGGGCGCCAGCATATTGCCGATGCGGCCGCGCAACGCCAGCCAGCCGCACCGCGACGGCGCCGGCATCACCCTGTTCGAAGGTGACGGGCATGTCCGGCAACTGGCGGAAATCGAAGCGGACGTCATTCGGCTGGCCATCGGCCATTATCGCGGTCGCATGACGGAGGTCGCACGGCGACTGGGCATCGGCCGTTCGACCCTGTACCGCAAGCTCGCCGAACTGGGCATCGACAGCTCGGCCTGAACGCCGCGCTGCGACGGCCTGCCGAAACGACAGGCTATAACGGCCTGCTGCAACGACCTACCGCAATGGATGAACGGGGCAGCATGCCTGCCCCGTTGAATTATCCGCGCGCCTATGCTTTGGGTCTGGCCATGAAACATGCCGCACTCGCCGCCGCCCTGCCCGTTCTGCTGCTCGCCGCCTGTGGCCGGACCGAACCGGTGGCCGACATGCCGACGCAGGAAGAACTGGCCGCCGCCGCCAATGCCGCAGCGGCCAACGCCATCGCCAATGCGCAGGACGAGGTCAGCGACACGCGCAACTATGTGAATCAGGATCGCGGTTTTTCCGTGACCTTCCCCGAAGGATGGACGGTCGACAAGGAAGCCAGCAATGCCGACGGCGCAGTCTATGTCGATCCCGGCGCGGGGGCCGACGTTCGGGTATTCTGGCAGAAGAACGACAATGACCAGACGCTGCAACAGATTGTCGAGGCGGTCAGCAGCGGCGCGGAAGGCGTCGACGGCGATTTCATCGGTGACAATGAATATCGCGGCACCGCCAATGACGGCGAAGGCAATAATGTGGCGATCCGGCTGTTGAAGCAGCCCGACGGCGCGATCGTGACCGCAACTTTCGTCTATCCTGAAATGCTGAGCGAACAATATCAGGGCGTGGCGGAACAGACGCTGTCCAGCCTGCGCGTGTTCGCCGCCAAGGCGCAGGGCGATCAGGCCGCCCCGGCGCCAGCAGCCAACGCGGCGGCCCCGGCTGCTGCCACGAAGAAGCCCGCCAACTGAGCCTGACGATCCGCCCCTTTACCCCTGCCGATCAGCAGGGGGTGCTGGATTTGATCCTGTCGATCCAGCGGGACGAATATGGCGTCGCCATCACCGCGAAGGATCAGCCGGACCTGACCGATATTCCGGCCTTCTATCAAACGGGCCATGGCGATTTCCGGGTGGCGACAGACGGCGACCGGATCATCGGCACCATCGCATTGAAAGACATCGGGGCGGGCCATGGCGCGCTGCGCAAGATGTTCGTCGCCGCGTCGCATCGCGGACGTGAGGCCGGAGTGGCGCAGGCCTTGCTGGATGGCCTGCTGACGGATGCGCGGGATCGTGGCGTGCAGCAGATCTGGCTTGGTACCACCGATCTGTTCGTGGCGGCGCATCGATTTTACGAACGCAATGGCTTTGCCCCGGTGCCCGTCGAAGCGTTGCCCATCGCCTTTCCCCGCATGGCGGTCGATACGCGATTTTACGGGAGGGCGCTGGCCTGATTTACGGCCGGAAGACGGCGGGCGTTTCGCTTAACTTCGCACATTTCCCGCTTATTCGGACATTTCAGAACAGAAGCGGGACATTTTGTTGCGCACGACATGATGTAGGAGAATCTGCTGTCACCCCTATCACAGGATGGTGCGGTAGGACAGTTTGTGGCGCGGCTCCTGCCTCTGGCCCCGTCCCTTTAAATTCAGACAAAGCACATGGATCATTTGAACAGGGCGAGCCAAGCGCGCTTCCGATTTGTCTTTGCCATCGTCGTTGCCGCGACGCTTCCCCTCCCCCCCTGAAGGTGAGGGACTATGGCCGTCATTCCGATCGAAACCGATCCTAGACCGCGCTAAGGCCTGCATCGGCCAGACCGCGCCAAAGGTGGAGCGCCTGCACGCTTTCCCTGACGTCGTGCACCCGCACCATTTGCGCGCCAAGCTGCGCCGCGCGGAAGGCCAGCGCGACCGACCCGCCCAGACGCTCCGACGGCGGGGCTTCGTTCGAAAGCGCGCCGATCAGCCGTTTCCGGCTGCCAGCAAAAAGCAGCGGCACGCCCAGCGCCTGAAAGGTCGCCAGACCGTTCACCAGCGCCAGATTGTCGGCCAGCGTCTTGCCAAAGCCCAGCCCCGGATCGACCATGATGCGGTCCCGCGCGATGCCCGCCGCTTCGCACGCCGCGATGCGCGCTTCCAGATGGTCGAACACATCGGCCACCACATCGCCATAGCCATGGGGATTGTCATGCGGGTCGTCCCCGGCCGAAGGGGCGTGCATCAGGATGACGGGGCAGCCCGCCTTCGCCACGACGTCCAGACTGCGCGGGTCGTGGGCCAGCGCGCTGACATCGTTGACGATCCCCGCGCCTGCGGCCAGTGCCGCCTCCATCACCGCGGCGCGGCGGGTGTCGACCGACACCGCGACGCCCGCCGCCGCCAACCGTTCGATGACGGGCACGATGCGGGCGATTTCGTCGCCTTCCCACAGTTTCGCGGCTTTGGGTCGGGTGGATTCGCCGCCGACATCGATCAGCGCCGCGCCCGCCGCCGCCATGGCGAAGCCGACATCGGCCGCCGCCTGCGGATCGTCCATATGTCGGCCGCCATCGGAAAAGCTGTCGGGCGTGATGTTGAGGATCGCCATCACCTGAGGCGCGTCGAAACGGATGGTGCGCCCCGCCAGCATCAGCGGCGCGCGCTGGGCGGAGATGTTCGCCGCCAGCCTGCGCCCCCGTTCCGCCAGCCTGTCGGGCATCTGTGCCAGCGCCGCGTCCAGCCCGCCGACCGGCACGGTTTCGCGCAAAATGGGACGCGCCCCGTCGAACGCCGTCAGCTCATAGGCCTGAAACCAGATCAGGCCATTGGCCATGCGCGCGACGCTGCCATCAGGCAGGCCGATGGGGGTGGGCACGAACCATGTGGGTTTGAGGTACAGGCGGGCGTGGGGCGGAAGTGTCATCTATGTTCCCGTTTGCCCTGCGCAAAGCCACAGGGCAACAGCGAACGGCGCGAGAGGCCCGCGACCCGCTCAGGCACGGAGTGGGTTGAGGATTGGGACGTCGGCTTCGTCCACTCCTGACGGCATTGCGCAGGAAGGCTTGGAGCATGGTCCGATCGGTTTCGATCGGACCATGCTCCGCATGTCTTTTCCCAGCCGCATTGTGCGCGCCGCCATCCGTGCCGGATGGCTTCAAAATGCGGCTGATGTCTATTCTTTATCGCATTTTGCGAGCCGCCATCCGTGCCGGATGGCTTCAAAATGCTCAGGGTTCGTTGGCGAGCAGATAGGTCTGGCGCAGCGTGTCGATGGCGGCCAGCTTCCCATCCACCTCCACATGCCAGAAGGTCCAGCCATTGCAGCTGGGCGCGCCCTGAAGGGTGGCGCCCATCTTGTGAATGGAGCCGCTGTCGGTGCCGACGCTGAGCGATCCGTCGGCGCGCACGACCGCCTGCCAGCGGCGCTTGCTGTCCATCAGCAGCGTGCCGGGATTGAGATAGCCGGTTTCGACCAGCGTGCCGAAGGCGACCTTTGGCTGCTGACGCGCGGTCTGCATGATGGTGAGCGAGGATTCGTCCAGCGGCAATGCCGCTTCGATCCGTTCCAGCGCGACCTCGATATAATCGTCTTCCCGTTCGATGCCGATCCACTGGCGGCCAAGGCGCTTGGCCACGGCGCCGGTGGTGCCGGTGCCGAAAAAGGGATCGAGCACCACATCGCCCGGCTTGGTGCAGGCGAGCATGACGCGATAGAGCAGCGCTTCGGGCTTTTGCGTGGGGTGCGCCTTCGTCCCGTTGCGCTTGAGCCGTTCCTGACCGCCGCAAATGGGCAGAACCCAGTCGGACCGCATCTGAAGCTCATCGTTCAGCGTTTTCATCGCCTTGTAATTGAACGTATATTTCGCGTCTTCACCCTGACTGGCCCAGATCAGCGTTTCATGGGCATTGGTAAAGCGCGTGCCCTTGAAATTGGGCATGGGGTTGGATTTGCGCCAGATGATGTCGTTGAGAATCCAGAAACCTTCATCCTGAAGCGCGGTGCCGACGCGGAAGATATTGTGATAGCTGCCGATCACCCAGATCGAGCCGTTGGGCTTGAGGATGCGGCGCGCTTCGCGCAGCCATGCCTTGGTAAAGCGATCATAGCTGCCCAGCGTGTCGAACTTGTCCCAGTCATTGTCGACCGCGTCCACCCGGCTGCCTTCCGGGCGGAACAGATCGCCGCCCAGCTGGAGATTATAGGGCGGATCGGCAAAGATCATGTCGATGCAGGCGTCGGGCAGCTTCGCCATTTCGGCGACGCAGTCGCCACGCAGCAGGCGGTTGGCCTCGATCTCTACGGGCGCAATCGCCTTTTTCCGTCGCGGCGCTGCGACGCGCTCCATAACACCCATGTGGAAAGCCCCCTATCGTCTTGAAGCCAAGCGATGAGTCCTTGGGAGTCCGCCGTCAAGATCAGCGGCTTAGGCAGGGACGTTCAGACATTGCCTGACAGCCATGAGAACGAAAGGGGCACACACAAGATATTGAGTCGGTCGAGTCGCGCCAGACTCAATATCGGGCGGTGTGACACAAAAGACTCGCCATTGCCGGGCCAGTCACTTTTTTCGTTAACGGCGAAAATCAGGCGAGTCGCCGCCCGAAACTTGACCAATTCATAACTATCTGATTATGAATTCGCGATGACGAGTGAATCACAAAATGCCGATCGCGGGGCCGCCACCGATGCACTGTTCAAGGCCCTGTCCGACGGCACGCGCCGGGCCTTGCTGGAACAGCTGGTACGGGACGGGGAACAGAATGTCGTTGCCCTGACGCAGATGTCTGGCGTGTCACAGCCGATGGTGTCGCGCCATCTGGCCAAGCTGAAACGTGCGGGCCTTGTGACCGCCCGCCGTTCCGGGCGCGAGACATGGTATGCCGCGCGGGTAAAGGGGCTTGGCCCGGTGATCCAGTGGATGGCGGTCCATGGCGCGCTATGGTCGCAACGCTTTTCCGCACTGGAGGGCCTGGGCGGGTAACAGCGGGGCGAGTGAAGGACGGGCGGGTGAGCGATGCCCTGCCCGCCCTTTTCTCACCTCAACGGCAATAGCCTTCCTGACCCGGCAGCACGATCAGACAGTCGGTCTTGCCCGCCAGATATTTGAAGCCGGTTTCATCGCCCCTGCCCGGACGGATCGACAGATCCTTCCCGTCGCGCACGAAGCGGATAGTCGCGCCGTTGGCCACGCCCTGATAATCGCCCTGACGGTCCAGATTATCCTTGTTGGTCAGCGCATAATGGCCCGGCTTGCCATCGGGCGAAGGCTGAATGTCGAGAAACAGCCCCTCCGGCCCGGTCCATTTGCCGACCCAGTCGTCGGTGACCGGCCGCGCAGCCACGCCGTCATTGCCGACCGGCGCGGCGTCGCTTTCATCGAAGGTTTCGACCGCGGCGGCGCCGTTGGCGCTGTTGTTCGCCACCGCCACATTCTCCGCATTTTTGCCGCAACCGGCTAGGAGCACGGGCAGCAGCAACAGCGGCGAAAGGGTACGGATCATCGGTTCATCTCCTTATTCAACATGTCGGAACCACCCGGCCAGAACCATTGGACGGGCCGTTATGATCCCTCAATCATACAGGTGCATAGAGACGACGCCTTGCCAGCCGCCCCGTCTGCGCCCAAAGGCATATATGGGGGGACTATATATGAGTGACAGTCGCAGCCTAGGTATCGAAGGGGGCAAGAGCAGGGCGCGTTTCGTGCGGGCCGCGCCCGATGTGCGGCGTCAGGCGCTGATCGACGCGACGGCGCGATGCCTGGCGGAAAAAGGCGTGGGCGGAACATCCGTGCGCGGCATCTGCGCGCGGGCGGGCGTTTCGTCCGGGCTGCTGACCCATTATTTCGACGGGGTCGATGCGCTGATCCTGGCAACCTATTCCGATGTAGGCGCCCGCGTGTCGGCGGCGCTGGACGCGGCGATCGAGGCGGCGGGCGATGATCCGCATGCGCAATTGCGCGCCTGCCTGCTCGCCAATTTCCGCGAACCGATTCTCGATCCCGATCTGCTTGCGACCTGGATCGCCTTTTGGAGTCTGGTGAAGTCCGACCCGGCGGTCGCGGCCATCCATGCCGAAGTCTATGGCGCGACGCGGGCCCAGCTGGAAGACAGGCTGCGCGCCGCCGCCCCGGCGCTGACCCCGGCGCAGACGCGGATCGCAGCGATCAGCCTGACGGCGCTGGTGGACGGGCTGTGGCTGGAGCTGTGCCTCGACCGGTCGGCCTTTTCCCCCGAAGAGGCGCAGGCGATGGTCGAGGAGGCCATGAACGCGATATTACAGGTTGAAGACGGATCGTTCGATCAATTCGACAGGCATTGATCGTTTTTCTCACTTAACACATCCGAGAAAAGCAATTTCCCACGAATCATCCGCTTCCCTACATGGGTGGGGCAACAGCAACCCTCCAAAGGAACTGGACAGCCCATGGCTCTTATCAACACTCCCCTCAAGCCCTTCAAGGCGACCGCCTACAAGGAAGGCAAGTTCGTTGACGTCACCGATGCCGACGTGAAGGGCAAGTGGGCCATATTCTTCTTCTACCCGGCCGACTTCACCTTTGTGTGCCCGACCGAACTGGAAGATCTGGCCGACATCTACCCCACCCTGCAGGGCATGGACGTCGAAGTCTATTCGGTGTCGACCGACACGCATTTCTGCCACAAGGCATGGCACGACACCTCGCCCGCCATCGGCAAGATCAACTATTACATGCTGGGCGACCAGAACCACGACATTTCGAACCAGTTCGGCGTGCTGCGCGAAGGCGTCGGCCTGGCCGATCGTGGCACCTTCGTGCTCGATCCCGAAGGCGTGATCCAGCTGGTTGAAATCACCCCCGAAGGCGTCGGCCGTAACGCCGCCGAACTGCTGCGCAAGGTGAAGGCGCTTCAGTACTGGACCAGCCATCCGGGTGAAGTGTGCCCCGCCAAGTGGGAAGAAGGCGCCGAAACGCTGGCTCCTTCGCTCGACCTGGTCGGCAAGATCTAAAAATAAAGTCCTGAGAAGGCACCTGCCGGACCGGGTCGAGCAGAACGCTCCCCGGCCCGGCGGGGTTTTTATACCGAAATTCATGACTATCTTCCTTGCCGGGCCTTCGGGTCGCACCATCCCGGCAACAGGAGAGCTTTTGTTTTCGCATCAGGTTTTTGGAAAAACCGGTTTCCACTTTTCCGCCCGATGCGTGCGTGCCCCGCAGCGGCGCGCCAACCCCATGGAGTAGCACAAGATGTTGGATGCAAATCTCAAGGGCCAGTTGAAGGCCTATATGGCGAACATCACGCAGCCCATCGAGCTGGTGGCGTCGCTGGACGATGGCGTGAAGTCGCGCGAAATGGGCGAATTGCTGAACGACATCGCGCAGCTGTCCGACAAGGTCAGCGTCGTGACGGGCGCCGACAAGCGCAAGCCCAGCTTCATGATCCGCCGTGTCGGCACCGACATCGGCGTGACCTTTGCCGGCCTACCCATGGGGCATGAGTTCACGTCGCTGGTTCTGGCGCTGTTGCAGGTCGGCGGCCACCCGTCGAAGGCGGCGCAGGACGTCATCCAGCAG
This sequence comes from Sphingobium sp., assembly GCF_048594625.1. Taxonomy (GTDB): domain Bacteria; phylum Pseudomonadota; class Alphaproteobacteria; order Sphingomonadales; family Sphingomonadaceae; genus Sphingobium. The sequence goes on from NZ_JBMDWL010000114.1 coordinate 8,924, forward strand.
GTAAAGGATCTGGACGGCGATTTCGCGTTCGAAACCTATTTCTCGCTGTCGTGCCAGAACTGCCCCGATGTGGTGCAGGCGCTGAACCTGATGAGCGTGCTCAACCCCCGGATCAGCCATGTCGCCATCGACGGCGGGCTGTTCAAGGACGAAGTGGACGCGCGCAAGGTGATGGCCGTGCCCACCATCTTCCTGAACGGCGAACCTTTCGGTCAGGGCCGCATGGAACTGGAACAGATCGTCGCCAAGATCGACAGTGGCGCGGAAGCCAAGGCAGCCGAAAAGATCCGCAAACAGGATCCGTTCGAGGTGCTGGTGATCGGCGGCGGTCCCGCTGGCGCGGCGTCCGCCATCTATTCCGCGCGCAAGGGCATCCGCACCGGCGTGGCGGCCGAACGTTTCGGCGGTCAGGTGCTGGACACGATGGACATCGAGAATTTCGTTTCGGTGTCGCGCACCGAAGGGCCGAAGCTGGCGTCCGCGCTGGAAGCCCATGTGAAGGATTATGATGTCGAGATCATGAACCTGCAAAAGGCGGCGAAGCTGATCCCGGCCAGGACCGAGGGCGGTTATCATGAAGTCGTGCTGGAAAATGGCGCGTCGCTGAAAGGCCGCACGATCATCCTGTCCACCGGTGCGCGCTGGCGGCAGATGGGCGTGCCGGGCGAAGAGGAATATCGCAACAAGGGCGTTGCCTATTGCCCGCATTGCGACGGCCCGCTGTTCAAGGGCAAGCGCGTGGCGGTGATCGGCGGCGGCAATAGCGGCGTGGAAGCGGCCATCGACCTTGCCGGCATCGTCGCCCATGTGACGCTGATCGAATATGACAGCCAGCTGCGCGCCGACGCGGTGTTGCAGCGGAAACTCGCCAGCCTGCCGAACGTGAAGATCATCACGTCGGCGCTGACCACCAAGGTGGACGGCAATGGCGAACGGGTGACGGGCCTGTCCTACAAGGATCGCAACCATGGCACGGAACATGACATCGAACTGGAAGGGATTTTCGTCCAGATCGGTCTGGTGCCCAACACCGAATGGCTGAAGGACGCGATCGCCCTGTCGCCGCGTGGCGAAATCGAGATCGACGCGCGTGGCGAAACCAGCCAGCCGGGTATCTTCGCCGCGGGCGACTGCACAACCGTGCCGTATAAGCAGATCGTGATCGCCATGGGCGCAGGATCGACGGCGGCCCTGTCGGCGTTCGATTACCTGATCCGCCTGCCCGCCAGCGAGGATGCGGCGCAGGCGGCATAACGCCCCGAACGCGTTACTATGATACAGGCGGCCAGTCCGGCGACGGATCGGCCGCCTTCATTTTGCGCGGCGCCGTTTCCGGCCTCATTTTACCGGGTGCCGTTTCCGGCAGGGCGATCAGCACCGGCAGCACGCAGAGCGCCACCAGCGCGATCATCGCGCCGGGCGCCGCCGCCCAGCCGCTGCCTTCCACCACATGATGCGCCAGCCACGGTGTCAGCCCGCCGAACAGCGCCGTCGCGCTGGTCGCGCCGAAGGCCAGGCCGCTGAGGCGCCCTTCCCCCGGAAACTGTTCGGCGGTGGCGACCGCGCCGACCGCGCTGACCGCGCCGCCCAGACAGGCGAGCAGCACCGCGCCCGCCAGCGCCATGGCGAAACCGCCCTGCATCATCAGAAACAGCAGCATCGGCAACAGGACGCCCGCGATCGCAAGGCCGACCAGCACCGGCCTGCGCCCCACCCGGTCGGTCAACCAGCCCGTCAGCGGCGTCACCATGATGACGGCCAGCGCCGCCAGCGTGGACAGCCACAGGGCGTCCGCTTCGCCGGTCGCGCCCATGGCGGACAGGAAGCTGGGCACATAGGTGATGCCGACATAATAGCTGATCGACCCCAGCGCCGAAATCGCGAAACCCCGGCCGATGGCCGCGCGGTGATGGCGCAGGCTGTGGCGCAGCGGCGATGTGGGCGTGGTGGCGGCCCGTTGCTGGCGCAGGAAGTCCGGGGATTCCTCCATCGTGGATCGGGCCAGAAGGATGATCCCGGCCAATGCCGCGCCGACGAAGAACGGGATGCGCCAGCCCCATCCGGCAAGCGCCGCTTCGCTGAGGGATGCGACCGTCAGCGCGGACACGCCAGCCGCCAGCAGGGCGCCCACTTCACTGGCCGCCGACGCAAGGGAAGTCACCAGCCCGCGGCGATCATTGGGCGCGCCCTCCAGCAGATAGGCGACCACGCCGGTATATTCGCCGCCGACGGAAAAGGCCATCAGACAACGCAGGCCGATCATCAGCCATCCCGCCGCCGGGCCGACCTGCGCATGGGTGGGCAGCATCGCCGTCGCCAGCATCGCGGCGGTCATCATCGCCATCGACAGGATCATCGTGCGCCGCCGCCCGTATCGATCGCCGATATGGCCAAAGACGATCGCGCCAACCGGCCGCATCAGATAGGCGAGCGCAAAGCCCGCCAGCGCATCCCCCAGCCCCCCTGCGCCGCCGCCGAAGAAGATGCGCGAGAGCACCGTCGCGAAATAGAGATAGAGGGTGAAGTCATACCATTCGACGATGGTGGACAGCGCCGCCACCGCCAGGGATCGCCGGGGCAAGGGCGAATGGGGATGCGCATATGGCTGTCGTGGATCGGCCTGCATCGATGCTCCTTCAACCGGCGTGGCGACCCGTCATGCGGGATGACCGGCCCCAGGGAAAGCGCCGTCGAAGGAACGACGAACGCGGCCTAACGATCCCGACGTCCCCAGCTGCCGAAAATCGCCGGATCGACCTGTAGCATCGGGACGTCGTCCATCCGCGCGGGAGGCATGGCGGGGCGCGCCGGTCCCGGCCGGTCCTGCGTGAAGGTGACGACGCTGCTGCCCGGATCGCCAAGGATCAGCGCATCATATTTCAGCGCGGCGCTGAGGCGCCCCTGCGTCACTTCCACCGGCATGCCGATACGCGTCAGCGCGAACAGCTGCCGCGCGAAGGCATAGGGCAGGCGAATGCAGCCATGGCTGACGGGATAGCCCGGATTATGCCCGGCATGCAGGGCAATGCCGGCCCATGTCAGCCGCTGCATGAAGGGCATGGGCGCATTACTGTACAGGTTGGAGCGGTGCCATTGCCGTTTCTGCAATATCGGGAAATCGCCGGTCGGGGTGCGATGCCCCTTTGCCCCGGTCGATACGCTGGCCATGCCGATCAGCTGATCGCCGCTATAGACATGGATCATCTGCCGTTCGATGCTGATGACCATATAGATGGGACCATCCCATGGCCCCGCCCCCAGCCAGCGATAGCCGCCGGGCGCCAGCGCCTGTTCCCCCAGCGCCTGCCCCACCTGCGCCTGTGCCTGCGCCGGATCGGCCGATCCGCCCGCCATCAGCGACAGACCCAGCACGGACGCCAGGGCAGAGGCACGCAGAAAAGCAGGCGGAAAAGGCATAATGGTTTCTTAACCATGATTGCCGCCAGCGCCAGCCCGGCTTTGGCGCCGCGACGGGCCGGTCCCATCGTGGGACAGGATGGGGATCGTCATCGCCGCAAGCACCTCGTAATAAAATGACAGAATTTGCCGCCTATGAGGAATAAAATGTTTCACACCGGCGTTACACTCTGTAGAGGGGCCGCACCATTGTCTGAAGGATTGTGAGTCATGCCTGCCTATCGTTCCCGCACCACCACCCACGGCCGCAACATGGCGGGCGCGCGTGGCCTATGGCGCGCAACGGGCATGAAGGACGAGGATTTCGGCAAGCCGATCATCGCGATTGCCAATAGTTTCACCCAGTTCGTGCCGGGCCACGTCCATCTGAAGGATCTGGGCCAGCTGGTCGCGCGGGAAATCGAAGCGGCGGGCGGTGTCGCCAAGGAGTTCAACACCATCGCGGTCGATGACGGCATCGCCATGGGCCATGGCGGCATGCTCTATTCCCTGCCCAGCCGCGACCTGATCGCCGACAGCGTGGAATATATGGTCAACGCCCATTGCGCGGACGCCATCGTGTGCATTTCCAACTGCGACAAGATCACGCCCGGCATGCTGATGGCCGCGATGCGCCTCAACATCCCCGTCGTCTTCGTTTCGGGCGGGCCGATGGAAGCGGGCAAGACGATCGTGCGCGGCAAGAAGGTTGCGCTGGATCTGGTCGACGCCATGGTCGTTGCCGCCGACGAATGCTACACCGACGAAGAAGTGAAGACCATCGAACGGTCGGCCTGCCCCACCTGCGGCAGCTGTTCGGGCATGTTCACCGCCAATTCGATGAATTGCCTGACCGAAGCACTGGGCCTGTCGCTGCCGGGCAATGGGTCCACGCTGGCGACCCATGCCGACCGCGAGCGGCTGTTCCGCGAAGCCGGGCACCTGATCGTCGACATTACCAAGCGCTATTATGAGCAGGATGACGACAGCGTCCTGCCGCGCAACATCGCCAATTTCGCCGCGTTCGAAAATGCGATGAGCCTGGACATCGCCATGGGCGGATCGTCCAACACGGTGCTGCACCTGCTGGCCGCCGCTTTCGAGGGCGGCATCGATTTCACCATGGCCGACATCGACCGGCTGTCGCGCCGGGTGCCATGCCTGTGCAAGGTCGCGCCTGCCAAGAACGACGTGCATATGGAGGATGTCCACCGCGCAGGCGGCATCATGGCGATCCTGGGCGAACTGGAGCGTGGCGGGCTGATCGACGCGTCGTTGCCGACTGTGCACAGCCGCACCATGGGCGAAGCACTGGCCCGCTGGGACATCGGCCGCACCAACAGCGAAGAGGTCCGCAACTTCTATCGCGCCGCGCCCGGCGGCGTGCCGACGCAGGTGGCGTTCAGCCAGTCGGAACGGTGGGAGGAACTGGACACAGACCGTGAGCAGGGCGTCATCCGCTCGGTCGAACACGCCTTTTCCAAGGATGGCGGCATCGCGGTCCTTTACGGCAATCTGGCGCCCGAAGGCTGCATCGTGAAGACGGCGGGCGTGGATGAAAGCATCCTCGTCTTCCACGGCACGGCGCGGGTTTATGAAAGTCAGGACGCGGCGGTTGCGGGCATCCTTGGCAATGAGGTCAAGGCGAACGACGTCGTCATCATCCGCTATGAAGGGCCAAAGGGTGGGCCGGGCATGCAGGAAATGCTATACCCGACCAGCTATCTGAAATCCAAGGGGCTGGGCAAGGCATGCGCGCTCATCACCGACGGGCGCTTTTCCGGCGGCACGTCGGGCCTGTCGATCGGCCATGTGTCGCCCGAAGCGGCGGAAGGCGGCATGATCGCGCTGGTGCAGACGGGCGATCCCATCGTCATCGACATCCCGGCGCGCGTCATCAAGGTCGATCTGGACGATGCGTTGCTGGCCGAGCGTCGTGCGGAGATGGAATCGCGCGGGGCCAGGGCGTGGAAGCCCTTTGGTCGCAAGCGCGAAGTGTCCCCGGCGCTGCGCGCCTATGCCGCGATGACCACCAATGCCGCCAAGGGCGCGGTGCGCGACGTCAGCCAGATCGAACGCTGATTTTCCGCCATTGCCGCCGCCCGCGCCATCACCGGCGCGGAGGATGGAGATAAGACGCACACGACAAGGCCCGCCCCGCCAACCCGATCGCAGGATCGGGAAGGTGGAGCGGGCCTTGCCCTATCAGCCCGTTTCAGGCCCGCTATCCGATCAGAATTTCGCGCGGACGCCAAAATTGTAACGGGCGCCGGTATCCTGCAGCAGCAGGAACCGATCCTTCACCGCCGACCATTCGTTCACCTTTTCATTGGTGACGTTCACGCCCTGCAGATAGACCTGGAAATTGGGCGTCAGGTCGTAGGAGATGTTGAAGTCCCACTGGCCATAGGATGACCGGTTGCGCGGGCGGGACTGGCTGTCGCGGCAATTGCGCAGATAATCCGACCGCCAGTTATAGGATACGCGCGCCGACAGACCGTAATTTTCGAAGAAGACGCTGCCGTTCGCCGAATGGGGCGACAGGCCGTTATAGCCGCAGGGATAATCGTTCAGCGCCTGATCCCGCTTCGCCGAACTCGACACATAGGTATAGTTGCCAGTCACGCCGAAGCCCGACGCGAAACCACCCAGCGCATCGAAGGAATATTGGCCGCCGACTTCCACGCCCTTGATCTTGCCACTCTGACCGTTGCGGGTGCGGGTATCCTGGAATATGCGCCCGAACCGTTCGACCGGCAGGGTCTGAAGTTCCAGGAAGTCGGACAGATCCTTGTAGAAGCCGCCGACGCTGACATAGCTGACCCGCGAGATATACCATTCGATCGACGCATCATAATTGGTCGAACGGAACGGCCGCAGCGACGGATTGCCGCCCGACGATTGCGGCACGGAAATGCGCCCGCCAAAGTCATTGTTGACGCCAAGGTCGGTCAGCGTCGGCCGGGTGATCGTTTCCGAATAGGCCGCACGGACGATCAGGTCGTCGGTCAGATTATATTTGACGTTCGCGGACGGAAGCGCGTTCACATAGCTGTTGCTGACCGAAACCGCGGTGGCGGGACCATAGGTATATTGCAGGGTGTCGTCGCCCGGCGTGTTGGCGATGCTGGTGACCGGGGTGTTGAAGCCGGACGACAGAACGTCGGTCTTCACCACGCGCATGCCGACATTGCCGGTCCAGCGCGGTCCGCCGAACTGCATGCTGATATAGCCCGCCGTCAGCCTTTCGCGGACATTGACCGTGCCGCGCAGCTGTTCGCGCACCCCGAACGGTCCGCCGTCCAGCGCCAGCATCTGCTGCGCGAAGGCGGCCTGTTCTTCAGGGGTACGGCCGTTGCTGGGGATGGCCAGCGTGGCGGGATCGTTCAGATAGTCGAGGAAGGCGTCGGCATCGAATTCGAACGCCGTGGGCGGAATGTTCCGCCCGCCACCCAGCAGGTCGCTCCAGTCATAGGCCGACAGAAGGCCGTTGGGGATCGGGATCTGATAACCGCAATAGGTGCAGCTGGAATCGCTGTTGTTGAACGACCGGTTGATCTTGCGCCGCTGCGTATAGGACAGGCCGATCTGCACCGATTTCAGGACGGAATCGTCGATGTCCCATTTGGTGTCGAAATGGAATTCCGACCCACGGTCGCGCGACCGGTTATTGTCGATGCCCATATAGTGCAGGCGCATCGCGTTGGGATCGTTGATGATCGCATTGTCGAACGACACGGTCGGGATACCGCCGCCGCCGTCCAGCTGGAAATCATAGCTGTAGGGCAGCAGGCCACCTATCACGAGATATTTGTTGGGCGATTTCCGGTTCGCGCCGGTCATCGACGCATCGAACCTCAGTTCGATATTGTCGGCGGGCTGCCACTTCACATTACCGCCGATCTGATAGCTGTCGGATTTGCGGTTGGTCAGATTGTAGACATGGTCGATCTTGGCATTGACGCCGTTGTTGACCAGCCGGTCGCCATAATCGGCCAGGAATTGCGGGTTTTGATTGATGAAGTCACGACCGATCATCGTCAGGCTGGTCGCGGTGCCGTTTTCATCGAAGGTCGGCTCGAAATAGGGCGCCGCCATGAAGTTATCCATCTTGCGCGTCACGCCCGAAACATTGAATTTCGAGTAGATGCCGTCGATGGTGATTTCCAGATTGTCAGCGGGCTTATACTGGAGCGTGCCGGACAGGTTGATGCGCTCACGCGATTCCTGCGCCCGCTGATAATAAAGGCTTTGCGGCATGTTCACATTGCCTTCGACCGGATAACGCGGGTCGGACCCGGTCAGCAATGTGGGCACGCCGCCGATCATCGACACGATGTCGGGCCGACCGTTGATCCACCCGTCGACAGCGATCGTATCGATCTGGTTGCGGCGCTTGGTATAGCTGCCCGCCAGCACGATGCCGAACGTCTTTTCCGGATTGGCGTAGGACAGGTTGGCCGCCATGTCGGGCGACGCCTTTTCCCGCAGCGTGTCATATATGCCGCCGATCTGCGCGGTGGCGTGGAAGCCGTCCCGCCCTTCCAGCGGGCGGGCGGTCACGATGTTGACGGTGGCGCCGATGCCGCCTTCCTGCAATTCGGACACGGACGATTTGAAGATGTCGGTGCGCTGGATCATGTTCGAAGACAGCACGTCGAACGAAAATTCACGGCCCGCATTGTCCGTCGCCATGACGCGGCCGTTGACGAGGACGGTGTTGAATTCCGGGCCAAGGCCGCGAACCGTGATGAACTGCCCTTCGCCGCCGGAACGGTCGATGGCGACGCCGGTGATGCGTTGCAGCGATTCCGCGATGTTGGCGTCAGGGAACTTGCCGACTTCGACCGCGCTGATCGAATCCACGATCTGTTCGGCGTTGCGCTTTGTCTGGGCAGAGGAACTGAGGCTGGCGCGGATGCCGGTCACGACGATTTCGGCGGCATTGGCCTGATCATCGTCGATCGACCCGGACGCCTGTGGCGCAACGCTGGAGGATGCGGGCGCGGCGACATCGGCCGATTGTGGTTCCGCCGCCATGGCCTGTGCCACGATCAGCGACGATAATGAGCAGCCTGCGCTCAACGCAGCCGGAATCCACCACGCCTTCATATCTCTCTCCCAATTTACTTTATAATAATCTTGTCAGGAAGATCGGCGGCTAAACCGAAAGCTGAATGTATGATTTAACGCTAAACTTCCTGCGCGTGGGATAAGCCCGCAGCATCCGCACCATCAATGATCATGCGACGAATACACTTTTTTGCGCGATGAAATACGGAGCATAATTTGGGATTAAGTACCGGTAAATGGGACATTAATCGTATATATCTCGAATTACCCTTACGGATTATGAGCTTTGCCCGTATTTCGACCGGGCGAGGTCGCCCCCGGTTCGACGGCCCCGTCCCGCCAGCGCAAGTAACCCAGAATGGCGAGCAGGATCATCGCAGCATAGAGGCCCGCCGTCAGCCACAGATGCTTGAACGCGAACATGCCGACATAGATGATGTCGAGGATGATCCACAGCAGCCAGCTGGCCCGGTGACGCCGCGCGGTCCAATATTGCGCGACGAGGCTGAAGCTGCTGAGTGCCGCGTCCAGCCATGGGAGCGCGGCGTCAGTAAAGCGATGCATCAGCCCGCCGATGACCAGCGCGCCGACCGCGCCGATGGCAAGGCTCCAGCGCGCGCGCATCGGCGGCAGGGGCATCACGACGACCTGCCCCCTATCCTCTCTGCCCTGCGCCCATTGCCACCAGCCATACAGGACGGCGCCGCCGAACAGCGCCTGCAACGCCATGTCGGCATACAGGCGCACATCAAGGAAGATTTTGAAATAGAGCGCGCAGGCCAGCAGGTTGACCGGCCAGCACAGCATCCTCCGTTTCGCGGTCAGCCAGATGCCGAGGAAGCTGATGACGACGGCGAAGATTTCCAGAAACGACATCAGGCCATGGCCCTTTCCATCAGGCGGCGCAGGAAATCCTGCCCCGCCACGGACAGGAACCAGTCCGCATGGCCGACCAGATAATCCTGCCATGCGATGGCGGCCTGATCAGGATCGCCGACGATGCCCGCGAAATAGTCGATTTCCGACAGGGCAAATTCCACATGGATCAGCGGCAACAGGCCAATGAGCGTTTCCATGTCCGAAGCGGCGATGGGCGCGACGCCGCGATAGCCGGTGATGATCGCCATGGCGGCGTCCACATCGCCAATCGCATCGTCGTTGCCCAGATCCAGCCAGCGAAAGGCGGCGCGCTCGATCGCCATGGCCAGATCGTGCAGCGCGCAGCTGCGCGTCGCCAGTCCGAAGTCCAATATGGCGGCGACCCCGCCCCCATCGGTCCAGAGCAGGTTGGACGGATGCCAGTCGCCATGGGTCCAGAGCGCAGGCTGCCCCGCCATCCGTTCGGACAGCCCCTGCCCCAGTGCAGCGATCAACCGCGCCAGTTCCCGCTGCCATGCCCTGTCCGCCAGCCAGCCGGACAGGGCCGGACGAGCGGCGACATAGGCCTGCGCCGCTGCCATCGGATCAAGCGCAGGCAGAATGGTGAAGCTGGCGATCAGGGGGTGCGGGCCGCGCGCGGGCGCCGCGAAATCGCGCGATGCGCGATGGAGCCGGGCCAGCGCCTCCCCCGCCGCATGGGCATGGCCGGACGACAGGAAAGGCGTCCATGACTGTCGGTCGCGATACAGGTCCGCCCCCGGCGCGTCGCGATGCAGTTCATAGGTCCATTCGCCCAGCGCCACCGCGCTGTCGCCGTCCGCCGTCGACACGATTTCGGGCACACAGAGGCCCGCGGCGCGCAGATGCGCCATGAAGCGATGTTCCTCCACCAGAGCGGCAGGGGTGCGGAGCCGGTGGTGATGGCGTTTGAGGAAATGCAGGCCCCTGTCGGTGTCGATCAGCGCCGCCGCCGAGAAGGGACGCGGCGAATGCCAGTGAAGGTCGACCAGCCGCCCCGCCGCCGGGAAATGGGCCAGCACCGCCTGCGCATCGGCCATGGTGATGGCGGGCCATGTTGGCGTTTCCAGCGCCATGCCCATGCCATGCACCAGATGGCCGCCGCTCATCGTCAGAAGGCCCGCGACAGCGTGACCACGAAGGCGCGGCCGCTGCCGATATAATAGCCCGGCGCCGATCCCGCGATCAGCGTGCCGTTGCGGCCGACGACATCGCCCGCATTGCTGCCGATCGCCTGAATGCCCGACAGGACGCGCGGATTGGTGAGGTTGATGGCGTTCAGCCGCACATCCATGCGCTGCGCGTCGATCAGCCCGGCCAGATGCAGGCCGATCGCCATGTCCAGCGTGGCATAGCCCCGAATGCTTTCGTCGTTCATGAAGGTCGCATATTGGCGGCCGACATATTTGAGCGCCGCGCTGCCGAACAGGCGACCATCGTCATAGGTGCTGCCAAGACCGAACTGGAAGCGCGGGCTGGCCACCGCCCGCTTGCCCTTCGTCGGCAAAAGGTCGCTGCCCACCATCAGATCGTCGTCAAGGCGCGTGTGCAGATATTCGCCGGACGCATAGAGGCTGAAACCCTGCACCGGACGCCAGTCGATCTCGCCGTCCAGACCGTAGCTGGTCTGGCTTCCCCCGTTGATCGTCGCATTGACCAGCGCGCCGCCGCTGTTGACCACGGTCGCCACCTGCCGATTGCGGAAATGATAGTGAAAGGCCGTCAGCGAAAAGGACAGGTTCGGCCCGATATAGCGATAGCCCAGTTCCTGAGAGACGCTATATTCATTCCTGAGCGCATCGGTGCCCTGCGATACCAGTTCGCCGTCATAATAGGCGTTGTAGAGCGCAAATTCATTGGGCGTGCGGAAGTTGGTGGTGATGTTGGCGAACAGTTGCTGCCGGTCGTCCAGCCGGTAATGCACCGCCGCGCGCGGCAGGGCGGCGAAGCTGTCGACATGAACCTTCGACTGCGGGCCGGGCAGATAATTGCGGCCGTTGCGCAGCAGGCTGACGCCCTTGAACCCCGCATCGATCGTCAGGCGCGGGGTGAGCGCGATGCTGTCCGACAGGAAAAAGCCCTTCGTCACGGTGACCGTGCGCTGATTTTCATAGGCAAGCAGGCGGCCGTCGGCGGTCCGGATCGCCTTGTCCTGATAACCCCAGGCGTCGAACGGACGACCATTTGCATCGACCGAGGTATAGCTTTGCGTCACGCGGTCCGTGCCATAATCGAACCACAGGCCGGCGACGATCCTGTGATTGCCCGCCTGAAGCGTCAGCTTGCTCACATCGCCCACGCGCCTCTGCCTGCCGGTCCAGTTGCCCAGCACCGTCGCAACGCCATCGACCGCGCCGGGCAGCGCGATCGGCTGGGTCAGTTCTTCGGTGCCCAGATAATTGCCGGTCGTGGCAAGTTGCGTCCCATAGGGCGAATTGCCGTGCCCCATTTGCAGATAGGCGCTGCTGTCGAACGCCAGCGCGTCGGTCAGCCGGATATGCACGGGCGCGGCGAAATAGAGATTGCGGAATGGCGCGCGGTACAGCCGCCAATAGCTGGTATCGCCATCGCCATATGTTTTCGTGAAGTTGAAACCGCGTCCATCGGCTTTCCAGTCGGCCATGGTCGGGCTGGGATAGGTGGAGGTAATCGCGTCATTATAGGAGATGGCGAGGCTGGCGCGGTTGCCCTCCCCCCATTCGTGCAGCAGCTTCGCGTCGATATGCTGGCGCCTGTCATGGCCCGGCCCGCGCCAGTTGTCCGCGCGGTTATTGGAATAGGACAGAAATGCCCTGACGCCGCTGCCCCCGATGTCGCCCGTGTCGAAACGCAGGAAGGCGCGACGCTGGTCGTAGGAACCGGCCGACAGGTTGACCAAAGCGCCCATCGTCGCCTTCGGATCGTCCAGCGTCAGCGACAGCGTGCCGCCCGCCGCCGCGACGACCGGCGCATCGATGTCGGCCGCGCCCTGCGACAGCGCGATCTGGCGGACATTTTCCGCGTCGGCGAATTGCGAGGGATAGGCGTAATAATAACCGATGTCATTTTGCGGCGCGCCTTCCAGCAGCACCCCGATCTGATCCTGCCCCAGACCGCGCAGGGTCAGGCTGGACGTCGCGGACAGGCCATAGGGATCGCTGGACGACACATTCGCGCCGGGCAGCAGGTTGACCAGCTGAAAGGCGTTGAGGGTCGGCGCCTGCTTGCCGATGAAGGCTTCGGCGATCGAGCTGACGGCCTTTGGCGCGGTCTGATCGGGCAGAAGGCCCTGCGGATCGGGATAGCCCGTCACCTCTATGGTCGCGCGATCCTGCTGATCATCCTCTGCCGCAACGACAGCGTGCGGGGGAAGGATCAGGGCGATCGCCAATGCGGCCCGGCTGGCAAAAATCCTGTAGTTCATCGTCATCTTACGTCCACTCCACGCGGAGGGACTGGCGGCGTGCCGCTGTGCCCTCCCTACGCCGGTAATCAGCCGGATCAGGTTCAGCGGGTCGTGGTCTGCCAACCACCTCTCAGCCACGCATGAGCGGCCCCCCGGGGATGCGCCCCTCTAGTCGCAGAAATCGGAGCTGGAAAGTCCTATTAGCATGGCGCACGCAGACGCGTCGGCAATCGCGCAGCAAAGCCATGGATTTCGGGAGGGAAAGCGCGATATGCTGATGCCTGACATTCATCCGTCAGGACCGACACGCCCATGCGATACCTGTTCCTGCTGGCCGCGATATGGCCCCTGTCCGCCTGCTGGAGCGGCCTGCCCTTCTACACGGCGGCGGATGCCGCGCCGGCCATTGCCGAGGGCGTATATCGGATGAGCGAGGCCGGGTCCGACATGGCGGACGGCGACCGGATCACGATCCGCCAGCGGGCGGACAAAAGCCTGTCGATCGAAGGCGGCGATCATCCGATGCAGGCGCTGACCATTCCGCTGGGCAGCGACTATCCGGGCCGCTTCATCGTCCAGTTACAGAAAATCGATCCCGCCAGTGCGGATCGCGCGCCCAAGGCCATGTATCTGTTGCTGGACAATCGGGATGACAAAATGCTGATCTCCATCCTGCCATGCGATGCGGAGACAGGCGCGATCGTCCGCGCACATGGCGGATCGGTCGCGCGCGATCCGCAGTCGGCGGCCAGCTGTACCTTTCCCAGCCGGGCATTGCTGCATCGGCAGATGCTGGCGGTGGCGGCCGAACCCATGGACGATCAGATCGAACTGACGAAGGTGACCCCATGAGGCACAAGCTGGCTTTGCTGAGTATCGGCCCCCTTCTGCTGATCGGTGCGGGGCCGCCTGTGTCGGGCGCCATGACGGACGATGGATCGGCAAGGGCCTTCCCGCATGACGATGGCGTGGTCGAAATGATCGTGACCGGCCAAGCCGCCAGGCAGCTTTACGACCGCATGCCCGGCAAGGGCGCACGATCGGAATGTGGCGCAAGCGGCCTGCATAAAGGGAGCGGATCGATCAGCTGCACGCGGGACGGGGCGGAGCATATCTGCCGCCTCTGGATCGACGGACCGCATGAAAAACTGGCGCCGCCCGAAATGGACGATTGCTGAAAGGCGGATTGCGCGGGCAGTCGCCGGGACTCCGTCCCAAAAGCAAACGGGCGACCCGCTGCCGGATCGCCCTTTCCTGTTCGATCGACCGAAGGCCGGATCAGCTGGCGGCGGCGACGCCCTGATCGGTCATCAGCTGCTGAAGCTCACCGGCTTCATACATTTCCATCATGATGTCGCTGCCGCCCACAAATTCGCCCTTCACATAAAGCTGGGGAATGGTCGGCCAGTCGGAAAAGGACTTGATGCCCTGACGCACGGCCTGATCCTGCAGCACGTCCACCGTGTCATAGGCGACGCCCAGATGTTCCAGGATCGCGATGGCGCGGCTGGAAAAACCGCATTGCGGAAAAAGCGGCGTGCCCTTCATGAAAAGCACCACGTCATTGCCATTGACGATGTCGGCAATCCGCTGCTGCACGGCGTCGGTCATATTATATTCCATTCCTGTCTGGCGCCCGGCGCGCGGGCGCGAATATATGCGCGTTAATTGGGAAGCCCGGTGGTCAGTTGCAAGGCATGCAGCACGCCGCCCATGCGACCGCCCAGCGCCGCATAGACCGCGCGCTGTTGCGCCACGCGGGTCATCCCGCGAAAGCTTTCGGACACGACCTTCGCCGCATAATGATCGCCATCCCCGGCCAGGTCGGTAATTTCGACCTGCGCATCGGGAATCGCCGCGCGGATCATGTCCGCAATCTCATCGGCTGCCATCGGCATGGATCGTGCGCCCTTATTGTGCTTCGATGAACATGCGGCGGGCGATCACCGCCTGTTCGTCCAGCGCGGTGCGCACACCGGCTTCGTCGATGTCGAGACCAGCCTGCGTCATGTCGCCCAGCAGCTTGCGGATGACATCTTCATCGCCCGCTTCCTCGAAGTCGGCCTGTACCACGGCCTTGGCATAGGCGTCGGTTTCTTCAGGCGTCAGGCCCATTTTCGCAGCGGCCCATTCACCCAGCAGCCGATTGCGGCGCGCCTGAATGCGGAACTGCATTTCCTGATCGTGGGCAAACATATTTTCGAACGCCCGTTCGCGATCGTCGAAGGTGGTCATGCGTCAAAAGCCCCGTTGCGTACCATGATTGCAGTAATTGATAGGCAGAGTCGCGCGATTAGGCAACGGCGGCGGGCACGAGCCACGGCCGTTCCTGCGCCTGACGCGCCTCATATCCGTCGATCACGTCCGCTTCGCCCAGCGTCAGCCCGATTTCATCAAGGCCGCCCAGCAGGCAATGTTTGCGGAACGCATCGATTTCGAAACTGAAACGATCCTGAAACTGCGTGGTGACGGTCTGCGATTCCAGATCGACATGGATCGGATCGGTCTTTGCCACATCCAGCAGGCGATCCACCGCATCCTGCGGCAGGACGACGGTCAGGATACCGTTCTTGAACGCATTGCCGGAAAAAATGTCGGAAAAGCTGGGCGCGATCACCACTTTGATGCCCAGATCGCCCAATGCCCATGCGGCATGTTCGCGGCTGGACCCGCATCCGAAATTGTCGCCCGCGATCAGGATCGGGCTGCCCGCATATTCCGGATCGTCGAATATGTTGCCCGGTTCCTTGCGCAGCACTTCGAACGCGCCCTTGCCAAGGCCGCTGCGCGAAATGGTCTTGAGCCAATGGGCCGGGATGACGATGTCGGTGTCGACATTCTTCATCCCGAACGGGTAGGCCCGGCCGTCGACGGTCGTCAGCTTTTCCATCAACGCGCCTTCTTCACCTGCGCCTGTGGCGGCGTGTCTTCGGCCCGGCCCAGCGTTGCCGCCATCGCCGCGCTGGCCAGAGCGCCCAGCGTCAATACCCAGAAAATCTTCTTCATGCGACCATCCCCTCACCATTTTTCTCAGACACGCCGTTCAGCAGTTCGCGCACGTCGGTCAGGCGACCCGTGATGGCCGCCGCCGCCGCCATGACGGGCGATACCAGATGGGTGCGCGACCCCGGCCCCTGACGGCCCATGAAATTGCGGTTGCTGGTCGATGCGCAGCGTTCGCCCGCAGGCACCTTGTCCGGGTTCATGCCAAGGCAAGCCGAACAGCCCGGTTCGCGCCATTCGAACCCGGCGTCGAGGAAGATGCGGTCCAGTCCTTCGGATTCGGCCTGTTCCTTGACGATGCCGGAGCCGGGCACGACCATCGCATGCTTGATACCCGCCGCGATGTGCCGCCCCTTCAGCAGTTCCGCCGCGGCGCGCAAATCCTCGATCCGGCTGTTGGTGCAGCTGCCGATGAAAATATGTTCGATGGCGACGTCGGCCATCTTCTGCCCGGCGACGAGGCCCATATAATCGAGCGATTTCTGCGCAGCGGCCTGTTTCGACGGATCGGCGAAGCTGCCGGGATCGGGCACCACGCCGGTCACCGCGACGACGTCTTCCGGGCTGGTGCCCCAGGTGACGGTGGGCACGATGTCGGCGGCGTCGATCACCACGGTCTTGTCGAACACAGCGCCTTCGTCGGTGACGAGCGTCTTCCAGTAAGCGACCGCCGCGTCGAAATCCACGCCCTTGGGGGCCATCGGGCGCCCCTTGATATAGGCGAACGTCTTTTCGTCGGGGGCGAACAGGCCGGACCGCGCGCCCGCCTCTATCGACATGTTGGCAACGGTCAGCCGCCCTTCGATCGACATGTCGCGGAACGCGGAACCGCGATATTCCATGACATAGCCGGTGCCGCCCGCCGTGCCGATGGCGCCGCAGATCGCCAGCGCGACATCCTTTGGCGTGACGCCCGGCGCCAGTTCGCCATCGACCACGACCGCCATCGTCTTCGACTGTTTCAGCAGCAGTGTCTGGGTGGCCAGCACATGTTCCACCTCGCTGGTGCCGATGCCGAACGCCAGCGCGCCCAGCGCGCCGTGCGAGCTGGTATGGCTGTCGCCGCACACCAGCGTCGTGCCCGGCAGGGTAAAGCCCTGTTCCGGCCCCACCACATGAACGATGCCCTGTTCCCGATCCGCGTCGCCGATCAGGCGCACGCCAAATTCGGGCGCATTACGTTCCAGCGCCGCCAGCTGCTCCGCGCTTTGCGGATCGGCGATGGGGATGCGGTTGCCGTCCGCGTCGCGGCGCGGGGTCGTGGGCAGATTATGGTCCGGCACCGCAAGGGTCAGATCCGGGCGGCGCACCTTGCGCCCGGCAAGGCGAAGCCCTTCGAACGCCTGCGGCGACGTCACTTCATGAACGAGGTGCCGGTCGATATAGATGAGGCAGGTGCCGTCGGGACGCCGTTCGACAACGTGCGCGTCCCAGATCTTTTCATACAGGGTGCGGGATTTAACCATAGTCCCCACCCCCTAGACCCGTCCGGCTTTCCGGGAAAGGGGGTGCGGGACCGAATTTAGCTGTTTTTCCTATCAGGCGGGCAAGAAAGTTACACTCCGATCATACCGCCCGATGATCTTCGATGATCCGGCCCGCCGCCGCGATCTCCGCTTCATGGCTATCTTCGCGCCATGTTTCGGCGAGGGCCTCCTCCTCCCACTGACGCATGGCGGGCAGTTCCAGCATATGATCGACCCAGCGCTGCGCATGGGGGCCGACATCCAGACCATAGGTGCGCACGCGGAAGGCCACGGGCGCATAGAAGGCGTCGATCGCGGTAAACGCCTTGCCCGCCAGAAACGGCCCGCCGAACCGGTCCAGCCCCTGTTCCCACAATTCGCGCAGCCGGGCGATGTCGCGGTTGAGCGCCGGGGAATGCATATGCGGTTCGACGCGCACGCCCACATTCATGGTGCAATCGTTGCGCAGGGTCGCAAAGCCGCTGTGCATTTCGGTCACCGCACACTGGGCGAAAGCGCGCGCGGCCTCATCGGCGGGCCAGACGCCGGGATGACGATCGGCCAGATATAAGGTGATGCCGAGCGAATCCCACATGGTGCGATCTTCATCGATCAGCGCCGGCACCTGTCCGGTGGGAGAAAAGCTGCGGAAGGCGGCATAGTTGGTGGCGGCAGCGAAGGGTTCGATCCGGTCGTCGAACGCGATGCCCAGAACGCGCATCAGCAACCATGGCCGCAACGACCAGCTGCTGTAATTGCGGTTGGCGGTGATCAGCGTGTAGGCCATCGACTATTCCCTTCCCATGACAGGCATGCGCGCCATATCGCAGGCGGCAACGACGCAACAGCCGCAATGATCCACTATGCTGACAAGTCGGGCTTATGTGGCCAAGTTTATATGGCCGGGCTTATGGGGAAGGACGGGAGTGGGGTATGTCGCGCGGCAGCATCGGTCCATCCATCAGGGCAGCGTTCCGCCCCGACCGGCCCTGTCTCCGACCAAGCCCCGACCCCAACCGGTCCTGACATTGCGACATGTCCTGACGCTCAACGATCCAGCCGGGTTCCGCGGATGATGTCATAGGCCTCCATCGCCGGGCCGGACACCGAAAGGCGTGCATGCCATGGCACATGGGCCTGCACCTGCGCGCGGCTGATGGTGACGGCGGGCGCACCGGCACGCAATGTCGCGCTGCTGCGGGTGTGCAGGCGCGACGCCCCTTCGACCGTCAGTTCGACATCGACCCGGATGTCGCTGGACGACTGGCCGACGACCGACAGCCTGACGTCCCTATCCCCCTCCTCCACCAGCAGGTCGACGGGACGATCGGCGGCGCGATCGCCGGAATGGGCTGCGGGCGACATGGACATTCCCCAGATCAGGATGAACAGGCAAAGGCGGGATCGCATCGGCGCACCTTATTGCGGGGGAACGGGGATCGCGATCGCGCCGCCGTCCGGCACGGGGACAGGATCGCCATGTTCGGGGATCGCGCCATAGCTGTCGAGCATGGCGGGATCGACGCTCAGATATTGAGCGAGGGTATCCGGCCCGATTTCCCGCGCCAGCGCTTCGGGTGTCGGCTGCTGGCCGCGTTCGCGCAGCGTGCCCGCCACGCGCGCGACTTCATCGGCAAAGCGCCTGCGATCATGCTGGTCGCCGCCTTTCAGCACATCTTCGCCCTTGCTGGCGCCGACAGGCGCGTCGAGCGTCGGGGGAAGCTGCGAAATCTGGGACGGATCGGCGCCTTTCCCGGATGCGACATTGGGAATGTCCATGTCCCGAACATGCCCGCCGGGCACCGCCAGTTGCTCCACATCGACATCCTTCTTCGCTTCGGGCTGCGGCAATGCTGCCTCCGACTGAAGCAGCAAGGTCAGGATCAGGGTCAGGCCTGGCATCCGAATATCCTTTTGATCAGGGCGTCGTCTGGGTGATGGCGATCGTCGCGCCGCCCGACTGGGTCAGCCCAAGGGCAAGGCCGTTGCCGATCTGGTTCAACTGCGCATTGTTGCCATTGCCGTTTTGCGTCAGCGACAACTGGTTGCCGTCACCATTCTGGCTCAGCGTCGCCATGTTGCCGTCGCCATATTGGTTCAGCACCATGTCATTGATCCCGGCATAGGCCAGCTGCGTCAGGTTCGCGACATTGGCGCTGCCCATCTGTTCCAGCGACAGGCCGTTCCCTGCCCCTGCCTGCGCCTGCTGTTCGACATTGGCGATATTATCGTTGCCGGACGTCGAAAGCCGCGCATGGTTGACGCCAGCGCCCGATTGCGTGGCGGCGATGCCGTTGGCGATGCCCGTGGATTTGATCATGGCGCGATGGGCGCCGCCCGCCTGGGCGACGACGATCCGGCCAGCATCGCCAATCTGTTCTATATCCACCAGTGCGGCGACCGCCGTGGACTGATCGACCCGCACCATATTGCCGGTCCCGCGACTGATGATCGTGGCGGTCGTCTGGGCGACAGCCATGGTCGGGAAAGCCGTCAGCAGGAACAGGGCTGTCATCGTCGGTCGCATGATATTGTCCCTTCCATCAAAGGGGGGAACGGCGACGGACGCAAGCATCCGCCGCCGCCCCGGGGGGGGTTATTGAGTCACGGAAGCGAAGTTGCCCGTTCCGGACTGCGTCACATAAGATGCGTTCCCATTGGTCATCTGGTTCACGAAGGTCATGTTGAGCGATCCGGACTGGGTGACGGACGAATAATTGTCGTCGCCGGTCTGGAGCACGGCCGCATATTGATCGGCCCCGGTCTGGAGAATGGCGGATTCATTCCGGTCGCCATCCTGATAGACCACGGCCTGCTGATCCAGCCCGCCCTGAAGGACGCTGGACAGATTGTCGTCGCCGATCTGCGTCACGCTGACGGTGCTGAACTGCGCATCGAAGTCCAGACCGCTGGCCTGACCCACCGACGAATAGTTGCGATCGCCATTTTGCGTGACCCCGACCAGCGCGGTGAAGCCAAGCTGACCGACCTGCGATTCATTGTCGTCCCCGTCCTGATCGACGGCAACGGCAGCGGCGGCGGCAATTTCCTGCGTGTTGGACAGGTTGTTGTCGCCATTCTGATCGACATTGACGACCACGCCCAGCCCCGCCTGACCGACGGTCGCGATGTTGGCCGTGCCGTCCTGATTGACGTTGACCAGACCCAGCGCCGTCAGCTGCCCGACCTGCGCATAGTTGCCATCGCCCAGCTGATCGACATTGACCACCGATGCGCCTGCAATCTGGCCAACGGTCGACACGTTGGACGTGCCGTCCTGATCCACGGTCACGGCAGAGGATGTCGCGGCCTGATAGACTTCGGAATAGTTGTTCTGGCCGTTCTGGTCGACATCGACGCTGCTGCCGCCGATCGCGGTCTGCGATATGGTGGAGAAGTTGCCATTGCCTTCCTGCCGCACATCGACTTCGCCAGCCGTGCCATTCTGCATGACATAGGACTGGTTGCCGATGCCCAGCTGGAACACGTCGGCGTCATTGTCGCTGCCGCTCTGATCGACATAGCTGTAGCTGCCATTGCCCGCGATGCCCGGCCCGGACTGCTGATAGACGGTGGCGCTGTTGTTGGGACCGGTCTGGTTGATGCTGGAGATATTATCTTCACCAAACTGGACGGACGATGCGATCGATCCGTCGGCCGCCGCCGACTGGGTGATGACCGAATAGCCGCCCTCCCCATTCTGGTTGATCGACGCGCTGGCGCCGTCCGCCGCCTGTTCGACCACGGCCGTCTGGACGCGATTGGCCATGCCCGGCCCCGGACGGTTGGCATTGAGCTGCGTCACGGTGGCGTTCGATCCCGCGCCCGATTGGGTGACGTAGGTCAGATTGCCTTCGCCATCCTGATCGACGTCGGCGGTCGATGCGCCCGTCTGGGTAACCCAGGCGGCGTTGGTCGGATCGTTGCTGGTCGGCGCGTCCGGCCCGCTGTCCTGATTGACGTCGGCATAGGCGCCATTGGCGGACTGGTTGACCGCCGCCAGATTATCCGCCCCGGCCTGCGTCACGAAAGCGTCGTTATTGGCGTTGCTCTGCACGACTTCCGACGTGGAGCTGTTCGCGGCGCTTTGCTGCACCACCGCATTCTGGCTGGCGCCGGACTGGGTGACGTTGCTGGTGCTGTCGCTGGCATGGGCGGCGGTGGCAAGGGCGAGCGCCGAAACCGCGCCCAACAGAAAGATTTTCATGACCTTATCCCCTCAAGGAGAAAAAGTCCGGGCCGATGACGGCCCGGACCCGATGCATTTACTGGGTGACGGTGGCGGTGCTGCCGGTGCCCAGCTGCGTAACGTAGGAGCTGTTGCCGTCGGTCAGCTGCGTGACGGTGGCGGTATTGCCCGATCCGCTCTGCAGAATGCCCGACAGGTTGTCGTCGCCCGACTGGGTGGTGTAGGCGAAGTTCGATCCGCCCGACTGGATGACCGACGCCAGATTGTCTTCGCCGCTCTGGTTGATGTCGGACGTTTCGTCGAAGGCGGTCTGCGACACATAGGCCTGATTGCCGTCGCCGGCCTGGGCGATGTTCGAATAGCCGCTGCGTGCGATCTGTTCGACCTGTGCGAGATTGTCATCGCCCGACTGGTTGACATAGCTGGTGTTGCCCCAGCTGGTGTCGCCGCTGCCGACCTGGGTCACGCCCTGCGCGACCGATGCGCTGTTGCCGCTGCCGCTCTGAACGATACCCGACGTCTGGGCATCATCCTTCTGCGCGACGCTGGCGACGTTGTCGTCGCCGCCCTGATTGATCGTCGACACATTGTCGAGGATGAAGGTCTGGGCATTCTGATCGACATAGGCCTGATTGCCGTTGCCGCCCTGGGTGATGGCGGAATTGTTCAGCGGCGGGGCGCTCAGATTATTGCCGTCGTCAGTCTGGCTGACGACCGCCAGATTGTTGTCGCCGATCTGGTCGATGGTCGAAATGCTGCCGTCAACGCCGCCCTGCGTGGTGTAGGCCGCGTTACCGCTGCCGCCCTGATTGGTGTAGGACAGGTTGTTGTTGCCGCTCTGGTTGACGCCGGCGGTGTTGTCATTGCCGCTCTGGTCGACATCGGCAAACTGGTTGAAGCCGGTCTGCACGACGGCGCTGTCGTTCAGGCGACCGGTCTGGCTGACGGTGGCTTCATGGCTGCCCGATCCGCCCTGCGACACATAGGAGCTGTTTTCGTAGGTGCTGTCACCCGAAGCGGCCACGCCCTGCGTCACCGTCGCGACGTTGTTGCTGCTGGTCTGGTCGATGGTGCTGCTCTGGCCATCGTCATTCTGGGTGACGGTGGCGTCGTTGTTGTTGCCGGTCTGCGACACGCTCGACCGGTTTTCGGTCGACGGCGGGTAGTTGAAGGATGTTTCCATCGTCTGGGTGACGTCGGCCTGGTTGCCGGTGCCCGCCTGAAGGACGGACGACGACTGGACCGGGGTACTGCCGGTGCCGTCATCGGCCTGCGTCACATTGGCGACGTTGGTCGCACCGCTCTGCACGATGTCCGATGCGCCACCGGTCATCGATCCGGACTGCTGCACGGTCGCGTTCTGGCCGTTGCCGCTTTGCGTGACGTTGCTGGTGGAGTTGTTTGCCTGAGCAGCTGTGCTGAGTGCGAAGACCGACACGGCGGTCAAAAGGATCTTCTTCATGCCATACTCTCCATAACTGGGCTTTGTTGCCCCCGATGCCGACACGGAGCGTCGGCATCGCGCCTTGGCCGGAGGGTGAAGCAGCTGCCGGACCGGCCCCTGGCAGCCGACGGAAAGCATGGAAGACGGATGAGGCATGATGCTGTGCATGCCGACGTGCAGGGTACTTGCCCGGCAACGCCAATCTGTGCCATTATGAGGCGTGGATATTCATCCGCATTCCGGACTGGTTCCGCAACCATGTCCGATCTGATCCGTCGGCGTCTTGACGCCAATCACTGTCGCCGGCGGATCAGTCCAATTCTTCAATGTCTCATGTCATGTTCCTTTACGAACCGCTGGCCGCGCGCGGCATGGCCGTAGGTGGCACGGCCGGGCGTCCGCCTGTTGCAGGGGCGATCGCCGTCGGCCGCGTCATCGGCCGGCATGCGCCGGAAATCGTACTGCCATCCGCCCGCATCGGCAGCTTCACATCAGCCGCCTTGATGGATTCGCGTTCGGCGACATAATCGCGGACCAGCGTTGCGGCATAATCGTCGGTCGTGCCGAAACACCACAGATCCTGCAACGCCCCCTCCGCTATCAGGGCATAGACCGCCTTTTCGACGGCCTGCTGCACGGCCAGCTGATCCGGTTCGTTGAAGGTGACGCCCGCTTCCAGTTCCAGCAGATCCTTGAACCCGACATAACGGAACGCGTTGGCCCCCAGCGCAACCGAAGCGATCGATTTGCGCACATTGACCGACGTCAGCACCTCGCCCGTTTTCACGCTGACCGCCCGCAGATAGAGCGTGACGGTATCTTCCCGATATTGCGAGCTGCCGCCGATGCCCAGAAAGCGCGCACCGGCCCCGCCGGTCTTCACGTTGGAATCGAAACCGATGATACCGCCTTCCAGCAGCAGCCCTGCGAACAGCAGCGGCGGCAGGGCCTGAGGATTGACCTGTTTTTCCCCCAGATAGGATGCGCGCATTTCCCGGATGACCGCGCGTTCGCGCAGCACATTGTCCAGCCGTTCGCGCTCTATCACCTGAAAGAACTGGCGGTTTCCCGCATCCTGAAGCGCCTTGACCAGAATGGACGTGGCCCCCTGCGTCACGGCGCGGGACAATGTCTGCACGCCGTCGGTCGGCTTGAACTGGCCGGTCTGGTCGGTAAAGCCATAGACGGCGATCGCAATGCGCTTGCCGCTGTTGGGCAGGGCTAGCAGCCGGTTCTGCACTGGGGACGGCTTAGCCATGGTGGGCGGTTGCCAGCTTGCCGGATTGTTGGTGGCACAGCCACCCGACGCCAGCAACGCCACGATGGACGCCAGCGCCAGCGATGAAAAGCGCGCCATCAGCCCGCTCCCTGCAACAGCGGCACCACGATTTCGCTGACCGAACCCGTCGCCAGATCGCTGATCGTCAATGTGACGGAATCGATCCCGCGCACGAAACTGATTTCCTGATCGCCAAATTTGATGAGGCCGCTTTCCTGCGCATTCTCGCCGAATATGACTTCGGTGATCTGCGACGCCAGCGTGGACAGCAGACGGCTTTGCAGCGTCCGCAGGAACTGCGCCGCGGGATCGGAACTGGTCGTGGCCGTGGGATCCTTATATTTGTTGATGGCGTTCGCGACACCCAGCAGGTGCGCCGAATTGAATGGATTGCCACCAAAGGAAGGATTGACCGGCGTGTAGACGAGATCCGAAGCCCTGGCCGTTTGCGGCAATGCCATAGCGGCAGCCAGCGACACTATCGATCCCGAAATATATGGATGTCTTTTCATAGCACCCCCCCCGTCAAAAAATCCGTCAAACTGCGAAGCGACCCGCAATCAAACAATCATTTTAAGCACGAATATTTGCCATTGGCGCAGCTATAGTTGCACCATCGGGCAAATTAGGTGGCTATATCAGGTTGCAAAGATGCTCATTGCTCACCGTGATGGCGCATGTGTAAGATCGAACCTCAACGATTCGCATCACCAAAATTGGTGAGAACAAGATATTAATGTAATGTTAATTTGCGGTCGCCCGTCTCCGGCTAGATGGATGTCCATTCAGGACATTGAAAAATAATAATAAGTTCGGAGAATATAAGAGGTGGGGGATGTATGGCGGACCACAAGGCATTGGTGCATAATGCGGCATTCGGCTGGCTGAATGCCGACAGAACCGCGCGCATGATCGTTAACGCAGATTGCATGATCATCTGGGCCAATCGGTCCGCCAGAAACATTTTGACAGAAAAAAGATGGATCGAGACCAAGGGGGACTCGATGATGCTCCTGACCGGTTGCGGATTGGGGTCGTTGACCAGCGAACTGTCGAAACTGCATGATGAAGATATTCTGGTGCATGCAGGCGTCAAAACCGGCGATGACGACATTCTGCTGGTCGCCCGGATGTTGCCGGACGCCGTGGAGCAGGATGCCCTGTATGGCATCGAACTGCGGCGGCAAAATCAGGATCATGAAGCGCAATATGCCGGCTACCGCTCCTATTTCGGGCTGACCCCTGCAGAAGACAGGGTCGTCCAGCAACTATTGTCCGGACATGTCGTCGAAAAATGCGCCGACAATCTCGACATCAGCGTCGACACGGTACGAAGCCACGTCAGACAGATTTACAGCAAGATGGGCATTTCATCGCGGGAAGCATTGTTTCATGCACTGATGATCTTCCGGATATACTAGGGAATTTTCGCGACACATACAGCGCGGCCTCTTTAGCCGCTTCATCCGCCTGTCCTTTCGATGCGGGACGGCATGGATTTTGACTTTCACCCACTCTGATAAATGGACGTCCATCTGCTTGCGGGCAGGCCATCCCTTGATCGAGAACGCAAATTCGGCGATTGGCCAATGGCAGTCGATAGATGCCATGATCATGCTCCCATGATCATGGCCCCCGGTACGCCGAAAAAGTGGACTTTGTTTTGAGAGAGGCGCCGTTCCAGACCGAAGAGGTCGACGACAGGTTGCGCGACATGGAAGAATTGTCGTTGTTCCGCAACGCGCTTCAGCGTTTCTTCCAGAAGAAGGTGCGCGACGATTCCGAAGTCGAGGATCTCGTCCACGATGTGTTCGTGCGCATCGCGCAACGCAAATCGGGCGGCAGCATCGATAATCTGAGCGGCTATATTTTCGAAACCGCTTCCAACGTCCTGCGCGACCGGGCGCGCCGCCGCAAGGTCAGGGCCGCCGAACTGCACGACCCCTTCGATGTGGACGAACATGGCGGCACGGACTTTGCGCCCGACCGCATATTGGACGGACAGAAACGCCTGCATGACGCATCCGTCGCGCTGCTGGAACTGCCGGAACGCACGCGCCATGTGTTCATTCTGCGCAGGCTGGAAGGGCTGCGGTATCAGGATATTGCCGCCCGCCTCGGCCTGTCGGTCAGCGGCGTGGAAAAACATATGCGCCAGGCCATGGCCTTTCTGTATCAGCGACTGGATATGCAATGAGACATGCCGTGCCGCTCACGTCCCCCGCGCCATCCTCGCCACAGGCAGGCGCTGCCTATTGGCGGGCAGCGATGGAATCGGACATGATGAATGCCGACCGGCATCGGATGTTCGAAGACTGGCTGGATGCCGCGCCTGAAAATCGGGCGGCGTGGCAGAAATCCAGTGCGATCTGGGCCTTGTTCGATGAAGCGGACGATCCGCATCTCAGGGCCATGCATGCAGCGGCGTTGAGCGCGCGTCCCGCTCGCCGCCTCCGCCCGGTTGCGCGGATCGCCGCGGCGGTCGCGGGCCTGTGCGCCATCGCCGCCACGGTGCTGGCGATCGGCATGAAGAATGACGTCCGGTCGGCGGCCGTCGCCACGACGGATCAGACGCAGACTTTCGACCATAAACGCTACGCCACCCAGCGGGGCGAACGGCTCAACGCCACATTGCCGGATGGCTCCACCCTGACGCTGGATACCGACACGGTGGTCGATGTCGCATTCAGCCGAACCACGCGATCGGTGCGGCTGGTAAAGGGGCAGGCCCTGTTCGAAGTCGCCAAGCGTCCCGACTGGCCCTTTGTCGTGGGGGCTGGCGACCATGCGGTAAAGGCGCTGGGGACGGTATTCGACATCAGTTATCAGCCATCGGGGTTGAAGATCATGCTGGTCGAAGGGCGCGTGGCGATCGACACGGGCAAAAGCGCGCGGGGGCGCCGGCCCGAACCCGTCCTGCTCGACGCTGGCCAGTCGCTGACCAGCGCCGCCCATATGCGTCCCGTGGTCGCACGGTTCGATGTCGACAATGCCCTGCTCTGGCAAAAGGGGCTGATCGCGTTCGAGGACGTCGCGCTGGGCGATGCGATCGGCCAGATCAACCGCTATTCGCAAAAGCAGCTGTCGGTGCGCGATCCGGGCGTCGCGGCGCTGCACATCAGCGGCATTTTCAGGACCGGTTCGGCCGAACAGTTCGTCAACAATATTGCTGAAATCTTGCCGGTCCAGCCTGTCGATACGCAGATGGGGATCGAGATAAAATTAAAAACCGATGTAAAACAATAGCATATGTTATCGTCGATTTTTTTGTCCGACAAAATGTAAGGCTTTTGAGAAAGCCTGCGTCCTCCGGTTCGAGGCAGTAAAATACTGCGCATCGAATTTTCGGGAGGGGTTCTCTAGTGAAAAACATCCATGGCCTGTCGACGCTGGCGCTGATCGCCGCGTCCGCCACATTGTGCCCTGTTCAGTCGGCGGCACAGGCATCGGTCAGCCGGGGTCTCAACATACCGTCCCAGAATCTGTCCACCGCCCTGTCGCAACTGGGGCTTCAGACCGGGCGTGAACTGGTCTTTTCACCGCAGGTCGTGGCTGGCAAGCGCAGCAACGCGGTTCAGGGCACCATGTCGGCCGAACAGGCGCTTGGCCATCTGCTGAGGGGCACCGGCCTGTCCGCCCGTACCGGCAGCCAGGGCACGCTCGTCATCGAAAACAGCTATATGCGCCCCATCGCGATGCAGACGATGGGCGCCGCCCCCGCGCCGCAAGCCGCGCCCGTCGCCCAGGCCGATCCTGAAGCGGACGATCAGGTGGCCGAGGAAATCGTCGTCACCGGCATCCGCGCCAGCCTGCGCAGCGCCCAGAACCGCAAGCGCGAAGCGACCCAGATCGTGGATTCGATCGTGGCGCAGGACATCGGCAAGCTGCCCGACGTCAACCTTGCCGAAGCGCTCCAGCGCGTGACCGGCGTGCAGATCAGCCGCAATCAGGGTGAAGGGTCGGGCATCGCCATCCGTGGCCTGACGCAGGTGCGGACCGAAATCGACGGCCGCTCCATCTTCACCTCCGGCGGCCGTTCGCTCTCGTTCGAAGATGTGCCGTCCGAACTGCTGGCCGGCGCCGACGTTTACAAAAGCCCGACCGCGAACCAGATCGAAGGCGGCATTGGCGGCCTCGTCAACCTGCGCCTGCGCAAGCCGCTCGATTTCAAGGGGTTCGAAGCCGCCGTGCAGGCACGCGGCACCTATTACGACTTCGTGGACAAGGCCTCGCCTCAGGTATCGGCGATGGTCAGCAACCGCTGGGAAACGGGCATCGGCGAATTTGGCATCCTGCTGTCGGGCGCCTATCAGCGGACCAATTTCCGGTCCGACTATAATGCGGTCGAACCGTTCAACCTGCGCCGCGACCTTGTCGACCTGAACGGCAATGGCGCCCTGGGCGACGAAGCCGACGCCATCTATGCGCCGGGCGGCGGCGGCATCAAACATACATTGGGCACCCGCGACCGTTATGGCGCCAATCTGGCGATCCAGTGGCGTCCGACCGACTCGCTCGAATTCTATGTCGATGGGCTATATTCGCTCTACGAAATCAATTCGGGCACCCACATGCTCTATCTGCTGGGGGATTCATCCAACCCGGCGGACATGCAGGCGCTGGGCAATTTCTCGGTCTTCGAAGGCACGAACAGCTTCCGGTCGGGCACCTGGCAGAATGTCCGCATCGATTCCAGCGCCTATACCGACGAACGTCGTTCGGAAACCTGGCAGCTGGCCGGTGGCGTCCGCTGGGAAAATGACGGTATCAAGACCCGCACCGACGTCGCCTACACCGATGCCAAGACGCGGTCGGCTTTCCGCCAGCTGTCGTTCCGCGGCACCGCCCCCACTCTGACGCAGGATCTGTCGGGCGGCTTCGCCACGCTCGTCCCCGGCGGCATCGACCTCACCAACCTTGCCAACTATACCTATGATCATGCGGCCGAATATATCGCCCGCAACAGCGGGTCGGAATTTGCCGTTCAGACCGACGCGGAATTTGCGATCGACAGCAATTTCCTGAAGTCCGTAAAAATGGGCCTGCGCTACGCGAACCGAAAGGCGACGGACGGCAATGTCTACGTCTTTTATGACCTGACCAGCTATGCCAGCAACTATTTCCCGGCCGGATCGAACATCGTGGACATCGATCTGTTCAGCAAGGGCAAATATAGCGGCTCCCGGCTTCCCGGCAGCTTTGCGGCCGCGCCATTGAGCGTGATCCGCAATTATCAGAGCGTTCGGGACGCATTCGGGCTGGGGCAGGGTGAGCCTGCACTCTCGCCCATGTCCCAGTTCGAACTGTCGGAAAAGACCACCGCCTTCTACATTTCGGGCGATTACGGCTTTTCGATCGGCGCGGTGGAAATCAGCGGCAATGCCGGTGTCCGCGTGATCGAAACGAAGAACAGCACGACCGGCAACCAGCTTGGTGAAAACGGGGAATATCTGCCCTTGTCGGTGGGCGGCTCCTATCTGGACGCGCTGCCTAATTTCAACCTGCGCGTGAAGTTCACCGACAAGCTGACGCTGCGCGCGGCGGCATCGCGCGGGCTGACCCGGCCCAGCTTCTCCAACCTGTCTCCTTCGCTGTCGCTCGACTATCTGTTCCTGACGGGGTCTGCGGGCAATCCCAACCTGCAACCGCTGACGGCCGATCAATTCGACCTGTCGCTCGAATATTATCTGTCCAACAACAGCCTGCTTTACGCCGCAGGCTTCATGAAGAATGTCGATGGCTTCATCACCAATGTGATCGCCGATGAAGTGATCGATGGTCAGGTCTTCCAGATCCGTCGTCCGCAAAATGGCGAAAGCGGCAAGATTCGCGGCTTCGAACTGGGCTGGAACCAGTTTCTCGACTTCCTGCCGGCGCCCTTCGACGGTCTGGGTTTCCAGGCGAACTACACCTATGTGCACAGCGCCGCGCCTGGCCCGCTGGTGGGCCAGACCGTGCCGCTGGAAGGATTGTCAAAGCATAGCTACAACCTGATCGGCCTGTATGAGAAAGGGCCGTTTTCGGCCCGTCTCGCCTATAACTGGCGCGGTTCGTTCGTGGAAACCACGGCAGGTCCGGGGTCGGGCGCGAACCCGATCTTCAACAAGGGGGGCGGCGTGCTCGATGCGTCGGTCAACTATGATCTGACTGACCATATTTCGGTGACGCTGGACGGCGCGAACCTGACCCGCACGCCCACCATCACCTATTTCGGCGAACGGTTCCGCCCGCGCGAAACCTATGTCACCGATCGCCGGGTCAGCTTCGGCGTACGGGCGCGCTTCTGATGGCGATGGCCCGCAAGACCGCACGGCGCATCGCCACCGGCCTGTCTGCCATGGCGATGCTGCTGTCCGTCGCGTCGGCCGCGCGGGCCAGCGACCAGCCCTTTGACGATGGCTGGCTGTTCCATCGCGACGGCACCGCCTTCGACCCCGCCCGTGCGGAGCCGGTGTCCCTGCCCCACACGACGCGCATCGAACCGCGCGTGGTGAATGATCAGTGGCAGGGCGATGCCTGGTATGCCCGTACGTTCGACGCGCCTGCATCCTGGCGCGGGCAGAGCGTGATGCTGCGTTTCGAATCGGCGATGAATGTCGCCGACGTGTGGATCAACGGCCAGCATCTGACGACCCATCTGGGCGGCTACCTGCCCTTCACGGTCGACCTGACGCCTTATCTCAAGATCGGCGGCAGCAACGACATCCGGGTGAAGCTCGACAATCGCGACAATCCGGTCACGGGTCCCAAGCCGCTCAAGCTGCTGGATTTCAACACCTATGGCGGGCTGTATCGCGGCGTCCGCCTGATCGTGAAGCCGCCCGTGCACCTCAGCGATGAAATGCTGGCGGACAAGGTGGCGGGCGGCGGCCTGTTCGTCACCTATCCGTCCGTTTCGGCCGCGCAGGCCAGCGTGAAGATCGCCGCCGACCTGCGCAATTCGGGCACAGTTCCGGCAACGGCAAAGGTGACGCAGACCCTGTTCGATGGCAACCGCAAGGTCGCGGAACAGAGCAGCACGGTCACCATCGCGGCGGGCAGCTATCAGCGTGACGATCAGCAACTGTCGATCGACCGGCCGAAGCTATGGTCGCCACGCGCACCGCACCTCTACCGGCTGGTCACCACCGTCGATGATGGCCGCAATCCGCCCGACATGACCGAAACCCGCATTGGCGTGCGCAGCTTCGCCTATGACGGCGGCGCCTTTTCCATCAACGGCGAACGCATGTTCCTGCGCGGCGTGAACCGGCATCAGGAATATCCCTATATCGGCTATGCCCTGTCGCCGCAGGCCGACTATCGCGATGCGAAGCGGATCAAGGAAGCCGGGTTCGACTATGTCCGGCTGTCCCATTATCCGCAATCGCCCGCCTTCATGGCGGCGGCGGACGAACTGGGGCTGCTGGTGCTGGATGCGATCCCGGCGTGGCAGTATAATAATCCCGACCCGGCGTTTCAGGCGCAGGTCATGCGCACATGCCGCGACATGATCCGCCGCGACCGCAACCATCCCAGCGTGCTGGCATGGGAATGTTCGCTCAACGAAACCGAAATGTCGAAGGACATGGTGCGGCAGTTCAACGATGTGATCCATCAGGAACATCCGGGGCCGCAAAGCTGGTCCGCCGGTTGGCAGAATGACGGCTATGACATCTATGTTCAGGCCCGCCAGCACCGCCTGCAACATTATGAAACGCCTGATCGCCCCTATATCGTGTCGGAATATGGCGACTGGGAATATTATGCCCAGAATGCCGGGTTCGCGCAGAATAACTGGGGCGACCTGAAGGAAGAGGCTCGCACATCGCGTCAGGCGTTGGGCAGCGGCGAAGCACGCCTGCTGCAACAGGCGACCAATGTGCAGGAATCGCACGACGACAACCGGTCGACCCCGGCCTTTGCCGATGGGTATTGGGTGATGTTCGACTATAATCGCGGCTATGCCGACGATCTGGAACTGTCGGGCATCATGAGCATCGATCGCCTGCCCAAATATGCCTACTGGTTCTTCCGGTCGCAGCGCGATGCGATCGAAGGTGGCAAGGGCTATGATGGCGGCCCGATGGTCCGCATCGCCAGCGAATGGACGCCCTCTTCCAGCACCGACGTCCGCGTCTTCACCAATGCGGACGAGGTGGAACTGCGCCTCAATGGCAAGGCGATCGCGCGGCAGGCGCCCCAGCGCGACCGGATCAGCCAGCGTCTGCCCCACCCACCGGTGCAGTTTCATCTGCCCCGGTTCGAACCGGGCAAGCTGGAAGCCGTCGCCTATCTGAACGGCAAGGCGGTCGCCAGCCACAGCGTGACCACCCCCGGCAAGGCGACGAAACTGTGCGTCAGGCTGGACGATGCGGGCGTCGCGACGGGCAGGAAGGATCTGCTGTTCCTGCGCGCCCATATGCTGGACGCCGCCGGGCATCCGGTATTCAATGGCGCGGACAGCATCGCCTTTACCGCGACCAACGGATGGCAGATTGTCGGCCCGGCGCAGGTTCAGGCCGAAGGCGGGATCGCATCGGTGCTGGTCCGCTCGCCCGAAGACGGCCGCGCCGGTCGGTTCGCGGCAAAGGGCGTCGCCACCAGCCTTGGCGCCGCAGCCTGTCCGTCAGGGCTTTGATCGGCCGGTCCGGGCTGCAGAAACGAAAGATAAGGGGGGAGAGAGCATCATCGACCACATAGTCAGGCTTTTGACCGGGGTGGCGGCCATGGCGACGCTCTTTCCCTCCATGCCCGCGCGCGCCGAACGGATCAGCCTGTCGCAGGACTGGCGGTTCCATAAAGGGGCGGCGGATGGCGCGCAGGCGACCGATTTTCAGGACGCGTCCTGGCGTCCGGTCGCGGTCCCGCACGACTGGGCGATAGAGGACAGGCCCGATGGCAGCCCGCCCTTCGAACGGTCCGCGAAGTCGGGTCAGGACTATGGCTATCTGTCCGGCGGCACGGGCTGGTATCGCCGGGAATTGCAGGCCGACGCCGCCATGCTGCGCAGCGTCGTGCAGTTGCGGTTCGAAGCCATCTATATGAACGCCGACATATGGCTGAACGGCGAACATCTGACGCAGCATCATTATGGCTATTCGGCCTTTGCGATCGACCTGACAGGAAAGCTGAAGCCGGGCCGCAACGTCATCGCCATCCGCGTCAATCACGAAGACCCCTCGTCCCGCTGGTATGCCGGATCGGGCATCATCCGCCCCGCGCATCTGGAGGTTCTGGACCGGCTGCATATCGACCCGGACGGCGTCGCCCTTTCCACCCCGGTCGCCACCGCGGACAAGGGGCAGGTCGCTGTCGGCACCACCATCGTCAATCGCACCGGCAAAAGCAGCCCGGTCGTCCTGACGACCTCCATCCGCGACGCACTTGGCCGGGTCGTGGCCACCGCGCAGCAGCGCCAGACGCTGAAACCCGGTCAGGCCGTCATTCCCCAGACGCTGACCGTCGAACGGCCGCATCTCTGGTCGCCCGACAGCCCCAATCTCTACACGCTGGTGCAGGAAGTCGGGGTCGGCGGATCGGTCACGGACCGGCGCACCACCCGCTTTGGCATCCGCACCATCAGCATCGACGCGCAACAGGGCCTGCGCATCAATGGCCAGCCGATCAAGCTGCGCGGCGGCAATTTCCATCACGACAATTATATGATCGGCGCGGCCGGCTGGCCGGATGCGGACGCGCGCAAGGTCGCGCTGATGAAGGACGCGGGCTATAATGCGATCCGCAGCGCGCATAACCCGGCCAGTCAGGCGACGCTGGACGCCGCCGACGAACTGGGCCTGCTGGTCATCGACGAAGCCTTCGACATGTGGGAAAACCCCAAGCGCGAGAAGGATTATGCCCGTTTCTTCGCCACGGACTGGCACGCCGATCTCGACAGTCTGGTCGTCAGCGGGCGCAACCACCCCAGCGTGATCGCGTGGAGCATCGGCAACGAAATCCCCGAACAGGGCACGGCAAAGGGCATCGCCACCGCGCACAGGCTGGCCAACCGCGTGCGCGAACTGGACCCCACCCGACCGGTGACGCAAGGCATCAATATCGACAGTCCGCAAAATACCGGATCGTTCGCGACCGACGATGTCGCCCGGCATTTCGCTGAACTCGACATCGCCGGTTATAATTATCGCGCGCACCTGTTCGAAAAGGATCATCGGAATTTTCCGGACCGCGTGATGTACACGTCGGAATCCCTGTCGAAGGAAGCCTTTCCCTATTGGCGCGCGGTGGAAACCATGCCGTGGGTCATCGGCGACTTCGTGTGGACCGCCTTCGACTATCTGGGCGAATCGGGCATAGGCTGGACCGGTTTCAGCCATGACTGGAAAAAGCTCGCCCCCTACCCCTTCCATCTTGCCTATGCGGGGGAGATCGACGCGACCGGACGCAAGCGCCCCGCCGCCTATTATCGCGAGATCGTCTGGAAAACCGGCAGCAATCCCATCGCCGCCTTCGTCCAGCAACCGGCCGGGACGCAGGATCTGCCCGGTCGCGACATGTATGACCCGCCCGCCCCGCTCGACTGGCGGCTGGACGATGTCCACCCCAGCTGGACCTGGCCGGGACAGGAAGGCAGGCCGCTGGATGTCGTCGTCTATTCCGCCTATCCCAGGGTGGAGCTGCGCCTGAACGACCGGGTCGTGGGCCGCGCCGATACCGGCATCGCCACGGAATATAAGGCCCGTTTCAAACTCCCCTACGCGCCCGGCATCCTGACCGCCACCGGCCTGGATGAAAACGGCAAGCCATTGTCCAGCTGGACATTGCGCACGGCCGGCCGCCCGGCGAGCGTCCGCGTCACGATCGACCGGGACGGTTTCCGCGCCAATGGCGAAGATCTGATCTATGTCACGGCGCAACTGGTGGATGCGAACGGCACCCCCATCTATGCGCAGGGCGACGATCTGCCGATCCGCTTTACCGCATCGGGCGCAGGGGCGATCCGAGGCGCTGCTGGCGGCAATCCTGCGCTATCGCAAAGCCTGACGTCGGGCAGCACCCACAGCTTCCACGGCCGCGCCGTCGCGGTGCTGCAATCCAAGGTTCAGGCAGGCAGCGCCGCAATCACCGTTCAGGCCGGGCAATTGCCACCGGTACGCATAAACGTCCGCAGCATATCCGGCCGATAACGACCCCTTTCATGCCGCGATGGTTGAGCCGTTCGGACAGCCAACCGTCCCGTCTGCTGCGTCTGACGGGGTGCGTCGGTTCGCCTACTCCTTCGACGGAATGCCGATCAGGCTTCTATTGAACGGGGTTTGAACTGTTTCAACAGGCTGTCCAATGCGACCGCATCCTCCAGCACGAAGCCATGGATCGCCTGATCCGCATCGATTTCGAGCAGGCGCCTGCCCCCATGTCCCATTTGGGCATGGGCCGCGTCAGCCTGCTTGATCGCGTCACTCACCGGCGCGGCATGCCTTTGCACAAATGCGCGCAGCCGGGAATTTGCCATGACCCGGTTCATATACCATGTCGCAGGCGCGGCGAGGATGGCGTCGTTCAAAATGGCGTCGTCCACGACAATGGTGACTCCGATCCGCCGCAATTTCATCAGGTCGTTTCGCAGGCCATCCGGATTGACCCGCGCCGTGCCGCGCTCCAGACGCAGTTCCAGCCGATGTGGCGCCAGACCGCTCTCCCGCAATGCAAGCATTACCGTTTCGGGCAGGTCGCTGACCAGCAGCTGCCTGGGGTAGACGGGCACGCATATCGTGACGTCGGGCAAATCCCTGGCAAAGGCGCAGGCCGAACGCAGCATCCAGTCGCCCAGCGGCACGATAAGGCCGCTCTGTTCCGCCACGCGCAGAAAACGCTCCGCACCGATGCGGCCAAGGGTCGGGTGATTCCAGAATGCGCTCAGTTCGACCGCAGCCGATCCGTCGTCGGAGCGACGCACGGCCCCGGCCAGATCGAACTGCCGGGCCTTGATCGCAAACATCATGTCATTGGCGAGATGGCGTTCTGCTTCCGCCGACATCTCCGTATCTTCGGCATAGAAAGTGAATGTGCCGCGCTGCCTGCCCTTCGACCGGTACAGGGCGACATCGGCGAAGCGGAACAGCTCGTCTTCCTCCAGCGTGTCCTGCGGGGTCAGCGCGATGCCGATGGACAGGCCGACTTCCAGCCACCTGTCGCCATAGGGGATCGGTTGCGACACCGTTTGGATCAGATGTTCGGCCAGTTGCACGATCCGATCGTGCGACAGGCCGGTGGCCGCGACGACGAACTCGTCGCCGCCGATACGCGCGACAATCTGTCCGGCGCCCGTGGCGGCCTGCAACCGCGACGCGACCGTTCGCAGCACCAGGTCGCCGACATCATGCCCGAACGTGTCGTTGATCGGTTTGAAATGATCCAGATCGAGATAGAATAAGGCGAGTTCGCTATCGGTCGCGGCCAGCACGTCGCGCATGAACCTGCGCAGGCCAAGCCGGTTGGGCAATCCGGTGGCGGCGTCATGCTGCACTTCCTTCTGCGCCCGCGAAAGATCGGCGGCCAGCATGACGTCGGCGGTGATGTCGGCCGCGATCTTGACGATCTTGAACGGCTTGCCGTTCAGGTCATAGATGGGGTTGTAGGATGCCTGAATCCAGACATCGGCGCCGCTGCGCGCCATGCGGCGGAATTTCGCCGACATGAACCGGCCTTCACGAAGCGCGGCCCAGAACTGCTGATACTCCTCCCCGGCCAATATTTCGGGATGCACGAACATCTGGTGATGCCTGCCGACGACTTCGGGCAGGCTATACCCCATCAGCGACAGGAAGTTGTCGTTGGCGTCCAGAATGATGCCGTCCAGGTCGAACGATATGACCGCCTGCGACTTGTGGATCGCGGCAATCTGCCCCTCATAGTCGCCCTGACGCAGTTTCTGTTCGGTGACGTCGACGGCATTTTTGACCACCTTGAACGGCCTGCCATTCATGTCGAGGATCGGGTTGTAGGACGCCTGAAGCCAGATTTCCCGGCCGTCATGGCCGATGCGCTTGAATTCTCCGCTCTTATACTGCCCCGACGCCAGATCGCGCCAGAAATCCCTATAGGCTTCGCTATCGCGTTCGTCGCCGGGAACGAACATCGAATGATGATGGCCCCGCACCTGCGACAGGCGATAGCCGGTCAGGTCGAGGAAATTGTCATTGGCGTCCAGAATCGTGCCGTCCACGTCGAACGACACCACGCTCTGCGATTTGTGGATCGCGGCGATCTGCCCCTGATGGTCGGCCTGACGCAGCTTTTCCCGCGTGACCGCCGTGGCATATTTGACGATCTTGAACGG
>NZ_JBMDWL010000115.1:0-26768 GCF_048594625.1 Sphingobium sp.
GTTCGTGTGTCAGGGCAATATCTGTCGCAGCGCCTTTGCCGACGTCGTGGCGCGGCGCGCGGGGATGCGGACCGCGTCCTTCGGCCTGTCCACCACTACCGGGCGCCCGGCGCATGAACCGGCCATCATGGCGGCGCAGGCGATGGGGCATGATATGGCGGCGCATCGCGCGGTCGATCTGGCCGACTATCAGCCCGAACCGGGGGACTTGCTGCTGGCGATGGAGGTGCGGCAATTGCACCGGCTGGCGGCGGACCCGCGTGTCGGCCATCTGCCCCGCATGCTGCTGGGCCAGTGGACGCGGCCAATGATGCCGCACCTGCACGACCCCTATCGTCTGGACGACAGCTATATGGCGACATGCCTGGCCCGCGTGGAACAGGCGGTCGACGCGCTGATCAGCGCCTTCCCCGGCGCACGGCTTTCCTGAACATCTGCGCCATGTCGTGCAGGAAAGGCCGGGGGTCCGACCGGCTGAACACATAATAGCGGGTGCGCGGATCGATGAAGGCGGCAAGATAGGCCAGCAGGTCGAAGATCGGGCGACGACGGAAAAAGGGGTCGCCGATCCGGCCGGGCATCAGCAGCACGCGCAGCAGGCGCTTGCTTTCGGGCACCATGTAGCGGGCGCGCAGGCGATGGCGCGGCGCGGGTGCTGGATCGGTGTCGCCCAGCACGCGGCGGCGATAGGCCTCCCACGCGAAATTGGCGCCGCAATGGCGGGCGAGCGGCAGGCTGCCCCAGAAGCGGCCATTCACTTCCATCAGCCAATAATCGCCGCTGGCCGCATCATAACGATATTCGACCATCGCCTGCCCATCCCAGTCGAGCGCGCGCAGCAGTTTTTCCGACAGCGCCATCTGTGCCGCATGGGCGCCCGCCGGTTCGGCGCGGCAGAGGGTGGATACGCCCCCTTCGGGCGGCCATTCGTGCAGGCGGCGATGCTGGAAACGCAGCGTGGCTTGACCCTGCGCCATATAGAGCATCTGGCCAAGGCCGACGCCGGGGCAATATTGCTGGATCAACGGCCAGCGGCCGATCGGCGCATAGCGATCAAGCAGCGCGTCCAGTTCCTGACGGGAACGGATATAGTCGGTCTTGATCCATTCAAGTCCCGCCTGTTCCAGCGCCCCCATGATTTCGGGCGGATTGGCCCATTTGGCGACCAGCGGATAGCGCATCGTCATGGCGCGGGCGGCGAAATCCTCACCCCGCCGGGGTTGCCATGTCTGGGGAACGCGCAGCCCCGCCGCCTGCGCCACGGTGATCGTCTGCAGCTTGTCGAGGACGCGGGCCAGCGGCTGCGCACGGGGCACCAGGATATGGCAGTCGCCGATCATCGGCGGCAGCGCGGCCA
The DNA here is from genome assembly GCF_048594625.1 of Sphingobium sp. Lineage (GTDB taxonomy): Bacteria > Pseudomonadota > Alphaproteobacteria > Sphingomonadales > Sphingomonadaceae > Sphingobium. The sequence continues at coordinate 1,358 of NZ_JBMDWL010000115.1, forward strand.
GTTGCAGCAGATCGGTTTCGGAAATGGCGAAAACGGCGCGGGCGCCGGTCTTCTCGATCAGCGCCGCAAGCCAGTCGGCGATGGGACCGGCGGGACGGTGCGACCAGTGCGTGCAATGGCGCGACGCGGTGACGATGGAGGTCGCGTCGCGCGCCACGCCATGGACCGGCACGCCATGTTCGCCAAGGTCGCGCACCACCGTCAGCGCGATGGCGTTTTCCAGACCGATGACAATCGCGCAGGGCAAGGATGTCACGCAGGCACCAGCCGATGTTCATAGCGCCAGGTCGCCCATGCCTGCTGCGCGATGCGTGAGGTCGTGCGCAGCTGGCTGGGCGCAGCGCGGGTCAGGTTGCGCAGGGGGCGATCGGCAAGGTCGACGGGAAGGTCGTTGAAACCTGCGCCATGGATCGACGGCAGGCGTGCGGCCTCCCGACAGAGCGCTTCGAACCGGGCCATGACGGCGCGGTTGGGGCGCCGGCGATCGCGCGAGAGCATTTCGAAACTGTGGGTGACCACGACGAAGGCGTCATGCCCTTCCTGCGCGGCATGGCGCAGGCCCGCGCGCATTTCCGCCGCCGACATGGCGCAGATCTGGGCCGGGCGAAAGCCGCCGGGGCGGTCCGCGATGCCGGACACGGGCAATTCGATGGTGCCATGATGCCGGAAAGCGCCGATCCGGGCCGGATCGGCCGATATGGTGCATTCGCGGCCGAGATAGGCGGGGTTGACGCTGCTGTCCCAGCGCACGCCCAGTTGCGACAGGGCGCGCAGCGTATCGTCGTTGGCGCCGAAATTGCCCGCGCGAAAGGCGGTGATGACCGGTGCGCCCGCATTTTCCAGCAAGGATTTGGCGAGGCCGAGCAGCGTTACCTGATCATCCAGCGTGAAGTCGCCGATATTGCGGCCCCGACGTCCGCCAACGGGCGATGCCGGTGCCGGAGCGAGCCACTCGGTGTGGATATGCATCTGCACTTCATGGCCGCGCCCGACGATTTCGCCGACGACGGGTTTCAGGAAATCGGCGCCATGGACCAGCGCGGGCAGCGGATCGAGGAAGAAGACGCCTTTGAGGCCATGGCGGTCCAGCAGATCCATCTGCCAGCCGATGCCGAACGCCCCGCCCTGCGCCCGCGCCCAGATCGACCGGTCGACATTGTCGTCAAGGCCCATGCCCCGCTGATGCAGCGAGGAAGACAGTTCCGTGTCGACAGTGATGAGCAGCGCGGTCATGCAACGGTCCGGTCAGGGGAGGCACCATGCCTGCCTTTAGAGGATCGGTAGTTAAGGAGGCGTAATGTTTCCCCAACATGTCCATAAAGACAATATGCGAGAAACAATAGCCCGCTTTACCCCGCCACCATTCTGAAAACGCCGGACAATGGGTAATGGATCATTCGATCAGGGAAAATTCCCCATAATTGCCCTGGAAGAAGAGCAGAGGGCTGCCGGGGCGGTCGACTTCCAGCGCGACGACGCGGCCGACGACGATGTCATGGTCGCCCGCTTCATGAACGGCATCGAGCGTGCAGTCGATCCAGGCGACGACATCGTCCAGTATCGGCGACCCATTGGCCGAAGTGCGATGGGATACGCCGGTGAACTTGTCCGGTCCGGGCGCCGCGATCTGACGACACAGCGCCTTCTGGTCGCTGGCGAGGACGTTGACGCAGAATTTGCCGACGGCCTGAATGCGCGGCCATGTGCCGGAGCTTTTGGCCGGGAAGAAGGCGACCAGAGGCGGGTCCAGCGAAACGGAGTTGAAGGAGCCGACCACCATGCCGACAGGCGTACCGTCCGCTTCGATAGCGGTGACGGCGCAGACGCCCGTGGGGTAATGGCCCAATACCCGACGGAATGTGGCGCTGTCGAAACTGGCTATGCTCAAAATTCTACTCCCCGGACGATCCCTGTTCCTTTCCCGCATGACCAGTGGCTTGCAAATGAAAAAGGCAGATCGTGGTGCAGAAAATCTGAACCACGATCATTTCGGACCGGATCAGCGCGCGATGCCGCCTGCCGCCAGCACGGCCAGCGTCAGCAGTTCGGACGCGTTGGACGACATGGTGGCGATCTGCACCGATTTTTCCATGCCGACCAGCAGCGGCCCGATCATCGTCGTACCGCCCAGTTCGCGCAGCAGCTTGGCCGAGATATTGGCCGATTGCAGGCCGGGCATGACCAGCACATTGGCAGGCCCCGACAGGCGGCTGAAAGGATAATTTTTCATGACGGTGGGGTTGAGCGCTGCGTCGGGCGTCATTTCGCCTTCATATTCGAAATCGACCGCCCGTTCGTCCAATATCTTCACCGCGTCGCGCACATTGTCGAGGAAAGCGCCGGGCGGATTGCCGAAATTGGAATAGGACAGGAACGCGACGCGCGGATCATGACCCATGCGGCGGGCGACGGCGACGGTGCCTTCCGCAATGTCGGCCAGTTCGGCGGCGGAGGGGCGTTCATGGACGGTGGTGTCGGCCAGAAACACGGTCTTGTCCTTTGCCACCATGACATGGATGCCAAAGGGGGTGCGGCCGGGCACCGGGTCCATCACGCGCTTCACTTCGCGCAGGGTCTGGCCATAGGGGCGGGTCGTGCCGGTGATCATCGCGTCGGCCACGCCCATCTTCACCAGCAGCGTGCCGAAGATGTGCCTATCGCGATTGACCATGCGTTCGCAGTCGCGGCGCAGATAGCCGCGACGCTGGAGCCGTTCGTAGAGCAGGTCGACCATCTGCGGCACCAGCGGCGAATTGACGCTGTTGTGCAGTTCGAAGCTTTCAGGATCGCGCACGCCCAGCGCGCGCAGTTTTTCGACCACATTGTCGCGACCCACGAGAACAGGAATGCCATAGCCCAGTTCGCGGAACTGGATGGCGGCGCGCAGGACGACTTCTTCTTCCGCTTCGGCAAAGACGACGCGCTTGGGATCGGCCTTCGCGATTTCATAGGCGCTGGTGAGGACCGAGGTGGTGGGGTTGAGGCGACCTTTCAGCGACTGGCGATAGGCCGCCATGTCGGTGATCGGTTTCTGTGCGACGCCGGTATCCATCGCGGCCTGCGCCACGGCGGCGGGCACCACTTCCATCAGGCGCGGGTCGAAGGGCGCGGGGATGATATAGTCGGGGCCGAAGCTGTGCGAGCGGCCATAGGCATGGGCGACTTCTTCGGGCACCTGTTCGCGGGCGAGTTCGGCAATCGCCTTGGCCGCCGCCAGCTTCATCGCGTCGTTGATGCCGGTTGCCCGCACATCGAGCGCGCCGCGGAAGATGAAGGGGAAGCCGAGGACGTTGTTCACCTGATTGGGGAAATCCGACCGGCCGGTGGCGACGATGGCGTCGGGGCGCACGGCATGGGCGTCGGGCGGCAGGATTTCGGGATCGGGGTTCGCCATGGCGAAGATGATCGGATTGGCGGCCATGGATTTCACCATGTCCTGGCTCATCGCGCCCGCGACCGAGAGGCCGAGGAACACGTCGGCGCCCTTTACCGCTTGCGTCAGCGTGCGGGCGTCGGTCCTGACCGCATGGGCGGACTTCCACTGGTTCATGCCTTCGGTGCGGCCCTGATAGATGACGCCCTTGCTGTCGCACATGATGACATTGTCGTTGGGGACGCCCAGCGCCTTGATCAGTTCGGTGCAGCTGATCGAGGCCGCGCCCGCGCCGTTCACCACGACCTTCATGTCCTTCATGTCGCGCCCGGTCAGCAGCGCGGCGTTGATGACGCCCGCCGCCGCGATGATCGCGGTGCCATGCTGATCGTCGTGGAAGACCGGAATGTTCATCCGTTCCTTCAGCGTGGTTTCGATGACGAAACATTCGGGCGCCTTGATGTCTTCAAGGTTGATACCGCCAAAGCTCGGCTCCATCAGTTCGACCGCGTCGATGAAGCGATCGACATCCTCGGTCTTCAATTCGATGTCGATGCTGTCGACGTCGGCGAAGCGTTTGAAGAGGACGGCCTTCCCCTCCATCACGGGCTTGGACGCCAGTGCGCCGAGATTGCCGAGGCCAAGGATGGCCGTGCCGTTGGAGATGACCGCGACCAGATTGCCCTTGGCCGTATAGTCGTAAGCGGTTGCGGGATCGGCGGCGATGGCGCGTACCGGCACCGCGACGCCGGGAGAATAAGCAAGGGAAAGGTCGCGCTGCGTCGCCATGGGTTTGGACGCGATGATCTCGATCTTGCCGGGGCGGCCGGTCGAATGGAAGAACAGCGCTTCGCGTTCGGAAAATTCCACATTCGATCGTTCGGCCATCGAAATCACCCATATATTGAAACAATGCACCGGCCCTAGCGGCAAGATTATCCTGTGGGCAAGTGCGAGAAGCGCAATTTTAATACGCGATTGCGAAGCGCTGGTTTCAGCCGCCGCTTCACGCTATCGCCCTGCCCCATGGCTTCCCACACCGACACGACCGCATCCGCCGCTGCCCCGACGCCGATGATGGCGCAATATCTGACGCTGAAGGCCGAAGCGCAGGACTGCCTGCTTTTCTATCGCATGGGCGATTTTTTCGAGCTGTTCTTTGACGATGCGAAAATGGCGGCGGCGACGCTGGACATTGCGCTGACCAGCCGGGGTGAGCATGGCGGCGCGCCGATCCCGATGTGCGGGGTGCCGGTGCACAGCGCCGAAGGCTATCTGGCGCGGCTGATCAAGGGCGGGCATCGCGTCGCCATCGCCGAACAGACCGAAACCCCGGCGCAGGCCAAGGCGCGCGGTGGCAAGACGCTCGTCGCGCGGGCGATCGTGCGATATGTGACGGCAGGCACGCTGACCGAAGAAACGCTGCTCGACAGCCGCCGCGACAATATGCTGGTCGCGCTGGCGCAGGTGGGCGGGGAAGATTCAGGCGAGATCGGCATCGCGGCGGCCGATATTTCGACCGGGCGGTTCGAAACGATGACATGCCCGGTGGGCGATCTGCCCGCCGAACTGGCGCGGTTGCGGCCGAGCGAAACGGTGGTGGCGGAAGGATGGGCGATCGACCTGCCCGATTGCCATGCCTTCGACAAGGCGGCCTTTTCCAGCGCGCGGGCGGAAGATGCGTTGAAACGGCTGTTCGGGGTCGCGACGCTGGACGGGTTCGGACAGTTCGGCCGGGCGGAACTGGCCGCAATGGGCGGGCTGATCGCCTATCTCGACCATGCGGGCAAGGGCACCCTGCCATTCCTGGCGCCGCCGATGCGCAAATCGAGCGGCGGGCATGTCGCCATCGACGCGGCGACACGGGAGAGTCTGGAAATCGTCGCCACCACCGGCGGCACGCGGGCCGGGAGCCTGCTGGGCGCGATCGACCGGACGGTGACGGGCGCGGGCGCGCGATTGCTGGGGCAGGATCTGTCCGCGCCGCTGATGGATCTGGGCGTGATCGAAGCGCGGCTGGGGCTGGTGAGCCTTTTCCATGATGAGGGCACGCTGCGCAGTCAGGTGCGCGGGGCGTTGCGCGCGTTGCCGGACATCGGCCGGGCGCTGGGGCGGGTGGCGGTGGGACGTGGCAGTCCCCGCGATCTGGGGCAGCTGCGCGATGGGCTGAACGAAGCGCGGTTGCTGCGCGAGCGGCTGGGGCGGATCGCGGATGCGCCGATATTGCTGGCCCAGCTGCTGCCCGCGCTGGACGGGCATGGCACACTGGTCGATGCGCTGTCGCGCGCGCTGGTGCCGTCGCCACCGACCGAGACGGCGAGTGGCGGCTATATTGCCGATGGCTATGATCCGGCGCTGGACGAATTGCGGCGGCTGAGCAGCGACGGGCGGCGCGCCATCGCCGCGCTGGAGGCGAAATATCGCGAGCAGACCGGGATTTCCGCGCTCAAGATCCGGCATAATGGCGTGCTGGGTTACCATGTCGAGGTGCCCGCGCGGGCAGCCGACCAGCTGATGGCGGCCGACAGCGGCTTTACCCATCGCCAGACGCTGGCGGGCGTGGTGCGATTCAATTCGATCGACCTGCATGAAGAGGCCGGGCGCGTGGCGCAGGCGGGCGCCCATGCTCTGGTCGCCGAAGCGGCGCATCTGGAAGGACTGATCGAGGCGGTGCTGGACCGCAAGAGCGACATCGCCCGCGCCGCCGATGCGCTGGCGCGGCTGGACGTCGCCGCTGCGCTGGCCGAACGGGCGGCGGAGGGCGGATGGCAGCGGCCGCATTTCGTCGAGGCCGACGGGGCGGGCCAGTGTCTGGACATCGTGGGCGGGCGGCATCCGGTGGTCGAGGATGCGCTGCGCAAGGACGGGCAGGCGTTCGTCGCCAATGATTGCCGGTTGAACGAGAGTGACCGGCTGTGGCTGGTCACCGGGCCGAACATGGGCGGTAAATCGACATTCCTGCGGCAAAATGCGCTGATCGTTATTCTGGCGCAGGCGGGCGGATATGTACCCGCGCAATCGGCCACGATGACGCTGGTCGACCGGCTGTTCAGCCGGGTGGGCGCTTCGGACAACCTTGCCAAAGGGCGGTCGACCTTCATGGTCGAGATGGTCGAGACGGCGGCGATCCTGTCGCAGGCGACGGAGCGCAGTTTCGTGATCCTGGACGAGGTGGGGCGTGGGACGTCGACCTATGACGGCCTGGCGATCGCCTGGGCGGTGGTGGAGGCGGTGCATGAGGTCAACCGGTGCCGGTGCCTGTTCGCGACCCATTATCATGAGCTGACGCGGCTGGCCGAAACGCTGTCGTCGCTGTCGCTGCATCATGTGCGGGCGCGGGAATGGAAGGGCGACCTCATCCTGCTGCACGAACTGGGGCAAGGCCCGGCCGATCGCAGCTATGGTCTGGCCGTGGCGCGGCTGGCGGGGTTGCCGCCCGCCGTGCTGAAGCGCGCCAAGGATGTGCTGGCGCGGCTGGAGGCGGGCAAGGCGAAGACCGGCGGGATTGCCGCGGGGCTGGACGACCTGCCGCTGTTTGCCGCCGTCGCGACGCATGAGGAGGAGAAGGTCGATCCGCTGATGGCGGCGATTGCCGCGATCGATGCGGACGCGCTGTCCCCGCGCGAAGCGCTGGACCATATCTATCGGCTGAAACAACTGGCCGCCGACGCGCAGCGCGATTAGAGAAAAGCCATGGTCATGCAGTACCCCGCCCTTGGATCGCGCCGCGCGATCATCGACCGGCGCGCCATTTCCGACAGGATCAACGCCCTGGCGCAGGAGCATCGGGGCGATGCTATGCGCCTGCGCGGGGCGATCGTCAGGGAATTGAAGGACGCGCTGGAACAGGGCCGGGGCGAAGTGGCCCGGCGGCTGGCGGACAAGCCCACGCGCGGGCGGGAAACGGTGAGCGCCTTCGCTTTCCTGATCGACCAGATTCTGCGGCTGCTCTACGATGCGACGACGCATCATCTGTACCCGGCGGGCAATCGCAGCACGGGGGAGCGGATTGCGCTGATCGCCGTGGGCGGATATGGCCGGGGCGAAATGGCGCCGCACAGCGACGTCGACATCGGGTTCATCACGCCGTGGAAGCCGACCGGCTGGACCGAGCAGGTCATCGAATCCATGCTCTATTCGCTGTGGGATCTGGGGCTGAAGGTCGGGCATAGCAGCCGTTCGGTCGACGAGACGATGCGCATGGCCAAAAGCGACCTGACGGTGCGCACCGCCCTTTTGGAGGCGCGCTATGTCTGGGGCGACCGGGCGCTGTATGAGGAAACCTCCGCCCGGTTCGACGCCGAAGTGATGCAGGGCAATGCCCGCGCATTCGTGACCGAAAAGCTGGAGGAGCGCGATGAGCGGCACCGGCGGATGGGTGACAGCCGCTATGTCGTGGAACCCAATGTCAAGGAAGGCAAGGGGGGCCTGCGCGACCTGCACACTTTGTTCTGGATCGGCAAATATGTGAACCGGGTGCGATCGGTCGCCGAACTGGTCGATGTCGGATTGCTGACGGAAGCGGAACTGCGCCAGTTCCAGAAGGCCGAGGATTTCCTGTGGGCGGTGCGATGCCACCTGCACAGCATCACCGGGCGCGCCGAGGACCGGCTGACGTTCGACCTGCAACTGGAAACCGCGACGCGGATGCACTTTACCGGACGCGCGGGCCGTTCGGGCGTCGAACGCTTCATGCGCTATTATTTCCTGAACGCAAAGACGGTGGGCGACCTGACCGCCGTGTTCCTGGCGCATCTGGATGACCAGATGGCGGAGAAAGGGCGGCGTTACATTCCGTCCATCTTCCGCCGGCCCAAGAAGCTGGACGGGTTCGTGCTGGAGCGCGGACGGATCGCCCTGCCCGGCGACGATTTCTTTCAGGCGGACCCGGTGCGGTTGCTGGAGATATTCGCGGTGGCGGACCGGCACGGGTTGCAGATTCACCCCAGCGCCATGCGCGCGGCGAGCCGGGATGCGGGGTTGATCACGGCAAAGGTGCGCAAGGATGTGCGCGCCAACGCCGCCTTCATGGATGTGCTGACATCCCCGCGCGATCCCGAAACGGTGCTGCGGTGGATGAACGAATCCACCGTGTTCGGCCGTTTCGTGCCCGATTTCCGCCGCGTCGTGGCGCAGATGCAGTTCGACATGTATCATCATTATACGGTCGACGAACATACGATCCGCGCCGTGGGCCTGCTGTCCCGCATCGAAAAGGGCGAGCTGGCGAGCGACCATCCGCTGGCGAGCGAGCTGATGGGCAAGCTGTTGTCGCGGCGCGTGCTCTATGTCGCGGTGCTGCTGCACGACATCGCCAAGGGGCGCGGCGGCGACCACAGCATATTGGGCGCGGAAGTCGCCGAATATCTGTGCCCGCGCCTTGGCCTGACCCCGGCAGAAACCGAAACGGTCGCATGGCTGGTGCGATACCATCTGCTGATGTCGGCGACCGCCTTCAAACGCGATCTGGCCGATTACAAGACGATCCTGGACTTTGTGGACGTGGTGCAGAGCGCGGAACGGTTGCGGCTGCTGCTGTGCCTGACGGTGGTCGATATTCGCGCCGTCGGCCCCGGCGTGTGGAACAGCTGGAAGCGGCAGTTACTGGGCGACCTGTATGATGCGGCCGAAGAAGTGCTGCGCCTTGGCCATAAGCAGAAGGGCCGGGGCGAACGGGTCGCGATGAAGCAGGCGGCGCTGCAACAGGCGCTGGGCATGGACGACGCGGCCTTCGCCGCGTTCAGCGCGCGCTTGCCCGAAAGCTACTGGATCGCCGAGCCGGACGACATATTGGTCCATAACGCCCAGCATATATTGGCGGCGGGCGACGCGCCCCTGTCCATCGCGGCGCAATATTATCCGCAGCGCGGGGCGACGCTGGTCACCGTCTATGCCGCAGACCATCCGGGGCTGTTCTATCGCATTGCGGGCGCCATCCATCTGGCGGGCGGAAACATCATCGACGCGCGCATCCATACGACGCGCGACGGCGTGGCGATCGACAATTTCCTGGTGCAGGATCCGCTGGGCGGCGCGTTTCACAGTGACGATCAGCTGAAGCGGATTCGCGGCGCGATCGAGGATTCGCTGTCGAACCGGCACCGCATGATCACCAAATTGTCGGCACGCCCCCTGCCCCGCACGCGGGCGGAGGCATTCCGCATCGAACCCAATGTGCTGATCGACAACAAGGCGTCGAACCGGTTTACGGTGGTCGAGGTGAATGCGCGTGACCGCCCCGCCCTGCTTTTCAGCCTGGCCAACGCCCTGTTCCAGTCCAAGGTGACGGTGCACAGCGCCCATGTCGCCACCTATGGCGAGCGCGCGGTCGATACATTCTATGTCACCGACCTGCTGGGCGGCAAGATAGAGAGCAAGGCGCGGCTACAGACGCTGGAGCGGCGTTTGCTGGAGGCGGCGGGCGGCGAAGTGGGCGAGGCGCTGGAGCGGGCCTGAGCCGCAGTTCAGGGCAGGCTGCGCTAAATTCGACGCAACATCTGTGCCTTAGTTATGTTTTATCGCATCCTTGCCTGCGCAAAACCAGTTTCCGCTTTTGCGCACGATGCCTTAGACGATCCGACTGCCCAGCCAGATCATGGCGATCGCGAGCGCCCAGGCCAGCAGGGCCGCCGTCACGATGATGCCGAGCCGGGACGCGGGCGACAGGCGGGATTCGTCCTGCGGCTCCGCGGTTTCCGATGGATCAGCCAGCATCGCGCCGGTGACGTTGAAACGCCCGGTGATCAGCGTATTGGCCTCGCGCGTGACGGTGACGTCATGGCCGGTCAGCACCTGATCGAACAACAGGCCGGTGCTGCCATCCTTGGCCCAGACGACATGGGCCGGGCGGGCGCCAAGGCCCGGAAGCCCGATGGTGACGCGATCATCCAGCGCCAGATCAAGATCACCCGATATGCGGCATCCACCGACGGACAGGTCGTTGATGATGATGTCGGCGGGCACCTGCGCTTCGGTGCGCATGGTCGACATACGCTGCACATCCCGGCGATCGCTGGCGCGGCGGTTCGTCAGCAATTTGGCTTGGATGGCGCTGGACATCGACCCTTCCTGATCTGACGCCATGACTATAGCTAAGCCCCGTTAAAAGGAGATTAAGCGGCGGTCAGGGCAGAAGTTCCATCCCGTCGCCCGGCGCCAGCAACGGCAGGAGGCGCAGCATGTCCGCCCGGTCCACCGCGACGCATCCCGCCGTCGGCCGTCCTTCGGACAAATGGAAGAAGATGGCGCTGCCCTGCCCCGGCACCGGCGGCGCATCATTATGGCCCAGCACGACGATGATGTCATAGGCGTCGTCGGCGCGGATCAGGCTTTCGGCAGAAAAGGGGCGCGGCAGGCGTATGGGGCGGTTATAGGCCGGGTCGGCGACATCGTCCGACCAGCCGTCACTGGCCCCGATCCAACGCCATGGCAGGCGAATGCCGGTCGACACGGCCTTTCCAAGGCGCAGCAGGACGCCGCGGATCGGCCAGATGCCAAGCGGGGTGCAGCCGTCGCCTTCGCGTTTGTCAGCCGCCGGGCAGGCGCCGCCCCGGCCGATGGTGCAATCCATCGCCATGTCGCCCAAGGTCAGGCGGCCCGCGCCGCAATCGACGCGGATCAGGGTCAAAGCTGGTGCCCGGTACGGTCCCGCTTCGTAGCGAGATAGCGTTCGTTATGCGGGTTGGCGGGCAGGATGATCGGCAGGCGTTCCGTCACCGCGACCCCGGCCGCCTCCAGCCCCGCCACCTTATTCGGATTGTTGGTGAGCAGGCGCACCTGATTCACGCCCAGCAAATCGAGCATCCGCGCCGCGACGGAAAAATCGCGCGCGTCGATGGCGAAGCCCAGCCGCACATTGGCGTCGACTGTGTCGAACCCCTGATCCTGAAGCGCATAGGCGCGCAGTTTGTTGACGAGGCCGATGCCGCGCCCTTCCTGCCGCAGGTAGAGGAGGACGCCCCATGGCGCGTCGGCGATCCGGTGCAGCGCTTCATGAAGCTGGGGTCCGCAGTCGCATTTGAGGCTGCCCAGCACGTCGCCGGTCAGGCATTCGCTGTGCAGGCGGATGACAGGCGGCGATGAATCGCGTTTGCCGACGATCAGCGCGACATGTTCGCGCGGTTCGTCCGGACTGCGGAAGGCGATGATTTCCGCGCTTTCGCTGGCCGATACGGGCAGGCGCGCGCGGGTGGCGATGGCGAGGTTTCCGGCATCGTCATAGGCGGCAATGGCATCGGCGCTGAGCGATGCCTCCACCGGGCCGTCGCCTTCCATCAGGAAATAGGCGGGCAGGATGCCGGCAAGGCGGGCAAGGCGCAGCGCCGCCTTTGCCGCATGCGGCGCAGGCAGCGGGCGAACGCGGAACGGCCCCTTGAGCGGCGAGGCAAGATCCAGCACCGGGTCGGAAATGGCGGTGGCAACGTCCGCGTCGATCCATGGCGCACGCTCGACCAGCACCGGCAGGTCGGGGTCGGCGGCCGCCAGCTGATTGGCGAGTTTCAGCGTTTCGGCGCGGGCGGCGGAAATCAGGATGTCCGCCCGCCCCGCCGGATCGAAATCGGCCAGCGTGACCGCATCCGCCCCCTCCACCGCCATCAGGCGGATCGCGCCGTCGGCCGCCATCAGGCGGATCGCCCAGCCCCGACGCAGCGCATCGATGGCCCGCGCGGCATCGCGGCCCTGCGCCGCAGCAGGTCCGGCGGCATCGCTCATCAGAAGGCGAACTCGGTAATGATGGGGATATGGTCGGACGGCTTCACCCAGCTGCGTGCGGGTTCGACCACGCGATGGCTGACCGCCTTGTCCGCGACGTCGCGGGTCATCCACATATGGTCGAGGCGGCGGCCGCGATCCGATTCCGCCCAGTCCTTCGCCCGGTAGCTCCACCAGGTGTAGAGGCGCGCAGGGGCCGGGTGGAAATGGCGGCCGATATCGACCCAGTCGTTCGACGCCTGAAGCCGCGCCAGGATTTCGCATTCGACCGGCGTGTGGCTGACGACGTTCAGAAGCTGCTTGTGGCTCCATACGTCGCATTCCAGCGGGGCGATGTTGAAATCGCCGGTCAGGATCGTCGGCTTGTCATCCAGCGCGGACGACCACTGGATCATCCGTTCGATAAAATCGAGTTTCTGGCCGAATTTGGGATTCACATCGCGATCGGGAACGTCGCCGCCCGCGGGCACATAGACATTTTCGATCCGCACGCCATTGTCGAGCCGGACGCCGACATGGCGCGCCTCCCCATTGGCCTGCCAGTCGAACCGGTCATCTTCATGCACCGGCACCTTGCTCATGATCGCGACGCCGTGATGCATGCGCTGGCCATTCAGTACCTGATGAACATAGCCCATCCGGCGGAACATTTCGGTGGGAAAAGTATCGTTCACCACCTTCGTTTCCTGAAGGCACAATATGTCGGGCGCCTCCATACGCAGCAGCTGTTCGACGATGTCGATGCGCGCGCGGACGGAGTTGATGTTCCAGGAACAGATGGAAAGGGTATCGACCATGGTCTGCAACTAGGGAGAGGCGCGTCGTTACGCAAGCGTCGGCGGGATCGGGCAGGCATCAGACAGGCGCGAGGCCCACAACGTAAGACCCCCGCTCCGGGGGCGTGGAACGGGGGTCTCGATTGCGCCCTTGAAGCGCTTCGCGGCGGGAGGGGGGACCGGGTAACAGGGGGGAAATCCCGGTTTGGTCTCTCGCCGTTGATGTAAGGATTAGCGCCCGGCATATGAGCGGCAGATGAACGGTCCTGACAAGAATCGTTATCTTTTTGTCAGGCCATCCCGCCGGGCGCTCCGTTCAACCGCCAGCTGAGCGTCCGCGCGGACGAGGGTCGGTCCAGCGGAAAGCGGAGTCGGCGACCGGTGCGCCATAGACCTGATTGGAAAAACGCACCGCGGTGCGATTATTCTGCGAATCGAGCATCACCCATCCGTAAAGCTGAAGACCGGCGGGACCGGCGCGGTCGCGTTTAAAGATCATGGTGATGGTGCCATATTCGGGCCGCTTGGGATCGCGCGCCTCCACGCTCAGGATCGAAGGGTCGCCGGTCGGCACGACCTTGCCGAATTTCGACAGATCCTTCGATGGGTCGAGCAAGGCGCCCAGCGGCGAGCTGCCGATCGGCCAGCGTTGCACCTGACGCACTTCATAATCGATCATGGTCAGCGCCTTGCCATCGCTGACGATCAGCAACGGTACGCCCTTTTGATACTGGAAGCGGATCTTGCCCGGCTGTTTCAGAGTGAGCTTGCCGGTCAGAGTCTGACCGGCGCGGTCGGTCTGGCTGAAATCGGCGGTCAGGGTGGTGACGCCGCGAATATAGGCGCTGACCTGCGCCAGATCGGACGTGCCCTGCTGCGCGGCGGCGGGCGTGATCGGCGTGATGCCCGTCAAAGCCAGCGGTGCGGCGGCAAGGGCGAGAAACAGGGGCGCAAGGCTGCGCTGCATGGCGTTCAACTCCGGTTGTTTCAGGAGGGAGGAGGTAGAAGGTCAGGTTTGAACCCCCAGTGAACCTTGCTGTTCCCGCGAACCCCGTTGTGTCGGGACGGCAGAGTTTGCCATGGGGGAAAGGTGATGGGGGAGAGCATCCGCAAAATCATCGGGACGGCTCCATCCCCCATGCTCCCGCCTCGCCATGCCGGTCTTACCGGCGGCACCGCTCCAATTATGTTATCGGCGCGGCAGCAGCAGGTGCAGGCCTAGACGCTTTTGATCATAAAAAAAAGGGCCGATCTGACGATCGACCCTGAAAGTTTTTAGGAGAGGATGCCTGAAAGGCCTGTCCCCTATGCCCGGCAGCCCGGCGCGCTGCAAATGCGAAGGACAAAAGCACGATTGCGTGATGTGCAATCGTACCGGGAAAGCCAGCGTCAGATCGGATTCCCGTTTTCGTCGCGCAGCACTTCGCGGCGGCCGACATGGTTGGGCGGGCCGACCAGCCCTTCTTCCTCCATCCGTTCGATGAGGCGCGCCGCGCTGTTGTAACCGACGCGTAGCTGGCGTTGCAGCCAGCTGGTCGATGCCTTCTGGTTCTCGAAGACGAGCTGGCATGCCTTGCGGAACAGCTGCGCGTCGGGGCTGTCGTCGCCAAGGTCCACGCCGTCGAGGGCGAAGCTGCCCTCTTCGGGTTCTTCGGTCACGGCGGAGATATAGTCGGGCTGGCCCTGCGCACGCCAGTGATCGGCGACGACGCGGACTTCATCGTCCGACACGAACGGGCCGTGGACGCGGGTCAGCCCCTTGCCACCGTGCATGTAGAGCATGTCGCCCTTGCCCAGCAGCTGTTCGGCGCCCTGTTCGCCAAGGATCGTGCGGCTGTCGATCTTGCTGGTCACAAAGAAGCTGATGCGGGTGGGCAGGTTCGCCTTGATGACGCCGGTGATGACGTCGACGGAAGGGCGCTGGGTCGCCAGGATCAGGTGGATGCCCGCCGCGCGCGCCTTTTGCGCGAGGCGCTGGATCAGGAATTCGACTTCCTTGCCCGCCGTCATCATGAGGTCGGCCAGTTCGTCCACCACCACCACGATCTGGGGCAGCGGCTGGAAATCCAGCTGTTCTTCCTCATAGATGGGCTTGCCGGTTTCGGGGTCGTAGCCGGTCTGGACACGGCGACCGAGCGGCTTGCCCTTCGCCTTCGCGGCGCGGACCTTTTCATTATAATTGGCGAGGTTGCGCACGGATATGGACGCCATCATGCGATAGCGATCCTCCATCTGCTCCACCGCCCATTTGAGCGCGCGGATCGCCTTGGCCGGTTCGGTGACGACCGGCGAGAGGAGATGCGGGATGTCGTCATAGGTCGACAGTTCCAGCATCTTGGGATCGATCATGATGAGGCGCAGCTGATCGGGCGTCATGCGATAGAGCAGCGACAGGATCATCGCGTTCAAACCGACCGATTTACCCGAACCCGTCGTACCCGCGATCAGCAGGTGCGGCATAGGGGCAAGGTCGGCGATGATCGGTTCGCCGGATATATTCTTGCCAAGGATGATCGGCAGGGTCGCTTCCTGCGCGAACTGTTCCGACGTGATGAGTTCGCGGAAGGACACGCCCTCCCGGTTCGCATTGGGC
Source organism: Sphingobium sp. (assembly GCF_048594625.1). Classification (GTDB taxonomy): domain Bacteria; phylum Pseudomonadota; class Alphaproteobacteria; order Sphingomonadales; family Sphingomonadaceae; genus Sphingobium. The sequence goes on from NZ_JBMDWL010000115.1 coordinate 16,812, forward strand.
AGTTCGATGCCGATGACGGTGCGGCCCGGAATCGTCGCGACGCGGGCGGACAGGGCCGACATGTTGCGGGCGATGTCGTCGGCGAGCGCGATGACGCGGCTGGCCTTGATACCGGGCGCGGGTTCCAGTTCGTACATGGTGACGACCGGGCCGGGACGCACTTCGGTGATGTTGCCCTTTACATGGAAGTCGTCGAGCACGGATTCGAGCAGGCGGGCGTTGCGTTCCAGCGCGGCCTTGTCGATCTTGCCACCCTGATTGGCGGGGACGGGATTGAGAAGGTCTGGCGAGGGCAGCGACGAATGACCGAACAGATCATCCTGGCTGACGGGCGCCATGGCGCGCTGCACCGGGGCGGGTTTGGGCGACTGGATGGTGATGGGCGGCTTGGGTTCGTTCGAAACCTGCTTGCGCGGGGCGATGACGCGTTCGGCCGGTTCGTCTTCGTCATCATAATCGTCATCATCGGAAGCAGGCGCGGTGCCGCCAAAGCCCAGCGTCGGGCGCGGCAGCGCCAGCCGGGGCAGCGAAGGACGGCGCAGCGCGAAGATCGGCTTTTCGAGCGCGAGACTGCGATAGCAGGCGAAAAGGCCACCGATCAGCGCGACGAAGACCAGCACGCCGCGTATCCATGGCGCGGCGGCGGGCGCCTGCGCCGTCAGGCTGATGAGGCCCTTTGCCGTGGCGAGGCCGATCATGCCGCCCCAGCCGGACGGCAGGCCGACGAGCGGGTCGGGCTGAAACAGCGCCAGCGCGATGCCGATCAGGGCGACGCCCGACAGGCATTTGCCATATTGGCCGACCCAGCCGCCCATATCCTGATCCCCCCACAGGCGGCGCGCGGTGACCGCCATCAACGGCAGGAACAGGGCAACGGGCACGCCCAGGATCAACAGCAGCACGTCCGACACCCATGCGCCGGGCGCGCCCATGATGTTACCGACATGATCGCCCGCCACCGTCATCAGCGACGGGTCGCTGGGGGCGTAGCTCAAAAGCGCGAGGGCAAGGAACAGGGTCGCCAGCATGAGCGCGATCGCGCCGATCAGCGCGCCGCTGCGGATCAGGCTGCGCTTGAGCATTTCACGCCATTCCGGCGTGCGTTTCACGGTGCGGCCCACGGCCATATGTCTGTCTGTCCCCCAAATGTTCCAGATCGGCACAATGCGCCAAGGTGGGAGTCCCGGTCAAGCCTGTGGCCGAACGGCTCATCCCGCCGGGTCGCGCCATGTCAGCCGGCGGCAAGCGCCGTGAGCGCATCGCCATCGACCCGCTGGACCGTCCATTCGTCCATCGGCTTTGCGCCGATCGCGCGATAGACGGCGATGGCCGGTTCGTTCCAGTCGAGCACCGACCATTCCAGCCGGGCGCAGTCGCGTTCGATCGCCATTTGCGCGAGGCGGACCAGCAACGCCTTGCCCGCGCCAAGGCCGCGCGCCTGCGGCAGGACGAACAGATCCTCCAGATAGAGGCCCGGACGCCCTTCGAAGGTCGAAAAATTGTGGAAGAAGAGCGCGAAGCCGACCGCTTTGCCATCATGGTCTGCAATCAGCACTTCGGCCATGGGGCGCGGGCCGAAAAGATAGCGGGCGAGCGTATCGCGATCCGTCTTCACCTCATGCGCCAGCTTTTCATAGTCGGCCAGCGCGAGGATGAAGGCGTGGATGGTGTCGATGTCGTCGGCGCGCGCCGTGCGAATAAGGATGTCTGTCATGCCGTGCCCGCCTCAACATGAGCCAGTTCGGCCCGTTTCGAGCGGGCGGCGATAAGGCAGGCGACGACGATCAGCAAGGCGCCCGCCATGGTGGTGAGCGTGACCCGTTCGCCAAAGGCCAGCCAGCCGACGATGGCGGCCCACAGGAAGGCGCTATATTCGACCGGAATCAGCCGCTGCGCCTCCGCCCGTGCATAGGCCCAGGCGAGCGCGGCGAGCGAAGTGAAGGCCAGCGTCGCGGCCAGCAGGACCAGCGGCACGGCGCCTGTCGGGGGAAGGATAGCCAGCCATGGCGCGCAGGTCGAAAACACCGCCAGCATGACGAGATGCTGGAAAAAGGCGACCTCTATGGGTGAGGCGACCTGCGCCTGTTGCCGCTGGATGATGAGGTTCCATGCGAAAAGGACCGCCGAACCGAGAACCGCCAGCACGCCTAGCAGCGCGTCGGCTTCATAACGGCCCGACAGCTTGCCCGACAGGATGACGGCGACCCCGACCAGCCCCAGCAGCGACGCGCCGACCGCCTGTCGCCCGACCTTTTCCTTCAGCAGCAGCGCAGCGAGATACAGGGCAATCAGTGGGGCGATGAAGGACAGCGCGATCGCTTCGGCCAGCGGCAGGCGCAGGATCGACCAGAAGAAGAGCAGCGCCATCGCCGCCACCACCGTGCCGCGCAGCAGATGGATGCGCAGCACCTGCCGCGTCGGCCAGCGCTGACGGGTGAGCAGCATCAGCGCAAGGCCCAGCAGGGTGCCGGTGACGGCCCGCCAGAAGAGCGCGTTGTAGAGGCCGATGGCAAGGCTGAGGCCCTTCATCGCCGCGTCCATCACCGAAAACAGCGCCACGCCGACGCAGCAGATGACGAAGGGGATGGCGAAACCGCCCTGATCACGCGCCATGATGAAGGGCCGCTGACTTATTCAGCCGCCTGTGCCTGTCCCGCATCGGTCGTTTCGGCTTCCAGCTTCTCCGCTTCGATCTGCGCCGCCTTGGCCTCCACCAGCTTCACGATATGGTCGACCATGTCGGCATCCTGGATGGTATGATCGGTGACGCCCGACAGATAGACCATATGTTTGCCATTGCCGCCGCCGGTGAGGCCGATGTCGGTTTCCCGCGCTTCGCCCGGACCGTTGACGACGCAGCCCAGTACGGAGAGGGAAAGCGGCGTGTTGATATGCTGAAGCCGTTCCTCCAGCGCCTGCACGGTGCGGATGACGTCGAAGCCCTGCCGCGCGCAGGACGGGCAGGAAATGACCTTCACGCCGCGGGTGCGGATGCCGAGCGATTTGAGAATCTCGTAGCCGACGCGCACTTCCTCTTCCGGTTCGGCGGAGAGGGAGACGCGGATCGTGTCGCCGATCCCGGCCCAGAGCAGATTGCCGATGCCGATCGCGCTTTTCACCGTGCCGCCGATCAGGCCGCCCGCTTCGGTGATGCCGAGGTGCAACGGGCAATCGACCGCTTCGGCCAGCTGCATATAGGCGGCGACGGCCAGGAAGACGTCGCTGGCCTTCACCGCAACCTTATATTCGTGGAAATCCTGATCCTGAAGCAGCTTGATATGGTCGAGCGCGGATTCGACCAGCGCTTCCGGGCAGGGTTCGCCATATTTTTCGAGCAGATTCTTTTCGAGCGAACCGGCGTTGACGCCGATGCGGATCGAGCAGCCATTGGCTTTCGCCGCGTCGACCACTTCCTTCACGCGCTTTGCCGAACCGATATTGCCGGGATTGATGCGCAGGCATGCCGCGCCCGCATCGGCCGCTTCCAGCGCGCGTTTGTAATGGAAATGGATGTCGGCGACGATCGGCACCTTTACGGCGCGGACGATCTGTTTGAGGGCGGCGGAGGATTCTTCGTCCGGGCAGGACACGCGGACGATGTCGACGCCCGCATCCTCGCACCGGCGAATCTGGTCGATGGTCGCTTTGACGTCATGCGTCAGCGTGTTCGTCATCGTCTGAACGCTGACGGGCGCGCCGCCGCCGACGGGCACATTGCCGACCATGATCTGCCGCGACTGACGCCGCGCGATGTCACGCCAGGGGCGCAGGCCGGGATTATGGTCGGACATGAAAAAGAGGCTCCGTACTATACGGAGCCTCTATAGGGATGTTTTGCGTCAGTTAGAAGCGTGAGCGGCCCTGTTGTTTCCGCTTTGCCGAAACATGCAGGGCAGCACCATGCCGATCAGAAGCGTATGGTGAGCGACGCCGCCACCTGATCCGCATTGCCGCTCGTTTGGGCCAGCGTCGTCGCGGTCACCGTGGCGGGGGCCGGGAAATAGCTGTCCGGGCGGATGATGTTCGCCTTTTCCACGAAGGTATGCGCGTAGCTGACATTGAGGGCGAAGGCGTCCGACATGTTCCAGGTCGCGCCGCCCGTCAGCCAGACGCGGTCGCCATCGGGCACGCGGGTGGTCAGATGCTGCGGATTGGTGGGCGAACGGTCGAACATCGTGCCTGCGCGCAGGGTCAGCGCCTTGGAAACATCATATTCGCCGCCGATGCTGACCGAATAGCTGTCTTTATAATCCAGTTCCTTGTTCGTGGTGCCGGTGGCGGATGTGACCGCGATGCCCTTGAACTTCGACCAGTTATACCATTTGCCGGTGATCATCGCGCGCAGTTGCGGGGTCAGGCGGTGCATCATCGATACGGTCACGATGTCGGGCAGGTCGAGCGGCGCGGTCGCGGCGAAATCGCCATTGCCGACCGCAACCGGGCCGAGCAGACCGGACACGGTCTGGGTGCCTGCCAGCTTATGCTTGATGCCGGAACGGTAATGGACGCCCCAGTTGGTGTCGCCGGTGGTGTAGAACAGGCCCGCATTCCAGCCGACCGACCAGTCGTCACCCTTCAGCCGGGCAAAGCCGTCGGTGGGCGCCAGCGGCGAGAGTTGCGGCAGGGCGTTGGTGAGCGTGGCCTTCACATATTGCACGTCGACGCCGCCCCCGATGGAGAGGTTGTCGGTCAGCTTATAGGCGGCCGAAGGCTGAATATTATAGGTTTTAAGGTCGGTGTAGAGCGAGTCATAGCGACCGAAGAAACCATTGTCATATTCCAGTTTCAGGCCAAAGGGCGCGTTGACGCCAAGGCCCAGCCAGAGGCGGTCGCTGACCTGCGCGCTGGCATAGAAGCTGGGGATGGGGATGACGCTTTCGAACGGGTTGCCGCCGTCATTGCCGGTGATAGGCGCGCGGACGGGGACGCCGGGAATGGTGCGGCTGGACCCGCGATTGGTCTGATGCGCCGACGCCATCAGCGCGACGCCGCCGATCGAGGTCTGGATACCGTCCAGTTCCGTCATCGCGGCAGGATTGAAATAGATGGTCGACGGATCGTCGCCCGCCGCAGCGCCACCCGACAGGGCGCGACCGGTTTCCTTGGGCGACTGTTCCTGAAGATAGAAGCCCCCGGCAAGGGCCGGCGTTGCCGCCGCCATGGAACCGAACAGAGCAAAGGCTGAAAGAATGCGACCGCGATGCGTCATGGCAAATCCTCTTCTGGGGACATATGGGCCTGGTGTCGGAGGCGTTCGAACGCACGACCGGCTGTTATGGGCGCAGCCGATTATCAGGATTTCCATGAATTTCCAGCCTTTGGCCCGTGGAATCCATCGCATTTTCAGGACAGAGGCAAGCAAGGGACGATGCGCGACGCTACGGCAGCAGGGCCGTGTGGCAATGATGCAGCAATCAAAAAAAAAGCCGCCCAGATGGACGGCCTTGAAGTTTTTAGGAGAGGATGCCTGAAAGGCCCTTTCCTTTTGCAGCGCAGCGATGGTCGTCGCAAATGCGAAACATGGAAGGGCGATTGCGTTTCCTGCAATCGTTGTCCGGTTAACTGCTTGCCGTAAGGGAAGTACGCAATTGCACGGAACGGAATTAGACCAAGGTATAAGGGTAAATCATGCCGATTCAGGACGATTGCGGCCTTGTCACGCCCGATTCGGCCAGTTGGGCATCGATCTGCGCAATCAGATGATCGAGCGTCGCCCGATCGGATGATTCGGCGCGCGCCACCAGAGCCGCTTCGGTATTGGAAGCGCGCAACAGCCACCAGCCATCGGCGGTCCGGACCCTGACTCCGTCTATCGCGCATATATCCGCACCGGCGGCGGTCAGGCGGGCGGAGACTTCGTCCACCACTGCGAATTTGCGGGATTCAGGCACGGGGAAGCGCCATTCGGGGGTGATGACGCTGACCGGCATTGCATCATGCAGCGCGGTAACGCCATGGCCGAGCGATCCGGTCGCCCGGATCAGCCGGATGGCGGCGTAAAGACCATCGTCATAGCCCGGATAATCGTCGGCAAAGAAGAGGTGGCCGGTGGTTTCGCCGCCCAGCGGGCTGCCAATCTGCTTCATTCTGGACTTGATATGGCTGTGGCCGGTCTTCCACATATCGGGCACGCCACCCAGCGCGGCGATGCGGTCGAACACGGTCTGGCTGGTCTTCACATCGGCGACGATCGGCGCGCCGGGGCGGTTTTGCAGCACGACCTGCGCAAAGAGACCCACAAGCTGATCGCCCGGCAGCCTACGGCCCAGGCCGTCGATCACGCCGATCCGGTCGCCATCGCCATCGAAAGCCACACCGAAATCGAGTTGCTTGTCGAGGACGAGCGCGCGCAGGTCCGCCAGATTGCGATCCTGCGAAGGATCGGGATGATGATGGGGAAAGTGACCGTCTATATCGGTGAAGAGCAGATGATGCTCACCCGGCAGCAGCTGTGCCAGCTTCTCCACGACCGGGCCAGCCGCGCCATTGCCCGCGTCCCAGCCGATGCGGCAGGCGGGGCCGTCGAACCCCTGCATCAGGCGCGCGACATAGGCGTCCATGACCGGCGCATGTTCGTACGAACCTTTTCCGCTTTCCCAGTCGCCCGCCGCCGCCAGCGCGCCAAGCGCCTGAATCTGCGCGCCGAAAAAAGGCGCATGGCGCTGCACCAGTTTGAAGCCATTCTGATCGCCGGGATTATGGCTGCCGGTTATCTGAATGCCGCCGTCCACATCGCCCGTCATTTCGGCATGATATAGCATGGGCGTGGGGCCAAGCCCGATGCGCAGCACATCGATGCCGCTGTGCATCAGCCCGTCGACCAGAGCAGCCTCCAGCATCGGCGAACTCAGGCGCCCGTCATAGCCGACCGCGACCCTACGTCCGCCGGAACGGGCGATGGTGGTGCCGAAACTGCGGCCGAGCGCATGGGCGTCCGCTTCGTGCAGCGTGTCGCCCACCCGCCCGCGCAGATCATAGTCGCGCAGCAGCGTGGGATCAAAGCGGTGGATCACCGTTTCTTCTGTTTCTGATCGGCGAGCAGAATGTCGCGCGCGGCGTTGATTTCCGCCGCCAGTGCTTCGGTGCCGCCCTTGTCGGGATGAACCGACGCGATCAGGCGGCGGTGCGCGGCGCGGATCGCGCGGGCGTCGGCATGATCGGGCAGGCCGAGCAAGGCCCGCGCCCGGACGACGTCATCGCTGCCCGGCACGGGTTTCGGGGGACCGGCGCGTTTGCGCGGGCGGCTTTTCGCACTGCCCTGCTGCGCGAAGAACAGCGCCGCGCCGATCAGCAGGGGCGCGCCGATCCCCGGCTTGCCCTTTGCCGCCAGCACCGCGCCCACCAGCGCCGCGCCCAGCGCCATGCCATCCTTTGCCGTCATGCGTTGCAGCCTTCCCGTCCAGATCAGCCAGACCGCCAGCCCCGCCAGCAGGATCGCCAGCCAGCCCATCAGGCCGCGCCGAGCAGATCCAGCGACGCCGTGCCTTCGGACGTCGGCAGAGCGAAACCGGACACCATTTCGCGCAGTTCCTGTCGCGCGGCGATGTGGCTGACGCCCAGTTCGCCCAGATGCCCCTTGTCGAGCAGGGTAAGGCCCGAAGGAAAGAGTTCGCGGAAGATGACGCGTTCCGAAAGGCCCGGAATGACGCGGAAGCCGACGCGGCGCGACAATTCCATCAGCGCGTCGCCCACGCGTTTCTTGTTGCGCGCGTCATGATGCTGGACACGGTTGCGCAGCACCACCCAGTCGATCGTCACGCCGTCGACCTTTGCCCGTTCCTTGCGCGCTTCGAAAATCAGTTCGGAATAGAAGGACGGGCTGCGCACCTTGAAAGTTTCGGGATCGACCTGACCGATCAGGTCGAAATCGACGAAACTGTCGTTCATCGGCGTCACCAGCGTATTGGCATGCGGCGCCAGATGCCGGGCATAGATGTCGTCGCGGCCGGGCGTGTCGACCACCAGAAAATCCTTGCCCACCGCCAGTTCGATCACCTGATCGTCCAGCACGGCGATGCTGTCGCCGGTGAAGACGCCGAAATCGGGGGTCGGCAGGTCGATGCCGCGACGACGCGCGGTTTCCTGACGATTTTCCATATAGCGGGTCACGGTGCGCTGACGCGGATCGAGATCGATCAGTCCCACTTGATGGCCCAGCGCCGACAGGGCGATGGCGGTATGGACCGCCGTGGTCGATTTCCCCGTTCCGCCCTTTTCATTGGCGAAGACGATGAGATGCGGCTGCGGATTCGCCATTGGCCCCAGTAAACCCCGTTGATTGTCGCAATGCATGTTGACGGTCGCGCAGGCACCAGCCTAGCAGGACACACATTCTAGATCGCCCTTATCGGAGCCATGACTTCCGTGCAAATATTGCGTGACCTGCCCGCCCTTCGGTCCGCCGTCGATGCCCTGAAAAGCGACGGAAAGCCGGTCGTGCTGGTGCCCACGATGGGCGCCCTGCATGACGGGCATCTGGCGCTGGTCGAAGAAGCGCGGCGGGGCGGACGGCATGTGGTCGTGTCGATTTTTGTCAATCCGCGCCAGTTCGGGCCGAACGAGGATCTGGACGCCTATCCCAGGCGGGAGGCGAAGGACGCGCAATTGCTGACCGCGGCAGGCGCGGACATATTATGGGCGCCCACGGTCGAGGTCATGTATCCGGCCGGTTACGCCACCAATATCAGCGTGTCGGGGATCAGCGAGGGTCTGGACGGGGCGGCGCGGCCGGGCCATTTCGATGGCGTGGCGACGGTCGTCACCAAATTGTTCAATCAGGTGCGGCCCGACGTCGCGATATTCGGCGAGAAGGATTATCAGCAGCTGGCCGTCATCCGCCGTTTCGTCAGCGACCTTGACCTGCCGGTCGAGATTGTCGGCATGCCGACCCAGCGGGCGGAAGATGGCCTCGCCCTGTCATCCCGCAACGCCTATCTGAGCGAGGAGGAGCGCAAGGCCGCGCTGGCCCTGCCCCGCGCCCTGGCGCAAGCGAAACGGCAGATGGAAAAGGGCGAGCCGGTGGACGGCGCGCTGTCGAAGGCGGTTGCTACATTGGCCGGCGCAGGTTTCGATCCGATCGATTATGTGACGCTGTGCGATGCCGTCACGCTGGCGCCGATGCATGTGCTGGACCGCCCGGCGCAGCTGCTGGGCGCGGCCAAGCTGGGCACGACGCGGCTGATCGACAATATCGCGGTCGATCCTGCCTGAATCGCAGCATCACAGCATCGCGGCGACGATGCCGCCGGTGAGGACGGCAAGACCGGCCGCGACCCAGCCTTCCCATGTATAGGCCGTAATGCCCCATCCCAGACGCTTTGGGCCGAACCAGAGACGCAGGTCGTTCATCGGGTTGCTTCCTTGCGTGACGGCTTAACTTCGCACATTTCCCGCTGAATCCGACATATAATTGCGCGGGCGCGATCCTATCGGTCGGTTACGCAGGGCGATTATATCAGTATGTCGGATCGTAGGACAGATTTGGGTTCGGCCAGAAGCGGCCATGTCCCCCCTCCTGTTTACGGGAGGGGGTTAGGGGGCGGGCTGGACGTCGCGAAAGCCCACCACACTGCGACCAGCGCGCTGCGCGCGCAAGTCTCGCTGCCCCGCCCGTTGGCGAGAGGGAGGTGGCGGAAAACCAACTAATCACGCTATCGCCTTCAGAAGGGTTTCACGATTACCGCGATGACGATGACGGCCGCAGCGACGCCCGGAATCTCGTTCAGCATGCGCAGCGCCTTGTCGCTGAGCGGGCGCTGACCCCTTGCCAGTTTCTTCGCATAGGCGCTGATCCAGCCATGATAGCCCGACAGGCCGAGGACGAAGAGCAGTTTCAGATGAAACCAGCCGAAACTCCACGCCCCGATTTCGACCATCAGCATCAGGCCGAACAGCCAGGTGAGGACCAGCGAAGGGTTCAGGATGATCTTGAGCAGCCGGGTTTCGCGTTCGATCCAG
>NZ_JBMDWL010000116.1:0-6948 GCF_048594625.1 Sphingobium sp.
CTATCCCCCGCGCCGCACCGTCTCGAAGAAATCCGGCGCGCCCATCTGCCCGCCTTTCAATACCAGTTCCAGCCCGTCCAGCGCCTGCTCCGTGGCGTAAGCCCGCACCAGCGGCGCGCCGCGCTCCAGGGGCGCGGCCCATGCGATCGCCTCCAGCCCCATCTGCGCCACGCCATGGCTGGACGTGTCGCCGCCCGCGAACAGCAGCCGCGCAATCCCTGTCCGCCGCACAACATCCCGGCTGACCCGCCCCAGCGCCGCGCCGATCGCCGCGCCCGCGGCAGGCACATCCTGCGCCAGCGGCCCCTCGGCCGAATGAACGACCACGCGCCCATTGTCGCCCAGCGCATCCACGGCAGCCGCGACCAGACGCTCTTCCTCAGCCGCGCTGCCGTCCAACAGCGCCGCGACATCCGCCTGCACCGTGGCAAAGCCATCGGCCCGCGCGACGGCAATCTGCACCGCGGTCACCGGCGAACAGCTGCCGCTCATCACCAGCAGCCGGTCAACGGTCCCGGCGCGGGGCAGGGGAGCAGGCGGCGGCACGATCCCCGCCGCCTGCCAGCCAAGGATCATCGCGCGCGTCACGCCCGAACTCCCCACCGCAAAACGGAACCTATCCCTCTGATGCGCCAGCAGCACGCGACCCACCGCGCCAAGGCTCGCTTCATCCATCCCGTCGAACATCATCGCGTCCGCGCCATCGGCCATAGCGTCCAGAAACAGCGCTTCCGCATCCCCCGCCTGTATCCGGTCGATGGTCGCCAGCGCAATCTTCGCCTCCGTCTGCCGCGCCAGATGCCGCCGCATGTCGGCTTCATCCATCGGCGTCACCGGATGGCGGGCCATCGTCGGGTGCCGGTCGATCCGATGCACCACGCCGCCCGCCGCCGCGAACAGCGTGCCGAATATCAGGTATCGCCCCAGATGCGGCGCGCCGATCATGATCGGCACGATTCCGCCCAGCGCGGCCTTCCCGATCTCCAGCGCCCGGCCGATCGATCCGACCGCCGGGCTGCTGTCGAATGTCGAACATGTCTTGTAATGCACAACAGGCGCGCCGCTATCGCCCAGCGCCGCAAAAACCCCCGGCAGATGCGCGTTCATCCAGTCCGGCGACTGGCTGCGCGCATCGCCCGCAAGGCCGATCGCCCGCACATCGGGAAAGCGCGCCAGCATCGCCGCATCGGGCTGCCGCAGGAACAGGATGGCCGGCACGCCGCCCTCGGCCAGCTGTTCCAGCACATCGGTCGACCCGGTAAAATCGTCGCCGTAAAAGGCATAGAGCAGATCGGTCATGATGGCTCCGCACATCTTTCCGTCATCCCAGCGAAAGCTGGGATCTCAGGCGGCGGCGCACAAACCCCGACCCACAAGATCCCAGGCCACAGTGGAATGACATGGCTCTTCTCAGGCAAAGGCCGCCAGCGCATCGCGCAATTCCGGCTCCTGCGAAGCGGCTTCGGTCAGGTCGACCCCGGCCACCGCCGCCGCCCAGGCCTGTTGCAATGCCCGCACGCCCGCGCCCGGTCCGCCCGGATGCGCCATGATGCCGCCGCCCGCCGCAAAGATGAGGTCGGTCGATCCCAATGCCGCGAATGTCGCAGGCACCTGCCGCGCCGATTGCCCGGATGAAAAGACCGGCATGATCTCACATCCCGCATGGGGCGCAGGGAACATCGGCGTCAGGCATGCGCGCGCCGACGCGATCACGCTCTCATTGCTCTCGCAAAATTTGTTATCGATGCCGTTCACATGGCTATGGTCGATCCCGGCCAGCCGCCATAATTTCTGGAACGCGATATAGCTCATGCCGATGGCGGGCGACCGCCCCAGCATCCCCCATCCATTGCGATGCCCATGGATCGGCAGCTGCGAATGGGCGCGCAGCATCTTCATCGCGGGCAGGCCGATGCTGTTCATGCTCGCCATGATGCATGTGCCGCCTTCGCGCAGCACATGGTCGTGCCGTTCCAGCATCTCATCCATGTCGCCGGTCAGGTTGGCGGCAAACATGACCTTCTTGCCCGTGCGCTCCGCATGGTCGTTGATGACGCGCATCACCGCGCTCACCCGCGCATCGAACGGGCAATGCGGCCCGTCCGCCTGCAATTCGTCATCCTTGATGAAATCTACGCCCGCTTCCACCAGCGCCCGCACCTGATCCGCCGTGGCCTCCGGCGACATGCCCACGCTCGGCTTGATGATGGTCCCGATCATCGGCCGGTCATGCACGCCCGCCAGTCTGCGCGTGCCCGCAACGCCGAATTGCGGCCCCTGATAACGGGTCAGGAAAGCGGGCGGCAATGTGACGTCCACCAGCCGCAGCCCGGAAAAGGCCTTCAGTTCCGACAGATTGCCGTTGATCGTCGCCAGCAGATTGGGCAGCGAAATGCCGAAATTGGATGTCGGCCAGGACAGCGTCACCCGCGCCCGCCGCCGCCTGCCGTCGCCACCGCCCTTGGGCAGCCCCGATCCCGGCAGCGAAGGCGCCGGAACCTCTCCCAGTTCCTCCAAAGCCTCGACCCGCGCCGCATGCGCTTCGCGCAGTTCGTCCGTTTCCCCCGGAACGCGGACGAAGGTGCCGGTCGACTGCTCGCCCGCCATCGTCGCCGCCGCCTGCTCCAGCGGAAAGGCCGTCTCGATCTCGTACGTCGCAAAAACCCGATCAGCTGTCATCGTCACGCAATCTTGAAATAGGTGTTGTACCGTTCCAGCCCCACGTTGAAATAGGGGATGAAGACAAGGTTCCGGCCGCCGGTTTCCATGGCATAGTTCAGGCCCGAACCCGGCACCGGCTTCAGCGACGCGGGCAATGCCAGCGGCTGATCCTCCACCCCGGTCCAGGGATTGAGGCCCACATACATCACCGCGCCGCGCATCACCGCCGCGATGTCCGGGTTCCTGTCATCGATGCTCAAGGTCCGCAGGGCCTGCGGCAGGGTCAGTTCCACCACGTCGCCCGCCTTCCATGTGCGGTCGACAACGGCCAACGTCCCCGGCTGCACGCCCTGCGCCGCGCCGTTGACGGAGAGCTGCGCGCCCTTCGCCCAGGCGGGAATGCGCAGCTTCATGGCGAAGCGGCCATTGCCCGGCGCGGTAACGGTCAGGCGGGTGGTGTCCTCCGCCGGATAGCTGGTCTGCTGCTCCACCTGCACCGCGCCGCCGGGGCGATCCCACTTCACGGTCGACGGCGCGAACATGTTCACGACCAGCGCATCATCGTCATGGAAATAGAGGTTCAGCACATAATCGGCGACGCCCTGCACCAGAGTGCCCGAACAACATGGCCATTTCTGATGATAATAGAGCTTCTCTGCCGCCGCCCCATAGTTGGAGTAATAGGGATAACCGCCATCGCTGTCGGGCAGGCGGGTCGCCAGCATCGTATTATAGAGCGTCCGCTCCAGCCCGTCGCCATAGACCGGCTCGCCGGTAAAGCGGGCCAGATAACGGGCCAGCTTCATGTCGGCAAAGCTGCCGCAGGGCGTTTCGAAATGCGCCTTGGACGATTTCAGGCTCGCGGCGAGCTTGCCCTGATGCAGCTCGACGAACTGCTCCTCCGGCCCCCAGCCGCCCGACGCGAAGCGCTGCGGCTCCATATAGGTCCATGCGTTGATCAGCGCCTTGCGATATTTCTCGTCGCCCAGATGCAGATAGGCCTGCGCGCCGGAACTCAGTGCAATGGTGTGGCTGTATGCATGCTTGGTCGGCAGCACGTCCTGTCCGGCCGCCAGCGGATCGAACCATTCCTTGTTCAGCAGATAATGGACTGCCATCTGCCGGTATTTTTCCTGCCCCGTAATCTCGGCGACATGGAACAGATTTTCCGACAGGACATAGGTTTCGTCGTAGGGCGGATCGACCTTGCCGATCCGGTCCCGCGACACGGGCGAAATATAGGGACGGCACTTCTCGATCGTGATCGGCAACAATGCCTTGGCCTGCTCCACACCCGACAGGCGGTATGCGTCGATCAGGCCGACGACATATTTGTCCATGGTATAGGCGGCCCACTGGTCCTGCGCCTTCGGCCCCGCATAGGGGTTCTTGGTCTTGGTGATGAACTCGCCAAAACCCTGCACCAGCGCCGCGACCTTGGCATGGACGGCCTTGTCGCCGGTCGTCGCGCCAATGCGCGCCAGTCCCGACACATATTGCCCGAACGCCAGACCGGGGACGAAGCCGTCGCGGTCATACCATCCGCCCATGTCCGGGCCGGGGGCGGGCAGCCCCGCCTGCTGGCGAAACACCTTCAGCGCCCGATCATTGTCCAGCGCCAGATAATGGGCATGGATATGGTCATAATGATCCTTGACCACGCCCCCAGTCAGCTGGACCGCGCCATAGGGAAATTCCCTGAGCACTTCCTTGCCGCGTCCCGCCGTCGCGGCGGCGAACGCCATGGACGACATGCCCAGCGTCCCGGCCGCCGTCGTCGCACAAGTGGCGCAATGGATGAACCCGCGCCGCGAAATGCCACCGCTGGCGTGGCTTTCATCATGATGCCCCATGATCATCCTTTCCCCGATTCTTCTTTGATTTCATGCGCAGGCTTGCGCTATGGATCGATTTAACAATATCATATGATAAATTGCAAGAGGAGGGATGAATGGTGAAGGGGTTTTGGGCGGCATCGCTGATGGGTCTGGCGGTGGCCGTCTCTCCTCTTGCCGCACGATCGCCCTCCTATCTGTCCCGCGCGACCCAGTTCGCGGACAAGCCCGCCGTTGCGGTGGGCGTTGCATGGTATCCCGAACAATGGCCCGAATCCCGCTGGGATGTCGACCTCCAGATGATGAAGGATACAGGCTTCAACACCGTGCGCATCGGCGAATTTGCCTGGAGCCGGATGGAACCGTCGGAGGGGCAGTTCGACTTCACATGGATGGACCGCGCCGTCGCGGCGGCCAAACGCCACGGCTTCATGATCGTCATCGGCACGCCCAGCGCCGCGCCGCCCGCATGGCTCACGCAAAAATATCCCGACACGCTGCGCGTCGATGAAAATGGCACGCGCGCAGGCCATGGCGGCCGCCGCCACTTCTCTTTCGCCAGCGCGCGCTATCGCGACCTGTCCCGCCGCATTGCCGTCGAAATGGCGAAACGCTATGGCAAGGACTCCTCGGTCGTCGGCTGGCAGATCGATAACGAAGTCGGCCCGCCCAGCTTCGACCCCGAATCCGTCGCAGCATGGCATAAATTCCTGAAAGTCCGCTACGGCAGCATCGACAATCTCAACCAGCGCTGGACCACCCAATATTGGAGCCAGCATTATAACGATTTCGATCAGATCCCGCTGCACGCCACGGGCCAGCAGAATCCCGGCCTGCTGCTCGACTTCAAACATTTCACCAGCGCCACCTGGACGGACTATGTGCAAAATCAGGCGCGCGCGATCCGCCCCCTGATCGACAGCCGCGCCTTCATCACCACCAACACCATGTTCTGGAATGCGGGCTTCGACCATTTCCAGATGCACCGCGATCTCGATATCGCCTCATGGGACAATTATATTCCGGACGGCCGCCCCGACTGGGTCGCCAACGGCGCGAACCATGATCTGGTGCGCGGTTATAAAAGGCGCAATTTCTGGCTGATGGAAACCCAGCCGGGCCGGGTCGACTGGGTGCCGGTCAATCGTTCGCTCGATCCGGGGCAGACCCGCGAACTGGCGTGGCAGGCGGTGTCGCATGGCGCGGATGCGGTCCTCTACTGGCAATGGCGTTCTCCCGCCAACGGACAGGAGGTGTATCATGGCGCGGTGCTGGGGCAGGATGGACTGCCCAATCCCGTCCATGGCGAAATCGCGCAGATGGCAAAGGAACTGACCGCCGCCGCCCCGCTGCTCGCCGATACCCAGCCCACGGCAAAGGTCGGCTTCCTCTTTTCCTACGACAGCCGCTGGGCCATCGACCTGCAACGCCATAACAAGGCGTTCGACCCCATCAAATCCTTCACCGACACCTATCGCCCCTTCCGCACAAAGGCGCAGGGCGTCGATATCCTGTCGGCCGACGACGATCTTTCCGCCTATCCGCTGGTCGTCGCGCCGAACCTCAATGTCATGACCGACGCGCAGGCCAAGCGCCTGGCCGCCTATGTGCGCGGTGGCGGGCAACTGCTGCTCGGCGCGCGTTCTGGCATGAAGGATGACGCCAATGCCCTTTGGCCGCAGCGCCAGCCCGGCCCGCTCGCCGATCTGCTCGGCGCGCAGGTGGAGCAATATTATGCGCTGGACGAAAATGTGGGGGTGAAGGGCGCCGTCACCGGCACCGCGACCCTGTGGGCGGAGGCACTCCAGCCCACCGCTTCCGACGCGCAGATACTGGCGACCTACGACAATCCGGGTGGCTGGCTGGACGGCAGGCCCGCCATCGTCTCGCGCAAGGTTGGCAAGGGCCGCATCACCTATCTCGGCGCATGGCTCGAACCCGGCCCGATGCAGCAACTCGCCGACCGCCTGCTGTCAGAGGCGAAGGTGGAGCCGATCGTCCCTAACGCGCATCCAGACCTCGAAATCAGCGAGCGCGCGGGCAAGGGCAAGCGCATCCTGATCGTCATCAACCATGGCAATAAAGCGCGTCCGCTCACCCCGCCGACCGGCGCAAAACTGTCGCAGGGCCAATGGCAGAATGGCCAGATGGCCCCCCACGGCATCGCCCTGTTCGAGTAGCAGTAGAAAGCACTATAAAAGCCCTCCCCGTCAGGGGAGGGGTTGGGGTGGGGCCGACGTTAGTCGTGATAATCTGTCCTACCCCTCACACCTTCGCTAACATCACCCCGGCTCTTTCCAACAGCTGATATGCCATCGACATAAAATGTCCGTCCCGCGTACATAAATGTCAAAATCAGCGGGAAATGTGCGAAGTTAAGCGTCAGAGCCTACCACGGCACCGACCGCGCCACCGCAATCCCGCGCACATCATTGGGCCATTTCCCGCTGAC
>NZ_JBMDWL010000117.1:0-2116 GCF_048594625.1 Sphingobium sp.
CAGGCCATAGCGCCGCTCAACGTCCCGCTATATCCCGGCAAGATCATCGACCATTATCTGATGGCTTCCTGCTTCGTAGGGGGCGAAACCTCCAATGATTATGGCGCGGGTAATCAGGCTGCGGGCGAAACGCTTGACCGCTATCTGATCCCCGAAGCAGCCGCATTGCTCAACACATGCGCGCGGGAAGTGGAGCAGGCGCTGATCGACACGCCGCTCGCCAAAGCCGCATAAGCGGTCGGCGAGATCGGGGCGCATCCCATGCGCTCCGATCCCGCGCCTCCTGTCCTACATCACCCCCGCCATGCCACCCTCCCCGGCATGACACAGCCAGACCTTCTCCACTTCACCCCCGTCCCGCTGATGCGCCGTGCGCGCGGCTGGACGCCCGATGCGCAACATGCCTTCATCGCCGCGCTGTCCCGCTGCGGCGTGGTGGCGCAGGCCGCGCGCAGCGTGGGCTGCACCCCGCGATCGGCCTATTATCTGCGCGCACGGCCCGGCGCCGAACCATTCGCCGCCGCATGGGACTGGGCGCTGGAAATGGGGCTGGACGCCAGCCGCGCCCGCGCCGTCGCGCTGGGCAGGGAACGGGAGGAAAAGCCCATCGTGCGGCGCGGCCGGATCGTGGGCACGCGCATCGAAACCAATCATCGCCTGCTCTTTGCGGCGCTCCGCGCGCTGGGCGCGGATCGCGACGCCCTGCCCCACCGGCAACGGATCGCCATGCGCCATATGCTCGGCAGGCTCGCCACGCTTGGCCCGTTCAGCCCCGTCGAATGGGATCATCTGCGCCCGACGCTGGCGATACTCAGCGGCGCGACGGCCGATCCGCCAGCGCCGCCGGCCGTGCATCGGCCTTGTCACAATCTGTCGGCGCCATGAAATAACATGTCGAATTTTGCGGGAAATATGCGAAGTTAAGCGGGAGAATATATCCACGGAGACCTGCCTTCATGCTGACCACCCGCCGCGCGCTGCTTGCCGCGGGCGCCTCTGCCGTCACCCTGTCCGCCATGCCGGGCCGCGCCATCGCCGACACGGCGGGGCCGGATGCCGCCGCGCAGGCATTGCTCGCCGACATGGCCGAAGCGATGCTGGCCGACGCCCCCGAAACGGCGAGCGGCCTTGGCATCGACACGGGGGAACGGGCCGCGCTCAAAAGCCGCCTCGGCAACAAGACACCGGCCGGTCAGGCGCAGATCGCCGCCCATGTAAAGGATCGCCTCGCCCAGTTGCGCGCCATCGATCTGGAACCGCTGTCGCCCGCGACCCGCATCGATGTGGAAGTGGTGCGGACCGCCCATGAAACCGCCGACCGGGGCTTTGCCTTTCCGTTCGGCGACATGGCGATCATGAACAGCAACTGGTCCTACCGCAACAGCCCCTATGCGGTGGCGCAGAACACCGGCAGCTTCGTCGAAACCCCCGATTTCCTCGACAGCAACCACAGCATCCGGAACAGCGCCGATGCCGACGCCTATATGGCCCGGCTCGACGCCTATGCCGCCAATCTGGCGGGCGAAACGCAGCGGCTGAAACAGGATGCCGGGATCGGCGTCGTCGCGCCCGCCTTCCTGCTCGACAAGACGCTGGGCCAGATGCGCGCCGTGCAGGCGCTGCCTTTCGACCAGTGGGTGCCCGCCGCCTCCATCGCCCGCCGGACAAAGGACATGCCGGGCCATTATGGGGCAAAGGCGGAGGCCTTCGTGCGCGACCGGATCGCCCCCGCCCTCGCCGCGCAGGTCGCCGAACTGGAACGCCATCGCGCCACCGCCACCATGGACGCGGGCGCATGGAAACTCCCGCAGGGCGACGCCTATTATGCCTGGGCGTTGAGCGCCGGGACCACCACCACCATGGCGCCGGAGGAGGTGCATAAGCTCGGCCTCGCACAGCTCGCCGCCCTGCAATCGCAGATGGACGGCCTGCTCAAAAAACTGGGCATGACGAAGGGAACGGTCGGCGAACGCATGACCGCCATGGGGAAAGACCCGCGCAACCTCTTCCCCGACAGCGATGCCGGGCGTCAGCAGATCCTGCAATTTATCGAAGGGCGCCTTGCCGACATCCGCACCCGCCTGCCCAATGCCTTCGCCACGCTGGTCCCCGCCAA
>NZ_JBMDWL010000118.1:0-5851 GCF_048594625.1 Sphingobium sp.
GAAGGCGTCGCCCAGCCAGAAGCCGCGATCGAGCGCAATGGCGTTGGCGACGTCGGAGAAGGTGGCTGTGCCCTTGTCCGCCGCGACGACGAAATAGGGATCGTCGCCGTCATGCACGACGACATCGGCGGGGTGCACGACCTTATTCTTCACGATATTGTCGGTGATCGACAGCAGCGACCGGATGAAGATGCGATAGCTTTCGGTGCCTTCGGCCAGCCATGTGTCGCGATCCGCCTGCGGATTGGGCAGTTGCTTGGGATAGAAGCCGCCCTTTGCGCCGGTGGGCACGATGACGGCGTTCTTGACGCGCTGCGCCTTCATCAGGCCCAGGATTTCGGTGCGGAAATCGTCGCGGCGGTCGGACCAGCGCAGGCCGCCACGCGCCACCGGCCCGGCGCGCAGATGGATGCCCTCGACGCGCGGGGAGTAAACCCAGATTTCGCGCCATGGCAGAGGCGCGGGCAGGCCCGGCACCAGCGCGCTGTCCAGTTTGAACGCCAGCGCTTCCTGCGCGGCGGCGGCGTAGAAATTGGTGCGCAGCGTGGCGGTGATGACCGCGCGCAACAGGCGCAGCACCCGGTCTTCATCGATGGCGGTCACCTGTTCCAGCCCGGCGTCGATGTCCGCATTCGCCTGTGCAATGCGGTCGGCCGCGCCGTCCTGCGCGGCGGGATCATGCAATGCTTCGAACAGGGTGATCAGGTTCCCGGCAACAGACTGCGCCTTGCGCAGCGTGTCGGCAAAGGTCGCCATGCCATAGGCGACGCCCGCCTGACGCAGGTAGCGATACAGCGCGCGGAACAGCACGACGGAACGGGGGGCAAGGCCGGCCGTCACGATCAGTTCGTTCAGCCGGTCGTTTTCGGCCACGCCCTCCAGCACCTGCGCGATGGCTTCGGTGACGATTTCGGCGCGGTCCACGACCGCCTGCGTATTGCCGCCCGCGGGCAGTTCCAGCACGAAGCGCTGCACGAAGCCCAGCGACCCGCCGTCCAGCGGCGTCGTCATTTCCTCTATCACGCGGAAACCGAAATTTTCGAACGCGGGGACGACTTCGGACAGGGCGATGGCGTCATGGCTGTAGAGTTTGAGCCGCAGCCGTTCCGCGCTGTCTTCGGGATTGCGGTAGATGCGGATCGATTTGTCGCCGGGGCCGGACAGGCCGTGGAGCAGGCGGATGTCGATCGCGGCTTCTTCCGGCCCCGCGCCATTGCGATAGGCCATGGGGAAGCCGCCCGCATAACGCTGCGCCAGTGCGGCGGCGCGCCCCGGTTCCTCGGTCGCGGCGAGCGCTTCCTCCACAGCGGGCATCCAGCCGCGCACCATCTGTTTCAGCAGACGGTCGAGCGCCACATCGTCGGGTACGACGCCGCCTTCGCGCAGATCGAGCGTGATGCGCAGCAGGGCAAGGCCGCCTTCCTCCAGCGCGATCGACCAGCTGAGCATCGGGCCGTTGCAGGCGAGCGACAGCATGTCCTGAATGCTGACGCGGCGCGCGGTCGACAATTCGTCGCGCGGCAACCAGACGAAAGCGTAAAGGTGGCGCGCCAGCGCGCTGGTCGCCAGCGCCAGTTTCGGGCGCGGCCGGTCGGTCAGCGACATGAATGTCAGCGCCAGCCGCTCCAGCGTATCGCGATCGAAACCGATGGTGATGTCGTGGGGCAATGCGGTCAGCGCATGCGCCAGCGTCTTGCCCGCATGGCCCAGCGGGTCGAAACCGAATTTGTCCATCAGGGTGGACAGGGCCGAACGCAGCAGCGGCACCTTGTCCGGCGTGGCCGACAGGCCCAGGCTGGTCCACATGCCCGCATGGATGGACAGCGCCTTGACGGCCTTTCCATCCCGCACCGGGATGATGACCAGGTCGAGCAGCACATGGCGGTGGACGCGCGACATGCGGCTGGATTTGATGATCAGCGGCGTGCGCTTGCCTTCTTCGAACCAGATGAAGGCGGCCTCCAGCGAGGCGGGCGCGATCAGCGGCTTGTCATGGCGGGTGCAGATGCCCAACGGCGCGCTGCTGCTGCCGTCCCGCTGAACGATTTCATGGCCGGTCTGGGTGAAATGGCGGGCCAGGAACCAGCGCAGCAGGGCGGCGCCTTCCTCATCGGGCACCGCGTCGGCATCCGCCGCCATGGCCGACTGCATCTTCGTCCAGTCCGTCACCGCCACGCGGACGTCGGCCAGCGTTTCCTGCAGCGATTTTTCGAGCGACCGGCGCGCCTTCGCATCGGCCCGGTCGGTTTCGATATAGATCATGGATTCCCGACGCGCGCCCGGCGTGTCATCGTCCAATATCGCCGACAGATTGCCTTCGGCGTCGCGCGTCACGGACAGGATCGGGTGCAGCAACCGGTGGATGGTGATGTCCGCCCCGGCCAGCGCATTTGCAATGGAATCGACCAGAAAGGGCATGTCGTCATTGACGATCGCCACGCGCATGAAGCGGCCCGTCGCCCCTTCACCCAGCGTTTCGATGGCGACGGCGGCATGGCCATGTTTGCGCCCATTGGCGGTACGTCCCAGGAAGGCGGCGGCGGCGGTCATCGCGGCTTCGTCAAAGCCTTCGCTTTCGCCGGGCAGCGCGCCCTTGCACAGCGCGGCTTCCAGCGCCTTGCGAATATTATTGTCGACTTCCTTGTTCTTCGCTTCCGCCAGCGCCGTCATTCGCTCACCTCTTGTCGCGGGTTGATCCCGCCTGGTTCATCACGCCTATATCATAACGGAGGAGGCGCTGGGTCGCCGCCATACGACTCCTCGGCTTACAGGCTGGCTTATATGCGCCCGGCGCGGGCATGGCTCAACCCTCGTCGGGAAATAAAATTTCCAGATTTTGAAATAATATGATGCAATGCAACATGGCCCGCGCGGCTCTCGCGGGCGGGGGACTGACGGGGCTTATCGGTCAGCCTCCGCCGCATGTCGAGCGCCAATGACGCATTTTTTGCGGCCTTTTGCCGCGCCCTGCAAAGTGCGCGCGGCAAAGGGCGTTGCATGCGGGTCAGTGTGCGGCGGCTGCAATGACGCGCTGGTTGAGGTCGCTGTCTTCGGGCAGGGCGGCGACGATGGCCAGCGATCCGTCGGCTTCACGCCGCGCGACCACGACGGCCAGCCCGTCCGCGTCCGTGGCGACGGCGACAGGATCGATCGCGGCTGCCGATTTTACAACGTCGCGGGCCATTTGCCGACGATCCGGCCGGGCAGGGGCCTGTGCCCGGCGACTGGCGCGCTCGTCGCGCACCAGCGCCTTGAGGCCACCGGCATAGGCGGACAGATAGGCGGCCAGCGATCCCACACCCAGTTGCGCCGTCATCGCATGGTCCAGCGCGGTCGCATATTCGGTGATGCGCGTCTTGTCGTAAGTCGCGCCGAAGACCAGCTTGATGACCGCCGTCATGGGACTGCGCGCCTGCGCCCTGATCCCGTAATCGTGCAGCAGTTCGGCATAGTCGGCCGGGCGAACCCGCGC
Organism: Sphingobium sp.; assembly: GCF_048594625.1. Taxonomy (GTDB): domain Bacteria; phylum Pseudomonadota; class Alphaproteobacteria; order Sphingomonadales; family Sphingomonadaceae; genus Sphingobium. The sequence goes on from NZ_JBMDWL010000118.1 coordinate 3,473, forward strand.
CACCAGCGCGAAATCATAGGACAGGCTGACGGCGCGATACAGCGCGGCATGGCTGCGCGCCTCGCTGATCCGCACGCGGGCCGCGCCGTCGCGGGCCATCGCCAGCCAGTCCGCGAGCGGGGCATCGTCCGTCGGGCATTCCATGCCCGCCAGATCGAGCGTGTCGTCATCCTCATCGTCGATGTCGATTGGCGGCGCGGCTGCGACCGGCCGGTCCATGGTCGGTCCGTCTGCCCAGACCGGCGCGGCGGTCCGCGCAGGCGGCGCGCTGCGCATGGCGGCGTCGACTTCCAGTTCCAGCGCGTCCGTCAGGCTGCGGCTGGCCAGTTCCTTCCAGTTGATGACGCCGAACACGAAATCGATCGTTTCATCGTCCGACGAAAAGGGCATCAATATGCCGCGATACATGATTTCCGCGCCGCGCTGATTGACGAATTCCGCCTCGAACCCGATCGGCGCGGCATTGGCGATGATCTGAAGATAATGATCGGTCAGGCGCGACAGCAAAGATCGGGCGGGCACATCGTTGATATGATCGATCGCGCCATCGATCTCGCATTCCTGCCGCAACGCCGTGCCCAGGTAGACGATGGCGGGATTGTCGATGCCGACGCTGAAATCCAGCAGCACGGCATGGAGGCCGAAATCTTCCAGCTGTTCGGGCGCGAGATCCTCGATCGAGGGCAGGCTGCGATCGCCCAGCAGGGACGCCCAATAGTTGTAGGCGCGCACCTGCATGCGGCGTTCTTCCGAAATGGCGGCAGGCGGCGCTTCCATCTGCGCATCGCCGACATAGTCGAAATCGTCCTCGTCATTGGCGGCGTCATGCCCCCGCAGCGTGTCCATTCGATCGTCCCACCTTCAGCCTGAATAGAATTTCGGGACTCGACAGTGGCACGGGATGGTAAATTTGCCGTAAACAGGGGCGCATCGACGGGGCCGCGCGGTCGATTTACGCCGTCATCCGAAAAAAGCGATTTCACGGGAAATGGCGGCTTGTCCTTCGCGCCAACCGCTGTTATCTGCCCGCCCCGACGCCGCTTTAGCTCAGTTGGTAGAGCACATCATTCGTAATGATGGGGTCACGTGTTCGAGTCACGTAAGCGGCACCATTCTTCCTGAATAATTGATTTTGTTAGGGAAATTCCGAGAATCTGGCCGGGTTACATCCGGCTGCTACAGACGTAGCAGGTGATTCTTTACGACTTATTCTCCTTAAACGCGATGGCGGAGCCTGTTATTTTCGGCGCGCCATACCCATGCAACTCCGTCCATACATCAGTGGGCGTCGAGAATGGGTTAAGTTTCTTGGGACCAAGAGCAGGTCGGAAGCGAAGCAGCATATCCTGTTACCCGTCATAGACACAGACCGGGAACTGTGACGTACTTGCCCCATAATGCTTCCTTCCATTCCAACGAAAGGATCGCACCATCAAATTGTGCGATCAAACACACGGACATGAAGCATGGGACTTCGTTCGCGCTAAATATGATCTTAACCAGTGATGGCGCACATGGTCGGCACATTACGCCGGACGGAAACATGCTGCACGAAACGATCAAGCCTTGTCTGACATCTGCCGATGTGGAGGCTTTTGAACAATGTATCGGGCGCATCGCCTTCGCCCGCGATGGAACAATTCTGCGCGTCAATGACCGGTGTCTGGCGCTTTTCGGCTATTTGGGCTGGGATCTGGTCGGGCGGAACCGCGTCATTTTCAAGCCCGAACCATCCGAAGATGAGCCATGCGACGCGATCGATCGGGCGTTCGAAAATGGGGAACCCTATTTCGGCGAAATGCGCCAGCTCAAGCGTGATGGCACGATATTCTGGACGGAAATATCCTGCATTCCGATCAAGGAAGATGGCGAAACGGTCAGCGAAGTCGTCCTGTTCGTGCGCGACGCCACGGACCGGATGATGTCCGCGGTAGACGATGCCGGTCAGATCGCCGCCATCAATACATCGCAGGCGGTCATCCATTTCGCGATGAACGGCACCATCCTGCACGCCAATGACAGGTTCCTGGCGGCGACGGGATACCGGCTGGATGAGATTGTCGGCCAGCATCATCGCATATTCGTGGACGGGGCAGAGGCTGCCGCGCCATCCTATGAAGCATTTTGGGATAGCCTGCGCGATGGTTCCCACGCCTCTGGTGAATATCGCCGGTTCGGCAAGAACGGGCAGGCCGTCTGGCTGCGCGCGACCTATAACCCCATTTTCGATCTGGAAGGGCGCCCGTTCAAGATCGTCAAATATGCGGTGGATGTGACGCCGGAGAAAAAGCAGACCGCCGATTTTCAGGGCCAGATCGCCGCGATCGACAAATCGCAATGCGTCGTCACCTTCGCACCCGATGGCACCATCATCGATGC
>NZ_JBMDWL010000119.1:0-20303 GCF_048594625.1 Sphingobium sp.
TCGAAGAACAGACCGGCGAACAGCGCTTCGGCGGTTTCCTTCGTCGGCGGTTCGCCGGGGCGCATGACGCGATAGATGTCGGACAGGGCCTGATCGCGGTCTTCGGCCTTGTCGGCCTTTAACGTGTTACGAATCCAGGGGCCGGTGCTGACATGGTCGATGTCCAGCAGTTCCAGACGGTCGATGCCCGCCTTGTCCAGCTTTTCGAGGTTTTCAGGCGACACTTCGTCGCCAGCCTCGATGTAGATTTCACCGGTGCTTTCATTGATCAGGTCATAGGCGCTGTAGCGGCCATAGACTTCTTCGGTCGGGATCAGCAGGGTGGCCAGGCCATCCTTTTCCGCCTTGTTGGCGGCACGGGGGCTGATCTTGTGACCGGCGGCGAACACGACTTCGCCCGACGCGGCGTCGACGATGTCGAAAGCCGGCTTCTGGCCGCGCCATGCTTCGGCGGTGTAGGGGATCTGCCAGCCGCCTTCGCCGCGCAGGAAAGTAACCTTATTGTAGAACTGGCCGAGGATTTCCTCGCCATTCAAGCCCAGCGCATAGAGCAGCGCGGTGACCGGCAGCTTGCGCTTGCGGTCGATGCGGACGTTGACGATGTCCTTGGCGTCGAATTCGAAGTCCAGCCACGAACCACGATATGGGATGACGCGCGCGGCGAACAGATATTTGCCCGACGAGTGGGTTTTGCCACGGTCATGGTCGAACAGGACGCCCGGCGAACGGTGCATCTGCGACACGATGACGCGTTCGGTGCCATTGACGATGAAGGTGCCGTTCTGCGTCATGAGCGGCATGTCGCCCATGTAGACATCCTGTTCCTTGATGTCCAAAACCGAACGGGTTTCGGTGTCGGCATCGACTTCGAACACGATCAGGCGCAGCGTGACGCGCATCGGCGCCGCATAGGTGATGCCGCGCTGACGGCATTCTTCCACGTCGTATTTGGGGTCTTCCAGTTCGTAATGGACGAAGTCCATTTCGGCCGTGCCGGCGAAATCGCGGATCGGAAAAACGCTGCGCAGCGTCTTTTCCAGGCCCGAAACATAGCCGATCGACGGGTCGGAACGCAGGAACTGTTCGTAACTCTCCCTCTGAACCTCGATCAGGTTCGGCATCTGCACCACTTCGTGGATGTCGCCGAACACCTTGCGGATGCGCTTCTTAGCGCCGGTGTTGCTGATGGGGGGGAGAGCCTTGGTCGCCATGCGGTTCCTGCCTGTGTCGGTTCATCGTGTTTTTCCGCATCCCGGCGGAAATTCAGTCAAAGCGCGATGGAAAGTCGGGCGATTCGCACCCTTCATTCCACGCAAAAAAGTGCGGGCCGGGACTGTCCGATCCGCACTGTCAGCACCTGATGACCCGCCAAAATCCGTCCAATTCCGCCAGCTTCGCGCGCTATTCGATGCTGGTCCCCGAACGGTGAGGGGGACGGCCGATCCTTGAAAAGGACCAACCGGATTGACGCCGATATAGAAGCTGACGCCCCTTTTGTGAAGGGGGTCAGGCAAACAAGCCGCGTTCGGCCCGGATGGCAGCGACCAGCCGGTCGAGTTCTGCGCTGCTGTTGAACAGGGCAGGGGTCACGCGCAATACCGGGCCGGACGCCAGCCCCGCCTTTGCCACCACCAGCAGCCTATATTTGTCCAGAAACAGCGCGGCGGCCTTTTTCGCGCCGTCCGGCCCCGTCATGCCGGGCAGGCGAAAGCCGGTCACTGCGCCATAGCGGCCCGGTTCGTCGGGCAACACTATTTCCAGCCCCTTGATGTCGCGCACCCGATCCACCCAATAATCGCGCAGCCGCAGCAGATGGCGATATTTGGCGTCCCCGCCGATGGCGTCATGTACGGCGATGGCATGGGGTACGGTCAGCCGGGCGGCGAAATCCACCGTTCCGGTCGGTATGCGCGCACGAATATCGTCCGCCCCATGAATGCGATTGCCCAGCCATGGCGATATGTCCTGCAACCGGTTCTTGCGGATATAGACGCCGCCCGTGCCCAACGGCGCGGCCAGCCATTTATGCAGGGAAAAACCGATGAAGTCGGCGCCCGTGTCGTCCACGGTGAAGGGAATATGGCCGACCGCCTGCGCGCTGTCGAGGATGGTGTCCACCCCGCGCGCCCGCGCCATATCGACGATGGCCTTGACCGGCGGCACCAGTCCGTTGCGGTTCGACAAATGGGTCAGCAGCAGCAGCTTCGTGCGCGGCGTATCCTTCAGCACCTTCTCATAGGCGGCCAGGATATTGGCTTCCGTATGCGGTTCGGGCAGCGCAAAGCGAACGATCCGCGCGCCCCTGCTCTTTTCCAGATAGTCGCAGGCGAACTGCATCTCGTCATAGTCGACGTCGGCATAGATCACCGCGTCACCCGGTTGCAGCAGCGCATAATGGGCGATCAGCGCATATAGCGCCTCGGTCCCGCCGCCCGCCAGCGCGATTTCCTCGGCCGATGCGCCCAGCATGTTCGCCACCGCCGCGCGCGACCGGTCCAGCTCCACGTCGCGCGGGTGGCCGGGGGCTGCGTTGCGCAGGAACAGGGCATGGTTCTGGTTCACCCAGTGCGACTGCGCTTCATAGGCCGCCTGCACCGGCCGCGTCATCGCGCCATAATAGGCCGCGTCGAATGTCGCGAAATCGCGATTGACCTGATAGAGCGGCATCAACGCCGCCTGCGCCGCCGCGAAATCTCGCATGTCTCCATCGAAATGGAAGGGCGCCTGCTGCGGCCAGCCCTGTCCCCGCGCGGCCTGTCCTCCTGCGGTCTGTGCCGCCACGCCGCTGGCGCCCGCCAGCGCCAGTCCCAATGCACCACCATTGCCCAGAAACGCCCGCCTCGTCACCATCATCAGCCCCGTCATTTTCCGTGTAACTATGTAACATGACGGTTCTACAAGGCAAATCCGCCAGTCGGCTTGTCATGGGTTAAACCATTTATACCGTGCCTTAACCCTGTTTAGGTGATATGTCGGACCAATGGGGTAAGGTGCGTAACGCACCGGGGGAATGGCTGTGATCCGCGCCGAGGATATTTATGACGCCGCGACCGATGACGCGGCCTTCGATCAACTGGCATCGCGTCTGGCAAGCGCGGTGGGCGCACGGTCGGCCGTGCTCCATTGGGGGCAGGGGTCGGCGCAGGTCGCCGAAATCAGCTATTCCGGTTATTTCTCGCCCGAACAGATGGCGCTTTACGGGCAGGAATTTGTCCATGACGACATCTGGGGCGCGGCGATGGAGGGACAGGTCGCCAATCGCATGTGGGATTGCGAAGTCATGGTCCCCGACCGCACCTATGAAAACAGCCGGATCTTCAACGAATGGATCAGGCCGATGGGTGACGACACATTTCGGTGTCTGGGCGGCATCATCCGGCACAAAGGGACGACCGGGCATATCGGCCTGCATCGCGGCCGTGCGCAGAAACGCTTCGACGAACGCGAACGCGCGACGATACAGGATTGCCTGAACCATATCGGCCGCATGTTCGATATTCGACGTCAGCTGGACCGGGCCACGCATCATGGCCGTTCGCTGGAAGCGACGCTGGATCTGGTCGAACATGCGATTTTCACGCTGAACGCGGCCGGTCGGCTGATTAACGGCAATGCGCAGGCAGAAACGATGCTACAGCGGCAGGACGCGCTGCTGCTGCGCCATGGGCAGGTGCGGGCGCGTGATGCGCAATGCGACGCGGCCCTGCAGACCGCCTTGCGCGCCGCCGCCGCGCGCGAAGCGACGCAGGCGGGGGCGCTGTTCGTGCAGCGTGAACGCGGCCTGCCCTATATGCTGTCGGTATCGGCCATCTGGACGGGCAGCGAACGGCAGATCGTTCTGATCGCTACCGATCCGGGCGTCCATGACGCCAGCCTCGCCAGCCGCCTGCGTTCGCTCCACGGCCTCACCCGTGCAGAAGCGGACATCGTCGCCGCCCTGTGCGAGGGCAAGGCGCTGGAGGATGTATCGGACGAACGCGGCGTGTCGCTGGCGACCGTGCGCACACAGATGAAGGCGATCTATTCGAAGACCGATTGCCGCCGTCAGTCGGAACTGGTCGCCCGCTTCGCCCGTCTGCCGCGGCTGATACAGAGCGACATACGGGGCGACATACGGGGCGACGCCTGATCGGTCACGGGTTGGCGCTGGCTGGCGCGACGGGCGTCATCGGCGCAACGGGCGGCACGATCTTCACCGTTTCGAACCGATCCTTCCGCCGCACACCGGCCAGCCCCGTATCGGCCCCTATATTGGTCCCGGTATCGGCGGGCACGACCACGGGCACGCGCTGACGCATGCATTCATTCTTCGCGGCGCGGGGGGTGATGGCGCAGTTCCACAGCGCGCGCTGCAACCCGCTCTGAACATCATGCATATAGGAAAAGCGCATCGCGGCCAGATTGGCGAGCGTCAGCGGCAATTCCTTGGGCGCATCCGCCGCGATCCAGCCCATGATCCGACATTGCGGCCGTCCGGCGCAGAATGTCCGTGCGCTTTCGGGCCAGCTGTCGGCCTTGCTGCCCTTGGGCAGTTCGACGATGAAGCTGCGGATGTCGGCCAGCGCGATCAGTCGCACGCCCGCCACCGTCTTGCCGATCTGGTCCAGGCCGATCGCCTGCCGCGCCTGCGCCGCGATCGCTTCGGCGCTGTCGCCAACGGGGGTGATGGCGCCGGGCAACGGCAATCCCGCGTCGCGATGGGCGATCGAGAAGCGGGCGATCTTCGCGATCAGCGGCTCGCCCGGATCGACGCTCCTGCGAAAGGCCGCGGGCGTTCCCCACCAGCCGCGCCAGCGGAAGAAGAGGTGGGTGCCCACGGCCGTGATCTTGTCCAGGCTGGCGCTCCAATAGGGGACGACCCAGTCGGTATGATAATGGGTGGCATGTCCGACCGGGGCATAGACCTTGCCCGCCAGTGCGCCGCGCGCGATGTCCTGCGCCCGCGCCCATGCCGCCGGGCCGGGCATGCGGGCCAGCGCGCCGTCGCAGCTGAAGGTGAACTGGCACCCGGTCTGTCGTTCCTGCCCCTGAAACACCACGCCGCATACCGATTTGGGGAAGGCGGGGTGGCGTACGCGATTGAGCACCACCTGCGCGACGGCCTGTTCACCCACGGCATCGTCGCCCGCTTCGTAGATTTCGGCGGCGGCCAGACAGTCGATCGCGCGGGCCAGATCCGTTTCCGTGCCGGAAAAGAGGAAGGGACGCGCCGCCGGGTTGGGATCGCGGGAGAAGGGCACGGCCTGATTGAACGCGACCGCCTGATCCCGCTCCAGCGCATAGACCCTGACCGGATCGACCGCGGGGGGCGGCGTGGACGGCTTTCGGTTGCGTACCGCATCGACGGCCGCCATGCGATCGGGGGTGTCGGCCTGTCGACGGCTTTCCCACCCCGCCACCGCCATGGGCAGGCCGACGAACAGCAAGGCCCAGACGATCCAGGACAGCAGGGTGACGGGATTGATCGATTTTACGTGCATGCTGGTTCCAGCGCCGTTCGCCCCGGTTGCGGCCCGTGACGAACGGCGTTGCGTGGTCCGCCCTTATTCCGGCAGGAAATCGGGCACCGACAGATAACGTTCGCCCGTGTCGTAGTTGAAGCCCAGAATGCGGCTGCCCGCGGGCAGATCCTTCAGCTTCTGTGCAATGGCCGCCAGCGTCCCGCCCGACGATATGCCCACCAGCAGCCCTTCCTGAGTCGCGGCGCGGCGGGCATAATCCTTCGCTTCGGCCGGATCGACCTGAATGACGCCATCCAGCAACTGGGTATGCAGGTTCGCCGGGATGAAGCCCGCGCCGATGCCCTGAATGGGATGCGGGCCGGGCTGGCCGCCGCTGATCACCGGCGACAGGGTCGGCTCCACGGCATAGACTTTCAGCGCGGGCCACGCCTTTTTCAGCACTTCGGCAACGCCGGTGATGTGGCCGCCCGTGCCCACGCCGGTCACCAGCGCGTCGATCGGCGTGTCGGCGAAATCGGCCAGGATTTCCTGCGCCGTGGTGCGGACATGCACATCGATGTTGGTGGGGTTTTCGAACTGCTGCGGCATCCAGCTGCCCGGTGTCTGCGACACCAGTTCCAGCGCACGCTCGATCGCGCCCTTCATGCCCTTTTCGCGCGGGGTCAGGTCGAAACTGGCGCCATAGGCCAGCATCAGCCGCCGCCGTTCGATCGACATGCTTTCGGGCATGACGAGGATCAGCTTATAGCCCTTGACCGCCGCCACCATGGCAAGGCCGACGCCCGTATTGCCCGACGTCGGTTCGATGATCGTGCCGCCCGGCTGAAGCTCGCCAGAAGCCTCCGCCGCCTCTATCATGGCCAGTGCGATGCGATCCTTGATCGACCCGCCGGGGTTCGACCGTTCCGACTTGATCCATACTTCCGCTTCCCCGAACAGCCGGTTGATGCGGACATGCGGCGTATTGCCGATGGTATCGAGTATCGTGGCAGCTTTCATGATGGCTTCTCCTGGCTATTTTCCGCTCGCCCGATGTCGGGTGGATCGAAGCTACGTGCAAGGCGCAATTCGGGAAACAGGCGCGCCCAAAGGATGGTTATGATGATCGCGCCGACGCCGCCACCGATAACGGCGGCAACCGGGCCGACCAGTGCCGCAAGGAAGCCGGATTCCGCCTCGCCCAGTTCGTTGGACGCCGAAATGGTCAGCTGCGACAGGCTGGACACGCGCCCGCGCATCGCATCGGGCGTGTGCAGCTGGACCAGCGACTGGCGCACGAACACCGACACCATGTCCGCGCCGCCCAGCACCACCAGCGCTGCGACGCCCGCCTCCACGGCGATGTCGCGCGGCAGGAATGCGGTGCAGCCAAAGGCAATGGTGGCGATCCCGAACAGGATGACCGCGCCCAGCATCTTCAGGCCGACTTCCGTCTTCATCGGGCGGAAGGAAAACCACAGCGCCATGATGGCCGCGCCGATGCCGGGCGCCGCGGCCAGATGGCCAAGGCCCGCCGACCCCACATGCAATATGTCGCGGGCATAGACCGGCAGCAGCGCCGTCGCCCCGGCCAGCAGCACGGCGAACAGGTCCAGCGTGATCGTCGCCAGGACCAGCCGGTTGCCCTTCACATAGGTGAAACCGTCGATCATCTGGCGGATCGGGTGGCGGCTGGTGTCGCGCGGTGGCTGGGGCACCTTGCCGATCAGCATCATGCCGGTCAGCGCCACGGCGTAGAGCGCGGCGGCCAGCGCATAGGCGCCCCATGGCGTGGCGGCATAGGCATAGCCGCCCAGCGCCGGTCCCGCGATCATGCCGGTCTGCCATGCGACGCTGGAAATGGCGATGGCGTTGGGCAGGACGGCGGCGGGCACCAGATTGGGCGCCAGCGCGCCATAGGCCGGGCCATTGAACGCGCGCGCAATCCCCACGATGATGGCGATGCCGAATATCAGGGGCAGGCTGACCCAGCCTTCATAAGTGGCAAAGGCCAGCAGCGCGGACGCTGTCGTCAGCAGCGACAGGGTCAGCCGGGTGATGACGCGCCGGTCATAATGGTCGGCGACCCATCCGGTGACGGGGGTCAGGAAAAACAGCGGCAGAAACTGCGCCAGCCCGATCAGCCCCAGCTGCGCCGCCGCCGCCGATGTCGTCATCGTTTCGCGCGCAATATTATAGGCCTGCCACGCTAGCACGATCATCATGCTATATTGGGCCAGCACGGCGCACAGCCGCCCGACCAGATAGGCCCGGAAATTGGCGAAATGCAAAGGGTGGCGGGGCGGTGTCGCGCCCGGCGTGGAAGGTGCCGTCATGCCAAGCGCTTTAGCGGCGCTTGGGGCGTGGTGGCAACCACTGCGCGCGCCCGTCGCCTACAAGATTTATCACGCCATTTATAAGGAACGGCACCGGGGGGGGCGTGGATTGAATGCCCGATGCCGTCCTGCCCGTCCAGCTTGTGGGCATAGCCTGACCTCATGCCTATGCAACCAAGGCCGATGACCGATATGTGAACGCCGCGGCGGGCCAGTGCGCGGCGATGGCGGCGGGGCGGCTGATGCGGATATCGACTACAGCGCGCTGCGTTGAACGGGACGCCGGTCGCGCGCTCTAGGTATTTGTTGTCGCATCCTTTTAAGCGGAAAACCGGTTCCCGCTTTTCCGCATGATGCTCTAAATGGCGCCGCCCGTTTCGGAACGTCACCTCCATCATCCCGGCCGACGTCCGCAATCGCCCTGCTGGTCGATGCGTTGCGATACAGGGATTGAGACAGTTATTTGCGCAGCAGCACGCCGCTGACCGACCCGTTGCGTACCGAGCAGACGAACGGGGTATCGCCGTCAGCCGAAGTCACGATCCCTTCCACTTCCCAGCCGGTGGACATGGTGCTGGCGCGGGCCGACCCACCAGTTTCGATGCGGCGCCCGCCTGATACAGCGCCTTTTCCGAACAGGCGTCCCGTGCCGCGTCAGCCGTCGCGATGGACCCGTATCCGGGCGTCGCATAGGGCGTCTGCCGCGCGTCGCGCTGGGCCTGACGATTGGTGACGATGTCGCTGACGATCGCCGCGCCCACGACATGGCGCGGCGCGATGATGACCTGAGCGTGCAGAGGCATGGCCAGCAGCATGGTCGCTGCGATTGTCCATTTCGCTGTCACTTTCATTGTCGCGCACTCCCTGTTGTCGCGTCGTCATAGCCTATTTGAACAGGCTGCCCAATATGCCGCGCACCAGTTGCCCGGCGATGCCGCCAGACGATGATTTGCGCCTGGCGCCGCCGAACACCGCCCGGCCCAGTTCGTTGGCAACCTGTCGCCCGACCGATGAACCGGCGGCGCGGGTGGCGGACTGGATCGCCTTGTCGAATGCGCTGGGCTTGGCCGCTTCCCGCGCCTCCGCGGCATCGCGCCGGGCCTGTTCCTTCAGTTCCGCCTCGCGCTGTTTCGCCTCGACCTTGGCCTGCGCGGCGGCGGCCTTGTCGGCCTCCGCCTTGGCTTTGGCGGCCTGCGCGGCGGCAGCGGCCGCTTCGCCACGGGCGGCGAGTATTTCTTCGGCCGACTCCCGATTGACGGAGGTGTCATATTTTCCCGCGCAGGGAGAGATGGACTGGATGATCGCCCGCTCCTTGGCCTCCACCGGGCCGAGCCGCGATCGGGGCGGGGCGATCAGCGTGCGCTGGACGATGCCGGGCGACCCGTCTTCCTGCAACAGCGACACCAGCGCTTCGCCGACTTTCAGTTCGGTGATCGCGGTTTCCACATTCAGGTCGGGATTGATGCGGAACGTCTCCGCCGCCGCCTTGATCGCGCGCTGATCGCGCGGGGTAAAGGCGCGCAGCGCATGCTGCACCCGATTGCCCAGCTGTCCCGCCACGTCTTCGGGAATGTCGATGGGGTTCTGCGTCACGAAGTAGACGCCCACGCCCTTCGACCGGATCAGGCGCACGACCTGCTCGATCTTGTCGGTCAGCGCCTTTGGCGCATCGTCGAACAGCAGATGCGCCTCGTCAAAGAAGAAGACCAGCCTGGGCTTGTCCGGGTCGCCCACTTCGGGCAGCGTTTCGAACAGTTCGGACAACAGCCACAGCAGGAACGTCGCATACAGTTTGGGCGACTGCATCAGCTTGTCGGCGGCCAGCACATTCACATAGCCGCGACCCCGATCGTCCACCTGCAACATGTCGTGGATGTCCAGCGCGGGTTCGCCGAAGAAATGATCGCCGCCCTGGCTTTCCAGCTGGAGCAACTGCCGCTGGATCGCGCCGACGCTGGCCTTGGTCACATTGCCATAACGGGCCGACAGCGTGTCGGCATTGTCGGCGCAATAGGCCAGCATCGCCTGCAAATCGCCAAGGTCGAGCAGCAGCATCCCTTCCTCGTCGGCATATTTGAACGCGATGGACAACACGCCTTCCTGCGTTTCGTTAAGGCCCATCAGCCGGGCGAGCAGCAACGGCCCCATTTCGCTGACGGTGGTGCGGATGGGATGACCCTGCTGCCCATAAAGATCCCAGAAGATCGCCGGATTGTCGGCATAGGCATAATCGCTAATCCCGATTTCGGCCGCGCGCGATACCAGCTTGTCGGCATTTTTGGCGGTGGACGAACCGGCCATCGCTATGCCCGCAAGGTCGCCCTTCACATCGGCCAGAAACACCGGCACGCCGCGCGCGGAAAAGCTTTCGGCAATGCCCTGCAACGTCACCGTCTTGCCGGTGCCCGTCGCGCCCGCGATCAGCCCATGCCGGTTCGCCCGGCGCAGGTTCAGATTCTGGGGAATGCCCCCGTCCTTGTCCGGTGCGCCAAGGCCGATGAAGATGCCGTCGCTCATCTGAAAATCCCCGCAAAAAGAAGACCCGTTCGCCCCGGACGCGCCGATCATCGATCGACGGTCCGGCCCGAACGGGTCTAAATAGGCTGGCCCGACTTTAACAAGCCGGATGCCATCGGCAAGCGCCGCTTATTTGTCGCGCAGGCGCACCGGCAGGAAAATCGCCGGCTGACCGCGACGCAGCACCTGCAACAGGATGGCGTTGCGGCCCTGACCGGCCACGGCCTTTGCCTGTGCGTCCAGTTCGGCCTGTGTCGTAACCGGGCGGTTGTTGGCGCTGATGATCACGTCGCCGCGACGCAGGCCCTGCGCACCGGCGTCGGTCGACGAATCCACGGCCGTGATGACGACGCCCTTGGTATCAGCGGCGATGCCAAGCTGCCGGATGATGCCGGGCGTCAGCGGGATGGCCGAAATGCCCAGTGCCTGCTGCGTCGCCTGACCGGGATTGCTGTCTTGCTGGCTGAAATCTTCATCGCCCTGCGGCTGGGCGAAATTGTTCAGTTCGTCTTCCGACGGACGCTCGCCCACGATGGCGGTCACCGTCTGGCGTTGTCCGTTACGGATCAGCACGATCGGCACGCGCGCGCCGATCGCCTGATTGGCGACGATGGAGGACAGATTCTGATCGGCGGTCACTTCCTGTCCGGCCACGCTGACGATCACGTCGCCCGCCTTGATCCCGGCCTTTTCCGCGCCCTTGCCCGGTTCCACGCCCTGCACGAACTCGCCGCGATTCTTGGCGAGGCCCAGCGAGTCGGCCAGATCTTCGCCCAGCGGGCTGATCTGCACGCCCAGATAGCCGCGCTTCACGCTCTGCCCCTTGCGCAGGGTATCCACGATCGGCGCGGCCTGTTCCGATGGAATGGCAAAGCCGATGCCGACATTGCCGCCCGACGGCGACAGGATCTGGCTGTTGATGCCGATCACATTGCCGCGCATGTCGAACATCGGGCCGCCGCTATTGCCCTGATTGATCGATGCGTCGGTCTGGATGAACTTGTCATAATTGCCGCCGGTACCGCGATGCAGGGCGGAAATGATGCCCGCCGTCACCGTCCCCGACAGGGCGAAGGGATTGCCGATCGCGACGACCCAATCGCCCACGCGCGCCTTGGTGCTGTCGCCGAACTTGACGAAGGGCAGGGGCTTGGACGATTCGATCTTCAGCACGGCCAGGTCGGTCGCGGGGTCGCGGCCGATCAGCTTGGCTGGGAATTCCTGCTTGTCGGTCATGGTGACCGTGATCGAATCGACGCTGGCGCCTTCGGCCCCGGCCGACACCACATGGTTATTGGTGACGATGTAGCCGTCCGCCGAAATCAGGAAGCCCGAACCCAGCGACTGCGCCTGCCGCGTCTGGGGCTGGCCGCCCTGACCCTGACCGAACAGCTCGCCGAACGGCGTCCCGGCGAAGGGATTCTGCACCTTCACCCGTTGCTTGGTCGAGATGTTCACGACGGCCGGTTGCAGCTTTTCGACCATGTCGGCGAGGCTGGCGGGCGCGCCCGCGGGTGCGGCGGCGGTCAGGCCTTCATTCTGGGCAGTCTGCGCCCCGACATTGGAGCTGGTGGTGACCGCGATGGCCGTGCCGCCCAGCAACAGGGCGCCGGTAATGGCATAAGCGTAACGCACTCGTGACGGTCCTCTTCAAAACTTCGGGAAAGGGAAGGCGGGACTATTAGGAAATCCTGACATGCGCCGCCTTGTCTTAACCCTCATTGAATGACGCTGGTTCCGTAATGATTATGCAGGACGGATCAACGCCGTCCCTGGAACTGCCTCAAAAATTCATTGTCCGGCGACAGGATGATATTGGTCTGGCCGGGGCGGTCGGGAGAGAAGGTGTAGCGATAGCTCTGCATCCCCCGATAGAAATCGTAGAAGGACGGGTCTTTCCCGAAGCTTTCGGCATAGATGCGCGCGGCATTCGCGTCGGCTTCGGCGCGGATGATCTGCGCCTGCTTGGCCCCCTGCGCCCGGATGGTGAGCGCTTCCTGTTCACGCGCGGTGCGCATGCGGGTGAAGGCGCTGTCGAGCGGCGTGCCGTCGGGCAGGTCGGCGCGCTTGATCCGCACGTCCACGATCTCCGCGCCATATTGGCGGGCGACGCGGTCGAGACCCGCCTCGATATTCTGCATCACCTGCCCGCGTTCGGGGCTGAGCAGCGCGGCGAAGGGCCGCTTGCCCAGTTCATTGCGCAGCGCGGAACCCAGGATCGGGCGCAACGCGTCCGACACGCGTTCCTCGCTGCCCGCCGCGATATACATGCGCAGCGGATCGACGATGCGGTAACGGGCGAAGGCGTCGACCTGAAGGCGCAGCTGATCGGTGGACAGCACCTGCTGCCGCTCCATTTCGACGGACAGGACACGCTTGTCGATCCAGACGATCTGGTCGATGAACGGCCAGCGCCAGATGACGCCGGCGCCGGTCTGCCCAAAGCTTTCATTGGGGCGATAGCGGTTGATGATCTCCTTGGGATCGCCGAAGCGCACGATCACGCCCTGCTTGGTTTCCGGCACGACCGCGATGGTGCTGCCGATCAGGATCAGCAGCGCCAGCAGCGTGAGCGCAAGGGCGACGGGATGACGCATGAAGCGGGGCATCACTGGCCTCCCGTGCTGGTGGTGGCGGTGCTGGCGGTCGCGTCGGGCGCGGCCTGCGCACGGCGCTTGAGTTCGGGCAACGGCAGGTAGGGCGTCACGCCATTACCCTCCACGATGGTCTTGTCGACGTTCGACAGCACGCCCTCCATGGTTTCATAATACATGCGGCGGCGGGTCACGTCGGGCGCCAGCTTATATTGTTCATAGACCTTGTCGAAGGCGGCGGCTTCGCCCTGCGCCTTCGCGGTCACCTGCTGGGCGGCTGCCCGCGCTTCGTTCAGGTAGGTCTGGGCCGTCTGCTGCGCGGCGGACACGGCCTTGAACGCATCGTTGACGGCGGTTGGCGGGTCGGCCTGCTTGATCGCGACGCCCTGAATGCGGATGCCGGATTTATAGCCATCCAATATTTCCTGCATGCGCAGTTCGACCTGCTGTTCGATCTCGCTGCGGCCTGCGCCCAGCGCGTCGTCCAGGCTGACGCTGGCCACCACGGATCGCATGGCGCTTTCGGCGACTTCGCGCACGCTCGAATCCGGGTCGGACAGCTGGAACAGGTAAAGTTCGGGATTGCGGATGTTCCAGCGCACCGAATAGGCGAGGTCGATGATATTTTGATCGCCCGTCAGCACCAGATTTTCGCTCTGCGCGCTGGCCGATCCGATGTCGATGGTGCGGATTTCCTCTACATCCACCATCGTCACCGCTTCGAACGGCGCGGGCAGCGTCATGCTGACGCCCGGCGTCAGCGTGCGGCTATATTTGCCAAGGAAGGTGACGACGCCGCGCTGTTGCGGCGCGACGAGGTGGAAACTGGTGACGACCAGCCACAGGATGACGACGATGCCGATGGCGATGGGCCACAACGCCTTGCCGCTGGCGCGGGGGGGCAGGCCGCCAAAGCCGCCGCCATTGCCGCCGCCGCCCTGGCCCAGGCTTTCGCGGCCCCGGCGCAGCAGTTCCTCGATCGCGGAGGGGCCTTTGCCGCCGCTCGGCGCCTTGCCCGGCTGCGTCCATGGGTTGCGCGGACCGCCATCGCCGCCGCCTTTCTGACCATCCCCCTCCGGACCGTCATTCTTGCCGCCCCATGGGCCTTGGACCATCGCTGCGATCGCGGGCATCCACCCGAATATTCTTCTCATGTTGTCTTCTATAGGAAGGCTCCTCTCCGAAAAACAGTGCAAATGGGCGCGAATATTTCCTACAGGGCGTCGCCATGACCGATCTTGCCGATTTCTCCGCCCGTCTGACTGCCCTTACCGATGGTCGCGCCAGCGCGCCGCGGGTCAGGGATGGGGTGATGACCCTTGCCCTCGACGTCGGCGGCCTGTCGCCCGAACGGCGTGACGGTCTGGCCGCCGCCATCAGGGAAGGCGGGCTGACCGTGCCGGGCGTCACGGACGTGCGCATCGCCATGACGGCGGAGCGCAAGGCGCTGCGCATTCTGGCCGTTGCGTCGGGCAAGGGCGGGGTGGGCAAATCGACCCTGTCGGCCAATCTGGCGGTGGCGCTGCATCGGCTGGGGCTGAAGGTCGGCCTTGTCGATGCGGATATTTATGGCCCGTCGCAGGCCAAGCTGATGGCGAGCGAAGACCAGAAGCCCATTGCCCGCGAAAAGAAACTGGTGCCGGTCACCGGTCCCATCGGCATTCCGATGCTGTCGATGGCGCATCTGGTGGAACCGGGCAAGGCGCTGGCATGGCGCGGGCCGATGGTGGGCAATGCGCTGACGCAGCTGATCGATGCCGAATGGGGCGATACCGAATTGCTGGTGGTGGACATGCCGCCGGGCACCGGCGACATTCAGCTGACCATGGTGCAGAAGCATAAGCCCGCGGGCGCCGTCATCGTGTCCACGCCGCAGGATCTGGCGCTGATCGATGCGACCCGCGCCGTCAGCCTGTTTGCGCAGGCGGGCGTGCCGATGATCGGACTGGTGGAAAATATGGCTGGCTATGCCTGCCCCCATTGCGGTGAGGTGTCCGATCCCTTCGGCATGGGTGGCGCGGAAAGCACGGCGGGCGATCTGGCCATGCCCTTCCTTGGCCGCATCCCGCTGGCCATCGACATTCGTCGCCGGTCGGATGCGGGCGATCCGCCAGCGGCGGGTGAGGGCGCCCATGCCGACGCTTTTCTTGCCATCGGGCGGAAGGTCGCCGACTGGCTGCAACAGTCCGCCTAATCCTACAGGGTCAGGTGCAGAAACTGGCTGAAGCCATTGTCGCGATAATCGGCAAAGGCTTCGCCATCGACGAAGCCCTGCCCGCGATACAGCGCCAGCGCCGGTTCGAATGCCGCGCCCTTGCCGGTTTCCAGGCTGAGCCGCGCCTTTTGGCGCGCCCGGGCGGCGGCTATTATTTGGCGCTGCAACGCCGCCCCCACGCCGCGGCGCAGATGGTCGGGATGGGTGCGCATCGATTTGATTTCGCCCTGCCGGTCGGGCAGCGTGCGCAACGCCCCGACGCCCGCAATGGCGGGGCCTTCCCATGCCGTCCACAGCTGAATGTCAGGCGATTGCAATCCCGACAGGTCCAGCGCGAACACCGCGTCGGGCGGGCTGCCCGCTTTCATCCCCGCCAGATGCAGCGCCAGCAGCGCGCGGGTCTGCGGATGGGTCAGGTCGTCGGGGCGAATATCGAACATGGCGTGACGCTATCGCCAATGCCGCGCAAAGGGAACGGCTTGCGCCTGTCTGCGTCCTTCCCATCTTGATGGGGTAAAGGAGACTGATATGCCGCTCACCGACCCGCAGGATATTGCCGCGCTGCTTGGCGAAACCCGTACCATCGCGCTGGTGGGCATTTCCGACCGTCCCGATCGCCCCAGCTATGGCGTCATGCAATTTCTGCAGGATCACGGTTATCGCGTTTTGCCGGTCAATCCGCAGATCGCGGGCGAACATGTTCATGGCGAATTTGTCTGGGGGCGATTGTCCGACATCGGCGTTCGCATCGACATGGTCGACATCTTCCGCCGGAGCGAGGCGGCGGGCGAAGCCGTGGACGATGCCATCAGGGCAGGGGCGAAGGCGGTCTGGATGCAATTGGGCGTCATCAACGAAGCCGCTGCTTCCCGCGCGGAAGCGGCGGGCCTTAAAGTCGTGATGGACCGTTGTCCTGCGATTGAAATCCCCCGCCTTGGCGTCGCGCCGATCGTCGCGGACTAACGGTCGGGCCTGATCCGATCATCCTCAATCGGGTGATGCTCCATCCCTTTTTCATTCCCTGCATTTTCCCGATCGGCGCGCGCAGTCGCCCGCTTCGAAAATGCTCTAGGCAGCGCGACTTCGCGCCACTATCAGGCAGGCATGGCGCGGGCAAAGCGGAAGCAATCCGGCAGGGATACAGGCATTGATCGACGTTCGCTGCTGATCGGCGGCGGCGCGGCGGCGGGATTGATGATCGCCTGGGGCGTATGGCCGCGCAGCTATCAGCCCAATCTGAATGCCGGGCCGGGCGAAACCATCGTCAACGCCTTTCTGAAAATCGATGCATCGGGTCAGATCGTCGTGGTCGTGCCGCAGACCGAAATGGGGCAGGGTGTCACGACCGTCCTGCCACAGATACTGGCCGACGAACTGGGCGCCAACTGGCGCACCGTCGCCGTGCAGAGCGCGCCGGTCAGTCCGCTCTATGCGAACACGCTGCTGGCGCGGCAATGGCTGGCGAGCGACTGGACGCGGCTGATGGGTGGCGCGGGCGACTGGGCGATCGGGCAATATGCCACCCGCAACGCACTGATGCTGACCGGCGGAGGGACGTCGGTCCCGATGTTCCACGATGCCTATCGCGATGCCGGGGCGGCCGCCCGCGTGCTGCTGTGCAAGGCGGCGGCGGCGCGCTGGAACATTCCCTGGGAAAGCTGCGACATTGCGGAAGGCATCATCACCGATGGCGCCGCGCATCGCATGAAGATCGGCGATGCCGTCGCCCAGGCGATGACGTTCGACCTGCCCGAAATCCTGCCCTATCGACAGGGGCAGGATGGGCGGCTGTCGGGGCAGGATCTTCCGCGCCTCGACACTCCGTCCAAAATTGACGGCAGCCATAATTTCGCCGCCGACATTCGCCTGCCCGACATGGTCTATGCGTCCATACGGCAGGGGCCGATCGGCGACGCGATCCTTGCCGGGCTGGACGAACGGGCACCGACCGGGGTGACGGGCTTCCTGAAACTGGTGCGGCAGGAACGCTGGGTCGCGGCGCTGGCCAGCAACTGGTGGGCGGCGAACAAGGCGCTGGACCTTGCCGATCCGGTCTTCATGCTGCGCGGCGATCCGGTCAGCAGCGGCGGGATAGACGACGCACTGGAAAAGGCGTTTGAAAGCGCCGCAGGGCGTCGCCTCTATGCGCAGGGCGATCTGGGGCCGGTGTTCGACGGGGCGACCATCCTTGCCAGCGAATATCAGGTCGATGCCGGGCTGCATCTGGCGATGGAGCCAATGTCCGCAACGGCGCGCGTGACCGATGACGGCGCGGAAATCTGGATGGCGACGCAGGCGCCGGGGCTTGCCCGCGCCGCGATCGCCGATGCGCTGGGCCTGTCCGAACGCGACGTGGTACTCTATCCGCTCCATGCCGGTGGCTCCTTCGGGCGCCGGATGGACTGGGATGCGGGCGTGCAGGCGGCCTTGCTGTCGCGGGATATGGGGCGGCCGGTGCAGCTGCTCTGGTCGCGGCTGGAGGATGTGATTCAGGATCGGCCCAGCGCGCCCGCCCACGCTCGCATGGCGGCAAAGCTCGGCCGCAACGGCGCGGTCGAAGGCTGGCTGGCGAAGGTCGCGGCGCCCTGCGCCATGACGCAGGTCTGGGCGCGCATCGCGGACGGCGCCCTGCCGCATCGGGCGGCGGCGCAGGCGGCGGATGCATCGACGCGTCTCGCCGTGGGGGGCATGGTGCCGCCTTACGCCATTCCCAACTGGGCGGTGGACCATTTCCCGACCGATGTCGGGCTGCCGCTCGGCTTCGTTCGGGGCAATGCGCATATGCATGGGGCTTTCTTCACCGAAAGCTTCATCGACGAACTGGCGCATCTGGCGGGGATGGAGGCGATGTCCTTCCGCATCCAGATGCTGGGCGGCAATCCGCGTCTGGCCCATTGCCTGTCGACCGCCGCATCGATGGGCGGATGGCAGGGCGGCATCGCGGGCAGCGGGCAGGGGATCGCCGCGCACATGATGGACGGCGGCTATGCGGCCATCATGGTGGAAGCGGCGGTGAACGACGATGCGCTCAGCGTCAATCGCATCGTCGCGGCGGTCGATGTCGGCGATCAGGTCAATCCCGACATTGCCCGGCAACAGATCGAAAGCGGCCTGATCTATGGCCTTGCCTATGCGATGGGCGCGTCGGTGCCCTATGAAAAGGGATTGCCGACGCGCGCCATATTGGGTCGCATGAACCTGCCGCGACTGGCGGATATTGGTGAGGTGACGGTCGAACTGATGCGCAGCACCGCCGCCCCCGTGGGTGTCAGCGATCTTGCCGCGCCGCTGGTCGCCCCGGCTATCGCCAACGCGCTTTACACATGGACAGGGCAGCGCCTGCGCAGCCTGCCACTGGTAGGAACGACATGATGCGACCGGCCGATCACCCCGCCATTCCCGCGCCCCGCATTGGCGTGTTGCTGATCAACCTCGGCACGCCGGATGCGCCAGATCCCGCGTCGGTCCGGCGCTATCTGGCGGAATTTCTGTCCGACCCGCGCGTGGTGGAGATTCCCAGACTGGTCTGGCAACCGATCCTGCACGGCATCATCCTGACCACGCGGCCAAAGAAATCGGCCCATGCCTATCAGCAGGTGTGGACGCCCGAAGGATCGCCCCTGGCCGTCCATACCCGCGCCACGGCGCAGGCGATGCAGCAGGCGATGCCGCATGTCGTCGTCGACTGGGCCATGCGGTACGGCAATCCTGCGATAGCGGACCGGCTGGCGGCGCTGAAGGCGGGCGGGTGCGATCGCATCCTGCTGGCGCCGCTCTATCCCCAATATAGCGCGGCGACGACCGCGACCGCCAATGACGCCGCCTTTGCGGCGATGGCCGCCATGCGCTGGCAACCGGCGGTGCGGACCCTGCCGCCCTATCATGACGATCCCGACTATATCGCGGCGCTGGTCGCATCGATCGATCGGCACATGGCGGCGCTGGACTTTACGCCCGACGCCCTGCTCGCCAGTTTCCACGGCATGCCCGAACGCACGCTGCACCTTGGCGACCCCTATCATTGCCAGTCGATGAAGACCGTCCGCCTGTTGCGCGATGCGCTGTCGCTGCCCGTTCATATGAGTTTTCAGTCCCGCTTCGGCCGCGCCAAATGGCTGGAGCCGGAAACGGAATCGACGCTTGCCAGACTGGTGAGCGAAGGTGTCCGCAACATTGCTGTCGTAACACCCGGTTTTGCAGCAGATTGTCTGGAAACCCTAGAGGAAATCGCGTTGCGCGCAAAAGAGGTTTTTTTGGCCCAAGGTGGCGAAAAATTTGCCTTTTTGCCCTGTTTAAACGCATCGGGCGAAGCTATCACCCTCTACCACAGGCTGTTGGGCCGGGAGCTTTCGGGTTGGATTGACTGACCCCTTGTTACAGGAAGAGGAAACGCAGATGTCGAAAGTGGCGATCGTGACGGGCGGAACACGGGGCATCGGCGAGGCGATCAGCCTGGCTCTGAAGGAATTGGGCTATACCGTCGCGGCCAACTATGCCGGCAATGAAGAAAAGGCGAAGGCGTTCACCGACGCGACCGACATCGCGGCCTTCAAATGGGATGTCGGCGATCATCAGGCCTGCCTCGACGGATGCGCCGCCGTCGCAGAAGCTCTTGGCCCGGTCGACATTGTCGTCAACAATGCGGGCATCACCCGCGACGGCGTTCTGGCGAAGATGAGCTTCGACGACTGGAATGAAGTGATGCGCATCAACCTTGGCGGCTGCTTCAACATGGCGAAGGCGACCTTTGGCGGCATGCGCGAACGCGGCTGGGGCCGGATCGTCAATATCGGTTCGATCAACGGACAGGCCGGTCAATATGGTCAGGTCAACTATGCCGCCGCCAAATCGGGCATCCATGGCTTTACCAAGGCGCTGGCGCAGGAAGGCGCGAAATATGGCGTGACCGTCAACGCCATCGCGCCGGGTTATATCGACACGGACATGGTTGCCGCCGTGCCCGCGCCGGTGCTGGAAAAGATCGTGGCGAAAATTCCGGTCGGCCGTCTGGGCCAGGCCAGCGAAATCGCGCGTGGCGTGGCATTCTTCTGTAGCGAAGAAGGCGGGTTCGTGACCGGCAGCACGCTGTCGATCAACGGCGGCCAGCACATGTACTGAGGCGGGCGCGGTGGAGGATCAGCCGGATCAGACGCCGCTCTATGCCGGGCCGATCAAGCGCAGCATGACCATTGCGGGCCAT
>NZ_JBMDWL010000012.1:0-17643 GCF_048594625.1 Sphingobium sp.
CTGCAATCGGACTTCGCGACGGCCGTGAACAATCAGGCGGGCACCGAACGGCGCGAAGGCTTCGCCCAGCTGCGCGACGCCTATGCCGACGTCTTCATCGACCGGGACAAGAGCCTGCGCCTGCGCTTTGGTCAGTCGAAAGTGCCCTTCGGCTGGGAAAATATGCAGTCCTCGTCCAACCGCCTGACGCTGGACCGCAGCGACGCGATCAACAGCGTCGTGCCCAGCGAACGCGATCTGGGCGTCGTGGCCTATTATACCCCGCCCGCGGTGCAGACGATCTGGGATCGCCTTGGCCATGACGGGCAGAAACTGTTCGGCAATTATGGCGCGTTCGGCCTGGGCGTCTTCAACGGGCAGGGCACGAACCGGACGGAACAGAATCGCGGCCTCATGAAGGTCGCCTTTGCGACATGGCCGTTCGAACTGGATGGGCTGGGCGGCGCCTTTGCGGGGCAGGTGCTGGAAATCGGCGGGTCGGCGATGCTGAACGACGTGCAGCCCGAATTGCGCAGCGGGTCGATCAGCCCGGTCGCGTACAAGGACGATCATTTCGCCCTGCACGCCATCCTCTATCCGCAACCCTTTGGCATTCAGGCCGAATGGACATGGGGCAAGGGGCCTGAATATGACCTCGCCACGCAGTCCATCGATGTGAAGAAACAGCGCGGCGGCTATGTGCAGATGATGTATCGCCTGCCGACCGAAGGGATCGGCGCGCTGATGCCCTATGGCCGCTGGCAACATTATCGCGGCGGATGGAAAGGCGCGACCAGCGCCCCGCGTCTTGAAACCGACGAATGGGAAATGGGCGTGGAATGGCAGCCGTCAAAGGCGCTGGAATTCACCATCGCCTATGCCCGCATGAAGCGCGCCGAAGCCGACGAACGCCGCACCGGCCGGGCGCAGGGCAACCTCATCCGCACGCAGCTTCAGTGGAACTACTGACGGACGGGGCAGGGCTGGTTTCGGCCGAAGGCGGACATGTTTCCCCCTCCCGCCTGCGGGAGGGGGGCAGGGGGTGGGCTGGACGGTGCGACGGCCCACCCCGCTGCGACTAACGCGCTGCGCGCGCAAGTCTCGCTGCCCCTCTCGCCTGCGGGAGGGGAATGGCGGGAAACCACCCCCGATCCATCATCGCGGCCCCCTGTGCCGCGCGCATAAAATAAGGGCGGCAACCCAAAGGCGCCGCCCCATATTTCCGGCTGGACCGGATCGGTTAGCCCTGTCTTGCGACAGGGCAAGTCCGATTACTTCAGCTCGACGGTCGCGCCGGCTTCTTCCAGCTGCTTCTTCAGCTTTTCGGCTTCTTCCTTGTTCACGCCTTCCTTGACGGCCTTGGGAGCGCCTTCGACCAGAGCCTTGGCTTCGGTCAGGCCCAGGCCGGTGATGGCGCGGACTTCCTTGATGACGTTGATCTTCTTGCCACCGTCGCCGGTCAGAACGACGTCGAATTCGTCCTTCACTTCTTCAGCAGCAGCGGCCGGGGCGCCAGCGGCGGGGCCGGCAACGGCAACAGCGGCGGCGGCCGAAACGCCCCACTTTTCTTCCAGAGCCTTCGAGAGTTCAGCGGCTTCGAGGACGGTGAGGGCCGAGAGCTGATCGACCAGAGCGTTGAGGTCTGCCATGATATATTTCATTTATTGGGGCGAAATGCCCCGTCAGATGAGGGTCAAAAAATCGGTTCCGGAACGGCTTATGCCGCGTCCTTCTCCGCATAGGCGTTGAAGACGCGCGCAAGCTGCGCAGCCGGTGCCTGGGTGACGGTTGCGAGCTTGGTAGCAGGCGCGACCAGAAGGCCGACCAGCTTCGCACGCAGTTCATCCAGCGACGGCATCGACGCCAGGGCCTTGACCCCGTTCGCGTCGAGCAGCACTTCGCCCATCGCGCCGCCAACGATCTCAAGCTTGTCGTTGGTCTTGGCGAAATCGATCGCAACCTTGGCGGCGGCGACCGGATCGACCGAGGAGGCGAGGCCAACCGGGCCGGTGAGCAGGTCGCTCAGGCCGGTGTAGCTGGTGCCTTCGAGGGCGATCTTGGCGAGGCGGTTCTTCGTAACCTTGTAGGTCGCACCGGCTTCGCGCATCTTCTGACGCAGGACGGTCGACTGGGCGACGGTCATGCCGAGGTTGCGGGTCACGACGACCACGCCAACTTCGTTCAGTTGTGCATTCAGCGCGGAAACGACATCAGCTTTCTGATTACGATCCATGCCATTACTCCACTTCATGTTCGCTTCGCCGGGTTTAGGAGCCAAGCGAACGCTAAAACCCGCAGGCCTTTTGGGCGCGCGGGGCACTAAGTCCGAAGGGGAGAGATCGACCGGCCATGTCCCCTCAAAGGAACAGGCAGACCCGAATCGGGTGCATGCCCCGGTCCGGTAAAGAACTTTTCCCCGTCTAGGCTGGGCATTAAGAAGGGCATATTCCCTTCACCAACTGTCTCGGACGGAAGTTCCACGACATCGCTGCCGGGGAACCGCTGCGCGCGCCCTTAGAGGAAAAGGGGCGGGCTGTCACGCGGAAACTGCATATATGCAGGCAGGGAGCGGCCATGCTGCCGACGGCGCGGCCCGATGTGCGACGGCGCGGGCCGGGGCCTCAGGCAAAGGCACGGCGCGGATGGAAAATGCCGCCACACGCGCCCGCCATGATGGCGTCGCCCACCGGCGATCGCCTGCGGGACCATCGCCCCGCAAGGCGCCATCCTTTCGCACCTGCACACGGCGCTGCTTCCATTTCGTGCAATCGCGTTCGATTCCATTGCATTTGCGTAAAGCGTGGCCAAGGCCCAGATAGGATGCAATGTTGCGACGCAGCAAAATCCACCAAAGGCTTGTTATATGTTCTCTCTGATCTCGCTCATCTTCGCCTATCGCCGTGACGTCGTTTCGGCCGAACGCTATATCGCCGGGTTGAACAAGGCCAGCACCCCCGTCGCCGACGCCATCGTGCCGACCCCGGTCGAAGAACAGCTGCCGCTGGCAGCCTGATTGGCGCATGCGAAAAGGGCGGCCCCACGGACCGCCCTTCGCATGATGTTCATTCTGGTACGGCCCGATCAGGCCGCCAGGAACAGGTCCGGGTCCAGCGCCATCAGCGTTTCGGCCCCGCCCTCGATCTTCCGCCGCAGCGACCCGGCGTCCGGCATGATTCGCTCGGCAAAGAAGCGCGCCGTCACCAGCTTGGCTTCCAGGAACTTCGCGTCGCCTTCGCCCGCGTCGATTATCGCGCTGGCTGCGCCCGCCATCCGCACCCACATCAGGCCGGTCGCGACGATGCCCAATATGTGCATGTAATGATGCGCGCCCGCCCCGGCATTGTCGGGGTTCTTCATGGCATTCTGCATCAGCCACATGGTCGCCGCGCCCAGCTGGCCGCTCGCCTTTTCCAGCGCATCGCCCAGCGGGGCCAGCTTTTCATCGGCCTTGGCCGCCGCGACTTCCTCACCCACCAGCTTCAGGAACGCCTGTAGCGCGCGCCCGCCGTTCATCGGCAGCTTGCGCCCGACAAGGTCCATCGCCTGCACGCCGTTGGTGCCTTCGTAAATCTGGGCGATGCGGGCGTCGCGCACATATTGTTCGACGCCATTTTCCCAGATGTAGCCATGGCCGCCGAACACCTGCTGGCAATTGACCGCCACGTCGAAACCGCGATCGGTGCCATATCCCTTGACGACGGGGGTCAGCAACTGGAGCAGATCGTCGGCCGCCTGCCGCTCTTCCTCGCTCGCCGCCTGATGGGACAGGTCGACCTGCAACGCGGTCCACAGCGTCAGCGCGCGCAGCCCTTCGGTCATCGCCTTGGCTTCCATCAGCATGCGGCGCACATCGGGATGGACGAACAGCGTGTCGGCCTTTTCGGTCGGTTCCTTGGGTCCGGTCAGCGCGCGGCCCTGACGCCGGTCCTTCGCGTAATGCACGGCGTTCTGGAACGCGATTTCCGCCTGGCCCAGCCCTTGCAGGCCCACGCCCAGCCGCGCCGCGTTCATCATGATGAACATCGCGGCCAGCCCCTTATTCTCCTCGCCGACCAGCCATCCGGTCGCGCCGTCATAATTCATGACGCAGGTGGCGTTGCCATGGATGCCCATCTTGTGCTCGATCGAACCGCAGGACACGGCGTTGCGGTCGCCCAGCGCGCCGTCGTCACCCACCATGAATTTGGGCACCACGAACAGCGAAATGCCCTTGCTGCTGTCGGGCGCGTCGGGCGTCTTGGCCAGCACCAGATGGATGATATTGTCGGCCAGGTCATGCTCGCCCGCCGAAATGAAGATTTTCGTGCCGGTAATGGCATAGCTGCCGTCGCCCTGCGGCACGGCCTTGGTCTTGATGAGGCCAAGGTCGGTGCCGCAATGCGGCTCCGTCAGGTTCATCGTGCCGGTCCACTCGCCCGACACCATCCGGGGCACATAACGCTGTTTCAGTTCGTCGCTGCCCTTGGCCAGCAGAGCGGAAATCGCGCCGGTGGTCAGGCCGAAATACATTTCGAACCCCTGATTGGCCGATGTCATATATTCGCCCAGTGCCGTCGCCAGCACCATGGGCAGGCCCTGTCCGCCAAATTCCTCCGGCGCGTGCAGCGTGGTCCAGCCGCCCTCGACATATTGGTCATAGGCCGCCTTGAAGCCGGTCGGCGTCGTCACGCTGCCGTCGCTGTGGCGTACGCAGCCTTCCTTGTCGCCTACGGCGTTCAGCGGAAACAGCACTTCCGATGCCATCTTGCCGCCTTCGGTCAGGACCGCTTCGACCAGATCGGCGGAGGCATTTTCGAAACCGGGCAGGTTGGCATGGCGGTCCAGCCCGACGACATGGTCCAGCACGAAGCGGGTGTCGCGGACGGGTGCGGCATAGCTCGGCATGATCTTCTCCTGATGTCTCTATTTTATAAGGGGGGTAGGGGGGTTATTTCTGTTCGATGGTGGCGACGAAGCTCGCCAGTTCGGCAATGGCGGCGTCGATGTCGTCCTTTTGCCGGGTCAGCAGGTCGATGCGCGCCTTGCACTTGTCCACGGTCACGCGGCGCTGTTCGTCATGCGCCTCGTCCGCGTCGTACAGGTCGATCATCTCGCGGATTTCGGTCAGGCTGAAACCCACCCGCTTGCCGCGCAATATCCAGGCGAGCCGGGCGCGGTCGCGGCGCGAATAGATGCGGGACAGGCCCTGCCGTTCCGGCGCGATCAGCCCTTCATCCTCGTAAAAGCGCAGCGCGCGGGCGGTGACGCCGAATTCTTCGGACAGGTCGGTGATGCTATAGCTTTGCCGGTCGCTATGATCGGGCAATTCTATCCCTGCGATGCTGCTGAGCTTGTTCATGGTCCCTGATGTAAAACGACTTTACGTTTACGTCAAGGTGAGTGAGCGGCGCGGCGCCATCATCCGCCCGGCCGGAAGGGCGCTCCGTCGTCCCCCAGCATTTTCAAGTCATCCGCATGGATGACGACTCGGAAAATGCGTCCAGCAAAACAGCCATTTTCAAGTCATCCGCGTGGATGACGAGTCGCAAAATGCGGCCAGCGAACAGGCCATTTTGAAGTCATCCAATCCGGAAGCCAGCGCGCGAAAATCCTACAGATAGTTAGCTAGCTAATGAAAAAATGCCCTATGCGCCACATTGTCACTTTCGCTGTCATTTTCGTCCCCTCCGGCCCGGCTTTTTGGCGCGGCCGCCGACAGCCCAATGCACGGATGATTTCCCATTTTGCCCGTCAGCGATTATGGGCGGCATCATGATCCGTCTTTCCGGCCTGAAACTGCCGCTCGACCACCCGGCCGATGCGATGCCCGCCGCCATTTGCGCCCGTCTTGGCATCGAACCCCATGCCCTTCTGGGCCACAGCCTCGTCCGCCGGGGCAACGACGCCCGCCGTCGTTCCGCCATCCAGCTGGTCTATACGCTCGACGTCGAGGTCGCCGACGAAGCCGCGATCCTCGAACGCTTCGCCGCCGACCATGACGTTCGGCCGACGCCCGACACCCGCTATACATTCGTCGCCCACGCCCCCGACGGCTGGCAGGGCAAGCGCCCGGTCGTGATCGGCGCCGGGCCATGCGGCCTGTTCGCGGGCCTCATCCTGGCCCAGATGGGTTTCAAACCCATCATCCTCGACCGGGGCAAGGTGGTGCGCGAACGCACGAAGGACACCTGGGGCCTGTGGCGCCGGGCCGAACTCAATCCCGACAGCAATGTGCAGTTCGGGGAGGGCGGGGCAGGCACCTTCTCCGACGGGAAGCTCTATTGCCGGGTGAAAGATCCCCGCTTCCTCGGCCGCAAGGTGCTGGAGGAATTCGTCGCCGCCGGTGCGCCCGACGACATATTGTGGGAAGCGCATCCCCATATCGGCACCTTCCGACTCGTCACCATGGTAGAGGCGATGCGCAGGCAGATCGAATCGCTGGGCGGCGAATATCGCTGGCAGCACCGCGTCGACGACATCGTGCTGGAACGGTCCGGTGACGGCGGGCAGCAGTTGCGCGGCGTCGTGCTGCAGGATGGCAGCGTGATCGAAGCCGATCATGTCGTGCTGGCCGTTGGCCACAGCGCCCGCCCGACCTTCGAAATGCTCCACGCCCGCGGCGTCCATATCGAACCCAAGCCCTTTTCGATCGGCGTGCGCATCGAACATCCGCAAAGCTGGGTCGACCGCGCCCGCTACGGCAATTGCGCGGGCCACCCGGACCTTGGCGCCGCCGCCTACAGCCTCGCCCATCATTGCGCCAATGGCCGCACCGTCTACAGCTTCTGCATGTGTCCCGGCGGCCGCGTCGTCGCCGCCACGTCGGAGGAAGGGCGCGTCGTCACCAACGGCATGAGCCAGTATAGCCGCGCCGAATTCAATGCCAATTCGGGCCTCGTCGTCGGCATCGACCCGGCCCGCGACTATCCCGACGGTCCGCTGGCGGGCATCGCGCTCCAGCGCCACTGGGAAAGCCTGGCCTTCGAAGTCGGCGGCTCCTCCTACTGGGCGCCGGGCCAGACGGTGGGCGATTTCCTCGCCCGTCGCCCTTCGACCGGGCTGGGCGAAGTCGTCCCTTCCTATAAGCCGGGCGTGACGCCGACCGACCTGTCGCTGTGCCTGCCCGACTATGTGATAGAGGCCTTCCACGAAGCGCTGCCGGTCTTCGGTCGCCAGATCGATCGCTACGATCATCCCGACGCGGTGATGACCGGGGTGGAAACCCGCACATCATCCCCCATCCGCATCACGCGCGGCAAGGATTTTCAGAGCCTCAACATCGCTGGCCTGTATCCGGCCGGGGAAGGCGCGGGCTATGCCGGGGGCATCCTGTCCGCCGCGATCGACGGTATCAAGGTGGCCGAAGCGGTGGCGGCGGGCCTGATGCGCTGACCCGTCGTCCGACCGGAAAATCGGCCCGCTTCGGCGACAAGATGCGATCCATTCGCATCCATACCCCATTTGTGGCTGGCCTCCGGCGAAGACCGGCATAAAAGCGGCCCATGATCCGATTCGCCACGCGTCTGCTGTTGCTGCCCCTGTCGTTCCTGCAATTGTTCACCGGGGAAAAATCTTTCCGCGACAATGTCTTCATCGGATCGCGCCGTCTGAACGCCATGGGCCTGCATCGCGCCCGCGTCCGCATCGCGCACGCCATGGCCGATCGCCGCCGGGCCCGCCTTGCCGCCACCGTCGATGCGACCGATCGCGCGGCCTTCGACCGGGACGGCTATGTCGAAATCCGCGACTTCCTGCCGCCGGACGTTTTCGCGCAATTGCGCGACGGCATCATGGCCTATGCCGGGGACGCCCGCGAAACGGTGCAGGGGCACACGATCACGCGGCGCTATGCGGTGGGGCCGGACGCGCTGCAACAGATCCCCGCCCTGCACGCCTTTCGTCGCCAGCCGCGCTGGCGTGCCATCGCCCGTTACATCACCGGCTTCAATGTCGAACCGCTGCTCTATATCCAGTCGATCCTGACGCATCGCCACGACGCGCCGCCCGACCCGCAGATCAATCTGCACGCCGACACATTCCACCCGTCGATGAAGGCATGGCTGTTTCTGGAGGATGTGGACGCCGACGCCGGTCCCTTCACCTATGTCCCCGGTTCCCACCGCGCCACGCGGCAGCGGCTCGACTGGGAATATCGGCGCAGCCTGACCGTCCGTGACGAACCATGCCGCCTGTCGGCGCGCGGATCGCTGCGCGTCCAGCCCGAAGAACTCCCGGACCTCGGCCTGCCGCAGCCCCGTGCCTTTGCCGTCCCTGCCAATACGCTGGTCGTCGCCGACACGTTCGGCTTCCACGCGCGCGGCGAAAGCAGCGAACGCAGCACCCGCATCGAATTATGGGCCTATGGCCGCCGCAACCCGTTCCGCGTTATGACCGGCGGGGATGTGTGGAGCCTGCCGGGCATCGCCGAACGCCGCATCGACCTGCGCTGGCGCCTGCGCGATCTGGCCAGCGCCATGGTGGGCCAGCCATGGGCCAAGCGCGGCATCGTGCGCCCCGGCGAAGACTGACAGCCTGAAAAGCGCGTCAGGCCGGGTCCAGTCGTATCAGGTGGCCGCTGGCGCCATCCTCCAATATCCAGATCGCGCCGTCCGGCCCCTGTTCGACCTCTCTGATCCGGGCGTTCAGGCTGATGCGGCCCACTTCCGTGGCGGTCGTGCCGCTCACCCGCACTCTGACCAGCCCCTGACTACCAGACCGGCCAGAATGAAATCGTCCTTCCAGCGATGAACCGGCTGCCGTCATATTGAAACATCCCGCCGGGCGCGATCACCGGTGCCCTGCTGACGAGCGGCGCGGCAAATTCGGGGCAGGGCGCATGGCGGGGCAGGGTTTCGCCGTCATTGCCCTCCGACACGATGCGCCAGCCATAATTGGCGCCGCAGGTGAGGATGTTGAACTCGTCGCCGCCCTCCGGCCCCATTGCGCTTTCGAACAGCCTGCCATCCGGCGCGAAGACCAGGCCATAGGGATTGCGATGCCTTGACGTCCATATCTCAGTCCGGACGCCGGGCGTGCCGACGAAGGGATTGTCGGACGATACTGACCCATCGGGATTGATGCGCACGATCTTGCCCAACGTGCCGCTCATATCCTGCGCTGGCGCGCCCTGATGGCGCTCGCCCGCCGTGATATACAGTTTCTGGTCAAGGCCAAAGGCCAGCCGCCTGCCGAAATGGCGGGTGTCGTTGGCGATCTTCGGCATTTGTCGCCAGATCACATTGTTCCCGTTCAGCCTGCGGCCGTCCGTTGACAATGTGCCGCGCGCCACCGCCAGCCCGGTGCCCCCGTGCCCGCTTCGGCATAGCTGATATAGACACGTTGGTTCGCGGCGAAATTCGGGTCCAGCGCGACGTCCAGCAGGCCGCCCTGACCCGCATTGGCGACGGACGGGATGCCCGATACGGTCTCCACCTGACCCGCGACGGTCACGATGCGCAACCATCCGGGCTTTTCGGTGATCAGCATGCGCCCGTCCGGCAGGAACAGGATGATTCATGGATTATCGAATGTCGCCACCACGGACCGGGACATCGCCGCCGAGGGTGTCGGCGTCGGAAGGCATGGGCGTCGGTGTGGGAGCGGGCGTTGGCGCGGGGGAGGGGGCGCCTGAGTATCGCCATCGCCGCCACAGGCGCTAAGCGAACGGAGCAGGGCGAGTGTCGCTGTCGCATGAAGCCGGATCATCACTCCTGACCGGGGACCATGGTCCCTTATCGCGGCTCGACGTCAGGATGATTGTCCGGTTCCCTGACCGGGAAATCACATATGGCCATCCCGTCGTTCACCAGAGGAGCGGATGCGTTCAACAGGGGCAGGGCATGAATCGCCAGCAATCATCCGGGTCAGAACGACGGTCCACGACAGTCACGAAAAGCAGTCGGAATATTCTCAGGAAGATTGGATGCCCGACAAGGATTCGAACCTTGATTGACGGAGTCAGAGTCCGCTCTCTTACCATTAGAGGATCGGGCATCATCAGCAGGCCGTAACCCGCTTGGGACGCCGCAGATAGGCGGGCTTGCAGAGTCGGTCAAGCGCTTTGTGACATGAAAGGACCAGCTTTTTACAAAGTCACGCGTCCATTCGCCGATGGCCGGAAAAAGAAAGCCCGCCGCGATGCGGGTGCATCCGGCGGGCATTACCTCTCTCCCCTGGGGGACAGAAGGGCATGGGAGCCGCCCTTTATATAGGGGCGGCTCCCATGCTTTCCAATGGTCACTACCGAATAATCAGTCGGCGTCCTGCGTGGTGAAATCGTCACCCTGCACGGCGGCTAGCGGATCGTTGCCGATCGCGGCTTCCGGACCCTGCGCCAGTTCGGCCGCATGTTCGGCTGCGGCCGACTTGGGCGCGATCAGATCGACCTGAGCCGAAGCGCGCAGCGCGGCCCGCAGCGCCGCGTCGCGCGACGAAGCGGCAACGCGCAGGCGGTTCATGCCCGCACCCGTGCCCGCCGGGATCAGGCGGCCGACGATGACGTTTTCCTTCAGGCCGACCAGCGTGTCCTTCTTGCCCTGAACCGCCGCTTCCGTGAGGACGCGAGTCGTTTCCTGGAAGGACGCTGCCGAGATGAACGAACGGGTCTGGAGCGACGCCTTGGTGATGCCCAGCAGCACCGGCTTGCCCGCGGCAGGGGCGAAGCCCGGCTGGAGCTTGGCGTTGATTTCGTCCATTTCCTCGCGGTCGACCTGTTCGCCCACCAGCAGCGTGGTGTCGCCGGACTCGATGATCTCGACCTTCTGCAACATCTGACGAACGATCGTTTCGATGTGCTTGTCGTTGATCTTCACGCCCTGCAAGCGATAGACTTCCTGGATTTCGGCGACCAGATATTCGGCCAGCGGCTCGATACCCAGCACTTCCAGAATGTCGTGCGGATCGGGCGAACCGCCGATCAGGTTGTCGCCGCGCTTCACGAAGTCGCCTTCCTGAACGTCGATCACCTTGCTCTTGGGGATCAGATATTCGACCGGCTCGCCGCCATCTTCGGGATTGATGGCGATCTTACGCTTCGCCTTGTAATCCTTCAGGAACTGGACGCGGCCCGATACCTTGGCAATGATCGCATTGTCCTTGGGCTTGCGGGCTTCGAACAGTTCGGCGACGCGCGGCAGACCACCGGTGATGTCGCGGGTCTTGGCCGCTTCGCGGCTGACACGCGCCAGCACGTCACCGGCCTGCACCTGCGCACCATCGTCGACCGACAGGGTCGCACCCACCGCCAGCATATAGCGGGCGGATTCGCCGCTATTGTCGTCCAGCAGGGTGAGGCGCGGACGAAGGTCTTCCTTCGTACGGGCCGCGCCGCGATGTTCGATGACCACGCGCTGCGCGATGCCGGTGGCTTCGTCGGTCTGCTCGGTCAGCGTTTTGTTGTCGATCAGGTCGACATACTTAACGATACCGGGCTTTTCGGTGATCACCGGCATGGTGAACGGATCCCACTCGGCAAAGCGATCGCCCTTCTTCACCGCGTCGCCATCCGCAAACAGGATGGTGGCGCCGTAAGGCAGGCGGTGCGTTTCGCGTTCGCGGCCTTCGCTGTCGATGATCGCGACTTCGCCGTTACGGGCGAGCGACAGACGACGACCGTTCTTGTCGACGATGGTCGGCATGTCGCGCAGTTCGATCGTACCGTCGGCCATCGATTCCAGGTTCGACGTTTCGTTGAAGTTCGCCGCGCCGCCGATGTGGAAGGTACGCATGGTCAGCTGCGTGCCCGGTTCACCGATGGACTGCGCCGCGATGACGCCGACGGCTTCACCGATGTTGACCGGCGTACCACGGGCCAGGTCACGGCCATAGCATTTGCCGCAAACGCCCATCTTGCTTTCGCAGATCAGCGGGCTGCGGATCTTCACGGCCTGCGTGCCGATGGCTTCGATCTTGGCGATCATGCCTTCGTCCAGCAGGGTGCCGATCGGGATGATGATGCTGCCATCCTTGCTGTCGACGATGTCCTGCGCCGTGGTGCGGCCCAGGATGCGTTCGCCCAGCGAAGCGATGACCGAACCACCCTGAACGATGGCCTTCATCTCCAGCGCCTTTTCGGTGCCGCAATCGT
This sequence comes from Sphingobium sp., assembly GCF_048594625.1. Taxonomy (GTDB): domain Bacteria; phylum Pseudomonadota; class Alphaproteobacteria; order Sphingomonadales; family Sphingomonadaceae; genus Sphingobium. The sequence continues at coordinate 12,044 of NZ_JBMDWL010000012.1, forward strand.
CTTCGACGATGGTGCAGTCCTGCGACACGTCGACCAGACGGCGGGTCAGGTAACCCGAGTTCGCCGTCTTGAGCGCGGTGTCGGCCAGACCCTTACGGGCGCCGTGGGTGGAGTTGAAGTACTCAAGAACGGTCAGACCTTCCTTGAAGTTCGAGATGATCGGCGTTTCGATGATTTCGCCCGAAGGCTTTGCCATCAGGCCGCGCATCCCGGCCAGCTGCTTCATCTGGGCCTGCGAACCACGGGCACCGGAGTGCGCCATCATGTAGATCGAGTTGATCTGGGCCATGCGGCCGGTCTGCGGGTCCTTGGGCTGGGCCTTGATCTCGTCCATCATGGCGTTCGCGACCTGATCGCCGCAACGCGACCAGGCGTCGATCACCTTGTTGTACTTTTCCTGCTGGGTGATCAGGCCGTCCTGATATTGCTGTTCGTAATCCGCCACCAGCGCCTTGGTCTCGGCGACGGTGCCTTCCTTCGAATCCGGGATCACCATGTCGTCCTTGCCGAACGAGATGCCGGCCTGGAACGCGTGGCGGAAGCCCAGCGCCATGATGGCGTCGGCGAACAGCACCGTGTCCTTCTGACCCGTGTGACGATAGACTTCGTCGATCACGTCGCCCACGTCCTTCTTGGTCAGCAGGCGATTGACGACGTCGAAGGGCACCTTGTGGCTCTTGGGCAGGCATTCGCCCAGCAGCATGCGGCCCGGCGTCGTTTCATAACGCTTCAGATAGGGTTCGCCATTTTCGTCGGTCTGCGGCACGCGGCTGATGACCTTTGAATGCAGCGTCACCGACTTGGTGAACAGCGCCTGATGCACTTCCTGCATGTCAGACAGCAGCATGCCTTCGCCCGGCTCGCCTTCGCGTTCCATCGACAGATAATAGATGCCCAGCACCATGTCCTGCGACGGCACGATGATCGGCTTGCCGTTGGCGGGCGACAGGATGTTGTTGGTCGACATCATCAGCACGCGTGCTTCCAACTGGGCTTCCAGTGAGAGCGGAACGTGGACGGCCATCTGGTCACCGTCGAAGTCGGCGTTGAAGGCCGAGCAGACGAGCGGGTGCAGCTGGATCGCCTTGCCTTCGATCAGGACGGGTTCGAACGCCTGAATGCCCAGGCGGTGGAGAGTCGGCGCACGGTTCAGCATGACCGGATGTTCGCGGATCACTTCGTCCAGGATGTCCCAGACTTCCTTGCGTTCCTTTTCGACCCATTTCTTGGCCTGCTTCAGGGTCATGGACAGACCCTTGGCGTCGAGGCGGGCGTAGATGAACGGCTTGAACAGTTCGAGCGCCATCTTCTTGGGCAGGCCGCACTGGTGCAGCTTGAGTTCCGGACCGGTCACGATGACCGAACGGCCCGAATAGTCGACGCGCTTGCCGAGCAGGTTCTGACGGAAGCGGCCCTGCTTGCCCTTGAGCATGTCGGACAGCGACTTCAAAGGACGCTTGTTCGCGCCGGTGATGACGCGGCCGCGACGGCCGTTATCGAACAGGGCGTCGACGGCTTCCTGCAACATGCGCTTTTCGTTGCGGACGATGATGTCCGGCGCGCGCAGTTCCATCAGGCGCTTCAGGCGGTTGTTACGGTTGATGACGCGGCGATACAGGTCGTTAAGGTCCGACGTCGCAAAACGGCCGCCGTCCAGCGGCACCAGCGGGCGCAGTTCGGGCGGGATCACAGGAACGACGTCCAGGATCATCCACTCGGGGCGGTTGCCCGATTCCAGGAAGCTTTCAACCACCTTCAGGCGCTTGATGATCTTCTTGGGCTTGAGTTCCGACTTGGTGACGGCCAGTTCGTCCAGCAGCGCCTGCTTTTCGCCCTCAAGGTCGAGGTCCATGAGCATCTGCTTGACCGCTTCGGCGCCGATCCCGGCGGAGAAGGCGTCTTCACCATATTCGTCCTGCGCGTCGAGCAGTTCGTCTTCGGTCAGAAGCTGGAACTTTTCGAGCGGGGTCAGACCCGGTTCGGTGACGATATAGCTTTCGAAATACAGCACGCGTTCCAGCTGCTTCAACTGCATGTCGAGCAGCAGGCCGATGCGCGAGGGCAGCGACTTGAGGAACCAGATATGGGCAACCGGCGCGGCCAGTTCGATATGGCCCATGCGTTCGCGGCGGACCTTCGAAACGGTCACTTCCACGCCGCACTTTTCGCAGACGATGCCCTTGTACTTCATGCGCTTATACTTGCCGCACAAGCACTCATAGTCCTTGATCGGGCCAAAGATGCGCGCGCAGAACAGGCCGTCGCGTTCCGGCTTGAACGTGCGGTAGTTGATGGTTTCCGGCTTCTTGATTTCGCCGAAAGACCAGCTGCGGATGCGTTCGGGCGACGCAAGGCCGATCTGGATCTGGTCGAAGGTTTCGGTCTTGGCGACCGGGTTCGCGAAGTTCGTCAGTTCGTTCATATTTCACATCCCTCTAGAGGGTAAATTTCCGGGCGAAGAAGAAAGGGGGGAGGGGCGCCGTCGTAACGGCGCCCGGCCGGTCCCTTATTCCGCCGCCTGCGCCATGCCGTCGTCGTCCTCGATTTCGTCCATGGACGCGAGTTCGACGTTGAGGCCCAGCGAGCGCATTTCCTTGACCAGCACGTTGAAGCTTTCGGGAATACCGGCCTCGAACGTGTCGTCACCCTTGACGATCGCTTCATAGACCTTGGTACGGCCGACAACGTCGTCCGACTTCACCGTCAGCATTTCCTGCAGGGTATAGGCCGCGCCATAGGCCTGGAGCGCCCACACTTCCATTTCCCCGAAGCGCTGACCACCGAACTGCGCCTTACCGCCCAGCGGCTGCTGGGTGACGAGCGAGTACGGCCCGATCGAACGGGCGTGGATCTTGTCGTCGACCAGGTGGTGGAGCTTCAGCATATAGATGATGCCCACGGTCACCTTGCGGTCGAAACGGTCGCCCGTGCGGCCGTCGAACAGATCGCTCTGACCCGACGTGTGCAGCCCTGCGCGTTCCAGCATGTCCGAAACGTCCGCTTCGCGGGCGCCGTCGAACACCGGTGTCGCCATCGGGATGCCGCGCTGGAGATGCTCGGCCAGATCGATGATCTGTTCGGGCGTGCGGGCTTCGATCTGCTCGGCATATTGCGGGCCATAGGAGGTCAGCAGCCGTTCCTTGACCGCGTCGGGCATGTCGCCTGCCTGCGGGTTCGGATTGGCTTCGCGCCAGTCTTCCAGAGCATGCTTGAGCTGCTGGCCAAGGCCGCGGGCAGCCCAGCCCAGATGGGTTTCGAAGATCTGACCGACGTTCATGCGCGAAGGCACGCCCAGCGGGTTCAGCACGATGTCGACATGGGTGCCGTCTTCCAGGAACGGCATGTCTTCGATCGGCAGGATGCGCGAAATCACACCCTTGTTCCCGTGACGGCCGGCCATCTTGTCGCCCGGCTGCAGCTTGCGCTTCACCGCGACGAACACCTTGACCATCTTCAGCACGCCCGGCGGCAGTTCGTCGCCACGCTGCAGCTTGTCGACGCGGTCCTCGAACTTCTCGACGATCAGCTTGACGGCTTCGTCATACTGACCCTTGATCGCTTCGATCTGGGCCTGACGGGCGTCATCTTCGACCGCGAACTTCCACCATTCATGGCGTTCGACTTCGTCCAGCAGGGCTTCGTCGATGACCACGCCCTTCTTGACGCCCTTGGGTGCGGCCGAAGCCGTCTGGCCCAGCAGCATTTCCTGCAGGCGGTTGAAGGTCGCACGGTTCAGAATGCCGCGTTCGTCTTCACGGTCCTTGGCAAGGCGGTCGATTTCCTCCCGCTCGATCGCCATGGCGCGTTCGTCCTTGTCGATGCCGTGACGGTTGAACACGCGGACTTCCACGACCGTACCGGCAACGCCCGGCGGCAGGCGCAGCGACGTGTCGCGCACGTCGCTCGCCTTTTCACCGAAGATCGCGCGCAGCAGCTTTTCTTCCGGGGTCATCGGCGATTCACCCTTGGGGGTGATCTTGCCGACCAGAATGTCGCCCGGCTCCACCTCGGCGCCGATGTAGACGATGCCAGCCTCGTCGAGGTTGCGCAGCGCTTCTTCACCGACGTTGGGAATGTCGCGGGTGATGTCTTCCGGACCCAGCTTGGTGTCGCGGGCCATGACCTCGAACTCCTCGATATGGATCGAGGTGAAGACGTCATCCTTCACGATCCGTTCGGAGATCAGGATGGAGTCTTCATAGTTGTAGCCATTCCAGGGCATGAACGCGACGAGCGTGTTGCGGCCCAGCGCCAGTTCGCCAAATTCGGTCGACGGACCGTCGGCGATGACGTCGCCGGCTTCCACCAGATCGCCGACCTGCACCAGCGGGCGCTGGTTGATGCAGGTGTCCTGGTTCGAACGCTGGAACTTCTGGAGCGTGTAGATGTCGACGCCCGACTGACCGGCTTCGATGTCGCCGGTGGCGCGGATGACGATACGGGTCGCGTCGACCTGATCGACGATGCCCGCCCGCTTCGAAGCGACGGCAGCGCCGGAATCGCGCGCCACGGTGCCTTCCATGCCGGTGCCCACGAACGGTGCTTCGGCGCGGACCAGCGGCACCGCCTGACGCTGCATGTTCGATCCCATCAGCGCGCGGTTGGCGTCATCGTTTTCCAGGAACGGAATGAGCGATGCGGCGACCGACACCAGCTGCTTGGGGCTGACGTCCATCAGGGTGATGTGATCCTTGGGCGCCATCAGGAATTCGCCCGCTTCACGCGCGGAGATCAGGTCTTCGACGAAGGTGCCGTCGGCATTCACTTCGGCGTTGGCCTGCGCGATCGTGTGCTTGGCTTCTTCCATCGCCGACAGGTACACGACGTCGTCGGTGACCTTGTTGTCCACGACCTTGCGGTACGGCGTTTCGATGAAGCCGTACTTGTTGACGCGGCTGAAGGTTGCCAGCGAGTTGATCAGACCGATGTTCGGGCCTTCGGGCGTTTCGATCGGGCAGATACGGCCATAATGGGTCGGGTGAACGTCGCGGACTTCGAAGCCTGCGCGCTCACGCGTCAGACCGCCCGGCCCAAGCGCCGACACGCGGCGCTTGTGGGTGACTTCCGACAGCGGGTTGGTCTGGTCCATGAACTGCGACAGCTGCGACGAGCCGAAGAATTCACGCACGGCTGCCACGGCGGGCTTCGCGTTGATCAGGTCGTTCGGCATCACGGTCGACACGTCGACGGACGACATGCGTTCCTTCACCGCGCGTTCCATGCGCAGCAGGCCGACGCGATACTGGTTTTCCAGCAGTTCGCCGACCGAACGGACGCGACGGTTGCCAAGGTTATCGATGTCGTCGATTTCGCCCTTGCCGTCCTTCAGGTTCACCAGTTCCTTGACCACGGCTAGGATGTCCTCGGTCCGCAGCGTGGTGACGGTGTCCTCTGCGTCGAGGTCGAGGCGCATGTTCAGCTTCACGCGGCCGACAGCCGACAGGTCATAGCGTTCCGGGTCGAAGAACAGACCGGCGAACAGCGCTTCGGCGGTTTCCTTCGTCGGCGGTTCGCCGGGGCGCATGACGCGATAGATGTCGGACAGGGCCTGATCGCGGTCTTCGGCCTTGTCGGCCTTTAACGTGTTACGAATCCAGGGG
>NZ_JBMDWL010000120.1:0-70608 GCF_048594625.1 Sphingobium sp.
CCCCGGCTGCGCGGGGCGATCAAGCGGGCGGGGCGGATCATGCGGGGTGAGGAGCAGGGCGGCAGCGCGGCGCCGCCGCCCGGCATTACGCCGGAGGATGCGGCGCGGACGGTGCCGGCGCTGGGACGCCCCGCCGCCCGAAACGACAGACCCGCCGACTGACGGGCCTGCGTTGCCGGTTCTTCGACGCGCATGTGGCCATCGGACTTCAAAATGCTTGCTGTCCTTGGTCGCATTTTGCGAGCCGTCGGCTGTACCAGCCGACTTCAAAAGGCTCAGCCGAACCGATAGCCAGATACGGTCCAGCCCATGACGGAACTGCGATGGTCGCAGCTGGCCGGATCGTCGCCCCCTGCCCCCAGCGCCACCATCAGCGGCAACAGATGTTCCTCGCGCGGGTGGGCGAAGCGGGCGTGGGGCAGATGGTGCCACGCGGCGACACGGGCGGCGCGTTGTTGCGGATCGGGATCGACCACGGCGGCGGTCAGCGCATAGTCCCATGCGGTCGAAGGCGCTATCGCCTGAGGCCCGCGCACCCGCAGATTATGGAAGCTCATGCCCGACCCGACGATCAGCACGCCTTCGTCGCGTAAGGGCGCAAGGGCGCGCCCGGCGGCGATATGGGCGGCGGGATCAAGGTCATGGCGCAGCGACAGCTGAGCAAGCGGAATGTCCGCGTCGGGCAGCGCAACCTTCATCGGAATGAAGACCCCATGGTCCCAGCCGCGCGTGGCATCGTCCCCCGTTTCGAACCCGGCCGCCTGCAACAGTTGCGCGGTGCGGCGGGCAAGGTCGGGGGCGCCGGGCGCATCCCAGCGCAGTTCGTAGGTATGCGGCGGAAAGCCATAATAGTCGAAATGGAGCGCTGGCCGTTCGCCGCTATGGACGGTGAAGGCCGCTTCCTCCCAATGACCCGACACCAGCAGGATGGCGCGGGGCCGTTCGGGCAGACTGGCGATCAGCCCGGCCAGATAGTCCTGCATCGGGTGCCACATCGGGTCGCTGTGCGGCCGGTCCGGGTCGGCCGGGTCCATGAAGAAACAGGGGCCGCCGCCATGGGGAATGAACAGGGTAGGCTGGGTCATGATGGTCCGAGGGTGGGACGTAGGGCGCTTAACTTCGCACATTTCCCGCTGAATGAGACATTTTGTTGCGCGCCCCTGATCCTATCGCAAAGTGCCATGGCGCGCCCGGTAAGCATAGCCGGGCGCAGGGCGCGTAGGACAGGATCAGGGGCCAACCCCTACATCGGGACGATGCGCGTTTCGGGCAATCGGCCATGTGGAAACCGACCGTTTCGGGGGTGGATCAGCGCCCCGCCGCGATCACCGGGGCCAGCGCCTGTGCCAGCGTCGCGCCGTTGTATGGCTTTTTCACCAGCGTGACGTCGGCAAAGCGGCTGGGCAGTTCCAGCCCGTCGCCATAGCCCGTGGCGAAAAGGAAGGGGATGCCCCGTTCCGCCAGCAGATCCGCCACCGGCAGGCTGGTTTCCGCGCCAAGGTTGAAGTCCAGCACGGCGATGTCGACCGGTTTGATGGCGATGGCTTCATGCGCGCGGCCCACGCTGGCGGCGGTCATGACTTCGGCGCCAAGGTCGCGCAGCGCATCTTCTCCATCCATGGCGATGATCATATTATCTTCGACCAGCAGGACGTTGCGCCCCTTCAGCAGGCCGGGAGCGACCGCCGGAGCAGGCTTGCCCCGTTCGGTTCCGGCCGCGTCGGGCAGAACCGACACGACATGGGCCGACGGAATGCAGAAATGCGCCTCGATCCCGGCAAGGCGATAGTTGATTTCGGCCTGACCGCCCAGATCATAGGGGATGGAGCGTTCGATCACGGTCGATCCGAAACCACGCCGGGTGGGGGCGACGACGGGCGGGCCGCCGCTTTCGGTCCAGTCGATCAGCAGGCTGCCGTCTTCATCCACGCGCCAGTCGATGGCGACCGATCCACTGTCCGAGAGCGCGCCATATTTGGCGGCGTTGGTCAGCATTTCATGGATCACCAGCGCCAGCACGGTGAAGCAGCCGGGGGTCAGCAGCACATTGGGTCCGGTCAGGCGCACCCGGTCGCTGCGTTCGCCAAGATAAGCGCCCGATTCCACTTCGATCAGGTCATAGAGGCGCGCGGGCGACCAGCGGTCGGCGGTAATCTGATCATGGGCGCGGGCCAGCGCATGGACGCGGCTTTCCAGCGTACCGATAAATTCATCGACCGACCGGGCGCTGTCGCGGGTTTGCGAGAGGAGGGCACGAATCAGCGAGAGGATGTTGCGGACGCGGTGATTGAGTTCCGCGATCAGCAATTCCTGCTTTTCATGGGCGCGCTGCCGTTCCGCATCGGCAGAATCGGACATGCGCAGGATGACTTCGAGCAGGGCGGTGCGCAGCGCTTCGGCCACGCGCAGTTCGGCAGGCGTGAAGGGCAAAGCCACGCCCTTCACCAGTTCCGACCAGCTTTCGAAGCTCTTGCGCGGGGTCAGGCGCGGGCCGTTGGGACCATATTCGATGTCCTTTTCCGGATTCCCGGCCCAGCGGACCGAGCGCAGCTGTTCGGCGCGGAACAGGACGACATAATCGCGCGGACGGCGCGACAGCGGGATCGCCAGCACGCCCGACACGCGATCGGCATAGGCGGCGGCTTCGGGCATGACCGACGACAGGCTGTCGGTCGTATAGACCTGACCGGCGGCGACGCGATTGAGCATCGACACGATCGCGGCAAAGGCGGGCGCATCGGGCGCGAGGCCCGAAAAGGTCATCTGCCCGTCGATATAGACGCCCACCCCGTCGGCGGGGATGGTGTCGAAGATGATGTCGCCCAGCCAGCGGGCGTTGGTCAGCAGATCATGATCCTGCGCCACGGCGGACAGCAGCCGGTCGGCCACCTGTCGCGCTTTCCCTTCATAAGCGGCGGTTTCGACGCGTTCCCGACTTTCCAGCATCATCGAGAAAATCTGACCGAACAGTTCGGCGGCGCTGCGCTGCGCAAAGGTCGGCAGGCGCGGGGCATAATGGTGGCAGGCGAAGAGGCCCCACAGCTTACCCTCCACGATGATCGAGATGGAGAGCGACGCGCCCACGCCCATATTGCCCAGATATTCGATATGAATGGGCGACACCGCGCGGGTGAGGCAGAGCGACATGTCCAGCGCCGCGCCGGTGGGGTCCAGTTGCGGAACGACCGGCACCGGCGGCGCCTGCACATCGGCGATCACGCGGAAGATGTTGCGCAGATAAAGCGCGCGCGCCTGCGCCGGGATGTCCGACGCGGGGTAATGGAGGCCGAAGAAGCTGTCGACGCCGGGCTTGAGCGCTTCGGCGACCACTTCGCCATCGCCTCCGTCGGCAAAGCGATAGACCATCACCCGGTCGAAGCCCGTCAGCGCCCGCACCTGTCGGGCGCCATCGCGCAGGAAGGCGGTCATATTGTCCGCCTGCGCCAGACGCGACACCATGGACCGGACGGTGCTGCTCGCTTCCATCTCATCATGACTGGCGGGTTCGGCCTCCACCACGACCAGCGGGCCGGAAAAATGCACCGCGACGTCGAAGGACGGGCCGCCCGTCATCAGGGGAATCGAGAATAGCCGTTCCACCGAATCGGGACCGCGCAGCAAGGTGATGCGGTTGCGCAGGGCATGGATCGCTTCGCCATCGAACAGGTCGGCGATCGGCCTGCCCAGCATGTCGTCGGGCGACAGGCCGATGAACTGCGCACTGTTGGCCGATACGCGCGACACCAGCCAGTCGGCGGTCAGCGCGATCAGGAAGCCGAAGGGCTGGACCGCGCCCAGCACATGGATGGGTTCGCGGTCACAATTGGTCAGATCGACGGCAAAGCCGGGCTGCTGGCCGTTGCGATCAACCATGGGCGGATGCCTGCGCGTCGGTCCCCGCCTGCGCAAACAGGGCGAAGGCGGCCTGCGCGCCCTGCACGGCGTCGTCCAGCCAGCCTTCGCCGCCTTCCATCGCAGCGCTGTCGAGCGCATGCTGGAAGGCAATCCATTCGCCCTTGCCATGGGCGGCAGACAGATAGGATTTCGGCAGATCCGGCGCGACCTGTCGCGAAAGCATCAGCCCGCCGAGGCGCGACCCTTCCAGCGCATAGCGCAGGCCCCAATGGAAGCCGTCCGCATCATTGCGGGCCAGCGGCAAAGCATCCGGCATCGGCAGGTCCAGCGCGGCCAGATCCCGCGCCAGCAGCGGCAGGCGGGGTTCTTCGGGTCGGGCCGCGCCTTCCAGTCCGCCAAGCGCGCGGGCGTGGGCGGTCAGGAAGGCGCGATAATCGGAGGGGGAATCGAGCGCGAAATCCGCATAGATGGCATCGACCCGGCGATGGCTGTCCATCGTCGCTTCGCGCAGGGCCTGGCGAATATGGCCAGCATCGGGAGATTTCGTCACGTAACGGTCCTATAGTGAGTTTCATCGTGACGCACTGATCTGGATCAGCTTTTCGGCCCATTTTCGGGGTTTGTCGCCCATGCAACACGCACCAACGGACAGTGGCTGGTAATTGCCGGACTGTCTATGCTCGACGACCCGTTTATTTCAGCCCCTGATTCTTTCAAAATGCTGTCTGACGGGTTCAGCCTTTCGACATCGCGCAGGCCCTAGACAGGGACCATGCGGGGCATAGTGCCCCGGCCCGATGAAAGACATGACGATGTTCAGGACAATGATGGTGACGGGGCTGATGGCCGCAACGCTGTTGAGCGGTGTCGCGCCTGCCCATGCGCAGGCTGGCGCGGAGCAGCGCGGCAACCGCGGCGGTGAACGGTCCGACCGGTTCGAAGGCGGCGGCGGGGGCGCCATGATGCGTGGCGAACGCATGAATCAACAGCGCGGCGAACGTGGTTGGCAGCCGCGCGCGGACGGATCGCCGCAGCGCTGGCAGCAGCGGCCGCCCGCCATGGGGCAGGCAGGGTCTGCCGGTCCGCAGCAGGCACGGCCGGAATGGAACCGCCCGGATCAGGCCCGTCCGGGACAGGATCGTCCTGAGCAGGCGCGGCCCGATCCACGCCCCAATCCGCAATGGAGCGGCAGTCAGGGGCGACCCGGCGTCGGATCGCCGGCGTCCCAGCGTGGCGACTGGCGGCAGGATCGCCGGGACGACCGGCAGGATTGGCGGGGCGATCGCAGAGACGATCGTCGCGACGACAGGCAGGACTGGCGAAACGATCGCCGGGACGATCGCGGCTGGACCGACAATCGCGGCTGGAACGGGAACAACTGGAATCAGGGTCGCCGCTATGACGACCGCACGCGATGGGCGAACCAGCGGCGCTGGGACAATGGCTGGCGCAACGATCGGCGGTACGACTGGAACAGCTATCGCAACCGTTATGGCGACCGTTATCGCGTCGGCCGCTATTATGCGCCGCGCGGGTGGGATTATGGCTATCGCCGCTTTTCGGTCGGGATTTTCCTGAGCAACATGCTCTACGCGAACAATTACTGGCTGGACGATCCCTACAGCTATCGCCTGCCGCCCGCTTATGGGTCGCTGCGCTGGATCCGCTATTATGACGATGCGTTACTGGTCGATATTCGCGACGGCTATGTCGTCGATGTGATCAACGATTTCTTCTGGTGATCTCCCTTCCTGAACTGGCCTTCAGGAACCACTGACCCCGGCACGGAGACGCGCCGGGGTCTTTTCATGGCGCCGCCGCCTGTGGCAGGAGGCTGCCCCATGAGCAACCAACCCGATGATGGCGGCACCGCGTCGCCGCTGCGCGCACAATTTGGCGAGGATGTCCGCGCCCGGCTGAACCGCAATCCGATGGTGCAGCGGATCGACGCGGAACATCTGGAAATCTATGGTCGCCAGAATTTTCTGAGCGCGCAGGAATGCGCCGCGCTGCGCGACCTGATCGATGCCGACGCGAAACCGTCGAAACTGTTTTCGGGCAGCGCAGACCCCGATTATCGCACCAGCCACAGCTGCAACCTGAACCCCTGGGAGGAGCAGGTGATGGCGATCAGCGACCGGATCTGCGCGCTGACCGGCCTGCCATCGCGCCATGGCGAAACATTGCAGGGGCAGCGCTATGCGCCGGGGCAGGAATATAAGGTCCATTGCGATTATTTCCCCGTTACCGCCAGCTACTGGCCCCGGATGCGCGACAGTGGGGGGCAGCGAACATGGACGACGATGATCTATCTGTCGCCGGTGGAGGCAGGCGGGGAAACGCATTTTCCCCAGTGCGAATTCATGGTGCCGCCGGTCGAGGGGATGATCCTGATCTGGAACAACATGACCCGCGACGGCGCGCCCAACCGGTTCAGCCTGCATGCCGCGCGGCCGGTGGAACGGGGCACCAAATATGTCGTCACCAAATGGTTTCGCGAACGGCCATGGATGTGATCCAGAATTATGTCGGATCGTTACACTTTGCGACATAAATGACTGGAATCTGACTGGATCATTCCCGCATCGTTCAGCCAGCGGGGCCCATATCTCTGTTTGTAGGCAGCGGAACCAAAGCCCGACAGGCCGGTTCAGCCGCCACGCATTTTAAGGGAGACAGATCCATGCGTAAGTTCATCATTCTGGGCCTGCTGGCCGCCACCGTCGTCCCCGGCGTCGCGTCGGCCCAATCCTATGGCGAAGTGCGCCGCAGCGAACGCAATCTGCGCGAAGAACAGCGCGACCTGCGCCAGGCGCAGCGTTATGGCGACCGCCGCGATGTGCGCGATGCCCGCCGCGACGTACGCGACGCCCGTCAGGAAGTGCGCGAAGACTGGCGCGATTATCGCCGCAGCCATCGCGATGTCTATCGCGCGGGTAACTGGCGTGCGCCCTTCCGTTACAGCCAGTGGAATGTCGGCGCGCAGCTGCGCCCCACCTATTACAACTCGCGCTATTACATCAATGACGTGAACCGTTATCGCCTGCCCCGTCCGGGCGTGAACCAGCGCTGGGTGCGCCACTATAACGACGTGCTGCTGGTCAATGTCCGCACCGGCCGTGTCGTGACCGTGCATCGCGGCTTCTGCTGGTAAGCGGCATGAGGGCATGATCCGGCCATGGTGGGCCGGATCATGCCCGACGCTTCCCTGTTCCGCGCATTTTCCGATCCGGCGGGCGATACTGCCCGCATCTGAAAATGGCATAAAAAACCGCTCCGGATCGAAGATCCGGGGCGGTTTTTCATTACCCACACGTGGCCGCGCAGCCCGTTTCCGGGCATACGCGGCCGATGATGTGCGCAAGGCCCATCACCAGTCCGAAAGGGGGGTGGACCGTTTTCGCGAACGTCTCGCAACGCAAATTGTTCCGCGCGCTTCCGTACCCGCGCATCGGCAGGATCGATGTCAGGCGGCAAGCGCCTCCGCAATCAGCTTGCGGCTGTTGTCGATGCCGTACAGCGCGATGAAGCTGCCCATGCGCGGCCCCTGATCGGCGCCCAGCAGCGTCTGATACAGCGCCTTGAACCAGTCGCGCAGTTCGGCGAAACCAAATGCCTCATCCTTGCCGATGGCATAGACAATATTCTGGATGTCCTCCGCCGACGCGCCTTCGGGCAGGGCGGCAAGTTCGCTGTCCAGATGGCGCAACGCGGCCGCTTCGTTCGCGTGCGGTGGCCGACGCTGAAGCGTGGGCGCGACGAAATCGCGATGATAGGCCAGCGCATGGCCGATCAGCGCGTCGAGTTCGGGATAGGTTTCCGCGCTGGCGCCGGGCACGTAATTTTGCAGATAGCTCCACACCTGCGCCGGGCTGGCATCGCCCATCACGCCGACGAGGTTGAGCAGCAGGCCGAAGGTGACCGGCAGTTCGCCCTGCGGCAACGCGCCATCATGGATATGGTGGACGGGATTGCCCAGCTGCTGTTCCACCGCCTGTTTGGGATAATTGGCGCGGAACTGCCAATATTCGTCCACGGCGCGGGGGATAACGCCCATGTGCAGCTGCTTGGCCTTTTTTGGTTCGCGATAGGCGTAGAAGGCGAGGCTTTCCTGCGGGCCATAGGTCAGCCATTGTTCGAGGCTGAGGCCATTGCCCTTGGACTTGGAGATCTTCTCCCCCTTTTCGTCCAGGAACATTTCATAGTTGAAGCCTTCGGGCGGGCGGCCGCCCAGCGCACGGCAGATCTTAGACGACTGGGTCACCGAATCGATCAGATCCTTGCCCGCCATTTCATAGTCGACGCCCAGCGCATACCAGCGCATCGCCCAGTCGACCTTCCATTGCAGCTTGGCCGCTCCGCCCAGAATCGACTGTTCGATGGTTTCGCCTTCATCCACGAAGCGGACGATACCTGCTTCCGCATCGATCACTTCGACCGGCACCTGAAGCACGATGCCGCTTTTTGGCGACACCGGCAGGATCGGGGAAGAGGTGGCCTGCCGTTCCTTGCGCAGGGTGGGCAGCATGATGTCCATGATCGCCTGATAGCGGCGCAGCACCTGACGCAGCGCTTCGTCGAAGGTGCCAGCGCGATATTGTTCCGTTGCCGAAACAAATTCATAGTCGAAGCCGAACCGGTCGAGAAATTCGCGCAGCATCGCATTATTGTGATGGGCGAAACTTTCATATTTTCCGAACGGGTCGGGCACCTGCGTCAGCGGCTTGCCCAGATGCTCGCTCAACATCGCCTGATTGGGGACATTGTCGGGCACCTTGCGGAACCCGTCCATATCGTCGCTGAACGCGACGAGACGGGTGGGAACGTCCGACAGGGCGTGGAAGGCGTTGCGGACCATGGTGGTGCGCAGCACTTCGTTGAAGGTGCCGATATGCGGCAGGCCCGACGGGCCATAGCCGGTTTCGAACAGGATATGCCCTTTTTCCGGCGCGGCGCCACCTGGGGACAGATTGTAGCGCTTGAGCAGCTTGCGGGCTTCTTCATAAGGCCAGGCCTTGGAAGCGTGCGCGGCGGTGCGGATGATGTCGGACATTGTCATGATTCACGCCCCCTAAACCCGGTTACAAGGAAAGAAAACGATATTTGGTTGCAAAAGCGTGTCGACAGCCAATTGCGATTTTATATTTCATTAACTCTGAGCAACGATACATGGCCGGGAGGAGGCAATATGCAGATACAGCGCAGCCGTGAACGTATTGCCGTAGACATCCCCATTGTCGTGACCACTGTGCTCGACAGTCTGGAAGGCGTCATCGTCGATCTGAGCGAAGGCGGCGCGCAGGTGGTGGGTTGCACCCTGCCCGCCCGTTCGCAATGCCAGATCGATCTGGACGGCTATGTCGTGTTCGGCACCGTGCGCTGGTCCGAAGTGGATCGCATGGGCATCCGCTTCCCCTATGAACTGAGCGACGGGCCGCTGTACGAACGGCTGGAAATGGCCCGTGCGGCCCAGCGCGTCCCCGTCGCGTTCCAACCGCGTCCGGCGCAGCAGCCGGGCGGTTTCGGCAGCCATGCGCCCAGTCCTTTGGGTGGCGGCGGTTTTGGACGGCGCACCGGCTGAACAGTCGCCGTCTCCGCTTTCATCCCACTTTTCAGGTTTTCCTTTTGTTCCTGCTCGACTAGATCGAGCCAGTGATCGATCCTGCAACCCTGCCCGCGCTCCACGCCAGCCATGGCGGCATATGGCTGCGCGAAGGCGACCGCACGCAGGCACTGGCCAAGGGGCATGCGATCGCCCGTACCGCCGAAACGCCGGTGCTGCTGCTCAACGCGCCGCTGACCGGGCAAAGGCTGGGCTATCCCGAACTCAACGGCCTCGACCTGCTGGAGCTTTGGGCGTTCCTGCATCCCGCGCGCTTTCTGGTGCCCACGCCCAAAGGGCTGGCGGAGGCGCTGGGCCTGCCCGCGCCCGGCAATGAAGGCGACATCCCCGCCCTGTTGCAGCAGGGCGCGGCGATGCTGCTGGCGCGGATGGACGCGCCCGACTGGCAGGAACGCGAGGGCGGATGGACTGCGGCGCAGGCGCTGCACCGGATGCGATGGCCATGGTCGCCGCTGGTCGCGCCGCGCATCGCCCGGCCGCGGGAGGCGGAACGCTGGCTGTTTTCCAAACTGCCCGAATGGGAAGAGGCGCAGCCCCGCCCCGCCCCGCGCACGATCAGCCTGAACGAAGATCAGGTGCTGGCGCGGCTGGACGCGCTGACCGGCGCGGGCGCCGAACCGCGCCCCGGCCAGCGCGCCTATGCCGCCGCCGCCAGCGTCGCCTTCACCCCCCGCAGGCATCGCGACCAGCCCAACATGCTTCTGGCCGAAGCGGGCACCGGCATCGGCAAGACGCTGGGCTATCTGGCGCCAGCGTCGCTATGGGCGGGCGAAGCGCAGGGCACGGTGTGGGTGTCCACCTATACCAAGGCGCTGCAGCGGCAGCTGGACCGCGAAACATTGCGCCTGTTCCCCGACCCGGCGGTCGCGGCGCGGCGGGTGGTGGTGCGCAAGGGGCGGGAAAATTACCTGTGCCTGCTCAATCTGGAAGATGCGTTGCAGGGCGGATTTTCGGGCCGCGCGGCGATATTGGCGCAGCTGGTCGCGCGATGGGCCGCCTTTACCAAGGATGGCGACATGGTGGGCGGCGACCTGCCCGGATGGTTGCCGACCCTGTTCCGCCGCAATGGCTCCACCGCGCTGACCGACCGGCGCGGCGAGTGCATTTATGCCGGCTGTCCGCATTATCGCAAATGCTTCATCGAACGGTCGGCGCGCGCGAGCGCGGACGCGGACATCGTGATCGCCAACCATGCGCTGGTAATGATCAATGCGGCGCGCGGGCGCGAAACCGGGCAGCGGCCGCAGCGGATCGTGTTCGACGAAGGCCATCATCTGTTCGACGCGGCGGATTCGACCTTCTCCGTCGCCCTGTCGGGGCAGGAAGCGATCGAGCTGCGCCGGTGGATCATGGGGCCGGAAGGTGGATCGCGCGGGCGCAGGCGGGGATTGGCCGCGCGCCTGTCCGACCTTGCCAGCTATGATGAGGAAGGCGGTCAGGCGATCCGCGCGGCGGTGGACGCGGCGCAGGCGCTGCCCGCCGACGACTGGTTGAAGCGCATCGTCGCGGGCGAACCGTTCGGCCCGCTGGAGTCGCTGCTCGCGGCGGTGCGGGGCACCGTCTATACCCGCGCAGAGGCCGCCGGCGAAGCGGATGCTGGCTATGGGCTGGAAACGGAACTGGCCGAGCCGGACGGCGCGCTGGTCGAAGTCGCGCAGGAGGCCGCGCTGGCGCTGGACGCGCTGATCAAGCCGCTGGTGCGGCTGGCGCGCCGGCTGGAAGCGGTGATAGAGGATGCGCCAGACTGGCTGGACGGTGCGGCGCGGGCGCGGGTCGAAGGCGCGATCGCATCGCTGGGCTGGCGGCGCGACCTGATCGCCGCATGGCTGGCGCTGCTGGCGCGGATCGGCGGGCCTGCCGACCCGGACTATGTCGACTGGATGACGGTCGACCGGATCGAGGGGCGCGAATTCGACATCGGCATCCATCGCCACTGGCTGGACCCCACGCGCCCGCTCGCCGAAACGGTGCTGAAACCCGCTCAGGGCGTGTTGCTGACATCCGCGACGCTGAAGGGCGGCGGCGACTGGTCCAATGCGGAGGCGCGCAGCGGGGCGATCCACCTGCCCCATGGTGCGGACCGGTTCGAGGCGGCCAGTCCGTTCGACTATCCGGGCCGGGCCGAAGTCCTGATCGTGACCGACATCAAGCGCGGCGACATTGCGGGGCTGTCGGGCGCCTATGGCCGGTTGATCGAGGCGGCGGGCGGCGGCACGCTGGGCCTGTTCACCGCGATCCGCCGGCTGCGCGCCGTGCACGCGCGCATCGCCGACCGGCTGGCGCGGGCGGGGTTGCCGCTTTACGCGCAGCATGTGGACCCGATGGACACCGGCACGCTGGTCGATATTTTCCGCGACGATCCGCGCGCGTCGCTGCTGGGCACCGATGCCTTGCGCGATGGCGTGGACGTGCCGGGCCATTCCCTGCGGCTGGTGGTGATGGAAGGCGTGCCATGGTCCAAGCCCACGGTGCTGCACGCGGCGCGGCGGCTGGCCGGCGGGGGCAGCGCCTATGACGACCGGCTGATCCGCGCACGGCTGGCGCAGGCGTTCGGGCGGCTGATCCGCCGGGCGGAGGACCGGGGCAGGTTCGTCATCCTGTCCCCCGCCATGCCCAGCCGCCTGCTCACCGCCTTTCCACCCGGCACGCCGATCCGCCGCCTGACGCTGGACGAGGCGATCATTGCGGTGAGCGGCGCGACACGGCGCGAAACGCTTGGCGAAAGCCCCGCATTAGGGCATCAGGGGCGCGAAACCGGCCCGCACCCATCCAGTGCTCCCCAGCAGGAGAGAGAATGAAGCGCCTGACCCTGTTGCGCCATGCCAAATCGGATTGGGACGATCCGGTCGCGCGTGATTTCGACCGCCCGCTCAACCGGCGCGGCGAAAAGGCTGCGCTGTTGATGGGTCAGTTCGCGGCGCAGCGGAAGATGCGGTTCGACATGCTGGTCGCGTCCCCGGCGGTGCGGGTGGTGCAGACGCTGGAAACTTTTTTCACCGGCTATGGCGAAACGCTGGACGCGCGCTGGGACCGGCGCATCTATCTGGCGTCCGTGCCGACGCTGATCGACGTGCTGCGCGACGTGCCCGACGGTGCGGACAGCATTTTGATGGCAGGGCATAATCCGGGGCTGGAGGAACTGATCCTGGACCTCGTCCCCGACGATGGCGCCAGCCCGCTGCGCGAGGATGTGGAAATCAAATTCCCCACCGCCAGCATCGCCGTGATGGACCTGTCCATCGACCGCTGGAGCGACATGCGCGACAATGTCGCCACGCTGGCCAGCTTCACCCGCCCCCGCGACCTTGACCCGGCGCTGGGGCCGGGATCGCGCTGACGCGGTTTGCACGGGGGCAGATGTAAATCCGCCCCGTCGGTTCGCGCATACGCGAGAGATGCGGGTCCACCTTCCCGGCTCCTGAGCCTTTCGAACGACCTGCTCTGCCCAAAGACAGGAAAAGGCTTCGACAGGCTCAGCCCGAACGGATCTTGTTCAAGGCGCGACGCTTCAGCCCCGAAGCGACCGGGGTCGGGCAGGCCCTAACGCGCAAACCCGTCCGTCGCGCGGATCAGCGCGTCCAATATGCCCGGTTCATTATAGGCATGACCCGCGCCCTCGATCATTTCGAAGCGTGCCTGAGGCCAGGCGCGGTGCAGCGCCCATGCGGTTTCCGCCGGGCAGGCCATGTCGTAACGGCCCTGCACAATGACGCCGGGAATGGCCGCCAGCCTGCCAGCGTCGCGGATCAGCTGGCCATCCTCCATCCAGCCGCCATGGACGAAATAATGATTTTCGATGCGGGCGAAGGCGAGCGCGAAGTCATCGCCGTCATGGGTCGCCGATAGCGCCGGATCGGGCAGCAGACGGATGGTTTCGCCTTCCCATACGCTCCATGCGCGCGCGGCCGCCTGTCGCGCCGACACATCGTCGCCGGTCAGGATGCGGCGATAGGCGGCGACCATGTCGTGCCGTTCGTCCTGCGGAATGGGCGCGACGAAACGTTCCCATTTGTCGGGATAGATGCGGCTGGCCCCTTCCTGATAATACCAGTCGATTTCCGATTTCCGGATGGTGAAGATGCCGCGCAGCACCAGTTCGGTGACACGGTCCACATGCGCCTGCGCATAGGCCAGCGCCAGCGTTGATCCCCAGCTGCCGCCGAAGACCAGCCATCTCTCGACGCCCGCCATGGCGCGCAGCCGCTCTATATCGGCGACCAGATCCCATGTCGTGTTGGCGGTCAGGTCCGCATGCGGGGTCGAACGACCGCAGCCGCGCTGATCGAACAACAGAAGGTCGTAGCGCGCCGGATCGAACAGGCGGCGATGATCGGGCGATATGCCCCCGCCCGGCCCCCCATGCAGGAACACGGCGGGCTTGGCCCCCGGCGTGCCGATGCGTTCCCAATAGACGCGATGGCCATCGCCGACATCAAGATGGCCCGATGCATAGGGTTCGAGCGGCGGATAGAGGGTGCGCAAGGCGATGTCCTTTTCATCGCGCCATGCCGTGCATGGCATGGCGGCTGGGCCAATGATGGGGGTTGTGGGCGTGTAACGGGTCGCGGGCGCGCGGGCCAGATAATTGCGGGCGGCCAGCGGGGCCGGGATCAGCCGCTATCGCATTTGGAGCGCGACGCGGTGGGTCCAGTCCACCCTCACGCCCCCCTCCGAAAGTCAGAGGGAGCGATCAGCGCCTGCCCCGCTGTCACCCCGTCATGGAGCGGGGCGGGTTGCGCAGGGTGGCGATGTCGATCGACCCGGCGAACTCCACGCCCATACGGTCGTCCTTCGCCCATCTGCTGGTCGCATTGACGAACTGGTTTTCAGACAATTCTATGGCGAACAGGGTGCCGACCGGCACGTTCCACAGCCCTTCGATCAGGGCGCCGGTCGCCGAAATGTTACGGACGCGGCCGGTGTAGATATGGCCGTCATGATGAACCGCGATGGTGCGCAGCATCGTCTTGCGTTCCGGGCGGCTGGACTGGAAACCATGGGCGCTGGCGGCGGTGCCGACGCTGCGCTGTTTGGCCAGCACGTCGGCGGCGGGCATGGGTCGGCCGTAGATATAACCCTGAATATGGCTGCACCCCAGCTGACGGATCAGCGCCAGTTCGTCCTGCGTTTCCGCGCCTTCGGCCGTGGTGTCCATGCCCAGTGCTTCGGCCAGGCTGACGATCGCCTTGATGATCGCGCTGTTGCGGTTTCCGCGAATGGCGGCGCCGCGCACGAAGCTCTGGTCGATCTTGATCTTGTCGAACGGCGCTTTCTTCAGATAGCCGAGCGAGGAATAGCCGGTGCCGAAATCGTCGAGGGCAAGGCGCACGCCGATCGCCTTCAACCGGCTGAACATCGCGTCGGTGCCGTCATCGTCGTTCAGGAAAACGCTTTCGGTGATTTCCAGTTCCAGCCGTTCGGGCGCCAGCTGCGCTGCGGCCAGCGCGCTCATGACCGTGGAGGGGAAGCCGGGATTGGCGAACTGCGTCGGTGATACGTTGACGGCGACGCGGATGCCATCCTGCCACTGGGCAGCGTCGCGGCAGGCGGTGCGCATCACCCATTCGCCGATCTGGGCGATCAGGCCGCTATCCTCCGCAATGGGGATGAACAGGGCGGGCGAAATCGGCCCGCGGATCGGATGGTTCCAGCGCAGCAGCGCTTCGTAACCGGTGACCTGTTCGGTCTTGGACGATACGACCGGCTGATAGACGAGGTGCAGGCCGTCGGCGACCAGCGCGCGGCGCAGATCTTCCTCCAGCTGGCGGCGATCCTCCGCATCGGCGTGCATTTCCGACGAATAGAAACGATGCACGCCGCGCCCGTCACCCTTTGCCGCGTAGAGCGCAAGGTCGGCGTTGCGGATCATCGCGTCGGCGGTCACGCCGTCATGCGGGCAGCAGCTGATGCCGATGGACACGCCGATGACGACGGCGGTGCCTTCGATCGAATAGGGTTGCGATATGGCCGATATGATCGCCTGAGACAGATGGGCGAGCACGGTCTGATCCTGACGACCGGGCAGCAATATCTTGAATTCGTCGCCGCCCTGACGCCCGACCAGCCCCTTTTCACCGACCACGCGTTGCAGTCGCTGGCTGACCTGCCGCAACAGCGCGTCGCCGGCGGGATGGCCCAGCGTGTCGTTGACGATCTTGAACCGATCGAGGTCCAGCATCATCAGCGTGCATTCGCCGGGCTTGCCATGGCGGTCGGCGACGGCCTGTTCCAGCGAACTGAGCATCTGGATGCGGTTGGCGAGGCCCGTCAGCGAATCGAACTGGGCAAGGCGGGTGACCTCCGCCTGACTGCGGCGCATTTCGGTAAGGTCGGTGCCCGACCCGCGAAAACCATGGAACTGGCCATATTCGTTGAAGACCGGCTGGCCCGAAATCGACCACCAGCGTTCTTCCTTCGCCAGCGCAGCGCAGACCGCGATGTCGGCAAAGCCGGTGCGGGCGGACAGGTGAAAGCCCAGCGTCCGTTCGCCATCGCCCTGTTTCTTGTCACCGGGCTTGACGATGTCGGTGATCTGACGGCCGATCAGCGTGTCGTCGGCCACGCCCAGCGACCGGGCCAGCGTATCGGAAATATAGGTGAGGCAACCCTGACGGTCGGTTTCCCAGAACCAGCCGCGCCCGGTGCGTTCATGTTCCTGAAGCAGCCGGTCGGACCGTTGCGCGCGCAGATCCTGCCGATGTCGTTCGATCGCCTGATCGCGGTCGGCCGTCGCCTGACGCAGCGTCGCCACCAGCATCACCAGAACGCAGCTGAGCAGCAGGCCGATCTGGGCAAGGCCAGCCTTTTCCACCACCGACACCATCAGCGCGCCGAGGAAATAGCTGATCCCCAGAATGCGGCGGTCACCGAAAATGCAGACTGCCAGCAGCGCGATGGCGAGTTCGGGCACGGCCGCCAGGAACAGCGCGTCGGTCGCCGCCTTCGCCTCATAACCCAGCCACAGGCTGAAGGTCAGGCCCGACAGGAACACCATCGGCAGCATCATCCAGTTCTGGACATGCGGCATCTGGCGCAGGAACCAGTCGCGGCGCGGCACCAGCATCAGTGCGCCGTCGATGACGAGCATCGCGACCAGCAGGCCGATCTGGGCCATGTCGCCCGAATAGAATGGCAGGCGCAGCAGGCAGACGACGCAGATCTTGGCCAGCAGCATCAGCGGCCAGAGGCGCGAAATATGGGTGAACGCCCCGGAAATCCATGAAGCCGACACTTCGGTCCCGCTTTCAGACAGGCCAAGAGCGACCATCAGGGTCATGGAACGGGACGGATTATCGGAAAGGGATGCGCGGAGCAGGGACATGGCCCGTTCCTAACGCAAACTCCTTGCCAGAGAATTACTTCCGGTCCGTATTGGTGCAGGCAAAATGCCTGCACCAAAGGGCAGGTCAGACGCGCATCGGCATCAGGACGTAGAGCGCGGGGCTGTCGTCATTTTCGCGGATCAGCGTGGGGGCCGCGGCGTCGGCCAGATGCAGTTCGACAAGGTCGCTGTCGATCTGGCCCAGAATGTCGAGCAGGTAACGGGCGTTGAAGCCGATGTCGAACCCTTCGCCCTGAAACGCGCCGGGCACTTCTTCGGCCGCCGTGCCATTTTCCGGGCTGGTGACGGACAGGGTGATCTTGTCCTTGTCCAGGCTCATCTTGACCGCGCGGGTCTTTTCCGTGGCGATGGTGGCGACGCGATCGACGCCGTCCTCGAAGCTGCGCGGATCGATCTTGAGCAGCTTGTCGTTCGCGGTCGGGATGACGCGGCTGTAATCGGGGAAGGTGCCGTCGATCAGCTTGCTGGTCAGGATCGCGCTGCCAAGGCCGAAGCGGATCTTGCTGGCCGACAGGGCGATGGCGACCGATCCTTCGACTTCGTCCAGCAGCTTGCGCAGTTCGCCGATGCATTTGCGCGGCACGATGATGCCCGGCATGCCTTCGGCGCCGTCGGGCCGCGTCACGGTGCCGCGAGCGAGACGGTGGCCGTCGGTCGCCGCCGCCTTCAGCACCGGCGCGTCTTCATCCGACACATGGAAATAGATGCCGTTCAGATAATAGCGGGTTTCTTCGGTCGAAATGGCGAAGCGGGTCTTGTCGATGATCTGCTTGAGCGTTTCGGCGGGCAGTTCGAACGTCGTGGGCAGGTCGCCTTCGGCGATCACCGGGAAATCGTCACGCGGCAGGGTCGACAGGTTGAAGCGGGCGCGACCGGCCTGAATCAGCATCTTGCCTTCCGCCGCGTGCAGCGACACCTGGCTACCTTCGGGCAGTTTGCGGGCGATGTCGAACAGGGTGTGGGCCGAAATGGTGGTCGCTCCGGGCTGTTCCACCTGCGCCGCCACGCTTTCCACGACCTGAAGGTCAAGGTCGGTCGCCATCAGCTTGATCGCGCCGTCGGCCGATGCTTCGATCAGGACGTTGGACAGGATCGGAATGGTATTCCTGCGCTCAACCACCGACTGGACGTGGCTCAGGCTCTTGAGGAGCGTTGCGCGTTCGATGGTGGCCTTCATGTCCCTGTTCTGTCCGTTCTTTTTAAGCCGATTGCCGGGCCTTCGGTCGAATCCCGGCGACAATGATGGATGGTCCTTCATAACCGCTGGCGCGCCTCCTGCAAGCGTCGCATTCGCGCTTTTGCAGCGCCGGGGTTGCAAAAGGGCACGGCTTGGGCTTTGCCTCTGCCATGCGCCCCACAACCCCTAGCGCCCTTGCCCTGCTGACGGTGGCTCTGCTTGTGGCCAGCCCCGTCATGGCGCGCGATTCATTGGGTATTTTCGAAAATTGGGGCGCGTTCCGCGATTCTGCTACGGCGCAGGGCGGGCCGCGCTGCTACGCCATCGCCCAGCCGGTAATGCGCAGCGGACGGGCGGCGAAGGGATTCGTATCGGTCGGCACATGGCCCCGGCAGAAGGTGCGCGGGCAGCTGCATATCCGCATGAGCCGCGCGCTGGCCGCCAGATCCCCCCTGATCCTGACCGTGGGCGAACGGCGCTTCACGCTGGTCGCCGGACAGATGGATGCATGGGCGGCGGACGGACGCGGCGACGCGCAGATCGTCGCCGCCATGCGATCGGCCAGCAGCATGAGCGTGGCGGGCGTGGGCGCGGACGGGCGCGGCTTTGCCGACAGCTATGCCCTGCGCGGCGCGGCGACGGCGATCGACGCGGCGGCATTGGGATGCGCGAAATTGCGTTAGGGCATGATGACGTGGGCCGGAACGCCTATGGCTCTCATCATGCGGAAATAGCGTGATCGAAGGCCGCCCGGCGGATATGCGATCGCGTGCGCCGACCGGCCCACCAACCCATCTTTAAAATTCCGGCGAAATCGACTATGTGCGCGCCCATGCAATCAGCCGCCAGCCCGCTCATGCCGATTCCCGGCCCCATCGATCCTGTGCCCGTGCCGCGCGCCGTAACCCCGCGTGAGGACGGCCGCATCGACCTGATGGGCCTGTCGCGCCCGCAGATCAAGGGTGCGCTGGAGGAAGCGGGGCTGGACCTCAAGGCCGCGAAGCTGCGGTCCAAGCAACTGTTCCACTGGCTCTATCATCGCGGCGAAACCGATTTCGAGGCGATGACCGACCTTGCCAAGCCGATGCGCGGCTGGCTGGCCGAACGCTTCGTCGTCGGTCGCCCGCAGGTCGTGGAGGCGCAGGTGTCGAGCGACGGCACGCGCAAATGGCTGCTGCGGTCCGACGACGGGCAGGATTATGAAATGGTCTTCATCCCCGATGCGGACCGGGGTACTTTATGCGTGTCCAGTCAGGTCGGCTGCACGCTCAATTGCAGTTTCTGCCACACCGGCACGATGCGGCTGGTGCGCAACCTGACGCCGGGCGAAATCGTGGGTCAGGTGATGCTGGCGCGCGACGCGCTGGGCGAATGGCCCAAGGGCAGCATGGCGTCGGCGACGGAAGATGAAAGCGACGATTCGTCGCAATATACGCCCGACGGCCGCATGCTGACCAACATCGTGATGATGGGCATGGGCGAACCGCTCTATAATTTCGACCATGTGCGCGACGCGCTGAAGGTCGTGATGGATGGCGACGGCCTTGCCCTGTCGAAGCGGCGCATCACCCTGTCGACCAGCGGCGTCGTGCCCACCATGGCGCGCGCGGGCGCGGAAATCGGCGTGAACCTTGCCGTGTCGCTGCATGCGGTGACCAAGGACGTGCGCGACGAGCTGGTGCCGCTCAACCGCAAATATGGCATCGACCAGCTGTTGCAGGCCTGCGCCGACTATCCCGGCGCCAACAATGCCCGGCGCATCACGTTCGAATATGTGATGATCAAGGACAAGAATGACAGCGACGATGACGCGCGCGAACTGGTGCGCCTGCTGCGTCAGTATAATCTGCCTGCCAAGGTCAACCTGATCCCGTTCAACCCCTGGCCGGGCACGGACTATGAATGTTCGACGCCCGAACGCATCCGCCGTTTTTCCGACATCGTGTTCGAAGGCGGCATCAGCGCGCCGGTGCGCACCCCGCGCGGGCGCGACATCATGGCGGCCTGCGGCCAGCTGAAATCGGCGAGCGAAAAGAAGAGCAAGGCCGAAATGAAGCGGCTGGCCGAGGAAAAGCAGGCCGCGATCGGCTGATCCCGGTCTGCCGCGCCCTTGACCTTAAGCGGAAAAAGCGGCCTATCGGTATGCAAAGCCCGCCTGACGCTCCGGAAAAGGCGCGTGCGCATAGCCGGGGTCGCACCCATGAACATGCCGTCGCGCCAAGAGCCGGATTTCGAATCCGCCCTGCGTTTTTCCTGCACCGCCTGCGGGCGATGCTGCCATGGGCTGCGCCTGCTGCTGAGCCTGTCGGAGGCGGTCGGCTGGCTGGAGCATGGCGGGCGGGTCGAACTGTTATGCGACGCCGCGCCCGACATGCCCTTTGCCGAAGGATCGGGCGAAGCCTATCGCGCGGCACGGGCGGTGCCCGCCACCAGTCAGGCATTGCCGGTGACGGTCGCGGTGCTGCTGACCGCGGTGTTCGATGGCCCCTGCCCCAATCTTGGCCCCGACATGCTGTGCGGCGCCTATGACCGGCGGCCCAATGCGTGCCGCATCTATCCCGCCGAAATCCGTCCCGATCGCCGGATCGTGCCCGAGGAGAAATTATGCCCGGCTGGCGCATGGGGCGGAACGCAGCCCGTCTTTGTCGATCCGGCCAGCGGCATGGCCGACCCCGTCACCGCCGTCGCCATCACCGGCGCGCGCACGGCCGGTGTCGAGGATGTGGCGGGCAAGGCGATGCTGATGGACCTGCTGGGCATCGATCAGGTGGCGCTCGCCAATGAAGGCTATGCCGTGTGGAAGCCTGCGTCCGATGCGTTGCTGAGCGCGTTGCGCAGCGTGGTCGACAGCGCGCCGATCGATCCACGCCCCATCCATGTACAGATCATATCGCCGCGCGCGCAAACCCGGCAGATGATCGTCGAGGCGGAGGGCGCCGATGCGGCGCCCGATCCGGCGCGGGGTTATGACTATCTGCCGCTCTTTGCCTGAGCGGCGCGGACGGGAGGAGAAACGGTGACGGACGAGGAGATGGCGATGCTGGCGGCGGATTTTCGCGCCTGCACCCTGCCCAAGGCGCGATGGACCCATGGCGCGCATTTCGCGACCGCCCTGTGGCTGATCCTCAAAAGCCCCGACATCGTACCCGAACGCGACATGCCCGACCTGATCCGGCGCTATAATGAAAGCGTCGGCGGAGTGAACAGCGACGATAGCGGCTATCATGAAACGATCACGCAGGCGTCGTTGCGCATGGCGCGGGCGATGCTGGCGAGCCTGCCCGCCGATACCGGCCCGGCCGATGCCCATGCCGCATTGATGGCGTCGCCGCTGGGGGAAAAGGACTGGCCCTTCACCTACTGGTCGCGCGACCGGCTGATGTCGGCGCAGGCGCGGCGCGCATGGGTGGAACCGGACATCGCGCCCCTGCCCGCATGAAATCCGGATAGAAAAAGGGCAGCCCTTCGCAAGGCCGCCCTTTCCTTTCCGCGCATCATAATATCGGAAAACCGGTTTCCGCCTTTCCCTATGCTGCGGCAGATCCTGATCGGTTGAGAGGGATCAGAAACGGAAGCCGATGCCGACCAGGCCAGCGTCGCGACCGCCGATGCCGGCTTCATATTCGCTGCGCTGATATTCGGCCGAGATGTAGGTGTTCGGCGTGACGGCATATTCCAGACCGCCGCCATAGCGCACGCCTTCGAACGAGGCGCCGGCGCCACCGGCGTCGATGCGGGTGTTGGCATAGCCGACCTTGCCGAAGGCCAGAACCTGCGGGGTCAGGGTGTAGCCGAGGCGGACCGAAGCGGCCAGATCGCGGCTGACTTCCGCACCGGCGCCAGCGCTGGTGGTGCTGTCGCTGAACGACACTTCCGGACCGAAGGTCACGCCGTTGGTGACGGCCAGATCGTAGCCGGCGTTCACGCCATAGGTGAAGCCGTCGCGGCCTGCGACCTTGTCATAACCCATGATGATGCCCGCGCGCGGCCCGGTGAAGGGCGCAGCGTCCTGAGCAAAAGCAGGAGCCGAAACAACGGTGGCAGCAGCAATCGCTGCGAAAATCACAGTCTTCATAAAGTCCTCGATATTTATCTATTCGCCGCGATTTAGACATTCATCCGGCGTTCAGGTTTGATGCAAAGTTATTATGAACTTATTCTCATAATGACTCCTGCGACTCTTCTCTCCCTTTTGGGAGATCAAGAACATGATCTGCATCACGATCACGCAACCGCCATCTAGGATCGCCAGAATGAGTTGCAAAGGGGCTGGAAATTTATTTCAATCAATTTCAAGGCATGCGTTGCATTTTTGTTACATCATACGGAAGGCCAGCCGATATGGACGGGACCGGCAAATCGGATAGGATCGGCGCCATGGACAGCGGGGCCGATCATGCAACGGGGGTGGTGCGCCGCCATCGCGCCTCCACGCGCCTGTGGCACTGGCTGAACGCGTTGTTGCTCTACACGCTGTTTTCCAGCGGGCTGGGCATATTCAACGCGCACCCCCGGCTTTACTGGGGACAATATGGCGCGAATTTCGACGCGCCATGGCTGCAACTGGACCGCTTCCCCGGCTGGATCACCCTGCCCGGTCATTACAGTCTGGCGCTGTCGCGGCACTGGCATCTGGCCGCCGCGCCGATCTTCGCCTTCGCGCTGATGGCCTATATGATCTGGAGCCTTGCCAACCGGCATGTCGCCCGCGACCTTGGCTTTCGCCATGACGACATCCGCCCCCGTCATGTCTGGCGCGATATTGTCGACCATGCCCGGCTGCGCTTTCCGACGGGGCAGGCCGCGCTGCGTTATGGGCCGCTGCAAAAGGCGAGCTATATCGGCGTGATCTTCATCCTGTTGCCCCTGCTGATCCTGACCGGGCTGACCATGTCGCCGGGCATGAATGCGGCATGGCCATGGCTGGTGGAGATGTTCGGCGGGCGGCAATCCGCGCGATCGCTCCACTTCATCGCGGCCTTCGCGCTGGTCGGTTTCGTCATCGTGCATCTGGCGATGGTGCTGCTGAGCGGCCCCGTCAATCAGATACGCGGGATGGTGACGGGCCGATACCGCCTGCCGGAGGCGCGGCCATGATCCTGACCCGCCGCACATTGATGCTGGGCGCGACCGCGACGCTGGCGGGATGCGACCGGCTGGCACGCAACCCGTCCTTTCGCGAGGCACTGTTTTCCGCGGAAAATTTTCACAAATGGGCGCAACGCAGCCTGATGGCGCGCGACGCGCTGGCACAGGAATTCAGGGCCGACCAGATTTCACCCATCTTTCGCGCCAATGGCACCGCCAATCCCAACACGCCCGCCTATAAGGCCTATTGGCGCAATGGCTTTGCCGACTGGCGGCTGAAGGTCGGCGGGCTGGTGGCGCGGCCATTGTCACTTTCGCTGTCGCAGTTGCGCGCGATGCCGCATCGCGAACAGATCACCCGCCATGACTGCGTCGAAGGATGGAGCGCGATCGGCAAATGGGGCGGCGTGCCGCTGCGGACGATATTGGACGGCGCGGGCATGAGCAGCCGGGCGCGCTACATCGTTTTTCGCTGCGCCGACGATATGGGCGGCGGGCGGCTTTATTATGAAAGCATCGACCTGACCGACGCCTTTCACCCCCAGACCATCCTTGCCTTTGCGCTGAACGACCGACCATTGTCGGTGGCGAATGGCGCGCCGCTGCGGCTGCGCGTGGAACGGCAGCTGGGTTACAAACATGCCAAATATCTCATGGAGATAGAGGTAACCGACAGTCTGCGCGCCATCGGCAGGGGCAAGGGCGGTTTTTGGGAAGACCATGCCGATTATGACTGGTATGCGGGGATTTGACGCCTGCGTAACGACATGACAAGGTAGCTACATGAAACTGTTTGAACTGGTTCTCAAGCGGTTGGTCACACGCGGCCGACTGACCGTCCACTATGCCAATGGAAAAACCGTCACCGTCGGCCAGCCCGACCCCGATTTCCCCGACATGGCCCTGCGTTTCAAGGATGGCCGGGTGCCGTTCGACATCGTGAAAGACCCGCGTCTGGGCATGGCCGAAGCCTGGATCGAAGGCCGAATCGGGATAGAGGGCGGCGGCATCATGGAATTCCTGTCCATGATTCGCGCCAACAACCCGTGGGAACAGGGGAAGTCCATCGAGGACAAGAGCCTGTTCAAGCGCAGCATCGGCGAAATGCGCCAGAAGCTGTGGCGCGCCAATCACCGTGCCCGGTCCAAGGCGAACGTCGCCCATCATTACGACCTGTCGGGCGCGCTCTACGCCCTGTTCCTCGACCGCGACCGTCAATATAGCTGCGCCTATTATCCCGACGTCGACAATGATGCCGGGATCAGCCTGGAACAGGCGCAGGAAGACAAGAAGGCGCATATTGCCGCCAAGCTGCACCTGAAGCCGGGCATGAAGGTGCTGGACATCGGTTGCGGATGGGGCGGGATGGCGCTGTATCTGCACCGCACCTGCGGCGTGGACGTCACCGGCATCACCCTGTCGGAAGAACAGCTGAAGGTCGCGCGGCAGCGGGCGGCCGATGCGGGCGTCGCCGATCATGTCCGGTTCGAACTGATCGATTATCGCGACATGACCGGGCCGTTCGACCGCATCGTGTCGGTCGGCATGTTCGAACATGTCGGCACGCCCGATTATCGCACATTTTTCGACAAATGCCGCCAGTTGCTGTCCCCGGACGGAGTCATGCTGGTGCACACGATCGGCCGCATGGGCGGGCCGGGAACGACCGACGCCTTTACCACCAAATATATCTTCCCCGGCGGCTATATCCCCGCCCTGTCGGAAATGATCGCGGGCAGCGAAGGCACGCGCCTGATGGTCACCGATGTCGAGGTGCTGCGCGTTCATTACGGCCTTACCATTCGCGAATGGTACAAGCGGACGATGGCGCACAAGGCGGAGATCGTCGCCCTGTATGACGAAAAATTCTTCCGCCTGTGGACATTTTATCTGGCGGGCGCGGCGACGGTTTTCGAACATGGCGGCATGGTCAATTTTCAGGTGCAATATGCCCGCGACCGCCGCGCATTGCCCATCACCCGCGATTATATGCAGGAAGCTGAAATCGCCCTGCGCGGGCGGTAAGGCGGTTCGGCGCTGTAGTCCGTCCGCTCATCGCCCTTGGCTGAACGGACGATAACAGCGTCATTCCCCGGCCGTTCAGTCGTGCGGCGCCATTGTCGCCCTCATGCTCCCACCCTCTTCACGGGCGGGATTTGTGAGGAGAGACGTGATGAATATCTTGTGGAAAGGCGTTGCCGTTCTGAGCCTTGCCATTGCCGGGATCGGCGCTTCGGCCGTTCCGGCGCAGGCGCAACATTATGGCGGATCAGGCTGGCGCGGCGACCGCGACCGGCATTGGGACAGGCGGGGCGACCATCGGCGATGGGACAACCGGCGCTGGGACGACCGTCGCCATTGGCGCGGCGACCGGCGGGACTGGCGCGGCCATCGCGGCTATCGCGCCCGTTGCTGGACCGAATGGCGTTACGACCGGTATCGCGACCGCCGCGTGCGCGCGCGCATCTGTCGCTGATGCATTGCCTAGCCGGCTGAGACAGCCAAAGGCGCGCGCCATGCAGTAATCCCATGATCGCAACCCGCCCCGATTGAACCGAAGGGCGGGTTGCGGCATTTCAGAGGGTATGAGCGATCCCATGCCCGTCATCCAGAGCCTGTTGTCGGGCCTGCCCATCCTTCTACTCCACCTTGGCAGCGCGACGGCGGTCTGGCTGATCGCGCTGGCTATATATTTGTGGATCACGCCGCATGACGAATTTACGCTGATCCGCGCGGGCAATGACGCCGCCGCCATATCGCTGGGCGGGGCGGCGATCGGACTGGCGGTACCGCTGGGCTTTTGCCTGGCCGGGTCGGTCAATGTCTGGGACATCGTGATCTGGGGCAGCGTTACGCTGATCCTGCAACTGGTCGCGTTTCGGCTGGTCGATTTCCTGCTGGGCAACCTGTCTGCCCGGATCGAGGCGAATGAGCGGTCGGCCGCGATATTTCTGGCGATGATGAAGGCGGCCATTGCCTGCCTGACCGCCGCAGCGGTGGCGGGATAGGCCTCATGGCGGGTGGCAAGGGTTGCGGGTGCCTGCCCTTTGCACTGGCTGGGATGCTGCTGATCGCATGGTTGGGGCAGGATATGCGGGTGCCCCCGCTGAAAGTGGAACAGTTCGACCCCCGATCGCCGCGCCGCCCCCTGCCCGGATGGAGCAATGAGCAGTTCGTGATCGAGGATGACGGCAAGCGGGCCGATTCGATGGGTACGGCCTTTGCCGTGGACCGCGACGGCGCCTGGCTGACCGCCCAGCATGTCACCCATGGCTGCACCCGCGTCGGGCTGGAGGATGGGCGGTTCGCCCGGCCGGTGTCGCGCATCGTCGAAAGCCGGGAGGCCGACGCCGCGCTGGTACGCGATGGCCTGACCAGCGACGCCGCCCTGCCCCTGTCGGCGCGCGCGCCCCAACCCGGCACGCCGGGCTATCATATGGGCTTCCCGGCCGGACAGCCAAAGCTGGTCCTGTCCGAACTGATCGGCGAAGCGAGCGCCCGGCGCGGCCGCAGCGAAGTGACCCAGCCGATATTGGCATGGGCGGAGAAGGGCCGCATCCCGCCGGGCGACGGCACATTGTCCGGGATCAGCGGCGGCCCCGTCTTTGCCGAGGACGGCCATGTCGTGGGCGTCAACAGCGCGTCGACCGACCGGCGCGGACGCATATTGACCACCGCGCCCGATGCCATGATGCGCCTGACACGGGCCAGCGGCGCGGTGGACGACCGGCCGGTCGCCTATCCCTTTGCGGGACTGGCTGACGCGGAAAGCCGTTTTACCGCCTGGCTGGACGAAGGCGTGATCCGCCGGATATTCTGCGACGTCGATGATCGGCCGGGCGGTTGAGGGTGGCGGCCATCGCCCATCCCTGCCGCTTTTCGCATTTTTCACGACGGCAGGTGATTCCACTTGCGGCCAAAATGCTTTAGGCGGTGCGCAAATTTTCAGGGAATATGACCATGAGCGACACGCCCCCCAACCATCTGTCCACCAATCCCAAAAGCGCCCATTTCGATATGGAGGTGCTTCAGCGTGGCATCGGCATCCGTTTCAAGGGCCGCGAACGCAAGGACGTGGAAGAATATAATATTTCCGAGGGCTGGATTCGCGTTGCTGCGGGCAAGAGCCGCGACCGCCATGGCAATCCGCTGACCATCAAGCTGAAGGGCGAGGTCGAAGCCTGGTTCGAAAACCCGGCAGAAGATGCCGGGGACACCGGCGACGCGGGATAAGCGAAGAAAAAGGGCGCCGGTCGGGCGCCCTTTTTTTATCAGTTCATGGCGGCGTCGCGCCGGACATCGGCGATGATCGCGCTCAATGTCCGTTCCGACGGCGCAGCATCGGCATATTCTGTCACGAAGGGATCGGCCTCCAGCCGGGGCGGCGATTTACGGGCGGCCGGCAGCGCCTTTGCCTGCGCGACCTGAACAGCGCGCGCTTCATGCGACGCGCGGGGGATCGCGCGGGTGGATGGCTGATCCCATAGATTCGAATCGACCTTTGCGAAGCGCATGCTCGTGCCCAGAGCAGGGTCGGGCGTGAAATCGTGCAGCTTCGCCTTGACCGGATAGATGAACCCGAATGTCGGATTGGTCCGCGCGCCCATCTGATTGGTCGGGCTGTGCCATACGCGCACCTGGCTCCAGTCGCCCGCCGCCGACACGTCGATGGTCAGCACATCTTCCTCGATCGCGCCGGGTGCCGACCAGTTGGCATGGCGGATCAGAACGCGCCGGTCGTCCAGCACCTTGCTGACCACCGCGACATGGCCGAGCGCCATCGGCCCATTGGCCCTGAACGCCAGCACCGCACCCTTTTTCGGCCGGTCGCCGCGCTTATATTGTCCGTCCGCCTGATCCCACCAGGTCAGCGCATCACCGCGAATTGCCACGCCCGACACGATGCGCGCATAGGGCACGCATTGCAGCACCGCAGAACCCCATGCAGGCGCGGTTGCCAGACCGGACAGCAGCAGCACCGCCATCCAGCTTGCTCTTTTTATCATATGCGATCCCGAAACGTCAGAAATCGCCCCACCGGGAGCGACCCTAGACGCCGGAGTCTTTTGGAAAGGTTAAAGGATCAGAAAGCAGAGCGGACGGCCGCACCGCCCATGTCGGCCGACGCGATCTGCACCGGCTGATCGACGCCCCTGGGCGCGTCGGCATAGATGAAGCCGCGAGCCGGGTTCGACCGCAGGCCAAGGCCGCCGGTCGGGCCATACCACACCCGCACATCCGTCCAGTCATTGTTCGCCGATACGTCGATCGCGCGGACATTGCGTTCGATGCCGCCACGATAGGACCAGTTGGCGTGGGTCAGAAGGACTTCGCGGTCGTTCACCACCTTGCTGACCATGGCGACATGGCCGACGGGCATGGAACGGCTGGCCGAGAAGGCGAGGACGGCACCGACACGCGGTTCATGGCCACGGTCGTAGCGACCTTCCGCCTGACCCCACCAGGTGTTGGCGTTGCCGTGAATGTCGATGCCGGAAACCTGACGGGCGAAGGGCGCGCACTGGAGCGTGCCGGCGGCCGCAGGAACAGCGAACAGGGTCGAAAGCGCAAGAACAGACGCCGCGAAAAACGCGCGAAAACCACCGATCATTGCGATTGCGACCCCGACTTTATGTAGGCTTGAACCCCGATGTCCGCTTTAGGGCAGAGCGCGGACAAATCGACAAGCGCCGGGCGACGAGTCGTTTTGTCGATGCGTTATGTTGCGGAACGGAAAAGGTGGCCGCTCGTTACAGTCAGCCGGGTTGCATCGGGTAATTCACTGAAAAGACTGGATTCCGTACCGGTCATCCATACTTGCCCCCCGGTTTGCCGCAAACGATTGAACAATGCGGCCCGCCGCAGCGGGTCAAGATGCGCCGCCACTTCGTCGAGCAACAGGACGGGCGGTTGCCCCCGGTCGGCGGCAACCAGCGCGGCATGGGCGAGGAGGATGGAGAGCAGCAGCGCCTTTTGCTCGCCCGTCGAACACAAGGCGGCGGGCTGGCCCTTTGCAACATGGGTGACGGACAGGTCGTGCCGATGCGGACCGGCCAATGTGCGTCCCGCCGCCGCATCGCGTCGCCGCCCCCGCGCGAGCTGCTGCGTCAGCGGCTCGTCGCCATGCATGCTCTTGTCAGGCCTTGGCCCATCATGCCCCTGCCCATCGATCGCGATCAGCGGCCGGGCAAAGGGTTCGTCGGGCTGATCGGCGAGTATGACATTGAGACGCGCGACCAGATCGGCCCGCGCTGCCGCCAGCGGGGCCCCATGTTCGCCCATCTGCGCCTCCAGCGCCGACAGCCATGCCGGATCGGCGCGGCGCATATCCGCCAGCAGCCGGTTGCGCGCACGCATCGCCGCGTCATAGCGGGCGCTGTGCGCGGCATGGGCCGGATGCAGCGCCAGCGTCAGCCGATCGAGAAAGCGCCGACGCCCGCCGGGACTGTCGAGGAACAGCCGGTCCATCGCCGGGGTCAGCCAGACGATGGACAGATGGTCGGCCAGCGCATTGGCCGATGATGCGACCCCGCCGATCCGCACCTGACGCCGGTCGGGACTGGCGGCGGTGACGCCGGTGCCCAGCATGACCCCGTCGACCTCCGCCGCGATGCCGAAGCCACCTGTCCCGTCCTGCCGCGCCATGGCGCTGAGCGGTGCGCCGCGCAGCCCGCGTCCAGGGGCCAGCATCGACACCGCTTCCAATATATTGGTCTTGCCCGCGCCATTATCGCCCGTCAGCAGGATGAAGGCATGATCGGGCAGGATCAGCGCATCCGCATGATTGCGGAAATCGCTCAGGGTCAGACGGCCGATCATCGCGCGGCTGTAGCGGGGAGTTGAGGATGGGGGAAGCGGGGCATTTCCAAAGAACCGGAATGACCATCGACGGCAATCGGGGCGATGGTCAGACTTTAGTCTAATCAGAGCGTCAAGTCGCCAGATGGCGCAACAATAAATTAAGAGAGTCCGCGCAAATTATGTTTGATGTTTGATCTGGCGAACCTGACACCAAGCCACTCCATTTGCGAGGACGCACCGGTCGGTGCAATCCGCGTCGATGTCAGCGGCTTCATGGACATTCCCTCGCTGGAAAGCCATTTCCGCGAAATGCGCATGGTCGTTTCACGATGGCGATCGCAGCATCGCGCCATCCGCGTCCTCGTCCACGCTATCGACCTGATGCCCCATTCACCGGAAGGGCAGCGTTATGTCGACACCGCCAATGCATCCATTTACCAGCCAGGCGACAAGATCGCCGTTCTGGTGTCATCTTCGCTGCTCAAGATGCAGATGCGACGGATGTTCAATGCCAAGGAACTGATGGAATTCTTCATTTCCGAACGCGCCGCCCATTTATGGCTGAATGTAGCGGTTCATTAGATCGCGGCATATCGAGGGGCGTCATCCGTCCAGCATGACCCGGAAATGCGGCATTTCCCTTTTCTTTTCTGTATTTTCCCGGCCAGTGGACAATGCCGTCTGCCTCGAAAAGGCTCTAGCACCGCTTGCGTGTGACCGCCGTCCCGTCATTGGTGATGGTCAGCGACCGGCCGTCCGGCATCAGGCGCAGGGCGAGCGTCCGCGTCCAGCTTTCCCCTTCTCCGGTAAATTCGGCCTGCACGCTGGCACGACCATCCCGGTCGATCGTGACGCGCTTCACATCGCCGACGCTTTCGTGGAACAGCAGCTGGTCCGGCGCGACAGTCAGTTCCAGCGCGGCGCTCCGGTCGCCGCACCGTTCCGCCTCCCCTACCCAGCGCCCCTGCATCGCGGCCGGGACCAGTCCGTCGGCCGCAGCGGCAGGCGACGGCGCATCGACGGAGCCGTGCGTGTCGACAGGTGCGATCGCGTTGGATGGAGCGGCCACATCCCCCGCTTCGGGCGGGGACTGGTCAAGGATGTTGGTGACGACACCGGGCTGATCCGTGCTCTTTTCCGGTTTGCGGTCGCATCCGGCGATCAGCAGCAGGGGCAAGGACAGGATGGGCCAATAGGTGCGCATATGGGATGAACCGGCCACCCCGGCCAGCGGTTCCCCGCCCCTTTATGCCCCCAAGATCCGGTGATAGACGGGAACGGCAGTTTCAATGGGGAGTCGATGCCATGCCGGTGCTGGGAATGGGCGGCCTGTTCTTTCGCGCGCGTGATCCCGATGCGCTGGCCAGCTGGTATCGCACGCATCTCAATGTCGGGGGCGGATGCGTTGTCGATCCCGCCGACCAGCCCAATGCATCGATCTGGCAACCGCAGGGTGGCCCGATGGTCTTTGCCCCGTTCAGGGCGGACAGCGATTATTTTGCCGCCGACAAGGCGTTCATGCTGAATTTTCGGGTGTCGGACCTCGATTCCCTGCTGGACCACTTGCGCGCCGACGACATCGCGATCATCACCAAGCCGGAATGGGACGATCCCGTCCTCGGCCGCTTTGCCCGCATCCACGATCCGGAGGGCAATGCGATCGAATTATGGGAACAGCCCGAACATCGCCGCCCTATACAAGGACATGATCTATGAAGCGCCTGCCCGTCATCATCGCCGCCGCCGCCGCCCTGCTGGGATCTGGCGGCGCCGTGGCCTCGCTCGCCATCGGGACCAAGGCGCCCGATTTCACCACGCGCGGCGCGCTGGCCGGGAAGACCTTCACACTGACCCTGTCGCATCAACTGAAGCGCGGGCCGGTGGTGCTTTATTTCTTCCCCAAGGCCTTCACGCCCGGCTGTTCGGCCGAAGCGCGCGAATTTGCCGAGAATATCGACAAGTTCAAGGCGGCGGGCGCCACCGTCATCGGCATGTCGGCCGACCCTGTGGACGATCTGGTCGCTTTTTCGACCAAGGAATGCGCGGGCAAGTTCGCGGTGGCTTCCGCCGGGCCCAATATCGTTTCGGGCTATGACGTGGCGCTCAAGATGCGGCCGGGCATGACCGACCGGACATCCTATGTCATCGCGCCGTCGGGCCGCGTCGCCTTCGTCCACAGCGAAATGAACTATGCCGGTCATGTGAAGAGCACGCTGGCCGCGGTGGAGGCGATGAAGGGGAAATAAGCCCCCTCATCCCTTCACATATCTGCCGAACCAGCCAAGCGTCGCATCCCATGCGGCCTTGGCGGCGGCTTCGTTATAGCTGGGGCGATAATCGGCCATGAAGCCATGGTCCGCCCCGGCATGCACGGTGATGCTGTCGGGCGGGGACTTGCCTGCCTTGACAAGGGCGGCGCGCATCGCTTCGACATCGGTGACGGGAATGCCCTTGTCCCGCTCACCATATTGGCCCAGCACCGGGGCCTTGAGCCTGCCTACTTCCTCGATCGCGCTCAGTGTCTGCAACGGCGTCTTGTCCGTGACCAGTCGGCCGTAAAAGGCGACGCCGGCGTCCAGTTCGGCGCTGTGCGCGGCATAAAGCCACACGATCCGCCCGCCCCAGCAGAAACCGGTGACGCCGCGCCGTTTCGCGTCGCCGCCATGTTTTCCCGCCCAGGCATAGCTGGTGTCGATGTCGGCCAGCACCTGCGCGTCGGGCGCCTTCGACACGATCGTCCCGACCAGTTGCTTGAAATCGGCGACCTTCGTCGCGTCGCCATGGCGCGCGAACAGATCCGGCGCGATGGCATAATAGCCCGCTTTCGCAAAGCGGCGGCACATGTCGCGAATCCATTCATGCACGCCGAAAATTTCATGCACGACGACGATAACCGGCGCGGCCTTCTTCCCTGCGGGCCGCGCGACGAAGGCAGGCATGGCGAAGCCGTCGCTGGCGGGGATGGACACCTGTTCTTCGGTCAGGCCATCGCCCGGCGTCTGCACCGCGCTGCTGGCGACGGGGCGGCATGCGGCCGCGAAACCCGCGGCGAAAGCGCCACCGGCCAGCAGCTGCCGACGGCCAAGCCCGGTGGTGCCGATCCAGTTGCGATCCTCCGGCAGGCGCTGGGTTTCGGGCTGCTGATCATCGCTGCGGTCGGTCGTCATCGGGTCCTCCTGCTGTCGGTCGGGCCATCAAACTAGCGGCCGCCATCACCCGCGCAAGGGAGGAAGTCGCCATCGGCGATCAAGGGCAGTCCCGCCACATCATGATTATAGATATAGACCCATGCCCTTGCCGGTCCGGCGGCCGTAGGTACGATCACAGCCTCACGCCGATATTCCTGCGGATGGGGGTGATGGGCGGCGCATTCCTCATAATCGTCAAGCATCGCAAGCACCGCCGCTGCGTCCGCCAGCGCAAACAGGTCGCCATGCACCTGCCCCGTGGGACCGGGCACCAGCCCCGGATAATCCGCCACCCGGTACAGCCGACCCGCGATCATGGCCGGACCGACCAGCCGGGCAGAACGACTGAGCCAGAGTGCCATCGGGCCGCCAAATGCGGGGCGCAGCGTACCATAGACGAAAAGATGGAAGCAGTCGGACGACATGTCAGGAACATTTCCCCAATATGCGGGCATTTTCACCATTAGCATGCAAAAGGGGCGACCTGCATTTTTCGTCGTCAGGCCAAAAACCCCGCTTTTCCGCCGAAAATTCAAACTGGCACGGCATCTGCGATCCCTGTGGGCATCAAGGCTGAACGATCCCGACGGATCACAGGCCCGATCATAACATCAGGGAGTATCCGCCATGTCCATCGCCAGGTTCCAGAATGTCGCCTTTGCCCTCGTCGGCGCCTTCACCGTCGCCAGCCTGTTCATCGCCGCAGCCGTGCCGGTCACGCCGATCGCCTGATCGCGCGATTTTCCGTCTTCATCCATCATCGAAAGGCCAGTTTCATGACCAACAGCTTCACCCTCGACCGTCGCAACGGAAAGATCATGGGCGTGTGCGCGGGGATCGCCACCCGCACCGGCGTGGACGTCACGCTGATCCGCGTCGCCACCGTCCTGCTGACGCTCTGCGCGCTGGGACCGATCGGCGTCGTGGCCTATCTGCTGGCCGGGTGGCTGGCGGAGGGTTGATGACGGGCGGAAGGACGTTCCGCCATGATCGGCAATAAGGATAAAATAAAAGGCCGTCCCGCTTCAGAGCGGAGACGGCCTTTTCATATCCCGCATGGCGGGATTCGATGTCGCGTTCACCGCGACATCAGGCATATAGCACCGAATAGAAAGTCAGCATCTGGATACCGACCGCTGCGGCCAGCACAGCGCCCTGAAAAGCCTGTCGCATATTATGCTCCATCATTACGATAATTATCACCCATCGGGGCGAGGGCGGGCCATTACGCCCGTCATACTATTGTAACAATCGCAAAGCACGACATTCCGATTGCATCAAACGCAACAGAGACGTTACCGCAGCGCCGCCATCATCGCGAGCGCCGCCGCAGGATTGCGCGCCTTCGCCCCGCCGATGAAGAAACTGAAGACGTCACCCTGTTTTACGGCGCTGCTCGCCCGCGTCGCCCAGTCCGCGATCGCCGCCGCCCGATAGCCTGTCGGCTCATCTTCCTGCGTGCGCATCAGCCGCTGATAGGTGAAGCCCACATCATGCCCCATGATGGCGGGATAAGTTTCATGATCGGCAAAAACCACCGCTGCCCCGGCATCGCGCGCCATTGCAAGGAAAGCGGGATCGTCGAAACTGTCATGCCGCACTTCCACGGCATGGCGCAGCGGCACGCCATCGACACGGGCAGGCAGCATTTGCAGAAATGCACCAAAATCGTCGGGATCGAATGTCTTCGTCGCCATGAATTGCCACAGGATCGGGCCGAGCCGGTCACCCAGTTCGGCAATCCCCTGCCCGGTGAATTTGGCGATCGATTCGCCCGCTTCGGCCAATATACGGCGATTGGTGGCATAGCGTGACGCCTTGACCGCGAACTGAAAGCCGTCCGGCACCGCCTTTGCCCAGGATGCGAAGGTCGCGGGCTTCTGACTGCTATAATAGGTTGCGTTGATTTCGGTTGCGGTCAGATGCTGCCCCACATAGGCCAGCTCATCCTTCTGGCGCAGGCCCGCAGGATAGAAATTGCTGCGCCAATCGTCATAGACCCAGCCGCCGATGCCCACCCTGATCCGTCCGCTCATATCGCTTCTCCTGTGCAACCATGATGATCGCCGCAGCCGATTTCAGCCAGCGGAAAAAGTCATTAGCCGTTATTGCAAATCATTATTATCTTGATCGCAGGAAGGAGACGCCCATGCCGCTCGACCTTATCAAGACCGCTACCTATCTCAGCATCCACCTGACGGTCGGTTTTACCGTCGCCTATGTCATGACCGGTTCCGTCGCCTTGGCGGGCGGGATCGCGCTGATCGAACCCGTGATCAATGCCGTCGCATTCTTCTTTCATGAAAAAGCGTGGAAACACTATCTGGCGCGCCGGGCGGAAGCGGGGAGCGACAGGGCCAACCCGGCGCGGCATCAGGCGGGACTGGCGTAGGACTGTCTCCTTCGCTGTCCAATGGGCCGCCTGATGGGCACCCTCCTTAATCCGCGCCATCCGCCGGAACCGGCATGGGGCATGATCCGATCAGCCTCAATCGGATCATGCTGTGGATGTTTCGGCCGGCCGCATTGTGCGATCCGTCAACCGTTCCAGATGACTGCAAGATGGTCTAGCGGGCCGGTCGCCTGTTGATGCCGATCAGCCATGGCTTCACCCCGCGCGTCGGATGCGGTGTGCCGTCGAGGCGCCGGGCGCGCAGGATCGTGATCGGTTTGATGATCATCTGCCCACGCATCGGCCCGGACCCGCAGCATGTCGGCACGGACAGGATTTTCCGCACGACGTCCATTCCCGCCACGACATGGCCAAAGGCGGCATAGCCGATATAGTCGCCCCGCGCGTTCATGTTGGGAGTGGCGCCGATGGTGATGAAGAAATTGCCCATCGCCGAATCGGCCCGGTTGGGCCGCGCCATGGACAGGGTCGCGTCCAGATGCAGGATGCCGGTCCTGCTGGTCGGTTCATGCGGGATCGGCGGCAGCGACCGGCGCGCATCGGTGTCGATGCCGCCCTGTATCAGGCCATAATGCGGATCGCTCTTGCGCCGGGCCGCGCGGTAGAAGGTCACGCCGTCAAAGCGGCCATCGTCGACATAAGTCAGGAAATTGGCCGATGTGCGCGGCGCCCGCTTCTGATCCACCGACACGATGATGGTGCCGACGGACGTTTCGATAGACACGCGGGCATAGCCGGCCATGGGCCTGTTGGTAGGCAGGGCGAAGGCCGGCGTCGCGAACAGCGCGATCAGCAACAGCCATGGGCGAAAGAAACGAAACATCCCCCCAGCCCTAAAGCCCGTGCATAAGGTGCGCAACCGCGCGGGCGAGCGCAAGCCTTCGCCCTGCCCGTCAATAATCCTTCGAATAGCGCAGGTTGGCCGACGACCCGGCATTGGTGCCGGTGCGCGACAGCAGGCTGAGCGCTTTTGACAGGGCGATTTCCAGCTGGGTCGCGGTAAAGCCCTTCGAATCGGTGATGACCTCCACATAAATATTGTTGGAGATATGCTGGCCGACCGCCAGGCTGGTGCCGCGCCCGGTTGCATCATCCCCGCCGACGATGCCGATACGGTCGAGACCCGACGCCCCCTGCAACTTGCCCATTGGGTTGAGGCCGCCGCTACCGCCGCGAAGCCCGTTCAGCGCCGCGGCCAGCTGCACCGCCTGCACAGGTGACAGGTTGGCGACATTTTCCCCGAACAGGATGCGCGACAGGATTTCGTCCTGCGGCAATGTGGGCGTGGAAATGAAGGCGATGTCCGGCTGCTGCGCGGAACCCGATACCTGTATCCCCGCCGTCACCGTGTCGATCCGGGTCTGTGCGCGGATCGACAGCGTCGGGTTCATCATCGGCCCGTTGAAGGTGATGACGCCCTGTTCCAGATCGAACTGATGGCCGGAGAAGCTGTAGCGGCCCCGGATCGACTCGATCTTGCCCACGACGCGCGGATTGGCGGTCGTGCCGGTGACGCGCATGTTCGTCTTCCATTCGGAATCGAGGCCCATGCCGGTCACATAGATTTCATTGTCCGCCCGCACCCGGATGTCGAGTTTCCAGTCGGCGGGCTTTGCGGCGGCGGCCTTGCGCGCGGCGATCCGCT
Organism: Sphingobium sp.; assembly: GCF_048594625.1. Classification (GTDB taxonomy): domain Bacteria; phylum Pseudomonadota; class Alphaproteobacteria; order Sphingomonadales; family Sphingomonadaceae; genus Sphingobium. Next base: position 37,133 of record NZ_JBMDWL010000120.1, read on the forward strand.
GATCGAGCGAATCCCCACCCTCGCCCTTGCGATGGACGCCGGTCAGCTGGCGGATTTCGGTGCCCCCCTGCCACGCGACGCGATAACGGGTTTCGGGCAGCGACAGGTCGCCTTTGATCAGGCCGCCATTGGCCGCGCTGTTGGTAATGTTGAGCGTGCCGCTGACGACACTGGTGATCGCTTCGCTGCGGGCTAGGCGCGCGCGGTTCAGTTTGACGGCGATGTCCATCGGGAAACCGCTGTCCGCCGCTAGCCCGACATTGCCCGATGCCTGCACCGTGCCATCCCCGGCCCGGCCGGAAAAGTCGCGGATTTCAAGGTGATCACTGGTGAATCGCCCGTCCAGCTTCATCTGGGTGACGCGGGTGCCGAACGTCTCATTTTCATAGGTCAGCGCATTGGCCCGCACTACGCCATTGAGGCGCGGATTGGTCAACTGCCCACTAAAATCCGCCGCGACGGCAAGCCCGCCGGTCAGCTGCTGATCCGCAAGGCCCGCGAAGGAGAAGAGCACATCGGCCGGCCCCGCGTAGCGGATGCCCCCGCCCAGCGGCGCATGCTGCAACTGTTCGACCCAGCCCGTCCCCGGTCCGGGCGGCGCCAGCGTGACGGTAAAGCGGCCCAGCGTATTGCTGCCCGCGCGGATCAGCCCGCGCAAGTCGCCACCGGCCGAGGACAGTTTTCCTTCCACATTCATCGACACCGGGTCCGACACGGCGGTCAGACTTGAACGGCGGAAATCATTGATGGCAAGGCGGGTGGTGGCCGTGGGGAAGGCATTGCCCTGCTGGCTATAGTCCAGCGTGCCCGTCATCCGTCCGCCCACGCCCATGCCGGGCGCCGCCATGTTGACGATGGCAAGATCGAAATCCTTGAACCGGGCCTGCGCGCTGATGGTGTCGCCAAAGCGCCCCGCCAGATCCACCTTGCCCTGCGGCAGCACCAGCGTTGCCGGTTCGAGACGATAACCGCCCTTTTCCTTGCGAATGATAGCAGGATTGGCGAGACGGAAATCGATATTGGCGGCCTTGCCCTGCAACGCCACGGCATAGAGGTCGGAACGCAACGCCGCATTGACGGCTACGGAAAATGGCACGCCGCTTGAACCGTCGGCGACCATCTGCGCCCGGCCGCGCCCGCCCTGATAATCCAGACGCGCCCGCGCCTTGCGCACGACATAGGTGCCATAGGCGGCATTGGCGATCTGCGCATCGGCCTTCAGCTGCGGCTGATCGGTGAGCAGCATGGAAGCGGTGACGACCGCCCGGCCGATGACGACATCTGCCTCTCCCGGCAATTTCGCATTATTGGCGGTGACGTTGACGTCGACGCTCTGCACCTTGCCCACGGCGGCCAGTTTGACCGCGCCGTTGATGCCCGATCCGTTCAGCGCCAGCTGCCCGGTGAAGGGGCCGGCGGCGGTCTGCTGGATGCGACCGTTCATGTCGACGCCGGCAAAGCGCGCTTTGGTCACGTCGATGGTCAGTGGCCCCTGCGCGGTGCGGATCAGGACATTGGCGAAGAAGGGACCATAGGGCGATTCCCCCGTCGCTTCGAGCCTGTAGCCCGCCGCCTCGCCATTCAGCCGGGCGACGACATCGGTCAGTTGCACGCCGACATTGGGGCGCGCCGCGCGCAGTACCGCCTGCGGCCGTTCCATCGTTCCGCGCACGGTCAGCGCCAGCGGGCCATATTGTTTCGAAGAGGCAGCCGCGTCGAAGGCGACCTGCCCGTTGGTGTCGTAACTGCCCGAACCGCTGAGAATCGTGAAATTGGGGGCCGCGCCCTTGAGGCCCGCCAGCGTGAACCTGCCCTCCGGCGTCATGCCGATGCGGCCAGACATGACGGCATTGCCGCCCAGAAAGTCGCGAACGGAGGCATTTTCCCAGCGCGCCGTGCGCACGCCGAAACGGCCGCCAAGTCCAAAGCCGCCTTTGGGTCCGGGGATCAGTTCGACATCGGTGTTGAGGTTGACGATGCCGACGCCATCGATCTTGTAATCGTTGACCCGCCCTTTCAGCGCGCCGCGATAGATGGCGTTGTCGATGTCGGCCAGCACGATGGCGGTGGCGTCGATCTTGTTGCTGTCAATCTTGAGGTTGTCGCTGATCAGCTTGCCCGCGGCATAGGCGAAGTCGCCCTTCACGCGCAGATTCTGAAGCAGACCGCCTGCCGCTACATTCAGGCCGGTCACGCGTGTCGCGGTGGCGTTGACGGGAATACGGATGCGGTCGGCGTCGATCACCGCCCGGCCACTGGCTTTCAGATTTTCGATGCCGGTCGCGTCGAAAGCGATGCTCTTGGCGCTGATGTCATAATCGATGAAGGGCGTCGCCATCGGCCCGTCAAGGGTGATGGAGGCGCGCACGTCATTGCCCTTCACCTTGTCCATGATCGCGCCCGGCGTCAGCAGCGCGGCGTTGATTTTCAGGGCGCTGAACTGGCTCTTGCCCAGATCGACCAGCCCCTGCGCATCGGCGGTCATCGCGGGGGAGCGCAACGTGCCCTTCAGGTTCACGCGCCGTTCGTTGAGGCCCGCGAACAGATCGACATCCAGTTGCGGCGCGGTCAGGCGATCGACCGGCCCGGCGAAGACCAGACCGGGGCGGACCGGGCCTTTTGCCGTAAAATTGCCGTCACGTGCGGCGAGCATGATGTTGGCCAGTTCACCCTTCGGCGATGTGGCGACGATCCGGCCGTCCCATGCCTGCCATGTGCCCTTGCCGTCCAGCGTCGCGGTCATGCCATCGGTGAGGCCCGACATGGCGGCGATCACGCCGCCCTTGGGCGCGGTGAGCGTGCCGCTCATGGCCAGACGATTCTGTTCGGGCACCGCGTCCAGCTTCGCCTGCAAACGGTCGCCGCTGTCGACCACGGCGTCAGCCGACAGGATGGCGCGCCCATCGGAGATATGGGTGACGCCGTCGATGGCGATTTCGCGCTTTTGCCCGATGACGGGCCTGGCCAGCACGAACGTGCCGATCTTCATCCGGTCGACGTCGATGTCGAGGTCCGGCAGGATCGGGGCGTTGGGATCGCTCTGCGTCACATTGAACTGTGGGCTGCGCGCCAGCACGACCAATGGGGTTTCCAGCAGGCTGACCGAAATATGATTGTTGATGTAGCGGAACGGCCGCCAGATCACATGCACTTTCGGGCTGACCGCGAACACGCCCTTGGGATCGCGCAGGATCAGGTCGTGGATCGTCATATCGCTGTAGATCGATCCCTCGATCGCGCCGACCTCGATCTGCATGCCCGATTCCATCTGGAGCGCGGCGATCTGCTTGATCAGAAATGCCTTGCCCGACTGGGTGTTGAGGCCCAGCAACAAAGCGCCGACGAGCAATATCAGGCCCACGACCAGACCAGCCGCGCCGATGGCGATCTTTTGCCACAGGGGATGCCGGTTTTTCACCACGACGGTTTCGGCGGCGGGGATCGTGTCGTCCTGCGCCATCAGAAGGCCTGCCCTATGCCGATATAGATGGCGAATTTGGATTCGCCCGGTTGCCGGTTGAGCGGCATGGCGATGTCGGCACGGAAGGGTCCGAAATTGGTGTAGAAACGGCCACCAAGGCCGACGCCATAACGCATGTCGGTAAATTTGGGCATCTGGCTTTCATAGACCTGACCCGCATCGACAAAGGCGACCACGCCATAATTGCCGAAGCGATAGCGGCTTTCGACCGCAAATTCATTGACGGACCGACCGCCGATCGGATCGTTATTGGCGTCCTTTGGCCCCAGTTCCTGATAGCCAAAGCCACGTACCGATCCCCCGCCGCCCGCATAGATGCGCCGCGATGGCGCGACATCGTTGCGGCTGACGCCATTGATGGTGCCAAGGCGGGTGCGCGCGGCGATGACCAGCGCATCGGACACCGGATAATAGCCCGTCAGATCGAAGGTCGAGCGCACATAGGGCGAGAAATTGCCCTGCAACGATCCTTCGGGCGACACGCGCAGATTGGCGCGGAACCCCTTTGTCGGATTGAGCAGATCGTTGGACCGGTCATAGCCGATCTGCACCGGCAGCGCGCCGATGAAATAGGTGCGGCGGGTCTTTTCCGCCGTCGTCGGATCGACCACCACCTGTTCGTTGGTCAGCAGGATTTCCCCGCCATAGCTGTAGGTCCAGCGTTTCTGGAAGATCGGCGTCGATTGCCGCGACCAGCCGACATTGAGACCCGCCGTATAGGCTTCATAGGCATCGTAATTCTGGTGGTTGAGCATGATGCCGGTCTGGAACGTCTTGTCCCGCTTGCCCGCATTGGCGCGGCGGAAGGTCGCCGACACACCCTGTTCCTGCGTCCCCGCGATCGCGCCCAGAATCAGTGCGCCTTCGGGCGGGAACATGTTGCGGTGGGTCCAGCTGCCCTCCGCCCGAAAGCCCTGCCCGGTGCCATAGCCGCCTTCGCCCGCGATGGTGCGCGGCGGCCCGGCCTCCTGCTCCACATGCAGATCCACATATTCGGTGCCGTCCGGCGCCGTTTCATTGGTGCGCACGGGGTCGACCGCGACGCTGGAAAACAGGCCCGTCGCCACCAGCGCCTTGCGCAGATCGTCCACCTGGCGGCTGTCATACAACTGGCCCGGCTTGTAGCTGCGGATCACCTCCATATGATCCGCGCCGAACGCCTGATGATCGCCGCTGGTCGTGATCTTGCGGAAGGTGCCGCGCGGGCCGGTTTCGACGGGCAGCGTATAGTCGCCCGTCACCGTCGCCGGATCGAGCAGAATATCGCGCTGCCCGACCTTGGCGAAGGGATAGCCATTTTCGGGGAGTTTGAGCGCCACATTCGCCTCCGCCCCCTCGACATTGGCGGCGACGATATAGTCGCCGGTCTTAAGTGGCAGGCTGTCGCGCACCAGCGTCGGCGGCACGGTGGGATCGGCGGTGATGACGATGGCGCCGATCCTGTACCGCTTGCCCGGCGTCACCGATATGACGGCCTTCAGCATGCCATCGCCCGCCTGATCCAGACTGGCGAGCGCGGTCGCATCATAATAGCCCTCGGAATAGAGCAGGCGGGTGGCGAGCTTTTCATCCTCTTGCGCGCGCGCCTGCACCATGGCAGCGGTTTCCGCCTTCCCATCGCCATCGATCAGCGCGGATGCTTCCCTGAACTGATCCTCCAGCCCGGTCTTCCCGAACCCTTCGATGCTGGTCGCATAGCGGACATCGGGCAGCTTTGCATTGGGGTCCGCATCATGGGCGACATTGGCCGGCACCGTCACGCTGTCCAGCGGCGGCAGGGGCTGCGCCAGTTCCTGTTCCTCGGCCGGATCGGTTGCCGGCGGCAGTTCGGCAGGCGCCGTGGATTGCTGCGGCATCTGCTGGTCGATCCAGCTGTCGATGGAAGGCAGCGGGGCGTTGGCGTCCGCGCCGTCGATCTTTGGCATGCGCGCGTCGAACTGATCATCGGGCAGGATCGGCTCTTCGCCGTCGCCCCCATCCTGTTGAGGCTGGGCGACTGAAGGTTGGGGTGGCGGGGCCTGCTGCGCCATCAGGGGCAAGGGAGAGGCCGTCATCAGCGCCACGGCCAATACACGCCGGACATAAATGGCCTGCCGTCTGCTCATGAAAATCGCGCTGCCCCTTTCGCGCCGCGCATTTCACAGGCCCGGCAAGTAAGCAATACGCCCAATGGGTTGCGACGGTTCCGTTTGCGACATGATTTCCGTGGTTTCCTGACGACTCCGGGGCCGCTAAAGCCGTTTCATGACATTTGCGCTGAATATCTCCCGCTCTCTGTCCGGCCAGCCATGGCGCTGGCGCGGGGGTGCTGCCGACGGTCGCGATCCGTGCTATCTGCCCGACGATCTGGTGACGCAATTGCTGCTGGCGCGCGGTTGCCCGCGCGACGCGGTGGAAGCGCATCGCAACCCCACCATCCGTCATTTCATGCCCGACCCCAGCCTGTTTCGCGACATGGACGCCGCAGCGGAGCGGCTGGCCGACGCCGTGCAGCGCGGTGAGGATGTGCGCATATTCGGCGATTATGACGTCGACGGCGCAACCAGCGCGGCGTTGCTGATCCGCCTGCTGCGCGATCTGGGGCTGGACGCCAGACCCTATATCCCCGACCGCCTGATGGAAGGATATGGCCCGTCGGGCGAGGCGCTGGTGCGGCTGGCGGGCGAAGGCGCGACCCTGATCGTCACCGTCGATTGCGGCGCGCAGGCGTTCGAGGCGCTGTCGATGGCCAAGGCGACCGGCGTCGATGTCGTGGTGGTCGATCATCATAAATGCGCGACCCAATTGCCGGAGGCCTTCGCCCTGGTGAACCCCAACCGGCTGGACGAACATCCCGACGCCGCCGTCCACGGGCATCTGGCCGCCGTCGGCGTCGCATTCCTGCTGGGCGCCCGCCTGATCAAGCTGCTGGACGGCCGGGGATGGTTCGCACGGCGGGAAAAACCCAACATCCTCGACCTGCTCGACATCGTGGCGCTGGGCACGGTGGCGGATGTGGCGCAGCTCAGGGGCCTCAACCGCGCTTTCGTGGCGCAGGGGCTGAAGGTGATGGCGAAGCGGCGCAATATCGGCTTGGCCGCGCTGATCGACGCCAGTCGCCTGACCCGTGCGCCGCTGTGCCATGATCTGGGCTTTGCGCTGGGGCCGCGGATCAATGCGGGCGGGCGCGTGGGGCAGGCGGATCTGGGCGTACGGCTGCTGACGACGCAGGACCCGGCCGAAGCGGCACGGATCGCGGCGGAACTGGACCAGTATAATGAAGAGCGCCGCGCCATCGAAGCCACAGTGCAGGAACAGGCCGAAGCCCTGCTGGCGGCGCAGGGCAATCGCGCCGTCGCCGTGATCGCGGGCGAAGGCTGGCATCCCGGCGTCATCGGCATCGTCGCGGGGCGGATCAAGGAAAAGGCCGGACGCCCGGCCATCGTCATCGCCATCGATGAAGCAGGCGTTGGCAAGGGGTCGGGTCGGTCCATTGCCGGCGTCGACCTGGGCGCTGCGGTGCTGGCGGCCAAGGATAGCGGCTTTCTCGTGGCGGGCGGCGGCCATGCCATGGCGGCGGGACTGACCGTGGCGGCGGACCGGATCGACGCGCTGGCCGATTATCTGGACGACCGCCTGTCGGCAGCCGTGGCGAAGGCGCGTGACGACCGGGCGCTGCTGATCGACGCGGTGCTGGCGCCGACTGGGGTGAACCCGGACTTCGTCGCTGCGATCGAACAGGGCGGCCCCTATGGCGCCGGCTGGCCTGCTCCGCTGATCGCCGCCGGGCCGATGCGCGTCATCAAGGCGGACGTGGTCGGCAACGGCCATCTGCGCGCCATCATGGGTGGAGACGATGGCCGGTCGATCAAGACCATCGCTTTTCGTCAGGCCGAAACCGATCTGGGACAGGCGATCCTGGGCGCGCCGCGCGACCGGCGGCTGTGGGTCGCGGGCAAGGCGAAGATCGACGATTGGGGGAGCCGCCCGGCGGTGGAACTGCATCTGGAGGATGCCGCCTGGGCCGACTGAAGAAGATTGTAATTTTATTGTCTTTTGGGGCTTGACCCTTTTCCCGGTCCCGCCTAATTGCGCCCTCGCTTCGCAGCGCTGCCACGGCGGCGACAACGAACGGCCCCTTCGTCTAGCGGTTAGGACGCGGCCCTTTCACGGCTGAAACACGGGTTCGATTCCCGTAGGGGTCACCATTTCTGCCTTTGACGGCGAAATTGTGCGGTAGACTTTCTGAAATCGATGATCTTTTGCCGATCGGCGGAATTGCACGATGCGCTGTGGATGTTGACGCATGCACATCGCAAGGCGACATCCTATTGCAATGTTTCGAATGGGCGCATTCGCACTTCATGCTCAAAAGCTGGCAAAAGATTTAGTCACAGCCTCCGTTCAGAGGGCGGGCATTATGTCCAATGTTCGCCAACGCCCCCGCCCCATATGGCGATAGGAACTTCGATATTATATGGAATGACTGAATATAATGGATTGGGTTCCGGTTATCTTCATAATATTTAAGGTTGTCGTTCTGGGCCTTGGCATGTTCTTCGCCGTAAAATGGCATTATGATCAGGACAAAAAGGCACAAAAGGGCGAAGTGCTGAGCGCGGTCGGCAAGATTGCCGCAATCCTGATCTTATCGCTCGTGACGCTGCTTTCCGTCACCTTCATGCTTGCCAGGACAATTGGGCTGGACATTTCATTACCGCATTAAAAATATCGTCCACATCAGGATCGATCGCGCGATTTCCGGGCGATGATCAGAAAAGGCGCATGAACCGGATCAGCGCCCATCATCATCCATCGAACCTGGCATCAAACCTGGGTGCCTTGTCGAAATCCGCCTTGCCAAAAGGCTTGTCGGTGAAAAGATAGCCATAATAGAAGGTGCGCAGACGCTTGTGAAAGGCACGGATGCGGTCCTGATAAGCCAGTTGTGCCTGCATGTCCGTTTCGGCGAGACGCGCGAGGATCGACTGAACGCCGACGGATGGCAGGAGCCAGCCGATATGACCGGCAGCCGCGTTGCGCGCTTCTATGCCACGGCGATAGGTCGCAACCTTTGGCGCGACGCTCTCGTCCCCGACCTGGTGGAAAGCGAGATACCATTTATAATGGAAGGCGTCGGTCAGCGGCGGACTGTCCTTCCATTCGGGATGATTTGCGTAAAAGGCGCGCATCGTGTCTTCGCGCGGAATGTCCCATGCGCGGTTGACCGCATCACGCTGGGCCAGTGTCAGTTCCACGCCCTGCCCGACCGGAATGGCCTGATTGATGGCGATGTGAGCAATCGTCGGCAGGATCAGCGTCAGCACCAGCCAAAGGCCAGCCAGCGTCGCCGCATTGGCGACCGAAGACCAGCGCAACCGCCCGATCAGCAGCGTCACGCCGATCCAGAACGCAAGATACAGGGCCATGAGGCCCAGCACCGTTACCAGCGTGACGCCCGGCACATGCGATAGAATGGCGCCGATCGTCAGCGGCACGGCCAGCATCACGAACAGCAGCCCGCCGCGCAACAGCACCCGGCGCGACCACAGATGCCGCGCAGATCCGGCGATCGCATCCAGCATACGCAGACGCCCGGCCTCCCGCTCACCCGACACCAGATCGTGGAACAGGGCGATGACGAACAAGGGTATCAGATAGACCAGCACGAAGGAGAAATCGAAACGACCGGGCAAGGCCAGTTCGGGATTGAACGCCTCCCCATCATAAAGCTGCGCTTCCAGCCCCAGCGCCCGGACCCGCAATATATAGGGCGCGACATCACGCAGGCCGAGTGCGGCGAAGGCCAGCGGCGCGGGCGCATCCCATGTCGCGTGGAAGCTGTAATAGGCTGCACTTCCCGCATCCTTCGTCTTGTCCACCCATTGGGCGATGCTGGCGATGTCCTGCGCCTGTTTCGGCTGGATGCGGGCGATCACATCGCGTTGGCGGGCGACTTCGGCCATGCCCGCCATCACCGCCGCGACGGAGAGCGACGCGACCAGCAGCAGAGTCAGCACCACCATGCGCGAGCGCAGCAGGAGGCGCAGTTCGTGGGCGATCAGGGTCATGAACGGGCTTTCTGAAGATGGCGGACAACGGGAAACAGCGCCAGCGCCGCAAGGACGAGCCAGCTCAGCAGCAGCCCAAGGCCCGGCAGGCTGGCCCTTACCAGATCGGCGGCGCTGGGTGGTTGATAGCGGAATTGCGGGATGGCATGCCAATGGTCGGCGGAAATACGCTTGCGCTGATCCGCCCCGGCATCCTTCGCCTTGTCATTGGCGTAACTGACCGCGTCTGCCTGAAGCCGGTTCAGCCGCTGCACCATATCGTACCGATAGGCCTCAGCCTGTGTCATGAAACGGCGATGCCCGGCCAGATCGGTCCCGGCCGCCGCCATCGACAATTGCCGCAGCGAAATGGCCGGGCTGACGATGCCGAAGCCGTCGGTCAGGCGGCTTTGCCTTTCCTGAATGGCAAAGCTGCGGTCGGCATAATCGTCGAATAGTCCGGATGTCAGCTTTTCGCCCTCGACCGCGAGCAGGCCGTTATAATTGACCGGCAAATCCTCGACACGCGTGGCGCCATAGTGGCGCAGCGTCTTTTCCCTGAACGCCCTGAAGAAAGGATCGTCGGGATTGTGGCTGTCGCCCAGCCTGTGCAGGTCGTGCGCGATGGCGATGTCGGTTTCCAGACGGGTGGGCAGCGCATGGGCCTGCACCGCGAAATCCGGCGCGACACGCGGCAGCAGAATGACCAGCACGGCCCAGAGCGCCAGCAGGGCCAGCAATGCGTCACGCCCGCGCCGCACCAGCGCAGACATAAGGATCACGATGATCGCCCACAGCGTCAGATAGGCGGCATATCCCAGCGCGATCACCAGCATCGGCCCGGCCAGCGCACCGGGTTGTCCGGCAACAGCCAGAAAGGCGATCATGGCGGGCAGTCCGACCAGCGCAGCGACCAGGCCCAGCGCCAGCAATTTGCCCATGACGAGCGCACGGGCTGGCACGCCCTGGACCAGCATCTGGCGCAGCGTCCCCCTTTCCCGTTCCCGCGCAACCGCGCCATAGCCAAGGAAGATCAGCAGCAGCGGCGCGATCACCTGCAACACGAAGGCGGGCGTCAGCTGGCCGAAACGGACCAGCAGCGACGATTGGCGCACATCACCGAAATTCGCGCTATTCTGTCGGTGCCCCTCCAGAAACATGCTGTTGCCGGTAAAGGCGTCGACGCCCGGATCGAAAGCAGCCAGCGGACCCAGCGGGCGAAAGATGAAATTGCCGAAATGCACCATGCGGTGCGGATGCCGGTCGGGCTGCGCCTCAAATTCTTTCGCCGCCTGCGCCTGAAAACGGGCGCGGGTTTCGGCAATATTGCGCTGGTGCGACCAGCTGATGATCGCGGCAGCCAATGTCAGCAACACCAGCAGCGCAAAGGCGACGACGGCAACGCGGTTGCGCCGCATCAGGCGCAGCTCGTCGCGCGCGATCAGCGTAACGGCGCTCATATAGCGGCAACGTCGTGTGCGAATTTGCGGTGGAGTTCGCGCACGTCGAACCGTTCTTCCCCTTGCGCCGATGCCTCGTCAACAATGCGGCCGGATTCCAGAAAACCGATGCGATCGGCGATGTCGGCCGCCGACAGCAGGTCGTGCGTCACCATCAGCACCGCCGCGCCCTTGCGCGCGACATCATGGACCAGCCGGTTGAAATCGGCCGTTGCGCGCGGGTCGAGCCCCGAAGACGGTTCGTCCAGCAACAGCACCGGCACTTCGCGCAACAGGGCAATGGCGATCGCCACTTTCTGCCGCATCCCCTTGGAAAAGCCGCCCAGCCTCTTGTCCCATGCCATGGCCTGCAATCCCGTCGCCTCGAACGCACCGTCGATCGCGTCCGCCGCCGGGTGGCGCCCCGCCAGCGCCAGCAGATAGGCGGCGTTTTCACGCGCCGTCAGATGTTCGTACAGCGCGACATTTTCCGGCACATAGGCAATCTGTTCGCGTGCCTTGTCCGGGTCTGCCGCCGGATCATGCCCCGCAATCTGCACGATGCCGCTATCGGGCCGGGCAAAGCCCAGCAGCGTCGACATGGTGGTCGATTTGCCTGCGCCATTCCCGCCCAGCAGCGCGTAAATCTCCCCCGCATCGACGTGCAGAGTCAGGCCGCGCAGCACATGGTGGCTGCCATAGGACAGGTTGACGTCGGAAAGGACGATGCGCTGGCCGGTCGCGGTCAGTGACATGAATGTTGGCTCCTTGGCTATTGGCACAAAGCATTTCGGTGGCACCGCCATTTGTCAATGAAATAATATAACATTTCTATTGACCCTGTCGGACGGCTCTCATAGGGCGTCCACGGATGAGATTATGTCTCATCTCTATTGGGGGAATATATGTCGATCCAGTTCAGGCAGGCCAGTGCTGCCCAATCCGACCGCCTCCGCCGCACGGCGCTGACGCTGTCTGCCATGGGCGTGATGGCCTGGGCCCCGGCCGCCGCCCAGACCGACGATGCGATCCATCATGCCCAAGCGGCAGAAGATGCGATCACCGTAACCGGTGTCCGCCAGGCCTATCGCGGCGATTTTGCGATGCGCGAAATTCCTCAGGCGATTGCAGAAATCGATGCCGAAACCTTGCAGCAGAACAACATTCTGCGTCTGACCGATGCGCTGGACATGAATGCATCGGTCGTGCGCCAGAATACGCTGGGTGGCCTGTGGGACAGTTTTGCCATTCGCGGCTTTGCGGGCGATGAAAATCTGCCGAGCGGCTATTTGGTGAACGGCTTCAACGCCGGGCGCGGCTTTGGCGGCCAGCGCGATGTAGCGGGCATCGAACGGGTGGAGGTGCTGAAGGGTCCGGCGGCCGCGCTGATCGGCCGGGGCGAGCCGGGCGGTACGATCAATCTGGTCACCAAACAGGCGGAAATCGGCCGGACCTTTGGCACGGGCACGTTGCAATATGGCAGCTATGACCGTGTCCGGGCCGATGCCGACGCCAATCTGGCGCTGACCGGCGGCATCACCGCGCGGCTGATCGGCTATTATGAAAAGGGGGATATGTTCCGCGACCATGTGTCGCAGAAACGCTGGGGGTTCCTGCCATCGATCGGTATGGCGCTGGGCGATCGCACGCGCATCACCTATGATTTCGAATGGACCCGCGTGGAGGTGCCCTTCGATCGCGGCATCATCGTCCTGAACAATGATTTCAACACCGTGCCGCGTTCCCGCTTTCTGGGCGAACCGGGCGATGGCGACACGGTCGCCCGCGCCACCGGTCACCAGTTGCGGATCGACCATCAATTCAATGACGACTGGAGCCTGTTGATCGGCGCCAGCCATCGCGACACGCTGCTGACCGGATTTTCATCCGACGCGGAGCAGACCGCATCGCGCCAGAAAATCCATGTCGACGGTCGATCCCTGTCGCGCCAGCGCCGATCGCGTCGCTATGATGCGGAACATAGCGTGGTACGCGCCGAAATCGCCGGGAACTTCGAAACCGGATCCTTGCGCCATCGCATGCTGATCGGCGGTGATTTCGACCAGTTCGAATATGATAATTATTTCACCCGCTATCGTCCGCCAGCGCTGAGCACGAACCCCGGCGATCAGGCTGGCTATGTCATCGACATCGACAATCCGGTCTATGGCCGATACCCGCTGCCCGCGACGTCGGTGCTGACCAATCGCATCGACACGCAGCGCAGCTTTGGATTTTATGTGCAGGACCAGATCGAACTGACCGATCGGCTCCAGATTCGGATCGGCGGCCGCTACGACAATCTGACGTTGAAGGTCGACAATCGTGTCCTTGCCGTGCCCAATCGCCATAACCGGCGCAAATATGAACGATTCAGCCCTCAGGCTGGCATCGTCTATGAAATCAGCGATCCGATCACCCTCTATGCCGCTTATGGCCAGGGCTATCGCGCCAATGTCGGCGCCGATTTCTTCAACAATATCTTCGACCCGGAAACGAGCGAATCCATCGAGGCCGGTGCGAAGCTGACCGCACTGGGCGGCGCGCTGACGGGCACCCTGTCCGTCTATCAACTGACCAAGGACAATGTTCTGGCCAGCGATAACAATAATCCCGGATTTTCGGTCGCCATCGGTAAAGCGCGCAGCCGCGGCGTGGAGCTGGACGTGAACGGTCACCTGCCCGGCGACATAGACCTGCTGCTCAGCTACGCCTACACCGATGCGGAGGCGCGGGAAGCGGTGAACGATCCCAATTTTTCCACCCGGATTCTGCCGGGCGACAGGCTGATCAACATTCCCGACCATGTTCTCAACATTCAGCTGGCGAAGCATTTCAAGGTCGCCGGGCGCGCCGCGCAGCTGGGCGGCGGGATGCAATATGTCGGCGAACGATTGGGTGAAACGGGAACGGATTTCACTTTGCCATCGCACAGCCTGTTCCGCCTGTTCGGCAGCATCGACATGATCGACGGCGTCGAACTGTTCGGCACCATCAGCAACCTGTTCGACACGCAATGGTACGCCAGCAGCTATAGCTCCGTCTGGGTCCAGCCCGGTACGCCACGTACCGGGACCGTCGGCCTGCGCGCCCGCTTCTGATCGGGAGGAAAGAGATATGAGCAAGATAATGTCGCGCCTGCTGGTCGCCGCCGCCCTGTGTATCGCTGGCACCGCCATAGCGCAGCAGCCGACCCATGCGCCTCTGCCGGGCCTGCCGGCGTCGGTGCTTCCACCGGCCTTGCCCTGGTCTGGAGCGAGCGAGACGCTGATCGTTGGCGAGGACGATCCGTGGATCACCCCGGCCGAACAGGCAGGGTTTGCCACCACGCCCCGCTATGCGGAGGTAGAGGCATGGCTGAAGCGGCTGGACGCGGCCTCTCCCCTCATCCGTCTGGAAACATTCGGTCGTACTGGCGAAGGGCGCGACATGCTGCTGGTTCGCACAAGCAAGGGCGGGGCTGGAAAGCCGGTCGTGCTGATACAGGCGGGCATTCACGCCGGTGAGATAGACGGCAAGGATGCCGGTCTGATGCTGCTGCGCGACATCGCCCTGCGCGGCAAGGACGGACTGCTCGACAAGGTCGATCTGGTGTTCGTGCCGGTATATAATATTGACGGGCATGAAAAGATGAGCCGCTGGAACTTCCCGGCGCTGCGCGGTCCGGCGGAAAAGGGCTATGTCGGCAACGGCCGCAACATCAACCTCAACCGTGATTATGCGAAGGCGGATGCGCCCGAAAGCCGGGCGATGATCGGCCTGCTGCGTCGGCTGGATCCCATTCTCTATATCGATTGCCATGTCAGCGACGGCTTCGACATGCAATATGACATCACTTTCACCTATGCGGGGTGGGGCCGATATGCCTATCATCGTGCGACCGCCGACTGGCTGATGAAACGGTTCGGGCCGACCGTGATGACGGCGCTGGAAAAGGCAGGGCATGTCCCCACCATCTATCCCAGCCCGATCGACACGCGCGAACCGACCAGGGGTATCCGGCAGGCACCCGAAGGGCCGCGTTATTCGACCGGCTATGGCGATTTCGTCGGCGTGCCGACCGTGCTGGTCGAAAATCACATGATGAAACCCTATCGTCAGCGTGTGCTGGGCACCTATGTCCTGCTGGAAGCGGCGCTGAAACTGGCGGGTCAGGATGCCGGGGCAATCGCCAGCGCGAAGGTGAAGGATCGCGAGTCACGCCCGGCCCAGATGCTGACCCGCTGGAAACCAGCCGAACAGCCGGTCGGCTGGGTGGAACAGTTCAAGGGCATCGCCTTCGCTTCCTATGTCTCCCCCGCAAGCGGGCGCAAGGAACAGAAATGGCTGGGACGCCCTGAAAATTGGCGGATGCCGATCATCGGTCAGGTTCCGGTGGAGACGGTCCGCCTGCCAAAGGCATGGTGGGTGCCCGCCGCGCAGACCGATGTGATCGACCGGCTGACCCTGCATGGCATCCGCCATGATGTGCTGGATACACCCCGCACCCTGACGCTCGATCGGGTGCGGCTGGTCGACCCCCAATCTTTGCCGGTGCGCGATGCCCGCATCCCGCTGGACACGCAATTGGTGCATGAGAGCGTCAGCGAAACGCTGCCCGCTGGCACGGTCCATATCCCCGCCGACCAGCCTCTGGGCCTGCTGGCCGCAGCGTTGCTGGAACCCGAAAGTCAGGACAGTTTCCTTACATGGGGCTTTTTCCCCGAAATCCTGGCCGCGCCATCGGGCGCAGAGGATTTCGTGCGCGCGCCGATCGCCGATGCTCTGCTGACTGCCGATCCACAGATAAAGGCCGAATTTGAGGCGGAAATTGCAGCTGACCCCGCATTCGCGGCGGATGGCGACGCGCGGCTCGATTGGTTGTGGAAGCGGCTGCCGGGGGGCAGCCCTTATCATCACCTCTACCCGGTAAGGCGGGAAAAGCCGTAATATTTCCGACGACGGTGCAAAACATAATAGCATGGTCGCCGAATTTCCGGGGACCATGGGATTTCATTCCCTGCCATGGTCCCGCGATCCGTTACGCTTCAGCCTTTGCATCGAAGCCGCCACGGCCCCATTACAGCCCGGCTTACTTGACTCCGCCGATGAAATCGCTTCTAGCATCAGCGTCGAGGTTCCTCATTTTCGGCGCAATCAAGCGGGAATGAGGCTAAGATGGGAAGCCGGTGGAAGACCGGCGCTGCCCCAGCAACTGTAAGCGGCAAACTCTCTTTCGATGGGCATGCCACCGCGCCTGACGCGGCAAGGCCGATCGATATGACGCCCCGCAAGCCAGGACACCTGCCAGCGACATGAGAATGACTTTCCGGCAGGTCGCACGGCCGGGCCATGACAATGGACAGGTGCAACGCGCCCTTGCCCGATGTCTGCGCCCGACAACGCCTGCCGTACAACTGGATCGGCGCGTGGTTTCTGATTATTTCCCTTTCGACTATGCGCCCGCTGGCAACAGCGCGCAGTTGATCGACATGATCTTTCCGGGCGATGCCAATCATCACGGGACGCTGTTCGGTGGCGTCGCGCTCGCCCATATGGACAAGATCGCCTTTCTGGCGGCGACCCGGCATGGGCGGGCGCCCTTCGTCACCGCGTCATCCCAGAAGATCGATTTCGAAGCCCCCGGCCGCATCGGTGAGATCATAGAAGCGACGGGCCGCATCGTGCGGGTAGGCAACAGCTCGCTGGACGTAGAAGTCGAACTGATCGCCGAAGCGCTGGTCAGCGGCGAGCGCCGGCTCTGCACCCGCGGCCGCTTCACGCTGGTCGCGGTCAAGGGGCCGGAAACCAGACTGCCTTTGCCGCCCATGACCGCAGAAACCTCAGATGATGGCGACGGTCGTTTGCGGATGGTGGAAATGGTGTTTCCCCAATCGACCAATCATTTCGGCAATCTTTTCGGTGGCGACGCCCTCAAGATGATGGGCAAAGCCGCTTTCATCACCGCCACGCGCCATGCCCGCGCGACGATGGTCATGGCATCGTCCGACCGCGTCGATTTCCAGACCGCGATCAAAGAGGGCGAGATGGTCGAACTGGTGTGCGAAGTGCGGATGACCGGGCGCGCATCGGTCATGGTGGGGGTCGAATTGTGGGCGGAGGAATTGTTGACGGGCAGGCGACATCATGCTGCCACCGCGACCTTCACCATGGTATCGGTCGATGATAATGGCCGCCCGTTGCGATTTGCGGGCCGGGAATGAATTTTTCTGCAGAGGACAGACGAATGACTGCGATTGAACGGCCCGTGCTGACCCCGCCCGACGGGCAGAAGAAGGTGCTGCTGCACAGCTGTTGCGCGCCCTGCTCCGGCGAGGTGATGGAGGCGATGACCGCCAGCGGGATCGACTATACGATCTTCTTCTACAACCCGAATATCCATCCCAAGGAGGAATATCTCCTGCGCAAGGATGAGAATATCCGCTTTGCCCAAGAACATGGCGTGCCCTTCGTCGATGCCGATTATGACACCGTCAACTGGTTCAAGCGCGCCAAGGGCATGGAATGGGCGCCCGAACGCGGCGAACGCTGCACCATGTGTTTCGACATGCGGTTCGAACGGACGGCGCTGTACGCGCATGAAAACGGCTTTCCCGTCATCACCAGTTCGCTGGGCATTTCGCGCTGGAAGGACATGAACCAGATCAATGGCTGCGGCGAACGTGCCGCCGCCCATTATCCCGACATCAAATACTGGACCTTCAACTGGCGCAAGGGCGGCGGGGCGGCACGGATGATCGACATCTCCAAGCGCGAACGCTTCTATCAGCAGGAATATTGCGGCTGCGTCTATTCCCTGCGCGACACCAACGCCCATCGCGTGTCGCAGGGCCGGTCCGAAATCGAGATCGGCAAGCTCTATTACGGCGTGGACGAACCAGACTAGGCAAGGAAGCGCATCGACTGTCAGGACGGTCGATGCGCGCCCGACTTTCTGCCCGCGTAGAGGAATCCGCAGGGCGCAGATCGAATGTCAGCACAGCGTCAGCACCGACCGGATCGTCCGCCCGCATGGGGCGGATGACCCGGCCGCCTGTCCGAATGCGCAACATCCATCGGTCGAATTTCGCCATTTTCCTGCCGATGCGACGGCCCGCAACCTCGCCCGGCATATGCCATATAAAGATTTCTTTATGTAGAACTTGACAGTCGACCGCCGATGGTGTTGAAGCAGCCTGTCAAGGTTCCCCGGCGCAGGCATGTGGCGGGGCTAAGACGGGAAGTCGGTGATGTCTTTTAACAGGCAAAGTCCGGCGCTGCCCCCGCAACTGTGAGCGGTGAATGGCGGTTGCATTTCGTGCCACCGGGCCTTTGCAAAAGGGTTCGGACCGGCCGGAACCACCGCGACGCACCGCAAGCCAGGAAACCTGCCTTCGACGCCATAACTTTCCTCGGACAGGGGTACCTCCGGTGGATCGCGTCAGAAGCAAGGCCCGTGGCTTGAACGCCCTTAGGGTCCGTCTGCGCGTTCTTCGGTCCCGCCGTCCGGCAAAAGCAGGTGATCGGTCGATGAATGCAATCCTGTCCCGTTCCAGCCCGCACCGGCGAATGCGCCCGCGCGCCGTGCCAGCGGGCATGATCTGCCGCTGACGCGGGGCGCGCCACCGCCGACATATCATCCCGAACCTGTACGACGGCGCGCCGCCATGGAGCGGCCACCGGCAAGAAATCGCAAATAGAAGCCTGAAAAAAAAACAGGAAAAGATCAGGTTTAACGCCATATATTAGGACATTCGATCATGACCGACAGCGCATTCACATTCTCGATAAAGAGCATCGCCTTCGACGAGGATTATCATCCCGCCGACAATACGCGCATCACCACAAACTTCGCCAATCTGGCGCGAGGTGCGAGCCGTCAGGAAAATCTGCGCAACACGCTGCGGATGATCGACAACCGCTTCAATGCGCTGGCATGCTGGGACAATCCCAATGGCGATCGCTATGCGCTGGAACTCAAGATTATCTCTGCCGAGATGAATATCACATCAGGCAGCAACAACGACGCCTTCCCGCTGATCGAAATTCTGCAGACGACCATCGTTGACAAGAAGACCAATGAACGCATCGACGGCATGGTCGGCAATAATTTCTCTTCCTATGTCCGCGACTACGACTTCAGCGTGGTCCTGCTGGAACATATGAAGAATCATCCCAATTCCACGCCCGAAGGTTTCGGCGATCTTCATGGGAAGATTTTCAAGCATTTCCTCAATTCGGACGCCTATCGGGATAATTTCAGGAAGCTGCCCGTCATCTGCCTGAGCGTATCGAGCAGCAAGACCTATCACCGGTCCGGCAACGAACACCCGATACTGGGCCTGGAATATCATAATGACGAATATTCGCTGACCGACGATTATTTCGCCAAGATGGGGATGAAGGTTCGCTACTTCATGCCGAAGAACAGCGTCGCGCCCTATGCCTTCTATCATATCGGCGACCTGCTGGGCGATTATACCAATCTGGAACTGATCAGCACCATCAGCACGATGGAAACCTTCCAGAAAATCTACCGCCCCGAAATCTACAATGCCAATTCCGTCGCGGCGGAAAATTATCGACCCAGCCTGAAATATCAGGATTTTTCGCTCACCCGCATCGTCTATGACCGGGAAGAACGCGGCAGGCTGGCGGTCGAACAGGGGAAGTTCGCCGAAGAACGCTTCATCAAGCCCTATCAGGCCATTCTTGAACAATGGTCCACCAATTTCGCCCTTTGATCCGTTAAAAGCACAAGGCCATCCATCATGAAGACATTGTTGCCCACCTCGACCGCCGGCAGCCTGCCCAAGCCTTCCTGGCTTGCGGAGCCGGAAAAGCTCTGGTCGCCCTGGAAGTTGCAGGATGAAGAACTGGTCGCTGGCAAGCAGGACGCACTGCGTCTGGCCGTCGACGATCAGCGGCAGGCAGGCATCACCATCGTGGGCGATGGCGAACAGACCCGCCAGCATTTCGTCACCACCTTCATCGAACATCTGAGCGGCGTCGATTTCGAAAAGCGCGAAACCGTGCGGATCCGCAATCGCTATGACGCCAGTGTTCCGACGGTGGTCGGCGCCGTCGACCGGCCCAAACCGGTGTTCGTGGAAGACGCCAAATATCTGCGCGCGCAGACCGATCAGCCGATCAAATGGACCCTGCCCGGCCCGATGACGATGATCGATACGCTGTACGACGCCCATTATAAGAGCCGCGAAAAGCTGGCGTGGGAATTTGCCAAGATCCTCAATCAGGAAGCGCTGGAACTGGCGGCTGCGGGCGTCGACATCATCCAGTTCGACGAACCGGCCTTCAACGTCTTCTTCGACGAAGCGAACGACTGGGGCATCGCCACGCTGGAAAAGGCGGCCGAAGGGCTGACCTGTGAAACCGCCGTCCACATCTGCTATGGCTACGGCATCAAGGCCAATACCGACTGGAAGAAGACGCTGGGTTCCGAATGGCGGCAGTATGAGGAAACCTTCCCCAATCTGCAGAAGTCGAAGATCGACATCATCTCGCTGGAATGCCACCATTCCCACGTGCCGATGGACCTGATCGAACTCATCCGCGGCAAGAAGGTGATGGTCGGCGCCATCGACGTGGCAAGCGACACCATCGAAACGCCGGAAGAAGTAGCCGAAACCCTGCGCCGCGCGCTTCAGTTCGTGGACGCCGACAAGCTTTATCCGTCCACCAACTGCGGCATGGCCCCCCTGTCGCGTCAGGTGGCCCGCGGCAAGCTGAACGCTCTGGGCGCTGGCGCAGAGATCGTCCGGAAAGAACTTTCGGCCTGATACACCATTAAAGGCATCGCCCGCATGCGATGACGGAGCCAGCGCCCGTCATCGCAAGGTTTGCGGGCCATGCCAGCCTGTCATGCTCCATCCGCTTTTCAGGAAAGACGGATGGAGCACAGCGCCGACCAGCGCGCAGCTTAGGCGCCCCCCATATCGGCCATATGATGCCGCATCTGGGCCAATCGGATGATCCTGCGCCCTTTCCCGACGCGATCCGCTATCCTGCCGACTCTTGATCGGCCCGGCGCCCTTTACGAACTGCTGAGGCACTCCCGCGATCATGACGGTCGCGACCTGCCGAAGATCAGCCCTCCAAATTCGCAATATTCGCAAATTTGCAGGATCTCATTCGCAACTCTTTGCCATTTCAGCCATTTTCGCAAAGGCCGAACCTGCCGATAAGGGCAGCATAGAACCGCGCCTTGGCGGACATTCCAGGTGCTTCGAACGATGGCATGACGAAGGATGCGCCGATGAACCTTTCCTATCGGAAACCTTTCCCCGGAACATCGGCGGACGCCCCGATCGACTATTTCGACACGCGCGCCGCGATAGAAGCGATTCGCCCCGGCGCCTATGATGGCCTGCCCTATGTTTCGCGCGTGCTGGCCGAACAGCTGGTGCGCCGATGCGACCCTGCGCTGCTTGACGACGCACTGACGCAGATTGTGGATCGCAGGCGCGATCTGGACTTTCCCTGGTATCCTGCGCGCGTCGTATGCCACGATATTCTGGGCCAGACCGCGCTGGTCGATCTGGCCGGGCTGCGCGACGCGATCGCCGATCAGGGCGGCGACCCGGCCAAGGTCAATCCGGTGGTGCCCACCCAGTTGATCGTCGATCATTCGCTGGCCGTCGAATATGGCGGGTTCGACCCGGCCGCCTTCGACAAGAACCGCGCGATCGAGGATCGCCGCAACGAAGACCGGTTCCACTTCATCGAATGGACCAAAAGCGCATTCGAAAATGTCGATGTAATCCCGGCGGGCAACGGCATCATGCACCAGATCAATCTGGAAAAGATGTCGCCCGTCATTCAGGTTCGCGACGGGATTGCCTTTCCCGACACCTGCGTCGGCACTGACAGCCATACGCCGCATGTCGATGCGCTGGGCGTCATCGCCATCGGCGTCGGCGGGCTGGAGGCGGAAACGGTGATGCTGGGCCGCGCGTCGATGATGCGCCTGCCCGACATTGTCGGCGTACAACTGACCGGCCATCGCAAGCCCGGCATCACCGCCACGGACATCGTCCTCGCCATCACCGAATTTCTCCGCAAGGAAAGGGTTGTGGGGGCATGGATCGAGTTTTTCGGCGAAGGCGCCGACAGCCTTTCGATCGGCGACCGCGCGACGATTTCGAACATGTGCCCGGAATATGGCGCGACCGCCGCGATGTTCCATATCGACAGCCAGACCATCGATTATCTGCTGCTGACCGGCCGCGATCCCAACCATGTCCGTCTGGTGGAGGATTACGCGAAACTGACCGGCCTGTGGGCCGACGACCTGCGTTCCGCCGAATATGAGCGGGTGCTGACGTTCGACCTGTCGAGCGTCGTGCGCAATATGGCGGGGCCATCCAATCCGCACCGCCGCCTGCCCACATCGGCGCTGGAGGAACGCGGCATCGCCGTCGATCTGGACAGGGCGGTGGAGCAGGAGCGCCAGGGCCTGTTACCAGATGGCGCGGTCATCATCGCCGCAATCACCAGCTGTACCAATACATCGAACCCGCGCAATGTCGTGGCGGCGGGGCTGGTTGCGAAAAAGGCGAATGCGCTGGGCCTGACCCGCAAGCCATGGGTCAAAAGCTCCTTCGCGCCCGGTTCGAAGGTCGCGCGCCTCTATCTGGAGGAGGCAGGATTGCTGACCGAGCTGGAAAAGCTGGGTTTCGGCATCGTCGCCTATGCCTGCACCACCTGCAACGGCATGTCGGGCGCGCTCGATCGCGTCATCCAGCAGGAGATTATCGAGCGCGACCTTTACGCCACCGCCGTTCTTTCGGGGAACCGCAATTTCGACGGGCGCATCCATCCTTATGCCAAACAGGCATTTCTGGCCTCGCCGCCGCTGGTGGTGGCCTATGCCATTGCGGGCACCGTGCGCTTCGACATCGAAAAGGACGTGCTGGGCATGGCCGACGGCAAGCCGATCCGCCTCGCCGACCTGTGGCCCAGCGATGAAGAAATCGACGCGATCGTCGCTGCATCGGTAAAGCCGGACCAGTTTCGTCAGGTCTATGACCCGATGTTCGCCCCGCGCGGACGGCACGAAGCCAGCCCGCTCTACGACTGGCGGCCACAGTCAACCTATATCCGCCGTCCGCCCTATTGGGATACGCAGGGCGTCGGCGCGCTCGCCGCCTTCCCGCGCACGCTCAAATCGATGCGTCCGCTGGCGATCCTGCCCGACAATATCACCACCGACCATCTGTCGCCGTCCAATGCGATTCTGGCCAGTTCGGCAGCGGGCGAATATCTGGCACGGATGGGCCTGCCCGAAGAGGATTTCAATTCCTACGCCACCCATCGCGGCGATCATCTGACCGCCATGCGCGCCACCTTCGCCAACCCGCAGCTGGTCAACGAAATGGCGCTGGTCGATGGCGCGGTGAAGAAAGGCTCGCTCGCCCGTGTCGAGCCGGAGGGGAAGGTCACCCGCATGTGGGAAGCGATCGAAACCTATCTCGACCGTCGCCAGCCGCTGATCATCATTGCCGGCGCGGATTATGGGCAGGGTTCATCGCGCGACTGGGCGGCAAAGGGCGTGCGGCTGGCGGGCGTGGAAGCAATCGTCGCCGAAGGGTTCGAACGCATCCACCGCACCAACCTTATCGGGATGGGCGTGCTGCCGCTCGAATTCCTGCCCGGCACCACCCGCCTGACGCTGGGCCTTGATGGCACCGAAACCTATGATGTGGAAGGCGAACGCCATCCACGCGCACAGCTGACGCTGGTGATCCGCCACACCGACGGGGCCGCCACGCGGGTGCCGGTCATCTGCCGCCTCGATACGGCCGAAGAAGTGTCGATCTATGAAGCGGGCGGCGTGTTGCAACGCTTTGCCGCCGACTTCCTTGCCGCCGAAGCGGAACCGGCCTGATGCCTCAAATCGCCATCCCTGCCACCTATATGCGCGGCGGCACCAGCAAGGGCGTATTTTTTCGTCTGGAAGATCTGCCGCAGGCCGCGCAGACGCCCGGCGCTGCGCGCGACCGCCTGTTCCAGCGCGTGATCGGCAGCCCCGACCCCTATGGCGCACAGATTGACGGCATGGGCGGCGCGACGTCCAGCACCAGCAAATGCGTCATCCTGTCGCCCAGTACGCGCGACGGCCATGATGTCGACTATCTTTACGGGCAGGTCGCCATCGACACAGACTTTGTCGACTGGTCGGGCAATTGCGGCAACCTGTCGACCGCCGCCGGTGCCTTCGCCATCCACGCGGGCTATGTCGATGCAGGCCCCGACGGCGTGCGCACCGTGCGAATCTGGCAGGCCAATATCGGCAAGACCATCATCGCGCATGTCCCCGTCAGCGGCGGTGCGGTACTGGAAACCGGCGATTTCGAACTGGACGGCGTCACCTTCCCCGCGGCCGAAATCGTGCTGGAATTCGTCGATCCAGCCGATGAAGGTGATGATGGCGGCGCGATGTTCCCGACCGGCAATCTGGTCGATGAACTGGATGTGCCAGAACATCTTTTGGCGGGCGGCAAACTGGCGGCCACGCTGATCAACGCCGGTATCCCGACCATCTTCGTCAGGGCGCAGGACATCGGTTATACAGGCACCGAATTGCGCGACGCCATCAATAGCGATGCCGCGGCGCTCGACCGTTTCGAAGCGTTGCGCACCATCGGGGCGCTGAAAATGGGCCTTATCAAAACCCCCGAAGACGCCGCCAGACGCCAGCATACGCCCAAGATCGCCTTCGTCGCCCCCGCAACCGATCATGTGACGTCGGGCGGCAGGCAGGTTGCAGCGGGCGAGATCGACCTGCTGGTGCGCGCGCTGTCGATGGGCAGGCTGCACCATGCGATGATGGGTACGGCTTCGGTCGCCATTGCCGCCGCCGCCGTCGTGCCCGGCACGCTGGTCAACCTTGCCGCTGGCGGGGGCGATCGTCGTTCCGTGACCTTCGGCCATCCGTCCGGCACCCTGCGCGTGGGGGCGCAGGCGCGTCAGCAGGACGGCCAGTGGACCGTGACCAGGGCAATCATGAGCCGCAGCGCCCGCATCCTGATGGAAGGCCGCGTGCACATCCCCGCCGACACGATCGCGCAGGACGGGCCGTGATCGCCGACCTGTCCAACGCAATGATCGGGATCGCGATCCGGCCTTTCCCCGGCGCGATCCGCGTCGCCTTCACCACAGTTACGCACAAACGGGCCCACGCCGCATGAACGTCGAGACCCGTCCGCTTATGCCTATCGGAGAGGAACCCATGGCAGAACAGACCTTCAAACCCAAGAAATCGGTCGCCCTTTCCGGCGTTACCGCCGGGAACACCGCGCTCTGCACCGTCGGCAGGACCGGCAACGACCTGCATTATCGCGGCTATGACATATTGGAATTTGCCGAAACCGCCGAATTTGAGGAAATCGCCCATCTGCTGGTTCATGGCGAACTGCCGACCGTGTCGCAGCTTACCGCCTATAAGGGGAAGCTGAAGAAGCTGCGCGGCCTGCCCCAATCGGTCAAGAACGCGCTGGAAACGATCCCCGCCGCGGCCCATCCGATGGACGTCATGCGATCGGGCGTGTCGGCGCTGGGGTGCGTCCTGCCCGAAACCCACGACCATAATCTGCCCGATGCGCGCGACGTCGCCGACCGGCTGATGGCCTCGCTGGGGTCGATGCTGCTCTACTGGTATCACTTCGCCCATCATGGTCGCCGGATCGAGGTGGAAACCGATGACGACAGCATCGGCGGGCATTTCCTCCATCTGCTCCATGGGCAGGCGCCGTCGGACAGCTGGACGCGTGCGATGCACACCTCGCTGATCCTCTATGCCGAACATGAATTCAACGCGTCGACCTTTACCGCGCGGGTTATCGCGGGCACCGGGTCGGACATGTATAGCTGCGTGGCCGGGGCCATCGGCGCGCTGCGCGGTCCCAAACATGGCGGTGCCAACGAAGTCGCCTATGAAATCCAGAAACGCTATGCGACCCCGGACGAGGCCGAAGCCGATATTCGCCGCCGGATCGAAGGCAAGGAAGTCGTGATCGGTTTCGGCCATCCCGTCTATACCATCGCCGATCCACGCAATGTCGTGATCAAGCGGGTGGCAAAGGCGCTGGCCGACGAAGCCGGTGCGCAGCGTCAGTTCAGCGTCGCCGAACGGATCGAAAGCGTGATGTGGGACGCAAAGTCCATGTTCCCCAATCTCGACTGGTTTTCGGCCGTATCCTATAATCTGATGGGCGTGCCGACTGCCATGTTCACGCCGTTATTCGTCATCGCCCGCACGTCGGGCTGGGCCGCGCACGTCATCGAACAGCGGCAGGATAACAAGATCATTCGCCCGTCGGCCAATTATACCGGCCCTGAAAACCTGACCTTCGTGCCCCTGGCGCAGCGCAGCGAAGCCTGAGCCGCATAAGGAGAATTCCATTGCCCTATCTTGTTGCAGACGAACTCCCCCATGAATCGGCCGGCAGGCGGTTTCGCGCGGCGCTGGCGCGACCGGGCATCTATCGCCTGCCCGGCGCCCATAATGGCCAGGCGGCCATTCAGGCGCGGCAGGCCGGTTTCGACGGGCTGTATCTGTCGGGCGCGGCGATGACGGCATCGATGGGCCTGCCCGACCTTGGCATCATCACCGTCGATGAAGTCGCCTTCTTCATCCGCCAGATCGTGCGGTCGTCCGGCCTGCCCCTGCTCGTCGATGGCGACACCGGCTATGGCGAAGCACTCAACGTCATGCACATGGTCCGCACTTTCG
Organism: Sphingobium sp.; assembly: GCF_048594625.1. Classification (GTDB taxonomy): domain Bacteria; phylum Pseudomonadota; class Alphaproteobacteria; order Sphingomonadales; family Sphingomonadaceae; genus Sphingobium. The sequence goes on from NZ_JBMDWL010000120.1 coordinate 63,815, forward strand.
AGGAAGCGGGCGCGGGCGCGGTCCATCTGGAAGACCAGATTCTGCCGAAAAAATGCGGGCACCTGAACGGCAAGGCGCTCGTATCGGCGACCGACATGGCGGCCAAGGTCGCCGCCGCCAGAAAGGCCAGCCGCGACATCGTCATCATAGCGCGGACCGACGCCGCCGGGGTCGAAGGGTTCGATGCTGCGGTGGAGCGCGCCAGGCTCTATGTTGCCGCCGGGGCCGACGCCATCTTCCCGGAAGCACTCAACACACGCGAGATGTTTGAGAAGTTTGCCAAGGCCATGCCCGGCGTTCCCCTGCTCGCGAACATGACCGAATTTGGCAAGACGCCCTTCTTCACTGCCCAGGAATTTGAAGACATGGGTTACAAGATGGTGATCTGGCCCGTGTCCTCCCTGCGCGTCGCCAACAAGGCGCAGGCGAAACTCTATGCGGCGATCGCAAAGGACGGCGGCACGCATAACATGGTCGACGCCATGCAGACCCGCGCCGAACTGTACGACACCATCGGCCTGCATGCCTATGAAGAACTGGACGCGTCGATCGTCAAGACGATCGTCCCGGAGGCGATACCGCAAAGCTGAACGCCCCGATCCGCGACGATCCTATGTCATCGGCCTTCCCGTCCCCGACAGATGGGAAGGCCGTTGGCATCTCCCGTACGACCGTGACAGCTAACCGGATCGCCCAGTTTTAACTCGACTTGTTTGCAATATCCGCCTTACAAGAAGCGCAGGGATAAACTGAATTTGCGGATGCTTACGGGCACAATATGCCCGATCTGCAAATCTTGCGGATAAAGAAATCCATGCGCAAGGCTTTCATGGGCGTGCGGCTGAGACGGCTGCGCGAGGAAAATAACCTCAAGCAGATCGAACTGGCCCGCGCGCTCGAAATCTCTGCCAGCTACCTCAACCAGCTCGAACAGAATCAGCGCCCCCTGACGGTGCCGGTGCTGCTGAAAATCAACGCGGTCTTTGGCGTCGACGTCCAGCTTTTCTCGGAAGATGAGGAGGCGCGGCTCGTCACCGATCTGCGCGATGCACTGTCGGACAGCAGCGAGCCGATTTCGGTCGCGGAAATACGCGAACTGGCTTTGAACATGCCAGCGGTGGGCCGAACGCTGGTCGCGCTCCATCGTCGCTATCGGGAAGTCGCGGAACGATCCGAGGCGATGGCCGCGCAACTGGGGGACGACTGGACCAGCGACGCGCCCGCCCGCATGCCCTTCGAACAGGTTCGCGATTTCTTCTACGCCCGGCATAACCATATCGAGCCGCTCGATGAAGCCGCGGAGCAGCTATACCGTCGCGCCAACCTGAACCCACGCACGATACAGGACGGCATCGCCCTCTGGCTCCATGAAAAGCATGGGGTAAGAATTGCGCGCGACGACGATGGCAAGCCCCATCGCCGCTACGATCCCCTGACGCGCACGCTATATCTGTCTGCCGACCTCAGCACCGGGCAGCAGGCGTTCCAGATGGCGACCCAACTCGCGTTTCTGGAACTGGGTGATGAAATCGACCGTCTGGCCGACAATCCCATTCTTGTCGGGGAAGAGGCGCGGCGCCTCGCACGCGTGGGGCTGGCCAATTATTTCGCCGGTGCCCTGATCCTGCCCTATGCCGACTTTCTGGCCGCGGCAGAAGAAGAAGCCTATGACATCGAAAAGCTCGGCCGCCGCTTCGGCGTCGGCTTTGAAACCGTCTGCCATCGCCTCTCTACCCTGCAACGGGCCGATGCGCGCGGCGTGCCCTTCTTCTTCGTCCGGGTCGACAGGGCTGGCAATATCTCGAAACGCCAGTCGGCAACGGATTTCCACTTTTCGCGCGTCGGCGGCAGTTGCCCGTTGTGGAACGTCTATCAGGCCTTTGCCCAGCCCGGCCGCGTCATCAGGCAGGTGGCAAAAATGCCGGATGGGCGCACCTATCTTTGGGTCGCACGAACAGTCGGCAGCGGCAATGCGGGCTATGGCATCCCCGGCAAGAGTTTCGCGCTGGGGCTTGGTTGCGACATTCGCCATGCCTCCCGCCTGGTCTATTCGCGCGGGCTGGACCTTGGCGACCCGGATGTGGCGACCCCGATCGGCGCGGGATGCAAGGTTTGCGAGCGCCCCAACTGCCTTCAGCGCGCCTTCCCGCCGATCGGCCGTTCGGTGAAGGTCGACGAAAACCGCAGCGCGGCCACCCCCTATCCGGTCGAATGATTATTCTGGCGGACGGCGCTGAGGTTACCGCGCCGTCCGCCAGCCTGATTCAGAACGCCCCGCGCAGACCGAACACGACATTGCGGCCGCGCAGCGGAGAAAAGGCCTTGATGAACGATGTATGGTTGTAGGCCAGTTCGTTCGTCAGATTGGTGCCACGCACGAACAGTTCGGCGCTGCGCCTGTTGCCAAGGTCCAGACGATAGGCGATCGTGGCATTGACCATGTCATAACCCGGCGTACGCGTCTCATAGGCCGCGAACCGGTCCTGTTCGAACACATGATAATATTCTGCATCCGCCGTGAAGGGGCCGACATGCGCATCGGCGCGCGCGCCAAGGCGACCGGCCGGAATGCGCGGCAGATCGCCGCCGCCATTTTTCAGCTTCGCCCGGACATAGTCGCCGAACACCGACAAAGCGAACTGATCGCCAAAGGCATAGCGCACCTCACCATCGATGCCGATAAAGGTCGCCTGAGCGCCCGCATAGCGGATCAGGCGAAAATCCTCGAACTGGTCGAGCGTCTGGGCATAGATATAATTATCGAAATCCTGATGATAGGCGCCGATGGTGAAGGTCGTCGCCCCTTGTGTCTTGCGCAGGGTCAGATTGACCGAGTTCGACTTTTCCACCCCTTGCGACACCTGATCGGCCAGACGGCTGTTGCCGCTGACGATGCCGATTTCATAGCTATTGGTGGCAAGGTGCAGGCCAAAGGCATAAAGTTCCTGCACCGATGGCGCACGTTCGGTATGGGCGAGCGACAGGGCCAGCGAATAGTCGCTGCCAAAATCCCATATCGCCGCGGCGGATGCTGAAAACGGCTTGTGCCTGATCGATGGATAGCGGGTGATGAAGGATTTCACCGTCTGCCATTCCTGCCGCGCGGCCGCCTCCAGCCGGACCTGACCGAGCGAGAAGCTTTCCATCAGGAAAATGGCGGTATTGCTGGTGTCGGTGTTGAGCGTGTGGGTCGTGCCGCCGCTGATCGCCTGAAACCGGCTGCCGCTCTGCTGGACGCCGAACGTCCCGCGCAGGCCGCCCAGCGGCACATGCGTCAGTTCCAGCCGCAGGTCATGCGCCTTGTTGAGGAAGGTGTTTTCCGCTTCGCCTTCTTCGATTTCGTCATGCACATAATCGGTGAAGGACAGGCGGAAACGGACCTTTTCCAGCAAGGGCACGGGATTATTATAATCGCTGCGAATGTCGAACCGATTGCTGCGCAGCTTCACGAACGGCACGTCTTCATGCCCATCTTCGTGATCATGATCATGACCGTGATCATGACCGTGATCATGACCCTCCTCTTCATCATGGCCGCCGCAATGCAGGCTGACGCCGTGAGGATGGCAGCTTTCATAATCATGATTGTGACCCGGCACGCCATATTCGTTGCGCTGGCGGGTGTAGGCGACGCCCAGATAGCCGTCCGGGCCGATCCAGCTGCCACCGACGCTGAAGGTGGAGCTGTCATTGTAGGAGCCGTGAACATGATCTTCACCGAAGGAACCGGGCACGCGATAATCGTCGGACCGGCGATGTACGCCCTCCACCCGTAGCGCCAGTGGGCCAAAGCCCACTGTTGCCCCGCCCACGAAACTGCGTTCGTCATCGACCGTGCCCAGACGCCCTTCCGCAACGGCGGTCATGCCGCCTTCGGGGATGGCGGTCGGCACCTTTTCGTCGATCAGATTGACCGCCCCGCCAATCGCGCCACTGCCGTAAAGCAGCGTCGCCGGGCCACGCAACACTTCGATCCCGCGCAGTAGCAGGGGTTCGCCGGTGGCATTATGATCGGGCGAGATGGCCGAGGCGTCCTGCACATTGGCGCTGTCGCTCAAAATCTGCACGCGTGGGGAGGACTGGCCGCGAATGACCGGGCGGCTGGCGCCACCGCCGAAATTCTCGAAATTGATGCCGGGCTGGCCCGCCAGCGTCTCCCCAAGCGTCGCGGCGCGGCGATGGATCAGTTCTTCGCCGGTCAGCGTGACGACCGGCGTGGCGGTTTCATCGGCCTTTTGCCCAAGGGGCGCGGCGGTAATGACGATGTCTCCCTGCCTGTGCCCGCCCGCCTGGGCAAATGCCATGGTGGGCGCGATCGCGACGATCGACGCGGCGCACAGATAATGACGGCGATGGCTCAAGGAATGTCCCCCGTTGATGTTCTGAGATACCATCCCGTTACGTAACAACATATCATTTCACAAGCCAAAAAAGAGGCATTTTCGGGCTATCGTTTGAAGATTCATCAGCAATTACAAATTGTTGCTGGGGAAACATCGCGACGCACCCGCTTGCGAGACCATGGCGGCAATATTTTGTCACAGAGTGTTTATGTTATATTGTAACTTGAAACGAACGAGCATAAGAAGGCCGCGACAGGGGCAAGCGCCGCGAAGCGCCATAAGGAGAGGATCCGGGGTTCGGATCATAAAAAGGGTAGCCAATGCGCATCAGTTTCCTTCTATCGACCGCATCGACCATCGCGGTCCTGACGCTTTCTCAACCAGCTTTTGCAGATGACGCAGGTGCTGCTGACGCCGAACAGCATGAACGCACGCCCGCCAACATCATTGTCACCGCGCCGTTTGACCGTGACCGGTCCGACATCCTTTCCGGCGCATCGGTGTTGCAGGGCAGCGATCTGACGCAAGCGGTGCGCCCATCAATCGGCGAAACATTGCAGCATACGCCCGGCGTATCCGCGACATCCTTTGGTCCCAGCGCTTCTCGCCCGGTTCTGCGCGGGCTTCAGGGTGAGCGCGTGCGCGTACTGGTCGACGGTATCGGTTCGATCGACGTATCCAACACCAGCGTCGATCACGCCCCGGTCGTCAATCCCCTGCTCGCCGAGCGTATCGAAGTTCTGCGCGGTCCCCAGTCGCTGCTGTTCGGCGCGTCGGCCATCGGCGGCGTGGTCAACGTGATCGACAAGCGCATTCCCCGAACCGTCCCCGATGAACCCGTCCATGTCGATGCGATCGCAACCTATGGCAGCGCGGCCGACGAACGCAGCGGCGCGGGTTCCATCGACGTGCCGCTGGGCAGCCAGTTCGTCATCCACGCCGACGGCAGTTATCTGAAATCCGATAATATGCGTATCGGCGGCCATGCCCTGTCGCCCAGCGCACGGGCCGATGCCCTCGCGTCGAGCCAGTTGCCCGCCGCGGAGCCGGAAGAGGGCGAAGAGGCGATCGATTTCGCCGGAAACGCCGCGATCAAGGGCAAGCTGCCCAACAGCCAGGCCGAAACCTGGACGGCCGGCATCGGCGCTGCCCTGATCACCGACACCGGCAATCTGGGCGTATCCTACAGCCATTATGACAGTCTTTATGGCGTGCCGGTGCGCTATGCCACCCGCCCCGGACAGGAACAGGAGGCACCGCGCCTTGACCTTGCGCAGGACCGTCTCGACCTTCGGGCCGAGGTGGAGACCGGCGGCGGCTTCCTTAAGGCCATTCGCGCGCGTGCCAGCTATGCTACCTATCGCCATTTCGAACTGGAAGAGAGCGGCGAAGTCGGCACCGCTTTCTACAATCAGGGCATGGAAGGGCGCATCGAACTGGTACAGGCCGACCATGGCGGCTGGCAGGGCGCAAGCGGCGTCCAATATTATTCGCGCAATTTCAACGTCGTCGGCGAAGAAGCCTTCCTGCCGAAAAATGACACCGAACAATTCGGCGCCTTCACGCTCCAGACGATAGATCATGGCGCGCTGAAGCTGGAAGCAGGCGCACGTTATGAACATAGCGAGCTGCAGGCGCTACCGCTGGAGCAGCAGGATCAGTTCTTCTCCGGCAAACGCACGTTCGACACCTTCTCCGGATCGGTCGGTGCTTCCTACCGCCTTGGGCAGGAATGGCGCCTCGGCGTCAACCTCTCCCGATCGGAACGCGCGCCGTCTGCCGAGGAACTGTTCGCCAATGGCCCGCATGCCGGTACGCAGGCTTATGAGGTCGGCAATCCCGGTTTCAAGACCGAACGCGCATGGGGACTGGAAGCGGTGCTGCGCGGCAAGGGCGAAAATTACAGCTTCGAAGCATCCGCCTATCATAACTGGTTTTCCAACTTCATCTATGAAGGGCTGACCGGTGAGGAAGAGGATGGCCTGCCCGTCTATCAGTTCAGCCAGGCCAAGGCGCGCTATTACGGGTTTGAGGCGCAAGGGTCAGTCACCCTCGCCACATTCGGTGAGGCGAAACTCGTCGCCGACGCATTGGGCGACTATGTCCATGCGCAGATCGTCGGCGAAGGCCCCGCGCCGCGCATCCCGCCGTTGCGCCTGCTTGGCGGTCTTGGCGTTACCAGTCCCAAGGTCGATGTGCGCGGCGAGATCGAATGGACTGACCATCAGAAGCGGGTCTCCGACTTCGAGACGGAGACGAAGGGCTTCACCCTCGTCAATGCACAGGTCAATTACCGTCCCTGGGGCACCGAACGCCCCCTCAGCTTCGCACTGTCGGCGAACAATATCTTTGATGTCGTTGCTCGCCGCCATGCCTCTTTCCTGAAGGACTTCGCGCCATTGTCGGGACGTGACATCCGCGTGACCGCCCGCGTCAGCTTTTGACGCCCTA